>NZ_PSWS01000012.1 GCF_002932875.1 Rathayibacter tritici
TGGCATTGAACATAGTGCACGCTGTTGAGTTCTCAAGAATCGGACACACCCCGCCTCCACACCGAAAACGATGCTTCACAACGAGAGTGATCGAAAGATGTTGCTGCTTGCGTCATACGCAGATACTCGGTTAGACTAGGAGAAGTTTCTTTCTCTTTGTCGCCGTGGCAACTTGTATAACCTAGCACATCCGCTGGCCGTGTCAAATCCGGCTTCTTTGCCCTGTTGTCGCACCCGGAGGTGCCCCAACATTGCTCGGTAGAAGACTGACGTCCTCGACCGGGCGGCCAAGATACTGGATCCGAGGGATCCGGCGAAGGTATGGCATCCGTTCGGCAGGCCTGCCCCGAGAGGCTGTCTTACCGAGTGGATGGTCCCGATTGAGGCCGGGACGTGGGAGCTGCTGCTCTTTCCGTTTCCCTGCGGCCTATGTGGCGACTCGGAATAAGTTACGCAGCGATCGCGGCGCTGTCAAACGGGAGCCGGAAATGGCTCATCCCGGGCGTGTCGTCCTCGGGCTCGTCCCTGCACGCCCCGCTCTGCTGCATCCTCGGTCCCCCACCAACGAGGAGGAGCGCGCGGCCCGGATCACTCCGGTACCACGCGCTCCTCCTGGGGCAGTCGAGGACTACGCGCCGATGCCGACGGCCTCCGCGGAGACATCCGCACCGGGCGCCGACGGCTCCAGCGCCTCGGCGACGCGCTGCGAGAGCGACGAGTCGACATTCGCCCAGTACTGGAGCACGCGCTGACGGAGCTCCGGACGCGTGACCTTCGATACGTGGCCAGCGATGTTCGCGACCAGACGGGCACGCGCATCGTCGTCGAGAACGTCGCGGTAGAGCGTTCCGGCCTGGCCGAAGTCGTCATCCTCAGGGTGCAGGGTCGCCGCTGCGCGCGTCAGTTCACCGTCGGTGCTCCAGCCGGCCGACTCCGCCGCCCGGGCGGGATCGGCGTGAGCGCCGCCCTGCGAGTTCGGCGCGTAGACGGGCACCTCGGACTTCTGAAAGTCGAACCGCATGGGGCCGTCCTTCGAGTACGAGTGCACCGGCGATTTCGGCGCGTTCACCGGCAGCTGGGCGTGGTTGGTCCCCACGCGGTAGCGGTGCGCGTCGGCATAGCTGAAGATGCGCGCGAGGAGCATCTTGTCGGGGCTGGCCGCGATCCCGGGTACGAAGTTCGACGGGGCGAACGCCGCCTGCTCGATCTGCGCGAAGTAGTTCTCAGGGTTGCGGTCGAGCGTCATCGTGCCGACTTCGATCAGCGGGTAGTCGGAGTGAGGCCAGACCTTGGTGAGATCGAACGGGTTGAAGCGGTAGCTCTTCGCGTCCTCATACGGCATGACCTGCACCGACAGCGTCCACGAGGGGAAGTCGCCGCGGTCGATCGCGGAGGACAGGTCGCGGATGTGGAAGTCCGCGTCCTCTCCGGCGATCTGGTCGGCCTGCTCCTGGGTCAGGATCTCGACGCCCTGGTCGGTCTTGAAGTGGTACTTGACCCAGAAGCGCTCGCCGGCCGCGTTGATCCACTGGTAGGTGTGCGAGCCGAAGCCGTCCATGTGCCGCCACGAGGAGGGCAGTCCGCGGTCGCCCATGAGCCAGGTGACCTGGTGAGCCGACTCGGGCGAGAGGGTCCAGAAGTCCCACTGCATGTCGTGGTCGCGCAGGTGGCTGCCGGGCAGGCGCTTCTGCGAGCGGATGAAGTCGGGGAACTTGATGCCGTCGCGGAGGAAGAAGACAGGGGTGTTGTTGCCGACCAGGTCGTAATTGCCCTCGCTCGTGTAGAACTTCAGCGCGAAGCCGCGGGGGTCGCGCCAGGTGTCCGGCGAACCCTGCTCACCGGCGACGGTCGAGAAGCGCGCGAGCATCTCCGTCTCGACTCCGGGCTGAAAGAGCGCGGCGCGGGTGTAGGCGCTGACGTCGGCGGTGGTGGTGAACAGACCGAAGGCGCCGCCGCCCTTGGCGTGGACGACGCGCTCCGGAATGCGCTCGCGGTTGAACTGTGCCAGCTTCTCGACGAGGTAGTGGTCGTGGAGCGCGAGGGGTCCGTCGGCTCCGACGCTCAGCGAGTGGTCGTCGCTGGCGACCGGTGCTCCGGAGTTCGTGGTGGTGAATCGTTCCTCGGTCATGTTCCTCCTGTCGGCGAAGGGCGCGAGCGCCCGCCGCTGCGGTGTAGCGAATGGTGGTCAGTGGGCCGAGGCCAGGCAGTCGGGGCAGGTGCCCCAGAACGTGACGTCGGCAGTGTCGACGGCGAAGCCGCTCGCGGTCTGCGGGTGCAGGCACGGCGCCTCCCCGACGACGCAGTCGACATCGGCGACGGCCCCGCAGCGTCGGCAGACCACGTGGTGATGGTTATCGCCGACCCTCAGCTCGAACCGGCGGGGGTGACCCTCCGGTTCGATGCGGCGGACGATCCCGGCGTCGGTGAATGCCGAGAGCACTCCGTAGACCGCCTGCGCCGAAGCCTCGGGGAGGCCTTCGCGCACCCGGGCCAAGACCGCCTCGACCCCGGAGTGCGGGTGCTCCTGAAGAGTGAGAAGCACCGCCCGCCGGGTGGCGGTGACCTTGAGCCCGGAGGCTCGGAGCCGCTGGTCCAGTGTCGCCATGACGAGGACACTACCGAGTTGTCTTGAACGGATCAAAACAACGGGTGGCATGGCGCGCTTTTCACGGTGAACGGTGCGGAACGCTACGGCGACTCCGCTCGGGCCGCGGAGGCTCCGCTCAGGCGACTGGGCCCTCGACCAGCACGACCTGGGCCGAGCGGGCGGCCCCCGTAGCGCCGGTCCACGAGATCGTCACCGACTCGCCGGGCTCGCGCTGGGCGAGCAGGGCCGACAACTCGGCTGCGGAACCGACGGCCACGCCATCGACGGCAGTGACGATATCGCCCGCCTCGAGGCCCGCCTTCGCGGCCGGTGTGTCCTCGATGACGCCGCCAATCAACGCGCCGGAACCGGTGGTGGCCGGCGCGCGGGACGTCCGCGACGGTGTGGCCGCCGAAAGGGAGACACCGAGGAAGGCGGGATAGCCGATCTCGACGGTCCCGGTGTCGGCACCCGCCTCGATCGTGGTGACGATGTCGAGGGCCGTCGCGATCGGGATGGCGAAGCCGGTGATGTCGGCCGTGCCGCTCGACGCGGCGGTGTTGATCCCGACCACGCGGCCGGCGGAGTCGACGAGGGGGCCGCCGGAGTCGCCGGAGACGATGTCGGCATCGACCTGGAGGAGACCGGTCAGCGTCTCCTCCGAGACGCCGGACTCGGAGCGGGTGGTGATCTGCTGGTTCAGGGCCGTGACCACTCCGGACGCGGCGACCAGGTCGCCGGTGCCACCCGCGTTCCCGACGGCGGTCACGGCATCGCCCACGGCCACTCCGTCGGTGTCGAGGGTGGCGCGCGTGAGACCGGAGGCGTCCTTCAGCTGCAGGACAGCGATGTCGTTCGTCGCGTCGGTGCCGACGACACGGGCGGTGTAGCTCCGCCCGGTCAATTCCACCGTGACCACGATCGCGGTGGCGCCCGCGACGACGTGATTGTTGGTGAGGATCATGCCGTCGGAGGTGAGGATCACGCCGGTGCCGGCCGAGCTGGCGCCCTGGTAGCTGAGCGCGGAGGTGATGGTGACGACGCCGGCGGTCTGCGCGGCACTCGCGGCGACGACGCCGGTGCTGCCGGAGGCGCCGGTGGCGGACTCGACGGAGGAGCCGCCCCGCAAGGATCCGCCCTCAACGGTCGATCCACCCCAGTAGGGGGAGATCGCGTAGCTGCCGGACGGCCCGCGGGATCCCCCCGGATCCACGGTCGTGGTGCCCCGGGAGGCCGAGGAGGCCGCCTCAGTGCGGCCGGCGTACGAGACTCCGCCCGCCGCCACTCCGATCAGCACGGCGAGCCCCAGGCCGCCGGCGATCATCGCGCGACGACGGTCGCGACGAGCGAGGGCGCGTCGTGCGTCGGCGCTCGTCGCCTCGGCCGGGGCGGACTGGTCGGTGACCTGTCGCTCGTCGAATTCGTGTCTCTCGTTCATGGTGTCGTCCTCGTGCCGGGGTCGCCCCTGGCGGCGACCGGTCCCCATTCCATGCCCGGCCTCCCCACACCGGCTGGGTGTCGCTTAAGCGGTTCCTAAGAGCGCTGGCGACGATGGATAGTTGTGGCGACAACGACAAGCGGATAGCGTCGCTGCGGTGACCCCGCCTCCTCCTCCGACCTGCTCGCCCCCGACACCGCAATGGGCGCGGTGACTCTCCGCGTCGCCCTGAAGCACGCCTCGCCGCGCAGCGCCGGCCTCGTCCACACGGCGATCCTCATCGAGACGGAGGCGGCCCTCGCTGCGGCCGTGTACAGCGTGGCGACCCGGCACCCCGGCTCCTTCACCGGCAGCTCCGACCACCTGGTCAGCAAGGCCTTCTCCTTCGACGACCCCGAGCACAACGGCGTCGAGCTCTACTGGGACCGCGACCGCACGCAGTGGTCGTGGACGCACGGGCGGATCTCTTCGTCTCGGCGGGCGGCTACCACCACCACATGGCGATGACTACGTGGAACTCGGCGGGCGCCGGACGTCGGCAGCAGGCCCTCGGCCTCGGACAGGTCGAGATCGCGGTGCCCGGCGCCGATGACCTCGGCGCGCTCGGCGAGCGGCTGGCCCGCTCCGGAGTCGCCACCCGCGAGGACGGCCGCACCCTCGCCTTCGAGGACCCCTGGGCGAACGCGATCCGCGTCACGACCACCTGAGCCGCCGCCGATCGCCAGGATCCCCGCAGGTACGATGGTCGCGCGGAAGACCGCACTCCCCCGAGATCCCGGAGAACACGGTGCCCACGATCGTCGTTGAAGTCATGCCCAAGGCCGAGCTGCTCGACCCGCAGGGGAAGGCCGTGGCCGGCGCACTCGCGCGGCTGGGCCACTCCGCTCTGCACGGCGTGCGGGTGGGCAAGCGCTTCGAGATCACGGTGGACGAGGTGACCGACGAGGTGCGCGCCTCGGTGCAGGCGATCGCCGACGAGATGCTCTCGAACTCGGTGATCGAGGACGTCGTCGGGATCCACTACCCGGAGCAGGCCGCCCGATGAGGATCGGCGTCATCACCTTCCCCGGCTCGCTCGACGACCGCGACGCCCAGCGCGCCGTCCGCTTCGCGGGCGCGGATCCGGTCGCGCTCTGGCACGGCGACCACGACCTCGACGGGGTCGACGCGATCGTGCTGCCCGGCGGATTCTCGTACGGCGACTACCTGCGCTGCGGCGCCATCGCCTCCCACTCGCCGATCATGCGCGAGGTGATCGACGCGGCGAACGCCGGGACGCCGGTGCTGGGCATCTGCAACGGATTCCAGATGTTGACGGAGGCGCACCTGCTGCCGGGCGGCCTGATCGCGAACGACGTCGGATCCTTCGTCTGCCGCGACCAGCGCCTGCTCGTCGCGAGCACCGAGACCGCCTGGACGAACGGCTTCGAGCCCGGCCAGGAGATCACGATCCCGCTCAAGAACGGCGAGGGCGGCTACATCGCCTCGGCCGAGACTCTGCTCGAACTGGAGGCGGAGGGACGCGTCGTCGTCCGCTACCTCGGCCACAACCCGAACGGCTCGATGAATGACATCGCCGGCATCAGCAACCGGCGCGGCAACGTGGTGGGGCTCATGCCGCACCCGGAGCACGCGGTCGAGGAGGGCTTCGGGCCGGACACTGCCGCGGCGATGCGCTCGGGCGTCGATGGGCTGACCTTCTTCACCTCGGCGCTGCGCTCGCTGATCGCCTCGGTCTGAGGCGGCACGATCCACGAAAGACGGATCAGGCCGCGACGAGCTTCGCCAGGTACGTCGCGGGCTTGAGAGACAGGCGCGGCTCGGCTTGCCGGAAGGCGTGAAGGGCGGTGACCTGCTTGCGTGGTTCGATCCCGCGCTCCGCGAGCAGACGACGACCCCACTCGACCGCAGAGGCGACGGCGGCCGACGTGCTCGACGTTCCTTCGCCGAAGATGGCGACAAGCTCCTCGGCCGGATCTGCGTGGTCGCCGAAGAAACCGCTGAGGGGAGATGCCATCGTGAGTTCCCTTCTCTCGTTGTGAGGTGCGCGGCGAGGACGGCCGCGCACCTCCATCATCGACGCCTGCTGGTGGAGCTGCCATCAGCCGGACGTACCTTCTTGGCCGCTGTCGGGGCGGTGTCCGGGCGTTCTTCGCGGCGGGGCGCGCTCACGGACCGGTGAGCACCTCCGGCTCGGGGTTCATCGAGATGGTGGGGATCGAGGCGGTGATCACGGTCCCGTCGGAGCGGCGGGTGCCCTCGATATCGGAGGTGGTCGGGGCGCCGTGCAGGCGGCGGCCCTGATGGGTGAGCGGCACGCGCACGGGGCTGCCCGCCGCGACGTGCACGCGCTCGTCGCGGACGGTGATCGCGGCGGAGTCGCCGGTCTCGACGCTCAGTACGACCTCCGTCTGCGTCACCTCGACGCGCACGCGCGTGCCGTGGAGGGTGATGCGGAAGACGAGGCGCTCCCAGTCGTCGGGCAGGCGCGGGTCGAGCGTGATCCGGCCGCCGTGGTCGCGCATCCCGCCGAAGCCGTAGACCAGGGCACTCCAGACACCGCCGGTGGAGGCGACGTGAATGCCGTCCGCCGTGTTGCGGTGCAGATCGGCGAGGTCGACGAAGAGCGCCGACAGGAAGTAGTGGCGGGCGAGGTCGCTGTAGCCGACCTCGGCCGCGATGATCGACTGCACGACGGCCGAGAGAGTCGAGTCGCCGGTGGTCAGCGCGTCGTAGTACTCGAAGTCGGCGCGCTTCTGCTCCGCGGTGAACTCGTTGCCCTGCAGCAGCAGCGCGAGCACGACATCCGCCTGCTTGAGCACCTGGAAGCGGTAGATCACCAGCGGGTGGAAGTGCAGCAGCAGCGGGCGCTTACTCGCCGGAGTGTTCTCCAGGTCCCACAGCTCCTTCTCGAGGAAGGCCGCGTCCTGCGGGTGGATGCCCGCCCGGGCGTCGAAGGGGATGTGCATCTTCTCGGCGGCGCGCGCCCACTCGAGCACCTCGCCCTCATTGAGAGCGAGGCGGTCGGCCATCCGCTCGTACGCGGCCGGCTCGACGGCCCTGAGCAGCTCGACGGCACGCGCGGCCGAGCGGAGGTTCGACCGGGCCATGACGTTCGTGTACAGGTTGTCGTTAACGACGGTCGTGTACTCGTCCGGTCCCGTCACTCCGTGAATGTGGAAGTGGTCGTCGCCGTTGCTGCGCCAGAAGCCCAGGTCGGCCCACATCCGCGCGGTCTCGACCAGGATGTCGATCGCCCCGCGAGCGAGGAAGTCGTCGTCTCCGGTCGCGCCCACGTACTGCATCAGCGCATACGAGATGTCGGCGTCGATGTGGTACTGCGCGGTGCCGGCGGCGTAGTACGCCGACGACTCCTGCCCGTTGATGGTGCGCCACGGGAACAGCGCGCCGCGCTGGTTCAGCTCCGCCGCCCGCGAGCGGGCCGCCTCGAGCATGTTCTGGCGGAAGCGCAGGGCGTTACGGGCGACGAGCGGCGCCGTGTAACTGAGGAACGGCAGGACGTAGACCTCGGTGTCCCAGAAGTAGTGGCCGCCGTAGCCGGAGCCCGAGACGCCCTTGGCCGCGACTCCGCCGCCGTCGGTGCGGGCGGTGGACTGCGCGAGCTGGAAGAGGTTCCAGCGGGTGGCCTGCTGGATCGCGGGCTGGCCGTCGAGCTGCACGTCGGAGCGGGTCCAGAAATCGTCGAGCCACTCGCGCTGCTTGGTGAACTGCTCCTCCACCGGAGTCTCGCGGGCGCGGTCGAGCGTGCGGTCGCAGCGATCGGCGAGCTCGCGCACGGGCACGCCGCGGGAGGTGTGGTAGGTCAGCGTCTTGACCAGGCGCACCGGTCGGCCGGCCTTGGCCTGCACCCGGTAGACGTGCTTGGCGAGGTCGTCGTCGATCTGCGAGGTCTGGTCCCACTCGTTCTCGGTCTCGAGCTGGTGCTCGGCGCCGCACGCGACGGTCATCTGCGAGTTGGTGGTGCGGTAGCCGAGGAGATAGCGCGTGCCGCTCACGCGCTTGAGGCGGGGCTGGAGCACCCGATCCTCGAACGACTCCGCCTGGCGCGGGTCGAAGCCGGCGCCCTCGCTGCCGGAGGGGGCGTGGTACTCGTCGACTCCGTCCTGCCGGTTGAGGATCTGGCTCGAGATGAGCACGGAGGCGTCGGCGTCGAGCATCTCGACCTCGTAGTCGAGGATCGCGAGGTGCCGGTCGGTGAACGAGACCAGGCGACGCGAGCGGAGCAGGACGCGCTTACCCGACGGGGTGCGCCACTCCAGCTCGCGGGTGAGCACGCCGTTCGCGAAGTCGAGGCGCCGTGAGTACGCGAGGACGTCGGCCTCGCTCAGCACGAACGGCTCGTCGTCGACGTAGAGGCGGACGATTTTCGCGTCGGGCACGTTGACGATGGTCTGGCCGACGCGGGCGAAACCGAACGCCTCCTCCGCGTGGCGGATCGGCCAGGTCTCGTGGAACCCGTTGATGAACGTCCCGTAGGCGTAGCCGTCGCGCCCCTCCTCCACGTTGCCGCGCAGGCCCAGGTAGCCGTTGCCGGTGGCGAACAGCGTCTCGGTGCGGCCCTGCAGCTCGGAGGCGAACTCGGTCTCGACGAGGGCCCACTCGTCGATCGGGAAGCGGTTCCGGTCGAGCGGGTCGGAGGTGATGGGGTTCATGCGGCGTCCTCGGGGGCGGTGGGGAGGAAGGGGAGCAACTCGGCCAGGTCGTCCACGACCAGGTCAGCGCCGTGCTCGAGCAGGGTGTCGGCGCCGACTCCGCGGTCGACACCGACGACGAGGCCGAAGCCGCCCGCGCGGCCCGCAGCGACTCCGGAGTGCGCGTCCTCGAGAACGGCGCAGTCGGCGGCCGCAAGGCCGAGGAGTTCGGCCGCGTAGAGGTAGGTGTCCGGCGCGGGCTTGCCGACGATCGAGCGCTCGGCCGCGAGCAGTCCGTCCACGACGACCTCGAAGCGCTCGCGCAGGCCCGCGGCCTCGAGCACGGGCACGCCGTTGCGGGAGGAGGTCACGACAGCGACCTGCACGCCCGCGGCGATCGCGGCGTCGACGAAGCGGAGCGAGCCCAGGTAAGGCGCTACTCCCTTCTCGGCGAGGGTGCGGTTGAAGGCGTCGTTCTTGCGGTTGCCGAGCCCGCAGACGGTCTCGAGCGACGGGTCGTCCCCCGGTGTGCCCTCGGGCAGGGTGATGCCGCGCGAGGCGAGGAGCGCCCGGACACCGTCGTAGCGCGGGCGGCCGTCGATGTACCGGAAGTAGTCGGCGTCGGTGTAGCCCTCGGCGACGCTGCGCGAGGAGAGGTAGTCGGTGAACAGCCGTGACCAGGCCTGCATGTGGACGTCGGCGGTCGGCGTCAGCACTCCGTCGAGGTCGAACAGGAGCGCGCGCAGGCCGCGAAGGGCGGAGGCATCGGGGCGCATCGGGGATGCAGTCACGGCGGGGGGACCTCTGATCGGGGGCAGGCGTTCGGCGGTTCCGCCGATGACGGTCGTCCGCCGCGGACTGGACGTATCGTATACGCCCCCCGGTCGCCGTGTGGAACCGTTTACACGTCCGTCATCTCTGCGCCATCCAGGGTGCCGATCCGCGCCGCGGCGGGGCGATATCGCCCGAGCGGAAGCATCAGCGGGGGTGCCCCCAGTCGGGTCGGTGAGGACGCGGGTGTCGAGGAAAAACCCGGCGAGCACCGCCGCCTCGGGCGCTCTCCAGCCTCGGTGACAGACGTCAGGCCGTCGCGAGCTTCTCGACAGTGCGGAGGTTCCGCGTCGTGGTGGTCGAGCGGTAGGCGGAGCGGGCGAGGACCTTCGCGACGGGAGTGTCCGTGGAGGATCCGCGCGGGCAGCGCCAGTAGAGGACGTCGACACCGCGGGCGACCAGCTCGACCGCCGGGTCCGGATCACCGATCGCCGCCTGCGCGGCGTCGAGCGCGGCCTCATCGGAGCCGAAGACGACGTAGGGGTGCGCCTCGTCGTCGATCCGCGGAAAGGGGTAGGCAGCGAGCACGGCGGCGAGCGCCTCCTGCGTCACGAGCACGATCCAGGCGTCGTAGCCGAACCGCTCGGCGAGCGCCGCTTCGAGCGCGGGCTTCAGCTCGGCGACGGGGCGGTCGGAGTCGAGAGCCGCGTTGCCGCTCGCCAACACCGTCCGCACCCGCTCCCCTCCGACGCCGGCGACCGTCTCGGCGAGCTCCGCGTTGCGGACCGTCCGTCCGTTGACATTCACTCCGCGCAGGAGGGCGATAAAACGGGTCATGCGGCCGACGGTAGCGTGAGGGCATGGCGCTCGGAAGCGGACGACGACCCCGGCGGAGCCTCGAGGAGGAGATCCTGCTCGCGAGCGAGCGTGGATCGGGCGCGAGGACGCGCGCGGAGCTGGTGCCTCCCTCCGGCCGCCGCCTGGTGCTGCCGCCCGGATCCGGCACGCTGCTGCGCGTCGATGCGGGTGCCCTGGTGTCCCTCGCCGCGCAGGAGGACCTGCTGATCGCGCTGGAGCGGCGGCCCGGCGAGCACGCGGTGGCCGCGACTCCGCTGCTCTCGTGGTGGTCGGCGACCCCGTCGGTGCCCGGCGAGGAGGAGGAGCGCAGACTCGACGCGCTCGTGCTGCGGACGGTGGAGCTCGGGGCGGGGCCTGCGGAGGACGTGGATTCGCGGCTGCGGGAGCTGGCGCGCGTGGGGGACCTCGACGCGCTCGGCTCGGCGCTGGCACTGCTGGCGCGCATCCCGGACCCGCCGGCGGCGTTCCAGGATGGGGACGGCTTCCTGCGTGTGATGGTGCCGGAGTCACCGTTCGAGCGGCGGCTCGAGGTGCTCACGGAGGCGCAGGGCACAGCGGGAGCGCTGCTGGTGCTGCTCCGGAACTGCGCGTTCACGGCGACTCTGCCGCGGCGACGCTCGGCGATCGCGGCGATGAACGAGCGGGTGCGGGCGAGCGCGGAACCGGGGCGACTCGACTCCGCCCGGCTGGACCGGCTCGCGGAGGCGGTGGACGCGGCGCTGGACAAGCGCTGGACCGTGCTCTGAGGGCCCGCCTCCTCCCGCCTGTCGGCCGCTCCGGCACGCGTGAGCATGTTGGGCTCGCGGAAATACGTTCGGCTCGTAGGAACGGGCGGATTCGGCGAGCCGAGCGCGAATCCACGAGCCGGAGTTCAACGCCAGCGCGCCCCCGGATGAATAGGGTGGTCGGATGCCTCTCACCGGTCTCGACCTCCGCCGCTTCCCCGCCGCCGTCACCGCGGACGGCGGACCCGACTCCGCCACGGCCGCGTGGGCGACGGCGATCAACTCGGGCTTCCACGAGAAGGAGTTCACGCCCGAGAAGCTGCGCGACTGGGCCGAGCACATGGTGGCCGACCAGCGCGTGCTCACCGCGGTCCTCGACTCCTCGGCCCCCGAGGGGCTGGACGGCGAGGGAGTACCGGTGGGCACCTACGCCGCCTTCCCTGGGGCGCTGCAGGTCGGTCGCGGGCGCGAGCTGGCGGCGCACCTCGTGTCGCAGGTGACCGTGCGACCCACGCACCGGCGCCGCGGCATCCTGCGCGCGATGATCACCGAGGACCTGCGCCTGGCGAAGGAGGCCGGCACGCCGGTCGCGGCGCTCACGGCGAGCGAGGCCTCCATCTACCGCCGGTTCGGCTTCGGCCGCTCGGCCTTCACCCGCTCGATCCGCGTCGACACGGGGCCGCGCTTCGGTCTGCAGACCGAGCCCGCGGGTCGCGTCGAGGTCGTGTCGACGAGCTGGCTGAAGCCGCGCATCCCGGAGGTGTTCGCCGCCTTCCAGGCATCGACCCCCGGCTCGCTGACCCGTCAGTCGCGCTACGAGGCGAACTCGGTCGGGACCGCGTCCGGCGAGACCACGCCCGGCCTCGACGTCCGCTCGGCCGTGCACCTCGACGACGACGGAACCCTCGACGGCTTCGTGACGTACCGCGCGGTCGGACCCGAGGACGACCACACGCTCGAGATCGTCGACCTCGTCGCTCCCAGCGCCGACGCCTACCTTGCGCTCTGGGGCTATCTCGGCGCGGTGGACCTCGCCTCCGCGGTCACCTGGGACATGGCTCCCGTCGACGACCCGCTGACCTGGGCCCTCCGCGACGCGCGCGTCGTTCAGGTGCGGCACGTGGGCGACCTGATCTGGCTGCGGATCCTCGACGTCGCCACCGCGTTCTCGGCTCGGCCGTGGACCGCGGACGACACAGTGGTGGTCGAGGTGACCGACGGGCTGGGGCTCGCCGGCGGGCGTTATCGGATCACCGCGGAGGGCGGCTCCGGCACGGTGGAGAGCACGGAGGACGACGCCGAGCTGTCGCTGGACGTGGCGGACCTGGGATCGCTGCTGCTGGGCTCCGTACGGCCGTCCATCCTGGCGCGCGCCGGGTTGGCGCGGCTCGTGGGAGATCAGGAGCGGGTGGACCGGCTGTTCGCGCCGGTGGCGACTCCGTACTGCATCTCGTTCTTCTAGGCGGCTTGTTTTTCTCGGGGGCTCGCCGGGGCCGGGCGTGCGATTCGCAGGACATCCGTGCACAACCGAGCACTTTTCCCTGCAAGATTCGGTGCGACGTCGAGATCCCCTGCGAATCGCACAGGCCCCTGCAGATCGCACACCCGGCGGCCCGGACTGCCAGCCTCCTCCGGGCGTCCGCGCATCCCGCGTCGGTCATGCTGGAGGATCCCGTCCCCGACACCGCCAGGAGTTCCGCGTGGGTGCATCAGTCATCGTCGACGTCATCGTCGTGCTGAGTCTCATCGGCGCGCTCGTCGACGGAGTGCGGCGCGGCCTTCTCCGCACCCTCGGTGGCCTCGCGGGGATCGTCGCCGGCGCGATCGGCGCCTCCTTCGCCGTACCCGCCGTCTCGTCGTGGGCGGCCGGCAGCGAGTGGCGCCTGCTCGCCGTGATCGGGACCGCGGTGCTGCTGCTGGGCGTCGGCTACGCGATCGGAGCAGCGTTGGGCGCGATCATCGGCCGCGGCGCGGACAGAGTGAAGCTCGGCCTGCTCGACCGGCTCGCGGGAGGCGTCGCCGGCCTAGCGATCAGCGGCCTGGTCTGGATCGCCGTCACCTCGGCCGTCTCCCTCCTCGGCGTCCCCCTCCTCACCACCTCCGTCGCCGGCTCGACCGTGGTCCGCGCAATCGACGACCTCACTCCCTCCCCCGTCCGCGCCTTCCTCGCGCAGCTCCAGTCGACCGTCGTCGACGAGGGCACCTCCTGGGTCGTCGAGGCGCTCGACGCGCCGACGCAGGCACCCGTCATCCCGGATGTGGCGACTGATGACCCGGAGGTGGCCGCCGCCACCCGCTCGGTCGTGCGCGTCTCCGGCACGGCCTGGGCCTGCGATATCGGAGTGACGGGCAGCGGCTTCGTCGTCTCGGACGACCGCGTGATCACCAACGCGCATGTGGTGGCCGGAGTCTCGGAGCCGGTCGTCGAGGCCCCGGGCGAGGCACCGCGCACTGGCCGGATCGTCTACCTCGACCCGGCCGCCGACCTCGCCGTGATCGCCGTCACCGGGCTCGACGCGTCCCCGCTCCCGCTCGACGACGCCGTCGCGGCCGGAGACGACGCCGTCGTCGCGGGCTACCCCTTCGGTGGCCCGCTGACGGTCGGCTCCGCGGAGGTCTCCTCCGACGCGACGGTTTCGCTGATGGTCGACGGAGCGCCGACCTTGCGCGAGGTGCTGACGCTCGCCGCGGTGGTCAACCAGGGCAACTCGGGCGGTCCCCTGCTCTCGCTCGAGGGCACCGTCTCTGGTGTCGTCTTCGGCAAGGCCGCCTCGGTCGACAATGTCGGCTACGCCATCCCGCTCACGGCGCTCTCACCGGTGGCGGCGCAGGCCGCCTCCCTGACGGACGCCGTCGATCCGGGGGCCTGCCGTTCGACGTGAGCGATCACGGCAGCGGACCGCCCGTCAGCACGAGCGTGAGGTCGTCGAGCCGCACCGTCTCGGGGTGCGCCGACTCAAGATAGGCGGTGACCCGCGGATCGACCGGGAAGCGCGACGACGGCGCGATGGCGATAGCGACGATGCCGGTGGAGGACGGATCGGTCGTCACGCGGTCCCCGAGGTAGGGCACGTAGACGCCGGACGACATGCCCTGCGCGAGCACGAGGCCGCCGTCGAGCCCGCGCTCTCGCAGCACGTCGGCCACCCGCGCGATCCCGGTCGGGCGCTCCTCGGCGATGCCCGCAGAGGTGGCGGCCGCGACCACGATGGAGGCGGCCAGCAGCACGGCGCCCGACCCGCGCGGGACCAGCGCGGGCAGCAGGATCCCGCCGCGCAGCGCCTCCGCGATGCCGATGCCCGCCAGCGCACACAGCAGCCAGGCCCACGCCGCGTAATAGTGCGGCAGCGCCACCGAGCTGACGACCACGTGGAACACCAGCAGGAGCAGGGTCGCGCCCCCGAGGTACAGCACCAGAGCCCGACGCCGCGGAGCGAGCAGGGCCAGCAGGGCGCCCAGGAGCAGCACGGCGAGCGCCACCGGGCCGATCCCGGCGAGCATGAACCAGAGGTTCGCCCACCACGGCGGGAAGACGTACGCGGACCCGGCGACCTCGATCAGGTGGCCGATGGCGTTGTGCTCGGACTGGAAGTCGAGCAGGTACGGAATCGCCTCGACCGGGTGAACAGGCAGGTAGGCGAGGACCCCGGTCACGACGAACGCGACCGCGAAGGCGAGGGCGCCCCGGAGGGCCCGGCCGCGACTCCCCGAGCGCAGCAGCGGCAGGAGGAACACGGGCACGAGGACGGCGGTGGTCAGCTTCGAGGTGACCGACAGGGCCAGCAGCGCGCCGGCCAGGGCGATCAGCCAGCCGCTCCGCCTGCCGGGCGAGGCGCGCGACCAGGTCCACGCCGCCGCCATCGCCGCGACGGCGAACAGCACCATGAACGGCTCCAGCAGGGCGAGCCGGTCGATCCGGGTGCCTGCGCCCACGGCGGTACGCGGGAAGAGGAGGAACAGTCCGGCCGGGATCAGCGCAAGCGTCGAGCCGAGCTCGCTCCGGAACCACAGCCAGAGGATCGCGCCGGTGAGGAAGGCGGCCGTACCGGCGGCGATTCTGCCCGCGAGCAGTCCCTCGCCGAGGAGCACCTGCGCCAGCCCGATCAGGTACTTCGCGACCGGTGGATGCTCGAGGTTCGCGCTCACGTCACCGTGGAGGTAGTCCCACCCGGCGGCGAGGTACACGGGCTCGTCGGAGGAGATGTTCGCCGCGCTGAGGTTCCCGAAGCACTGGTAGAGCGCCCACAGCACGGTCCCGATCAGAGCCGCCCGCTTCACCCGCCCGATCCTAGGCGCCGACGCCCGCACCGCCCGCTCGCCCGGGCCGAGGCGGCGGCGCCGGGTAGGATCGACGCGCATCCCGTCCCCCTCCCCTGGAGCCTCCAGCACATGGCAGACAGCCGCACCGCCGTTCCCGACACCACTGCGAACGCGGAGGCGACGCCCGAGCGGGAGCAGCCTTACGCGGCCCTCGGACTCAAGCCCGACGAGTACGCGAGGATCCGCGAGATCCTCGGCCGGCGCCCCACCAGCGGCGAGCTCGCGATGTACTCGGTGATGTGGAGCGAGCACTGCTCCTACAAGTCGTCCAAGATGTACCTCCGCCAGTTCGGGCAGAAGGTCTCGCCCGCGATGAAGAAGAACCTCATGGTCGGCATGGGCGAGAACGCGGGAGTGGTCGACGTCGGCGAGGGCTGGGCGGTCACCTTCAAGATCGAGAGCCACAACCACCCCAGCTACATCGAGCCGTTCCAGGGAGCGGCGACCGGAGTCGGCGGCATCGTCCGCGACATCATCTCGATGGGCGCGCGGCCGGTCGCGGTCATGGACGCGCTGCGCTTCGGAGCGATCGACGACCCGGACACCGCCCGCGTCGTGCACGGCGTCGTGGCCGGCATCTCCTTCTACGGCAACTGCCTCGGCCTGCCGAACATCGGCGGCGAGACGTACTTCGACTCCGTCTACCAGGGCAACCCGCTCGTGAACGCGCTCGCCGTCGGCGTCCTGCGCCATGAGGACCTGCACCTCGCGAACGCCCGCGGCGTCGGCAACAAGGTGGTGCTCTTCGGGGCGCGCACGGGAGGCGACGGCATCGGCGGCGCGTCGATCCTCGCCTCCGACACCTTCGCCGACGGTGGACCGACCAAGCGCCCCGCGGTGCAGGTCGGCGATCCGTTCGCCGAGAAGGTGCTCATCGAATGCTGCCTCGAGCTGTTCCGCAAGGACCTCGTCGAGGGCATCCAGGACCTGGGCGCGGCGGGTATCTCGTGCGCCACCTCCGAGTTGGCGTCGAACGGCGACGGCGGCATGTTCATCTCGCTCGACTCCGTGCTGCTGCGCGACCCCTCGCTCACGGCGGAGGAGATCCTGATGTCGGAGTCGCAGGAGCGGATGATGGCCGTCGTCCGGCCCGACAAGCTCGACGCGTTCCTCGAGGTCGTCGGCAAGTGGGACGTCGAGACCAGCGTGCTCGGCGAGGTCACCGACTCCGGCCGCCTGATCATCGACTGGCACGGCGAAGAGATCGTCAACGTCGACCCGCGCACCGTCGCCGTCGACGGGCCGGTCTACGAGCGCCCGATCGCCTACCCGATCTGGCTCGATGCGCTCCAGGCCGACTCCTCCTCCCGCCTGCCCCGGTCGAGCGACGGTGACGCGCTGCGCGCCGAGACCCTGGCGCTTCTGGGCTCCGCGAACCTGGCCGACAAGAGCTGGATCACCTCGCAGTACGACCGCTACGTGCTCGGCAACACGGCGCTGAGCTACCCGGACGACGGCGGCATGGTCCGCGTCGACGAGGAGTCGGGCCTGGGCTTCGCGGTCGCGACCGACGCGAACGGCCGTTGGTGCCAGCTCGACCCCGCGCAGGGTGCGCGCCTGGCGCTGGCCGAGGCGTTCCGCAACGTCGCGGTCACCGGAGCGACGCCGGTCGCCGTCTCGGACTGCCTCAACTTCGGCAGCCCCGAGAACCCGGAGGTGATGTGGCAGTTCCGCGAGGCCGTGGGCGCCCTCGCCGATGCGTGCCTCGAACTCGAGATCCCCGTGACCGGCGGCAACGTCTCGTTCTACAACCAGACCGGTGACGTGCCGATCTTCCCGACTCCGGTCGTGGGCGTGCTCGGCGTGATCGACGACGTCGCCCGCCGCATCCCCTCCGGCTGGCAGGACGAGGGCGACAACCTCTACCTCCTCGGCACGACCCGCGACGAGCTCGACGGCTCCGCGTGGGCCGGCACGGTGCACGACCACCTCGGCGGGCTGCCGCCGCAGCTCGATCTGGCGGCTGAGCGGGCGCTGGCCGAGCTGATCTCGGCGGGCGCGAAGGAGTCGCTGATCGCCTCCGCCCACGACCTCGCCGACGGCGGGCTTGTGGTCGCGCTGGCCGAGTCGGCCCTGCGCTTCGGCGTCGGGGCGCGCATCTGGCTCGGCGAGCTGATGGAGCGCGACGGCGTCGACGCGACGGCCGCGCTGTTCTCGGAGTCGACGGGCCGCGTGCTCGTGTCGGTGCCGCGCGAGGACGACGTGAAGTTCCGCGGGCTCTGCGAGGGCCGGGGCTACCCGGTGCTGCGGATCGGCGTGACCGACGCGGCGACTCCCGCGGTCGAGGTGCAGGGGCTGTTCACGCTGCCGCTGGACGAGCTGCGCGCCGTCAACAGCGCCGTGCTGCCGCGCCACTTCGGCTGAGCGCGCACGGGCGTCGCGAGCCCGGCCCACCCTCCCGCCACTATCCAAAAGTTGTCGCACTCGACGCCGAGTGCGACAACTTTTGGATAGTGGCGCTTACGGTGCCGGTTGCGCCCGGTCGGCTGCCGCGGTCGGGACAGTCGGCACGGGCCGCGCAGCCGAGTCCGAGCCCGCGGCGGGCGGCTCTCCGGCGACGGATACCGTCGACGGCGCGGCGACCGGGCTCGTCTCCCCGACGGGGTTCGGCGCCTCAGCCGTGCAGCCGGCCAGCAGGACCACCGTGGCAAGGGCGATGAGGAGGCGCTGCGTCGTCCGGACCATTCCGCGACTCTAACTCGGCACCCGCACGCGCGGGCAGCACCGCGCCCGACGCCACCCCCTGACGAGCGCCACCGATTGACCTCCCCCGTCGATCACAGCCATACCGAACACCTGTTGGACATCCGGCCCGATCAGGCGTCGACTGGAGCCATGCAGTACACGCAGCTCGGCCGCACCGGCCTGTCCGTCTCCCGCACCGTCCTCGGCACCATGAACTTCGGCATGCAGACCGAGGAGTCCGACTCGTTCGCGATCATGGATCGCGCGCACGAGCTCGGCGTCAACTTCTTCGACACGGCCAACGTCTACGGAGGCGAGGCCGGCCGCGGTGCGACCGAGGAGATCGTGGGCCGCTGGTTCGCGCAGGGCGGCGAGCGGCGCGAACGCACAGTCCTCGCAACCAAGGTTTTCGGCGACATGGGCGAGTTCGCGGCCCCCGGAGCCGAGCGCGGCCGCGACTCCTGGCCCAACGGAGGCCGCCTCTCGGCTCTCACTCTGCGCCGCGCCCTCGACGAGAGCCTGCGCCGCCTGCAGACCGACCACATCGACCTCTACCAGTTCCACCACGTCGACCGGACGACGCCGTGGGACGAGATCTGGCAGGCGATGGAGGTCGCCGTGCAGCAGGGCAAGGTTCTCTACGTCGGCTCCAGCAACTTCGCCGGCTGGCACATCGCCCAGGCGCAGGAGGCGGCGCGCGCCCGCCACTTCACTGGCCTCGCCTCGGAGCAGTCGATCTACAACCTGCTCGTCCGCGACGTCGAGCGCGAGGTCCTGCCGGCCGCGCTGCACTACGGGCTCGGTGTCATCCCCTGGTCGCCGCTGCAGGGCGGGTTGCTGGGCGGCGTGCTCGAGAAGACCGCGGAGGGCGGGCGCCGCTCCTCCGAGCGCAGCCTCGCTGCGATCCAGGAGCACCGCCCCGCGCTGGAGCAGTGGGAGGCGTTCGCCCGCGAGCGCGGCGAGGCGCCTGGCGAGCTGGCCCTGGCCTGGCTCCTGCACCAGCCCGCGGTCACCGGGCCGATCACCGGCCCGCGCACGCTCGAGCAGCTCGAGAGCGCCGTCGCCGCCGTCGACATCACCCTCGACTCCGAGGCTCTCGCGCGCCTCGACGAGATCTTCCCCGGCCACCGGAGCGCCCCCGAGGACTACGCCTGGTGACCACCCACCCCACTGCGAAGGAGCATTCATGAAGCAGCGCACTCTCGGCGACATCCAAGTCGGCGCGATCGGACTCGGCGGCATGCCGATGTCGATCGAGGGCCGCCCGGACCGCGAGCGGTCGATCGCCACGATCCACGCGGCGCTGGACGCCGGCGTCACCCTGATCGACACGGCCGACGCCTACCACCTCGCGACCCAGGACGACCTCGGCCACAACGAACTGCTGATCGCGGAGGCGCTGCGCGGCTACGGCGGCGACACCTCCACAGTGCTTGTCGCCACGAAGGGCGGGCACCTGCGGCGCGAGCCCGGGCCCTGGGACCAGAACGGGCGCCCTGAGTACCTGAAGGAGGCGGCACGCGCGTCCGCGCAGCGCCTCGGCGTCGAGGCGATCGGCCTCTACCAGTACCACCGGCCCGACCCCGCCGTCCCGTACGCCGACTCGATCGGCGCGCTCGCCGAGCTGCTCGACGAGGGGCTCATCCTCCGTGCCGGGATCTCGAACGCCGACCCCGACCAGATCCGCGAGGCGCACAGCATCCTCGGCGAGCGCCTGGTCTCGGTGCAGAACCAGTTCTCGCCGTCGTTCCGCTCCAGCGAGGCGGAGCTCGAGCTCTGCGCGGAGCTGGGCCTGGCCTTCCTGCCGTGGAGCCCGCTGGGCGGCATCTCGTCGGCGGGCGAACTCGGCTCGCGCTACTCCGCCTTCGCGACGGTCGCCGAGGCGCACGGAGTGACGCCGCAGGTGGTCTGCCTCGCCTGGGAGCTGGCGAAGGCCCCGGTCGTGCTGCCGATCCCCGGGGCGTCGCGCCCCGAGAGCATCCGCGACTCGGCGACGGCCGCCGATCTGCAGCTCAGCGCCGAGGAGCTGGCCTCGCTCGGCTGATTCCGTTCATAACGCAGGAAGGATTCGGATCCGGCCTCCGCCCCACGCGGTATTGCAGGGCGCCGCAGCCGTTTCTTCCTGCGTTATGAACACCACCCGGGTCAGACCGCGTCCTGCAGCGGCTCCGGAAGCGCCGAGACGAAGGCGCGAGCCGCCGCGCTCGGCCGCTCCGGCACCGCCACCATCGTCCGCCACACCAGCAGCGGGTCGGCGAGGGCCACGGCCCGCAGCCCCGCCGGGCGCTTCTGCGCGAAGTGCGCCGGCACAACGGCGATACCCATCCCGTACTCGACCAGGTCGAGCAGCGTGTGCACGTCGTTCACCTCGAGTTCGACCTCAAAGCCGAGCCCGTGCGCCGCGAACGCCCGCGCGGCCAAGAGGCTCGCCGCCCAGTGCTCCTGCAGCCCGACGATCGTCTCACCCGCCAGATCCGGGATGCGGCAGCCGACGCGGCCGGCGAGGGGGTGCCCCGGGCGCACCAGCACGGCGAAGCCCTCGCTCGCAAGCGGGAGCGTCCGCACACCGCTGGGCACAGCACCGATGTCGGCAACGAGCGCCAGGTCGAGACGGCCGGCGGCAACGGAGTCGAGCAGGGTGCCGGACCCCTCGTGGATCAGCCGCAGCGCGACTCCCGGGTGCTGCTCGCGGAAGGTCGCCAGCTCGCGAGGCAGATGCACGCCGCCCAGGCACTCCTCCGTGCCGACCGCGAGGCTCCCGCGGAGCACCCCCTGCACGGCGAGCACCGCGTCACGGGCAGCGAGGGCGCTGGCGACGGTCCGCTCCGACTCCGCGAGCATCGCCCGGCCAGCCGGCGTCAGCTCGACGCGGCGGGTGCTGCGGGTGAACAGGGGGCTACCCAGCTCGCTCTCGAGCGCGCGGATCGAGGCCGAGAGCCCCGATTGCGAGATCTGCAGGGCGCTCGCGGCGCGGGTGAAGTGCTGCTCCTTCGCGACGGCGAGGAAGTGTTCGAGCTGACGCAGTTCCATACGTCCATCCTCGTCGCGGGGACCGAGGAGCGGGAACCCGCTCAGGCGTCGGCGGCCGAGATCGCGAGCACGATCGCCGTCAGCGTCGTGCGCAGACGTTCCAGCGACTCCGTCTCGGACTCGTCCTCGAGGATCGACTGCTTCACCGCATTGTCGTACCCCGCCACCAGGAGTCGCACCGCGGTCGCCGCCTCCAGCGAGAACTCCCGCCGCACCTGGCGGAGCGCCCCGTGCACGATCTGCACGAGCGACGCGTCGAATCCCGCGCGGAAGTCGCGGTACTGGGGTGCGATCCTCGGGTCGCGCAGCGCCAGGAGCTCGAACTCCGACTCGACCACGCACCAGCGCCGGTTGTCGGTGGTCGGTCCCTGGAGGAAGTCGAGGATGACCACGGCGAGCGTCTCGGCGGTCAGCGGCTCGTCGGCAGAGACGACGCGTGGAATCGTGCGCCCCATCTGCTCGATGAGAGCGGTGACCCGGGCGCCGTTCTCCCGCTCCATCAGCGCGAAGAACAACTCCTCTTTCGTGGAGAAGTTGGAGTAGAAGGCACCGCGCGAGAATCCGGCGCGCTCGCAGATCTGCTCGACGGAGGCACTGTGCACGCCGGTCTCGGCGAACACGTCGTAGGCGGCGTCGAGCAGGCGCTCGCGGGTGCGTCCGCGGCGGGAGGTTTCGGGAGCGGTGGGGTCGATCGCGGTCATCCTCGCCTCCTGTCCGCTCTGTCAACACCTTCGACACCGATCACCCTATCCGATACATTTCCGTATCGAATACGGTGCTGTATCGGATACGCTCGTGTATCGGAGTCGAGCTCCGCTCCGGTACGCAGACGTATCTCCCCCCTCCCACCCCCGTCAGGAGACCGCGTGTCGTCGCTGCTCTACCGTCTCGGTCGTCGCGTGTACCGCGCCCACCGCCTCGTCGCCGTCCTGTGGCTGCTGATCGTGGTGGCGGGCGGCGGAGGCGCGCTGCTGCTCAATCAGGGCACCGACAACACGTTCTCCATCCCGGGCACCCAGTCGCAGACCGCGCTGGATCAGCTCGAACGCACCTTCCCCCAGGTCAGCGGAACGTCCGCGCGGTATGTCGTCGTCGCGCCTGAGGGAGGCGGCGTCCAGGACGCCGACGTGAAGGGACCGGTCGGCGACGCGGTCACCGCGCTCGGCGATGTCGACGAGGTCGCGGCGGTGACCGACCCCTACTCCGACAGCGTCTCCGGCACGATCTCCGAGGCCGGCAATGCCCTCGTCATCACCGCGCAGATGGACGGCTCCGCGACCACCACGAGCCCCGAGAGCCGCGACGCGCTGAAGGCCGAGGCGACGACCCTCCAGAACGCCCTGCCCGCCGGCTCCGTGGTCTCGCTCGGCGGCGACCTCTTCGCCCAGAACCTGCCCGGGGTGACGATCACCGAGGCGATCGGCCTCGTCGTCGCCCTCGTGGTGCTCGTGCTCACCTTCGGCTCGTTCCTCGCCGCCGGGATGCCGCTGGTCACCGCGCTGCTCGGCGTCGCCCTCTCGATGTCGGCGATCTTCATCGCCACCCGCTTCGCCTCGATCTCGTCGACGACGCCGCTCCTGGCCCTCATGCTGGGACTGGCGGTCGGCATCGACTACGCCCTCTTCATCATCAGCCGTCACCAGGACCAGTTGAAGCAGGGAATGGACCCGGAGGAGTCGACCGCGCGCGCAACGGCGACGGCCGGATCCGCCGTTGTCTTCGCCGGGCTGACCGTGATCATTGCGCTCGTCGGCCTCTCGGTTGCGGGCATCCCGTTCCTCACCACGATGGGCATCGCGGCTGCGGGCGGAGTCGCGATCGCCGTGGTCATCGCGCTCACCCTCACTCCCGCGCTGCTCGGCTTCGCTGGCGGGCGGCTCCGGCCCAAGGAGCGCCGCGCGAAAAAACGAGCCGCCAAGGCCGCGGCCGCCTCGGGAGCCCACGCCGACCTCGCGGCCGTGGAGGACTCGACAGCGCCCTCGCCCGGCGGCCGCGCGCACGCCGAGGTCCCGCGCGGCTTCTTCCGCGGCTGGGTCCAGGTCGTCACCCGCTTCCCGATCGTCACGATCATCGCGGTGATCGGCGTGCTCGGAGTCGCCAGCATCCCGGCGCTCAGCCTCCGCCTCGCCCTGCCGGACGCCGGATACCAGGCCGAGGGCACGCCGGCGCGTACCACCTACGACCTGCTCGCCGAGAACTTCGGCGCCGGATACAACGGCCCGCTCATTGTGACCGGCACGATCATCGGCTCGACCGATCCGCTCGGCCTGATGAACGACCTCAAGGGTGAGATCGAGAAGCTCGACGGAGTCGCCTCGGTGCCGCTCGCGACCCCGAACGAGACCGCCGACACCGGCATCATCCAGGTCATTCCGGAGGGCGGCCCCGACTCCGAGGCCACCAAGGCGCTGGTCGCCGAGATCCGCGACAAGCACGACGACTTCCAGCGGGAGTACGGCGTCGACCTCGCGGTGACCGGCCAGACCGCGGTCGGCATCGACATCTCGGACACGCTCGCCACGGCGCTCTTACCCTTCGGCCTGCTCGTGGTCGGCCTGTCGCTGGTGCTGCTGACGATGGTGTTCCGCTCGCTCTGGGTGCCGATCAAGGCGACGCTGGGCTACCTGCTCTCGGTGGGCGTCTCCTTCGGAGCCGTGGCGGCGGTGTTCGAGTGGGGCTGGTTCTCGGACGCGCTCCACGTCGACAAGACGGGCCCGATCATCAGTTTCATGCCGATCATCCTGATGGGCGTGCTCTTCGGCCTGGCAATGGACTACGAGGTGTTCCTGGTCTCGCGGATGCGCGAGGACTACGTGCACGGCCGCCCGGCGCGCGCCGCCGTCGAGTCGGGCTTCGTCGGCTCGGCCAAGGTGGTCACGGCCGCCGCGATCATCATGTTCTCGGTCTTCGCCGCCTTCGTGCCGGAGGGGGACACCAACATCAAGCCGATCGCGCTCGGCCTGGCCGTGGGCGTCTTCGTCGATGCCTTCATTGTGCGGATGACGCTGGTGCCCGCCGTGCTGCACCTGCTCGGTGACCGCGCCTGGCACATGCCGCGCTGGCTCGACCGAGTCCTCCCCTCCTTCGACGTCGAGGGCGAGGGCCTGACGAAGGAGCTCGCTCTCGCCGACTGGCCGGAGCCCGGATCCACCGACGTGATCGCCGCCGAGGGCCTCTGCCTCGACGGACCCGACGGACCCGTCTACCACGACGTCTCGCTGCGGGTCGCGCCGGGCTCCTCCCTGGTGGTGCACGGCCCGCACCGCACCGGCCGCACCGCACTGCTCCTGAGCATCGCCGGCCGCCTCGCCCCCGACTCCGGACGCCTGAAAGTCGCGGGCCTGGTCGTGCCGATCCGCTCCGCCGCCGTGCGCGGCCGGGTCGGGCTGGTGCGCCTGGCCGGAGCGGCCGACCCGGTCGCCGACGTGCGCTCCGTCCTGGAGTCGGCCCCGCCGATCCTGGTGCTCGATGACCTCGACACGGTCACCGATCCGCAACTGCGCGCCGCGATCCGGGCCGAGCTCGACGCCGCCCGTGCCGCCAACGACGCGTTCACCGTGGTCGCCTCCTCCGTCGACGCTGAGGCGCTCGACGACCTCCTCCCCTCCGACCGCGGCGTGCTCGCGGTCTCCCCCGCGGCGAAGCGCCGCGCGATCGCAAAGGTCCTCTGACAGATGGCTCTTCTCTCCCTCGAACGCCCCCGCGGCGGCACGAAGGTGTCCTGGCTGACCCTTCTCGGGATCGTCCTGGTCCCCCTCGTCATCGGCGGCCTCCTGGTGTGGGCGCTGTGGAACCCCACCGAGCGCCTCGACACGATCACGGCCGCCGTGGTCAACGAGGACACGCCCGTGGAGATCAACGGGCAGACCGTGCCGCTCGGGCGCCAGCTCGCGGCCGGACTCGTGACGGGCGGCACCGACTCTGCGAGCCCTGCCGCCCCCGCGTCCCCCTCGGCGAGCGCGACCCCGGTGCCGAACGTCTCCGGCTCGGACTCGACGGGCAACTTCACCTGGGTGCTCACCGACAAGGACGACGCCGCGAAGGGCCTCGCCGATGGCAGCTACGCGACCGTTGTGACCATCCCCTCCTCCTTCTCGGCCGCCGCCACCTCGTACTCCGGCGACGCCGAGAAGGCGACGAAGGCGACCATCGACATCGCCACCAGCGAGAAGGCCAAGCTCGTCGACGACGCCATCTCGGCCACCGTGACCAGCACCGCCACCTCGCTGCTGAACACGCAGCTCACCACCGCGTACCTCGAGAACGTCTACGTCGGCTTCAACACCCTGAACGAGCAGATCGGCCAGGCGGCCCAGGGCGCGGGCACACTCGCCGACGGCGCCGACCAGCTCGGCACCGGCGCCTCCACTCTCGCCGACGGTACGAGCGACCTCGCCGACGGCATCGATGCGCTGGCCACCGGCGCGTCCTCTCTGTCGGGCGGAGTCGCGCAGCTCGGCACCGGCGCCTCCTCCCTCGCCGACGGCGTAGGTCAGCTGGGCACCGGTGCGTCCGACCTCTCCGGCGGAGTCGCGCAGCTCGCCACGGGCGCGCGGGGCTCCGCCGGCGGGGCGACGCAGCTGCAGGGCGGCGCCACCGGCCTGGCGGACGGCCTCGACCAGTTGGCGGCGGGCGTGCAGAAGACGGGTGAGGGGACACAGCAGGTAACGACGCTCAGCGCGGGAGCGGCGACGGCCACCGCGGAAACCCTGAAGGCCCTCACCGGTGTGCTCGCGAGCTGCGAGACGGAGCAGTGCAGCGCCGCGAAAGCCGTCATCGCCTCGGCGAACGGGCCGACGGGCGCGGTCACCCTGACCGGGCAGACCGCCGGAGCGGTCGCCGGGATCGACGCCGGGATCCGCACAGGCAGCGACGGTCAGCCCTCGCTGGTCGACGCGGTCGGCCGGTCCGCCGCGGGCGCCCGCACCCTCGCGGGCGGGATCGGCCAGCTCTCCGGCGGACTCTCTCAGCTCGCCTCCGGTGCCGAGGCCGCGGCCGGCGGCGCCGCGCAGCTCTCCTCCGGGGCAACCACCGCCGCGGCCGGCGCCCGCGACCTCGCGACCGGCGCGACCACCGCCGCGGGCGGCGCCGCCGACCTCGCCACGGGAGCGTCCTCCGCCGCCGACGGAGCGGACCAGCTCGCCGACGGCGCAAGCGGCGTTTCGGACGGGGCGGTGCAGCTCGCCGACGGCAGTCGCACGCTCGCCACGGGGCTCGACGCCGCCGTCGCGCAGCTGCCCAGCTACACCGAGTCGGAGTCGACGAACCTCGCCAACGTCGTCTCCGACCCGGTCGAGAACGCGAGGAGTACGAACGACCTGTTCGGGGCGTCCAGCGTCCCGTTCTTCGCCACGATCGCCCTCTGGCTCGGCGCCCTCGCGACCTTCCTGGTGCTCGCCGCGTTCTCGCACCGCGCGCTCTCCTCCACCCGCTCCTCCGCGGCACTCGCCCTCTCCTCCTCCCTGCCCGCGCTGGTGATCGGCGTCGTGCAGGGTCTCGCGGTCGCGACCGTGATGAGCAACGTCGCCGACCTGGAGCCGGGACGCTGGATCGGCTTCGCCCTGCTCTCGATGCTCGCCGGCGCCTCGTTCGCCGCGGTGAACCAGGGGCTCGTCGCGCTGCTCGGAGGGATCGGCCGCTTCCTGTCGATGGTCGCGGCGGTGATCGGGCTCGGCGCGGGCATCATCTCGACGGTCCCCGGCCTGTTCGACGACGTGCTCGGGTTCCTGCCGCTGTCGGCGGCGCAGAACGCGCTGTCCGGAGTGGTCGAAGGGACGGAGGGAACGGCCGGCGCGGTCGTCGGCCTGGTGATCTGGCTGCTGTTCGGCCTGCTGCTGACCGTCGCCGCGATCGCCCGCCGTCGGGTTGTCCCGGTCCGTGCCCTGCATCGCACCGCGGAGGCGTAGCCCGCTCACCACGCCTGCCCGACCAAGGCTTGTCGGTCATCTCGTGCCGCCCTCCCCGAGCGAGGGCGGGTGGCACGGGGATCGCGCCGTGTCCGCGCCTCAGGGACGTCCGCCACATCCTGGGGGTTACCCTGACGCGGTGGAATCGGTACCAACGGGGATCCGGACACGGCGGGTCTACAGCCCGTCCGTCGTCCTCCGCGTGCGTACCCTCCTGCGGCGGCTGATCGGCGCGCTGCTCGCTGCGGTGCTCATCCCGTTCGCGATCCTGGCCGATCGCCGCGGCGTCCTCGACGAGTCAACGCTCTCGCTCGGTCTCCTCGCCCTCACCGTCGTGATCGGGCTGGTCTCGGCGGTGTCCCTCTTCATCGTCACTCCCACCCGCGTGATCACCACCGAGACGCAGGTCGTGCTGATGCGCGGCCACCGCCGCCGCGAGCAGTGGCCGCGCCGCTCGGTGCGCTTCGCCGAGTCGAGCGACGGCGACGGCTTCGTCGCCTGGTGCCGCGGCGATGGGATCGAGGTCCGCTGCGCGCACTTTCGACCAGAGGACTTCGCCACCCTGCTCGCCGACCTCCGCGCCGTCGCACGTGTCCGCGACGCCGTGCCGCCCGAGCTGGCGGGTTCCGCCTCCGCCGTGCTCTTCCGTCCGCACCGGGCACCGTTGCGCCGACGCGCCGTCGCCCTGGTCGTGGTGGCGACCGAGGCGTTCGCCGCAGGTGTCCTGGCCGTCGCCCTCGCCGATGCCCCGTCCGGCGGTCGCGCGCAGATCGTCCTCGGAGCAGTGATCGTGGCGCTCTCGCTGCCTCTGGGCCTCGTCGCCGCTCGGCTGGCGCTGCGGCCCGGACTGCCCGGCTCGATTGTGGTGTCGGAGTCGGCCATCCAGATCGATGGACTGGTCTTCCCTCTCGAGGCGTTGCGTTCCGTGGTCGCCTCGAGCCCCACGGGGAGCCGCAGCCTCCGCCTGACCCTCACGGAGACGAACGGCCGCATCACCGAGGTGCCCCTCGGCCTGCGGCTGCCGACGTTGCGGCGCGACCAGCTCTTCCCCGATTATCCGCTGCTGCTCGGCGTTCTGCGCGAGCGCACGGCGGGGCTACTGCGGATCGAGGGCTGACGCCGTCGCCGCGGTGCCGCCCCGAGCGGCGCCTCAGTCCTCGGCGCCGTCGGCGATGCGCTGGTGGTGGTGGATGACCTCGGCGACGATGAAGCCGAGGAACTTCTCGGCGAACGCCGGATCGAGGTGCGACTCCTCGGCGAGCGCTCGAAGTCGCGCGATCTGACGAGCCTCACGATCGAGATCGGCCGGGGGCAGACCGTGCGCGGCCTTGAGCTTGCCGACCTTCTGCGTGAACTTGAACCGCTCGGCGAGCAGGTGGATCACCGCCGCATCGATGTTGTCGATGCTCTGACGGATCTGCACGAGCTCGGCGCGCGCCTGGGACTCCTCGGGAGTGATGTCAACGGTCATGGCGGGACCCTAACGGACCGGTGCGGCTTCGAGCTGCGATCGGCGCGCGACGACGGCCCCTACCCGACTTTCGGGAGGGGCCGTCACGAGGGGCGGGTCAGTCGACCAGGTTGATCTGCACGGGGATGTTCCCGCGGGTGGCGTTGGAGTACGGGCAGAGCTGGTGCGCCGCGTCGGCGACCTTCTGCGCGTCCTCGGCACTCGCCTTCGGGACGTACACGTCGAGCTCGACCGCGAGGCCGAAGCCGTCCGAGTCGTTCTTGCCGATGGAGACGCTGGCCGAGACGGCCGCATCGGTCGTGTCGATCTTCAGCTGACGGCCGGCTCCGTGCAGGGCGCTGAGGAAGCAGGCGGAGTAGCCGGCCGCGAACAGCTGCTCGGGGTTGGTCCCCTCGCCGGAACCGCCGAGCTCCTGCGGGGCGCGGGTATCGAGGTCGAGCCGGTCGTCCTCAGTGCGGACGTGGCCGTCGCGTCCTCCACCGGAGGCGTGGGCGATGGCGGTGTAGAGAGCATCCATCTCCCCATCCCACCACCCGGCCGCCGTGAGTCAGGTGAACGTGGAAGACACGTCCTGCGTTCTCCCGGAAATCCGGCCCGAGAACTCCCGAGGAGCCGTCAAGCCCCTCCCGCGCCGCGCCGTCCGGGTGTGCGGTGGAGGGACACCGACCCCACCGGCGCGAGCCGGAGAACGGAGACGAACATGCGAGCGCTCACGTGGCAGGGCATCGAGAAGGTTTCGGTCGAAACCGTCCCGGACCCCCGCATCCAGCAGCCGACCGACGCGATCATCCGGATCACCTCGACCGCGATCTGCGGCTCCGACCTGCACCTGTACCGACTCCTCGGGCCCTACCTCGACAAGGGCGACGTGCTCGGGCACGAGCCGATGGGCATCGTGGAGGAGGTGGGCACCGCGATCACCTCGCTGCGGGTGGGAGACCGAGTCGTCGTCCCCTTCAACATCGCCTGTGGCGACTGCTTCCCGTGCCGTCGCGGCCTGCAGTCGCAGTGCGAGACGACGCAGGTGACCGAGTACGGCTCCGGAGCGGCGCTGTTCGGTTACACGAAGATGTACGGCCAGGTCCCCGGCGGACAAGCCGAGCTGCTGCGCGTGCCGCTCGCCGACTACAACACAATCGTCGTCGGCACCGACCTACCGGACGAGCGCTACTTGTTCCTCAGCGACATCGTGCCCACGGCCTGGCAGGGCGTGGAGTACGCGCAGGTTCCCGACGGCGGGACACTGGTCGTCTTCGGGCTCGGGCCGGTCGGCCAGTTCGCCGCGCGGATCGGCGTGCACCGCGGCTACCGTGTGCTCGCGGTGGAGCCGGTGGCCGAGCGGCGCGCGATGGCCGAGCGGTACGGCGTGGAGACGTTCGATCTCTCCGACGACATCACCGCCCAGCTGCGCGACCTGACCGACGGGCGCGGTCCCGACTCCGTCCTCGACGCCGTCGGCATGGAGGCGCACGGCTCGCCGGTCGGCTCCTTCGCGCAGACGATGGCCGGCCTGCTCCCCGATCCGCTCGCCCGCAAGGCGATGGACACGGTCGGCGTCGACCGGCTCGCCGCGGTGCACGCCTCGCTCGACCTGGTACGCCGCGGCGGGACCGTCTCGCTGAGCGGGGTCTACGGCGGCGAGGCCGACCCGATGCCGCTCAAGTCGATGTTCGACAAGCAGGTGACGATGCGGATGGGCCAGTGCAACGTGAAACGCTGGATCGACGACCTGCTGCCGCTGGTCGAGGACTCGTCCGATCCGCTCGGCGTGCTGGACCTCGTGACCCACCGGGCACCCCTCGAGGACGCTCCGGCCCTGTACGAGACCTTCCAGAAGAAGGAGGACGGCTGCATCAAGGTCGTCCTGCAGCCGTAGCGGAGACGACGAAGGCGGCGCCCCGTCAAGGGAGCGCCGCCTTCGCCGTGGTGTGCAGACCTACTTGAAAACGTCCTTGACGTCCTCGCCGGTCTTCTTGACCGAGGCCGCAGCCTGGTCCTTCTGGCCTTCGGCCTTCAGGCTGTCGTCGTTCTTGTGGTCGCCCAGGGCTTCCTTCGCCTTGCCGGCGATATCCTGAGCGGCGTTCTTGATCTTGTCATCGAGCCCCATGGTGGTGCCTCCTTCGCTGATCGTTGGCCCGACCGTAGGACCCTGAACTGCCCGCTTCCTGAGAGCCGACAGGGGCTTGCCCGGGCACCCTCCGGGCTGCCATGCTTCTCGCCCTCGACCGGAGCCGACCGGCCGAGGGCGCGCGGTCAGGTCGCCGGGGTGGCGGACTCCGACGGGGCCGACTGTGAAGGCGCGTTCGTGGGCGTCTGCGTCGAACCATCGTCGGCACTGGTGGGCACCGCACTCCCGGACTGGATCGGAGTCTGGGCGTCACCGGTGCAGCCCGCCAGCAGCCCGATGGCGAGAGCGGAGGCGCCGAGCGCTCCGAGGATCCGCGAGGTGCTCACTTGCCCGTCACCGCGTCCTTCACAGCCCCGACCGCCTTCTCGACCAGGTTCGGCTTCGGGTCGGTGCCGTAGAAGCGCTCGTCCGGCTGGGTGGGCGGCGGCATCGGCACTCCACCGCCGGGCTCGGCGACACGATAGCTGAACTCGCCCTTGCCGTCGGGGGTCGGACCCGAGGCCCACGTACCGTCGGCGGCCGCTGCTCCGTCTGAGAAGTTGATGTACTCGTACGACACCGAGCGCTCCTCCTTCGAGATCGGGAAGTTCGAGGGCACCGGCAGATCCTCCTTGCCCTCCGCGCGCAGCTCGGCAGCCGCCGCGATCCACTGGTTCTGGTGCATCGTGTCGCGAGCCAGGAGGAACGACAGGAGGTCGCGCACGCCGTGGTCGTCGGTCATGTGGTAGAGCCGAGCAACCTGGAGGCGGCCCTGCATCTCGGCGTTCGCGTTCGCGGTGAAGTCGGCAAGCAAGTTGCCGCTCGCGGTGATGTACGACCCCTGCCACGGGTTGCCCATACTGTCGACGGGGCGCACACCGGCACCGGCGACAATGGCGTGCTGCACGTCGGAGCCGCCGATAACTGCCGCGAGCACCGGGTCCTTCTTCATCGCGTCCTCGGACTGCTCGATCGGCGCCTTCTCGAGCAGCTGCGCGATCATCACGGCGATCATCTCGACGTGGCCGAACTCCTCGGCGCCGATGCCGAACAGCAAGTCCCGGTATTTGCCCGGATCGTGGGAATTCCAGGCCTGGAAGCCGTACTGCATCGCCACGGTGATCTCGCCGTACTGGCCGCCGAGCACCTCCTGGAAGCGGCGGGCGAAGACGGCGTCGGGCTTGGAGGGGGAGGCCGTGAACTGGAGTTCCTGACGGTGGAAGAACATGACGAAGTACCTTTCGTACCTTTCCGGTGTGGCCGGGCGGAGCCGGACGCGGACGTCCGAGGTCTGTGTCTTCGACGCTAGGCAGCCCAGTTGGAGGGCCAGAAGGGGCTTGACGAAGGCCGGGAGCAATCTCGGCGCGATCGTGCGAACCCGGTCGCGGGGGCGCGGGATGGTAGCCGCTTCGAGGGTCGTTCGCTATGCCCTTTCCGCTGTTCGAGCGCCCGCCCAGACTGGCGACGCCGGCACGCACTTACCCCCACTCGATCCTGGAAGGGACAGACGATGTCGAACATCGATCCCGATTCACCTCCGTTCGGAGACGGCGCCGCGAACTTCGGCGCGACCGAGACCCCCGCCGAGAGTGGGGCGCACACCGCCTCCCTCGGCGCGTACTCCTCCTCCTCCTCCGACTCCCCCTCGAGCAGCGCTACCGACACCGCGAAGGAGGCAGCCGGCACCGCGAAGGAGCAGGCCGGCGCCGTCGCCGATGATGCGAAGCAGGCCGCGAGCGACGTGCTGTCAGCAGGCAAGGACGAGGCAGCCAACGTCGTCCAGGAGGCGAAGGTTCAGGTCAAGGATCTCCTCGACCAGAGCCGCAGCCAGCTGACGGAGCAGGCGCACTCGCAGAAGGAGAACGCCGCCAAGGGCGCGCGCGCCTTCAGCGATGACCTCACTGCTCTCGCGAACGGCGAGGGCGGTCAGGACAACATGGCCGCGAACCTCGTGTCGCAGGCTGCCTCCCGTGCCCAGGGCGTCGCCCAGTGGCTGGAAAACCGGGACCCGTCGCAGCTGCTCGACGACGTGCGCTCGTTCGCGCGCCGCCGGCCGGGCGCCTTCATCCTGATCGCTGCCGCGACCGGCCTCGTGGGCGGACGTCTGATTCGGGCGCTGACCGCCGAGGCGAAGGACGAGAAGGAGGCAGCAACGGGGCGCACCGACGGCCCCGAGTACGACGCTCCCGCCGCCGACTCGCTCGCGTACGACGCTCCCGCCGCCTCGGCCTACGGCACGGTCGGCTCACGCTCGCTCGAGCGCGACTACGCCCCGACCGAGCCCGTCGCTGATCCGCTCGACGGCGGCTTCCCGAATGGCGGACGGCTGTGACCGATCCGACGGGCGTCCACCGCTCGCCGCAGACGCCCGATGAGCGGGCGGGCTCGACGTCGCTGGGCGACCTGCTCAGTGAGGTCTCGCGCGATCTCTCCACGCTGATCCGCCAGGAAATGGCGCTCGCGAAGGCGGAACTCAAGGAGTCCGCAAGCAAGGCGGGTAAGGGAGCGGGTCTGCTCGGTGGGGCGGGTTACGCCGCACTGATGGCCGTGCTGTTCCTCTCGATCGCCCTCTGGTGGGGGCTGGGCACTCTGATCGGTAATGGCTGGTCCGGAGTGGTCGTTGCCGTGATCTGGGCGATCGTCGCCGCGATCCTTTACGCCGTGGGCCGCAAGAGCCTGAAGCAGGTCGACGGTGCTCCCGAAACGGTCGACTCCCTCAAGAAGATTCCCGACACCCTCAAGCCGAACGGGGCAGGACGATGACGTACGACGCAGGACTGAACAAGACGCCGGAGCAGGGAAAGACACCCGAGCAGATCCGCGCGGATATCGAGCGCACCCGGCTGGAGCTCGGCGGTGACGTCGACGCACTGGCTGAAAAGGTCAGCCCGAGCGCCATCGCGCAGCGGCAGACCGATAAGGTCCGCGCGGCCGTGGGCTCTGTCCGCGACCGGGTGATGGGCTCGGCGCAGGATGCCTCAGACTCGCTCTCGAGCGGAGCCGGCTCGGCGAAGGCCAAGGCCGAGGGCAACCCGTTCGCCGTGGGTTTGATCGCCTTCGGCGCGGGGCTGCTCGTGGCCTCGCTGATCCCTGCGTCCAGCAAGGAGAAGGAGGCGGCGAGCCGCGTCAAGGAGCAGGCCCAGCCGGTCGTCGACACCGTGACGGACGCAGCGAAGGAGGCGGCCGGCGAGCTGCGCGAGCCGGCGCAGCAGGCCTTCGCCGCGGTCAAGGACACCGCGACCGACGCCGCGCAGAACGTCAAGGAGGCGGGCTCCTCGGCCGCCGGCGATGTGCAGGACTCGGCCCGCGAGGCCAAGCACGCCGTCCAGGAGGACGTGCAGCGCTGATCGGTCGGCGCTGATCCGTCGGCGCTGACAGGGCGGTGGGCCTCCGGGCCCGCCGCCCTTCGGCGTCTCCGGGGCGCGACGGCCGATCCGATCACTGCCGCCCGCGCGGATGGATAGGCGCATCCCACCTCGGGAACGGTGCATAAAAACCAGGCAAAGACTCTTCCGGGAACTCGGCAGTATCCCGCGACGCGACCGCATCAAACAACACGTGAGCATCATTCGTCCAGAACAATTCGCTGTACACCTGGATTGAATATTGGCCACTCGCCTGGATGAAGTAGTTGATCCGATAACCGTCACCCGTGATCCCCCACAGATCAGCACTCTCCAACGTCTCCCGAACAAAGTACTTCCACCCCTGTTCCTCGAAGTACGCCACCATCGGATCCAAATCCGACTTCTCCCCCTGAGCACCTGGCGGCTCGATGATCCGAGTGCACGTAACGTAGTAGCTGTTCTCACCTGTGCCACCCGGAAGACCACCCCCGACACCGCCGTTGTACCCCTCCTCGGGCAGCGTCTCCCCGCCGTTCCACCTCCACACACCGTCACTGATCCGCAACTGCGCATCCCGCAACAACTCCTGCGCATGCACGTAACGCTGCGCATTCAGCTCGAGCTCCTCCTCCAACGTCAGACCCGCCACTTCCGCCCGCGTCATCCCCGCCGTATCCCGCCGCTCCGCCATCACGTTCGACGAACACGCCGACACAACGACGAGAGCCACAAGAACCCCAGCAATCCGAGCTGCAGCCCGCGGATACGTCACTGCCGACCCAGCGGACGAATCGGATTATCCCAGCGCGGGAAAGGCACATACACGCCGGGAAGCGACTCCTCAAGAAATGGATCGTAATCGCGAGATGCGACAGCCTCGAACAGGGCGTGGGCATCGTTGGTCCAGAACAGTTCGCTGTAGACCTGGATGGAATAGACCCCGCTCTTCTGTATGTAATACTTCACCCTATAGCCGTCACCGGTTATGCGGCTCATCGTAATTGAGGGTGTAGTCGGGGTCTGAAGCCGCCAGTTTCGAGCAGGCTGCGGGCGATGTAGTTGGTGAGGTTGCGGAAGCCGAGGGCGGA
>NZ_PSWS01000006.1 GCF_002932875.1 Rathayibacter tritici
CTCTCAGCTGACGTTGCGTCATGCCTGCGAGGCGGGCTCCTCCACGGAGCGGGAGTCGGTGAGCGAGAGCGACCCGATCGTCCCGATCACCTCGACCGACGTCCGGTTCGCCGGCATCGCCTCGACGAGGGCGACCGCGCAGATCGTCATAATCGTGCGCAGGCCGACCGTCAGAACGACCATCATCACGGCGATCGCGAGGTAGCCACGGTCCACCGCCCAGGCCATCCCGACGAGCGCGCCGACGAGGAGCCCGGTGCCGACGGGGCAGGCCGCACGGTGCCCGAGCCGGGCGGCGAGGCGTTCGGTGATCGGAGTGGCCGCGAGCATCGTGACGATCACGGGCAGGTTCGCGAGGCCGACGCGCACCAGGCTCCAGCCGTAGGCGTACTGGAAGTGCAGGATCAGGCCGAACAGGACGCTCGCGAAGGCGACCGAGGCGCCCAGCTGGGTGAGTGCCGCGCCCCGCACGGGTCCCGCGCGGAAGATCGTGAGATCGATCATGGGCGAGGCCGCACGGCGCTCACGGACAACACAGCCCGCGACCGCCGCGACGGTTCCGGCGGCGCACGCGATCGTGACGAGCGAGAGCCAGCCGTTCTGCACTCCGCTGGTCAGGGTGTAGCAGCCGAGCCCGATCGCGGCGATGGTGAGAAGCGTGCCCGGCAGATCCAGCGGCTCGGAGGTGAGATCGGCGCGTCTGTCCGCCGGAACTCCGAGGCGAGCACTGGAGTCCGGCCCAACTCGATGGCGATATACGAGCGCCTCGGACAGCAGCTCATGACACTCGACCTGACGCCTCGGCAGCGGTTCCACGCCGTGTCCTCCATCGTCAGCTCCGTCGTCGGAGTCGCCGCGGACCTCGCCCAGCCGCCGCCGCGCGAGTTCCTCGAGAGCGGGATGGACCGGGCGGAGTTCCTGGAGCGACGCACGACGACCTCGACGTGTTCCGCTCCGGCCTCGATCTGCTCCTGGCCGGGCTGCGCCTGCAGGCGGGCCGAGGGTGATTCCCGCTGCCGCGACGCTCCACTTCGGCAGTCGCTCACAGTCGCCACACATATCGTTGAGTATCGTTCGGAGAAACAGGAGGTCATCATGAACGGATCGTCATCGACCGGCGCGTTCGGCACCGGCACACCCATCGAGAGCATCTGGCGCGCGATGGAGCAGGCCCGCTCCCGGATGGAGAAGCGCGTCGGCTCCCGCGTCGGCCGGGGGGATGTGCGTACCGCCGTGCTCGCACTCCTCGCCGAGCAGCCGATGCACGGATACCAGATCATCCGCGAGATCGAAGAGCGCAGTGGCGGCGACTGGAAGCCGAGCCCCGGCTCCGTCTACCCGACCCTCCAGCTGCTGGCGGACGAGGGCCTCATCACGGCCGACGAGCAGAACGGCCGCAAGACCTACACACTGACCGACGCCGGCCGCGCGACGGTCGCCGAGCACGGCATCTCGACGCCGTGGAGCGACTCGGATCACGTCGACTTCGGCGCCCTGCCCAAGGCGGGCCTCGAGCTCGCCCAGGCCGCGGCGCAGGTGGGACGCTCGGGCACCCCCGAGCAGATCCGCAAGGCCGTCGCCGAACTCGAGGACGTGCGCCGCCGCCTGTACGCGATCCTCGCGCAGGTCTGAGCCGGGTGGCCTCGGTCAGCCCGGGTCCCGCCGCCCCGGGCCACCGAGAGCGGGAGGACCGGCGGCGCTACCGCCGGATCCTCCGCTTCGCCGCGTGGCACCTCGCGGTCACCTGGTTCTTCGACCTGCTCCTGCCGCGGGTCGGGCTCACGCGGATCGCGCTGCGCACCCGACCGGGCCGGATGCGGCGCTTCGCGCGCAGCTTCCACGTGCTCGCCGTCGACCTGGGCGGCCTGATGATCAAGGTCGGCCAGTTCATGTCGTCGCGCCTGGACGTCCTGCCGCCCGAGATCACGCGCGAGCTGGAGGGGTTGCAGGACGAGGTCCCACCCGTCGCGTTCGCGCGGATTCGGGCGCTGGCTGAGGCCGAGTTGGGGCTGGTACTCGAGCGCGCGTACGCCGGAGTCGAGGAGTCGCCGGTTGCCGCCGCCTCGCTGGGGCAGGCCCACCGCGCCCGGCTCGCCCCCGCCGATGCCGCCGACACCGGTCACTCCGCCGCGATCATGAAGGTGCAGCGGCCCGGGATCGACCAGATCGTCGAGGTCGACCTCGCGGCGCTGCGCCGGGTCGGCGGCTGGCTCAGCCACGTGCGCCTGGTCTCGGACCGCGTCGACGCCCCGGCGCTGGTCGAGGAGTTCGCGGTGACCAGCCTCGAGGAGATCGACTACCTGCAGGAGGCGGCCAACTCCGTCCGTTTCGCCGCCGACTTCGCCGGTGACGCCCGAGTGGCCGTGCCCGATGTGGTGTGGGAGCGCTCGACGCGCAGGGTCCTCACCCTCGAGGACGTCACCGCGATCAAGATCACCGATCACGCCGCACTGCTGGCCGCCGGGATCGACCCGCGGGAGGTCGCTCCGGTCTTCGCCGCCGTGATGTTCGACCAGCTCTTTACCAACGGTTACTTCCACGCCGATCCGCACCCCGGCAACGTCTTTGTCACGCCGACCCCCGGGGCCGAGCTGCCCTGGCGGCTCACGTTCATCGACTTCGGGATGATGGGCGAGGTGCCGCCGAGCACTCGCGCGGGGCTGCGCCGGATGCTGATCGCTGCCGCCTCCCGTGACGGCAAGGGACTCGTCGACGCGGCCCGAGCGGTCGGCGTCCTCCTCCCCTCGGCCGACTCCCGCGAGCTGGAGCGCGCGTTGACGCAGCTGTTCGCCCGGTTCGGCGGGATGGGCTTCGCCGAGCTGCGGGAGGTGGATCCGCGCGAGTTCCGCGACTTCGCCGTGCAGTTCGGCGATGTGGTGCGCGCGCTGCCGTTCCAGCTGCCCGAGAATTTCCTGCTGGTCATCCGCGCGATGTCGCTGACCTCGGGGGTGTGCAGCGCCTTGGACCCGGCCTTCAACCTGTGGGACTCGGTCGAGCCCTACGCTCAGCAGCTGATCCGCGAGGAGCGCGGCTCCGTCGTGCAGGACGTCGGCACGCAGGCTGTCGCCACGCTCGGCCTGCTCTGGCGCCTGCCGCGCCGCCTCGACGAACTCGTCACGACGCTCGACGACGGCGAGCTCGCGGTCACCGTCCCCACGATCGAGCGCCGCCTGAACCGGCTTGAGGGCACCGTCCGCCGCGTCATCTCGGCGGTGCTGTTCGCGGGTCTGCTGATCGCGGGTGCCGTCGTACGGCCGGATGACGGTGGGTTCGGGACGGTGCTGATGATCGCCTCGGTGCTACCGCTCCTGCACGCCCTGCTGGCCCGCGGGCCGCGCGGCTGACGGCGGCTGTCGATGCGCCGGCGCGGACGATCCGCGTATCGCCCGTGTCGCTGATTCGGACGATGCCCTGGTAACAGCGGTCCTGGTGTGCTGTGAGCATGCATCCGGCACCCAGCACCTCCGCCTCCCCCTCGCGCAGACTCGGCCCCGGCCGCGCCATCGCCTCGGCCCTCGTCGCCCTCAGCCTCCTCGCGGGCGGATCGGCCGTCATGGCACTACAGGGGCACGATCCTGCCGCAGCCGCGATAAGCGCACTCGACGGGCCTGATGAGCAGGACGGCTTCATTGCCGACGGAGACTCGGTCTCACCGTTCGCCGACGAGCTTCCGGCGATCTCCCGGCTTCGCCCGGCTCTGCGCACAGCCGTCCAGGCGGCCGCGGCCGATGCGGGCGACGAGGTCCACATCCTGATCACCAACGGCTGGCGCAGCGAGCGCTACCAGCAGGCCCTGTTCGACGATGCCGTGCGCCGCTACGGCAGCGAGGAGGAAGCCGGCCGCCTGGTAGCGCCCGTCGACCGATCGCGCCACGTCACCGGCGACGCCGTGGATGTCGGCAACGCGCAGGCGGACAGCTGGCTGTCCCGGCACGGCGCCGACTACGGCCTCTGCCAGATCTACGCCAACGAGATCTGGCACTTCGAACGAGCGACCACGCCGGGCGGCGAGTGCCCGGCCCTGCTGCCGGACGCGAGCGCGGGGTGACCCGCCGGCGCGGACACGGTCGCGGATGATCGCTCGGAACCCTCACTCCCCGGGGACGAGGGGGAGTCACGACGAGTGGAGGGCCCGCAGGGCGTGCCCGGCTCAGGGACTCGACGCGCACTCGGAGCAGGAGCGGACGGCGCTCGCGGGGTCGGACCCCGGGACGGGACCAGCCAAGCGCCCGCTGTCGCGGGAGTGACCCGGGACGGTCCTCTCGAACGCCACAAGCAGGTCTCGAAGTGCGCGGGCGTTCGGCAGGCCGACCTGCCGCGCGACCCGCTCCATCTCCGGCCTCCCGACCTGCGAGTACGTGCGAAGGAGATCCTCCGCAGCATCGGCTCTTCGCATCCGAATCTCTCGCACGGGGGTTGTGCCGAGAGACGCGAAAGCCATCTGCAGACGCCGCTGCGTGACCGACATCTCCTTTGCGAGAGTCGCGATGGAGAGCCCTCTGTCATCGAGCTCGCACCGAATGGTCCGACGGGCGGCGACGATGAGGCGCCGGTCCGATGGGCTGATCCGAACCGGTAGATCATGATCGGTGTCCTCGACGAGATCGGCGGCGAGAGCTTCGACCGCGACGACAATCCGCCGACTGATACGCCGAGCCGGTTCGTCCAGGCCGGCGAGGATCTCATTGACGAGGACGGAGAGCGGTCGAACAGAGCTGACGGTCCGCGGGACGAACGAGGAGTCACTGAGCAATCCGGGCGCAACTCGATCGCCTGATCCCCTTCCCAGCTCGATTTCGATGACGGCCGAGGGAGCGGTGCTCGCGGTCGAGACGAGACTTGCCGACCGATAGAGCACTGCATCCCCTTTCTCCAGGACGTGGTCGTCGCCCCCCGCTCGCAGCACCATCTCTCCCTCGGTGAGCACCGTGATCGACACGCCCTCCGACTGGGAATCCGCATTCGTCACGGTACTGGCGCTGGTCCAGAGCCTCGCGAGGGCGAGATCCCGAGATCGATAGATATCTGCAGCGAGCCGGAGGTCGTCTCGTCGATCGGGCGAGCGACACAGCGCTTCCAACCAGGTCGCGGCCGGCTCACCCGAAAGGGCGACCCCTCTCGAGAACACCGTCCGATCAGCTCGCAGCATTCGTCCCAGCCTCTCGTTCCTCCTGTCTCCCGGCCGGGACGCGCAGAAGAGGAGAAGCGAGACAGCGTCGACCGACCGGGAGCCGAGGGGCGGCCGCAGGTACCGCAGTCGCGCCCTACCGGTGCGGTCGAGCAGCACTCGGACCTGTAAGAGGAGAAGCGGAGGGGACCTGTCGCGAAACATGAGCTTATCATCGACTCACGCACCCGCTCCGCCGGAAGGGTGCGCGCTCAGGAGCAGGTCAGCGTCGGGCGCTTGATCTGAACATTGTGGTTGGCGTTCTGCTTATCCGTAAGGTGCGAGAGCCGGATTCGATAGCGGAACGTGTAATCCCCATCAGTATCGGGAGTGAACGTGGCGGACGCCGCGACCGGGTCCCCTGTGTTCGGGTCGATGAACGCCCCTCCGGCTCCGGCGTCGGTGGACGCCATGTAGACCTTGCCGCCGCCGATCAGCACGTCATAGGCCGCGTAGGACACGTCATTGCCGGGACCGTTAGCGAAAGCCGACCAGTTGAACGTGTAGGAGTGGCCTGCGACACCCTTGAACGGGAACTCGATGTAATAGCTGTAGTAATCGCTCCGGGTCGCATCCTTCGTGTTCCACCACGACGTGCCGTCAGTGGTCCAGCCATAGCCGCCGGTGCCGCCCGAATCTCCATCCGATCCACTCGCGCCTGTCCAGCCCGAGGATTCCGGCACAGTCGGGCAGACGAAGTCCTTCGAGGCAGCCGCGGCGGGAGTCGCGATCGCGACAGAGACGGCCGGGATACTCCAGGCAGCCCCCTTCACCAGTGTTCGTCGGGCGAAGCCGTCGTGAGCCGGGATGATCCAGTCTCCTCCGAGAGTGACCTCACGGGTCGAATCCGATGTTTTCGTCATTTATTCCTCCACGTGTTTGTTCGTACGTCTCCGATCTTGAAGGACAGCGATAGCGGCGGTCGGTAGAGGTGCTGATCGCTTCGCGATCTCGGGCGATCCTTTCGGATATCCGTTCGTCGGTACGAGCTCCGTCGACCCCTCGTCCGCCGCTCTCCTGATCCGATTCGTCACGAACGCTCGTCACGACAGCCGGGAGGCAGCCCTTCGTGACGAATCGATACCCGGGGGGTTACGGGTGGGGGCGCGGAGGCGGAAGAGCGCGCACGGGGGCGACGGACGCGCGGCGGATGAGCCGCGTCTCCAGCTCCATGCGGGTCGCCGAGGCGAGCGGAGTCGCGGACCGGTGCGCCTGGTGCAGCATCCGGAAGGCGATGGCGCCCATCTCGCCGATGGGCTGCTGGATGGTGGTCATCGGCGGGGTCGCCCACGCCGACTCCTCGACGTCGTCGAAGCCGATGACGCTGAGGTCGCGGGGAATGCGCAGGCCCGCGTCGTCGGCCGCCTCGTAGACGCCGAGCGCCATCACGTCGGAGCAGGCGAAGACGGCGCTCGGCGCGTCCGGCTCGGCGAGCATCGCCTGGGCGGCCTCGCGGGCCAGTTCGCGGTCCCAGTCGCAGTAGGCGACGCGCGGCTCGGCGACCCCGGCAGCGCGCAGCGCGGAGGTGAAGCCGTCGATCCGGGCGCTGCTGTAGAGCTGGGTGCGGGTGCCGCCGAGCACGCCGAAGCGGGTGTGGCCCGCGGCGAGGAGGTGCTCGGCGGCCATGCGTCCCCCGTCCCAGTTGGTCGCGCCGACGCTCGCGACGTCGGCCGGGGGCCGGGTGCTGGGGTCGACGACGACGACGGGCAGCTCGGCGGTGGTGAGCAGGTGCAGTTGTGCGGCCGAGACGTTGACCAGCACCACGATGGCGCCGAGCGAGGGACGGCGGAGGAGGCGGCTGATCCAGGCGCCGTCGTCGCGGGCGCGGGTGAGCACCAGATCGACCCCGGCGGCGGAGGCCTCGGCCTCGATACCCTCCAGGACCGGGCCGATCCAGGTGCCGCCGATATGCCCGACGACGACGTCCACGATCTGGGCAACGTGCGGGTCCTCGACCGGGGGCCGCAAGCGCGGCCGGCGTCGGTAGCCGAGCTCGTGCGCCGCCTCCATCACGCGCAGCCGCGTCGCCTCCGAGACGTCGGTGCCGCCGTTGAGCACCTTCGAGACCGTGGGCACGCTGGTCCCTGCGCGGCCGGCGATGTCCGCCATCGTGGGTCGGGGGTGTGCTCCGGAGGCGTCGACGTTCTCGGGCATGAGCCCACCGTAGCGGACACCCACTTTCGCAACTAGTCCACTGAGCGGACGGGTTGCTCCGCCCGACAACCGAGGTGCATGATGGTCGAACGCCGAGACCGCCGCGCAGAAGTTGCGCAAGTCCTGTTCGACGACGAACCGCGGAGTGATCCGCCTGCACCTGAGGACGACGATGACCGACATCCCTCCGACCACACCCGGCACGACGCCTCCGACTACCCCTGGCAGGACGGCTCTCGTCGTCCGAGGGGGCTGGGACGGCCACCAACCGGTCGAGGCGACCGAGCTATTCCTGCCGTTCCTGCGCGAGCACGGCTACGACGTGCGCGTCGAGGAGTCGACCGCCGTGTACGCCGACGAGGACTACCTGCGGACAGTGGACCTGATCGTGCAGTCGAACACGATGACCGCCATCCAGTGGGAGGAGTTCCTGGGACTGCGCGCAGCCGTTGAGCGCGGCACCGGCCTCGCCGGCTGGCACGGCGGCATCGCCGACTCCTACCGCGACAACTCCGACTACCTCCAGCTGATCGGCGGCCAGTTCGCCTCGCACCCCGGCAAGCACCCGGAGGAGCGCACCGGTGAGCAGTCGGACAACGACGTGCCGCACACGATCGAGATGACGGCCCTCGCCGCCGACCACCCCATCACGCACGGCATTTCCGACTTCGAGCTCGTCACCGAGCAGTACTGGGTGCTGCACGACGACTACAACGACGTGCTCGCCACGACCACCCAGGCGGTCCGCCCGTGGGACCCGTGGAAGCGCCCGATCACCTCCCCCGCGATCTGGACCCGCCTCTGGGGCGAGGGCCGCATTTTCGTCTCCACGCCGGGCCACCGCGTCGAGATCCTCCAGGACGAGAACGTCCGCACCATCATCGAGAGGGGCATGCTGTGGGCGTCCCGCTGAGAGTCGGCATCATCGGAGTCGGGAAGATCAGCGAGCAGTACCTCGCGAACCTCCCGACCTTCCCCGGCCTCCGCCTCGTGGCGGTCGCCGACCTGAACCAGGAGCGCGCGCAGCAGGTTGCCGACGAGCAGGGCATCCGCGCCCTCACCGTCGACGAACTGATCGATGATCCCGAGATCGACGCCGTGCTCAACCTCACGATCCCGGCGGCGCACGTCGAGATCGGCACCCGAGCCCTGACGGCGGGCAAGCACGTCTTCGCCGAGAAGCCGCTCGGCCTGAATCCGGCAGAGGCCGCTCCGATGCTCGACCTCGCCGATGAGCTGGGCCTGCGCTTCGCGAGCGCACCGGACACGGTGCTCGGAACGGGCGTGCAGACCGCACGCCGCACTCTCGACTCCGGAGTGATCGGCACGCCGATCGCCGCGCAGGTGCACTGGACCGCGCCGGGACATGAGCGCTGGCACCCGGCGCCGGAGTTCTACTATCAGCCGGGCGGCGGGCCACTGCTGGACATGGGTCCCTACTACCTGACGGCGCTCGTGCATTTCTTCGGGCCGGTCGTGCGCGTCACAGGTCTGGCCACTCGCTCCGATCGCCCGCGCACGATCGAGACCGGACCGAAGGCGGGCACGCCGATCGAGGTCACGATCGATACGCACATCACCGCGCTGCTGGAGCACGCGAATGGAGTCGCCTCGACCATCACCGTGAGCTTCGAGGTCTGGCGCAGCCGGGCGCCGAAGTTCGAGGTCTACGGCACAGAGGGCACCATCTCGGTCCCGGACCCGAACATGTTCTCGGATCCGGTCGAGGTCGCGGTCCGCGACGAGGAATGGCGGGTCGTCCCCGACTCCGCCGGTGTGATCGACACCGGGCGCGGAGTGGGGCTGGCCGACCTCGCGGAAGCGATTGTCGAGGACCGGCCGCACCGCTCCTCCGGCCGCGTCGCGCTGCACGTGCTCGAGATCATGGACGCCGTACTTCGCTCGACCGAGGACAGGGCGGTCGTGGCGATCGAGAGCACCGCCGAGAAGCCCGAGGTGATGCCGTTGCGCGCGGCCGACTCGATCGGGGGCTGACCAACCCCAGCCTGTCCCAAGCCCGTCAGGACGGCCGCTCGGCGGTCCTGGGTCTCTCAAGGGGCGGACAGCGGGCGATCGCCGCCAGCGCTACGGTCCCCATTCGGGGGCCTTCGGCGGCGCGGAGCGTAGAATCGGACGTCCGACGGTCGTCCGCCGTCGTCGCGTGCGGAGGGGGAAAATGGCCGTGGCAGTCGGCTTCCGACGGAGCGGGGAGCTTTGCGCCCTCTCGCGACCTCGACTTCGGGCGGTCGGCGCACCGCTGTTCCGCGGCGGTCGCCGCTCGCGGCTGTCCGGCTGGTTGAGCATGCCCGGCGGCCCGGGCCTGGTCCGCCCCTCCGCGCTCGCCCCGGCCTGGGAGGCGCCCCTTCTCCGGCTGGTGCGGACAGGGGCACCGGCCTCCGAACTCCACGCGGCGACAGCCGACTCACCCGAGGGCTCGCGCATCGCGGCGGTCATCGAGCTCGTCCGAGACGCCCTGCACTCGCCCGACGGCGACCGCGCGCTGCGTCTCACGTGCTGGCTCGTTCGACTGCGCTACGACCCCTCCACCGACTCCTTCCTCCGCCGCTACGGGATCGCACTGACCGTCCGCCTGCCCCTCAGCGGTGGCCTCGACGTGGAAGTACCGCTCAATTCCGTCGCCCTGCGCCTGCTCTATGCCGAGCTGATCGCCTCGATGGATCACGTCGCTGCTGCTGCGGCGGTCGAGACGCTGGAGCCGTCGACCCTCGCGGCGTCCACGCTCGCCGCGCTCTACTCCGCCCGCCGCCGATGGAACGATGTCGTCGAGTTCTCGGCCCCGATCGAGAACGTCGATGCGGCCTGCGCCGCCGTCCTCATTCGCCGCGGCGTCGCCCTGCGGGAACTCGGGATGACCGCGGGCGCTCTCGAGGCGTTCGACCGCGTCGTGCGCCCGACCGTCACCAGCGCCCGACCCGCCGAGCTCCGTGCGGAGGCGCTGCTCGAGCGGGCGAGCACCCTCCTCTCGGACGGGCGCCGCACACCGGCTCGCCGTGATCTGGAGCGCGTCCTCACGCACTACCCGGACAGCGCCGAGGCGCAGGACCTCCTGGCGGTCGTGCAGCACTGACGCGGCCCAGCACTGACGCGGCCCGGCGACTCAGCCCTCGGCCTGCGAGGGCTTGTCGGCCTGGTCATCCGGGTCCTCGACCGGGCTCGGGGTCTGCTCGCTCATCGCAGTCCCTCCGGCCGGTCGGACGTGGCGGACGGCTCGGGGTGCGCCTCGAACTCCATCCAGGCGCGGTCCAGGTCGGCCTGGGCCGACTCGGGCTCGCTGGCGAAATAGCCGTCGTAGATCGCGCGGCCACCGTGCTCGGGCAGGTCGTCGCGGGACCCGAAGGCGTGCGCGAAACGGCCGACCTCGTCGTCCCTCTTCTGCTGATCCCGCAACCAGGCGGGGAAGGTCTGCGTCATGGGTGACACCTCTCTCTCCTGCCCCTAGCCAATCCCCCACCGCGGATCCCGGCAAGCCCTTCCGCCCTGCGCCCTGAGGGGCCAGGCTTCGTGCGCCCTCGTCCGCGCCTCGCCGTCGCCCGGGATCAATCAGCGCCAGCGCCGATCAGCGTCGGCGCCGTCCCCTACGCTGACGGGCGGAAGAGGAGGTGACGGCATGGTCGAGCTCTCGAGCGACCCGCGCGATGGTTGAGGCCGTCGTCTCGGCCGGGCGGCTGCGCGGGCGGAGGATCGAGACGCCGGACGGGGTCGCGCGCGCCTTCCTCGGCGTGCCCTACGCGGGCGATGCTCCGCGGTTCCGCCCGGCACCGCCGGTGCAGCCCTGGAGCGGGCGGCGGGAGGCGAGGGACCCGGGTCCGGCCGCCCCGCAGACCGCGGGCGGGAGCGAGCACGGCTGCCTCACAGTGAACGTGTGGACGCCCGAGACCGCGGCGGATCGACCGGTGCTCGTCTGGATCCACGGCGGGCTGCACGTCGCCGGTTCCAACGCCGAGCCCTTCTGCGATGGAGCGCGCCTGGCCGCCCGGACCGGCACCGTCGTCGTGGCGCTCAACCACCGGCTCGGTGCGCTCGGCTTCCTCACCCTCGATCACCTCCTCGGCGACGAGTTCCGCGGTTGCGCGAACCTCGGCCTGCACGACACGCTCGCCGCTCTCGCGTGGATCCGCGCCGACATCGCGGCATTCGGAGGAGACGCCGACCGGGTGACGCTGGCGGGCCAGTCCGCGGGCGCGACGTCGGCCGCGATGCTGCTCGCGGCACCCCGCAGCGCGGGCCTGTTCACGCGGGCGGTACTGCAGAGCGCGAGCCCCGAGCGGATCGGGTCGCGGGAGTACGGCGAGGACGTGACCGCCGATCTGCTGGGCCTGCTCGGCGCGGCGCCGGAGCAGCTCCTCGACCTGCCCTGGCCGCGCCTGATCGAGGCGCAGGACCGCCTGCTCGCCCAGCGCTCGGCGGCGGGTCCGAACACGGTAGCCGTGTTCCGGGCGGCAGTCGACGGCCACCTGCTGACCCAAGACCCGGTGTCGGCCATCGCCTCGGGGGCCTCGAGCGGAGTGGACCTGATCGTAACGACGAACGTGAACGAGAGCTCCGGCGCCGTCGAGCTGCGGGCCCCGGACTCCCCCGAGCTACGCGCGCAGCTGGACCGGCACCTCGCCGACGTGCTGCCGGGCGGGGACGCGACCGCCTACCGCGAAGCACTGGCGGCCGACCTGGGCCGCGCGCCCTCCGACGCCGAGGCTCTGGAGGCCTGCGTCACAGACGAGATCTACCGGCAGCCGAGCCAGCGCCTCCTCGACGCGCGGGCCGCGGCGACCGGATCGACGCACGCCGCCCTGTTCGCATGGCGCGTCAACGACTCCCGCGGCGCCACCCACTCCCTCGAACTGCCGTTCCTCTTCCGCAGCCTCGACGCCGCGCGCGCGATGATCGGGCCGGCTCCGCACCGCCTGAGCGAGGAGATCTCGACGCGCTGGGCGGAGTTCGCCGCCACAGGCGACCCGGGCTGGCCGGAGTACGGGCGAGAGCGCACGACCCTCGTGCTCGATGACCCGCTCCGGATCGTCGACGCGCCCCGCGAGCACCTGCGCCGCCTGGTCGCCGGACACCGGCGCTGAGAGGCGCTCACGACGACTCCGGCCTTCGTCGGGCCGCCCGATCCGCCCGGCAACTGGCCCCGACCGAACAGTTAGGTTAGGGTAACCTTCACAACCCCCTCACCTCTTCGAAGGATCGCCGTGCCCGCCACCCGCACCCCTCTCCGCCGCACTGCCGTTGCCTCGCTCGGCCTCGCCGCGCTGCTGCTCACCGCCTGCTCGGGAGGAGCCGATGCCGGCTCCGTGGGCACGTCCGAGAGCAGCGCCGCCGTCAGCGGCGAGGGCCTCCCCGTCACCGTCGACCACGCCTTCGGCAGCACCACCGTCGAGTCGGCCGACCGCGTCGTCGCGACGAGCTGGACGAACCAGGACGTCGCGCTCGCGCTGGGAGTGACCCCGGTCGGCTTCACGCGCGCGTCCTACGGCGATGAGGACGGTGACGGCCTGCTCGCGTGGACGAAGCAGGCGCTCGACGAGTCCGGCGCCGCGACTCCGACCCTGTTCGACGAGACGGACGGCGTGCCCTTCGAGTCGATCTCGGACCTTCGCCCGACCGTGATCCTCTCGGCCTACTCCGGCATCACCCGGCAGGACTACGACACCCTCAGCCAGATCGCCCCCACCGTCGCATATCCGGGCCTGGCCTGGGGCACCACCTGGCAGGACTCCGCGAAGCTCGACGGCGCCGCTCTCGGGCTCGAGGACGAGGCCGTCGCGAAGGTCGGCGAGGTGGAGAGCGCGATCACGCAGACCACCGCGTCGTATCCGCAGCTCGCGGGCACCACATTCCTCTACGGCTGGTACGACCCGACCGACGCGAGCACCTTCACCTACTACACACCGAACGACGCGCGAGTGACGTTCGTCGAGGACCTCGGGCTCGATGTCGCCCCCAGCGTCACCGAGCTCTCCGGCGACTCCGAGGCGTTCAGCGGCACCATCAGCTCCGAGAACGCCGACCAGCTCGACGCCGACGTGCTCGTCGTCTACGGCGACGACACCACCCTCGCCGCCCTGCAGGCCGACCCGCTGCTCTCGAAGATCCCCGCCGTCGCGCGCGGCTCCGTCTACGTGCTGAAGGACGGCTCCTCCGCCGCGATGGCCACCTCCTCGCCCAACCTGCTCAGCATCCCGTGGGTGCTCGAGGAGTACACCGCCGGCCTCGCCGCGGCCGCCGACAAGGTGTCGTGACCCGCACCGCACCATCCCGGGAGCTGCTGATCGCGCTCGCGGTGATAGGCCTCGCCGTCGCGTCGGTCCTCTCGCTCGTGTACGGCTCGCGTGAGATCCCGCTGGCCGAGGTCTGGCCGGCGCTGACCTCGCCCGATCCGGAGTCGATCGTCGACGCGGCGGTGCAGGGGCGGGTGCCGCGGACGATCCTCGCGATCCTGGTCGGCGCAGCTCTCGGGCTCGCGGGCGCCGTGATGCAGGGCCTCACCCGCAATCCGCTGGCCGACCCGGGCATCCTGGGCCTGAACTCCGGCGCCTCGCTCGCGGTGGTCCTGGGGATCGCCGGGGTCGGCGCGACGAGCCTGCCGCAGTTCATCTGGCTCGCGTTCCTCGGGGCGGCGGCCGCCGGAGCGTTCGTCTACGCGGTCGCCTCGCTCGGCCGCGAGGGCGCCACTGCGCTCAAGCTCGCCCTCGCCGGAGCCGCGACCGCCGCCGCGCTCACCTCGCTGATCAGCGCCGTCCTGCTCACGCAGGAGACGACGCTGAACCGTTTCCGCTTCTGGCAGGTCGGCGGAGTCGGCGGCGCCGAGACCGCGAGCATCCTGCAGGTCCTGCCGTTCCTGGCGGTCGGAGCCGTGCTGGCCCTGTCGAGCGCGCGGGGGCTCGACGCGCTGGCGCTCGGCGACGACCTGGCGACCGGCCTCGGCCGGCGCGTCGGGCGCATCCGCCTGGTCGCGGGGCTGGCCGCGGTGCTGCTGTGCGGAGCCGCGACCGCGATTGCCGGCCCGATCGGCTTCGTCGGCCTGGTCGTCCCGCACCTCGCCCGCCGCGTCACCGGCCCGGCGCACGCCTGGCTGCTGCCCTCCTCCGCTCTGCTCGGCGCCCTGCTGCTGCTCGTCGCCGACGTGGTCGGGCGTGTGATCGCCCGGCCGAGCGACGTCGAGGTCGGCATCGTCACCGCGCTGATCGGCGCCCCGGTGCTGATCGCGATCGTGCGTCGCTCAAGGGTGCGGGCGCTGTGAGCGTAGTCGCGATCGCTGCCGGCCGCAGTGTGCGCCACCGACGCACGCTGCTCGGCTGCGCGGTCCTCCTCGTGCTCGCGCTGGCGCTCGTCGTCGTCTCGCTCACGGTCGGCAGCACCGTCTACTCGGTGCCGCAGGTCGTTCGCGTGATCCTCGGGGAGACGGTGCCGGGTGCTTCCTTCACCGTCGGCACGCTGCGGCTGCCGCGCACGATCACCGCAGTCCTGGTGGGTGTCGGCTTCGGGATGGGGGGTGTGATCTTCCAGACGATGCTGCGCAACGCCCTCGCCAGCCCCGACATCATCGGCATCACCTCGGGCGCGAGCGCCGCGGCCGTGGTGGCGATCGCCTTTTTCGGGCTCTCCGGAGGCGCGGTCTCGGTGCTCGCGGTCGCGGCCGGGCTCGCGACGGCGCTGCTCATCGCGGGGCTGGCGGAGGGCGGCGGAGTGATCGGGGCGCGGCTGATCCTGATCGGCATCGGCGTCGCGGCGATGTTCCAGAGCGTGATCGCCTACGTGCAGACCCGCGCCGACGTCGAGGACGTCCAGGAGTCGCTGCGCTGGTTGACCGGCAGCCTGAACTCCGCGGCATGGCCGTCCGTCCCCCCTCTCGCGCTGGCGATGCTCGTGCTGGTGCCGCTGGCGCTGCTGCTCTCGGGGCGGCTCGGCGTGTTGCAGCTCGGCGACGAGTCGGCGACCGCGCTGGGGCTCGACGTGCGGCGCAGCCGGCTGGCTCTGCTCGCGGTCGGCGTGGGGCTCGTGGCCGTCGCAACCGCCGCCACCGGTCCGATCGCGTTCGTCGCGTTCGTCTCGGGGCCGATCGCGCGGCGGATCCTGCCGAGCGCGCGCACGCTGCTGATCCCCTCCGCCCTCGTCGGCGTGGTCGTGGTGCTCGCCGCCGATCTGCTCGCCCAGTACGTCGTCGGCGCGCTGTTCTCGGGCGCGCGCTTCCCCGTCGGAGTCGTCACCGGCGCGCTCGGCGCGCCCTTCCTGCTCTGGCTCCTCGCCCGCCGTAACCGCTCAGGAGGCTCCCTGTGACCCGTGCCCCGCACACCCTCGCCGCCGACGCGGTCACCCTCGCCTACGACGAGCGCGTGGTGGTGGACGGGCTCTCGCTCACCGTGCCGCCCGGTGAGATCACGGTGATCGTCGGCGCGAACGCCTGCGGCAAGTCGACGCTGCTGCGCGCGATGGCCCGGCTGATCACTCCGCGCTCCGGGAGCGTCCTGCTCGACGGCCACGCCATCCACCGGCTCCCGACCCGGCAGGTCGCGCAGCAGGTGGGGTTGCTGCCGCAGACCCCGATCGCTCCGGAGGGAATCGCCGTCTCGGACCTGGTGGCCCGCGGCCGCTACCCGCACCGGGGGCTGTTCGGCCGCGGCTCCGGATCGGATGACGACGCGATCGTCGAGGAGGCGCTGCGCGACACCGGCACGCTCGAACTCGCCGACCGCCCCGTGGATGAGCTCTCGGGCGGGCAGAGGCAGCGGGTGTGGATCGCGATGGCCCTCGCCCAGCGGACCGACGTGCTCCTCCTGGACGAGCCGACGACCTACCTCGACGTGTCGCACCAGGTCGAGGTGCTCGACCTGCTCACCGACCTCAACCGCTCGCGCGGCACGACGATCGTGATCGTGCTGCACGACCTCAACCTCGCCGCCCGCTACGCTGACCACCTCGTCGCCGTGCGCGACGGCGCCCTCTATGCCTCGGGCACGCCCGCCGAGGTGGTGACGCCGGAGACGGTGCGCGCGGTCTTCGGGATGGAGTCGCGCGTCATCGAGGACCCGGTCTCGCGGACGCCGCTGGTGCTGCCGATCGGGCGCCACCACTCGGGGTGAGGAGGGAGAGCCAGGGCGGGGGCAGAGGTGATGATGAACGCCCGCTCGGAGCGGTCGATCCGCCGGGCGATCGAGGCCGTCACGGCGGCGGTGGCGGAGGCGCGGGTGCAACCTCGGGATCTTCGGCTCCGCCGATCCGCTCTCGATCGACGACGACGAGTGGCGCCGCTACTTCGAGGTCACTGTGCTCGCCGGTCCGACGCACACCGGCGGCGTGGAGGACTTCCTTGACGAGCTGGTCGACCGCGAGCTGCCGTGGGAGCAGGCGCAGCGCGAGTTCATGCGCGTGCACCGGCCGCAGTCGCTCCTCAAGCGCCTGATCGAGCCGGAGGAGATCGCCCACATGGTGGCGTACCTCGCCTCGCTACTCGCCTCGGCCACCACGGGCGCCGCCGTGCGTGTCGACCGCGGGTACATCGACTCGATCGTCCCGTAGCCACGCAGGATTTCTTGCCGAGACACCGCTCGAGCGGCGTGAGGCACCGCCGACGGAGCGGTATCACAGTGCAGGCGGCGCTGCGGTCGAGCCGCCCGCGCGCCAGGGGCCGCCGATGCGCTCCTGAAGCAGCGGTGCGTCGGGGTCGGCCAGCCGGGCGAGCAGCGCCTCCACTCCGCGGCGGCCGAGTTCGTGGCCGGGCGCGACGAGCAGGTCGAGCGCCGGGTCGGCCAGGTCGGCGACGTCGGGATCGGAGGCGAGCAGCACGATCGAGAGGTCCGTGGGGACGCGCACACCGCGATGCCGCAGCTCGTGCGCGAAGCCCACGGCGGCGCCTCCGTTCACGATCACGGCGGCGGTCGCGGTGGCGGTGATGGAGTCGTGGTCGAACGAGCGGGCCAGCGCGCGGCCGCCGGCGGGCGACTCCTCGCAGCGCAGCAGCACGCCGTCGATCCCGCGCGCCGCGCAGGCCAGTGAGAACGCCTCCTGCGCCCGCACATACGGCCCGAAGTCGGCCGCCAGGTCGCGGTCCGGGCCCAGCACGAGCGCCACCCGCGCGTGCCCGAGCCCGGCGAGGCGGCCGAGCGCCTCCGCGACCATCCCCTCGACGTCGATGTCGACCCAGTCGAGGGCCGACGGATCGCGGGTGCGCCCGATCAGGGCGAAGGGCGTCCCGGAGTCGCGCAGGATCGGCACGCGCTCGTCCTCGGTGGTGACCTGCATCAGCACCACTCCGTCGATCAGCCCGTCGGCGCGCAGGTCGGCCAGGCGCTCGGATCCGCCGACCGTCGGCCAGAGGACGATCGAGTAGTCCTGCTCAGCCGCGGCCTCGGCGGCCCCGAGCAGGAACGAGGTGGCGGTGGTGAGCGGTCGGCTCGGGGCCAGCGGAGAGACGACCGCGATGATCCCGGAGCGGCGGCGCGCGAGGGCGCGGGCCAGGGCGTGCGGGCGAAAGCCGAGCTCGCGCATCGCGGCGCGCACTCGCTCACGGGTCTCGGGCGAGACGGGCTTGGTGTCGTTGACCACGAACGAGACCGTGGCGATCGACACGCCGGCCAGGCGCGCGACGTCCCTCATCGTGGCCACCGCGTCTCCTCCGCTCGCGCCGCCCGGCTGGAGTTGACGCGGGGCGAACGCCTCCCGCATCGTAGGAGACGCAGCCGGTAAAGCGGTTAACCCCCGTCGTCGAAGAAGGAACACCGTGACCACACCCTCCTCCCCCGTCCGCGTTCTCGTCTGGGGCGAGAACCGCCACGAGCAGATCGAGGAGAAGGTCCGCGCGATCTACCCCGACGGCATGCACAGCACCATCGCCGACGGCATTCGCGAGAACCTCGGCGAGCGCGCCTCCGTCTCGACCACCACGCTCGACGAGCCCGAGCACGGCCTCACCGAGGAGGTGCTCGACGCCACCGACGTCCTCGTCTGGTGGGGCCACATGGCGCACGGCGACGTCTCGGACGAGACCGTCGCCCGCGTGCAGCGCCACGTCCTCTCGGGCATGGGTCTCGTCGTCCTGCACTCCGGACACTGGTCGAAGATCTTCGGCACGCTGATGGGCACCACCTGCACGCTGCGCTGGCGCTCGGAGCAGGACCGCGAACTGGTCTGGACCGTCGACCCGACGCACCCCATTGCGCAGGGGATCCCGCACCCGTTCGTGATCCCGCAGCAGGAGATGTACGGCGAGTTCTTCGACGTGCCGGTGCCCGACGAACTCGTGTTCCTCTCGACCTTCACGGGCGGCGAGGTCTTCCGCTCCGGGATGACCTGGAAGCGCGGCCACGGGCGCATCTTCTTCTTCTCCCCCGGCGACCAGGATTACCCCGTGTACCACCAGGCCGAGGTGCGCCGGGTGATCGCGAACGGCGTCGAGTGGGCGCGCTCTTCGCGTCCCGAGCGCCGCCTTCCGGTGCTGCAGCGCTACGAGACCGAGGACTTCGACAACGGCGAGGACTACGAGGGGGCGCTGGTTCGATGACTCTCCGCCTCGTCCAGGTCGGCGCCGGCGCGATGGGCCGCGCCTGGATCCGCACCATCCGCGACTCCCCCGACGCCGAGCTGATCGGCCTGGTCGACCTCGACGTGACCCTCGCCACGACCGCAGCGGAGGAGGAGGGGGTCGGCCCGGTCGCGGTCGGCACCTCCGTCGCCGAGGTCGCCGCGCGCACCGGCGCCGACGCCGTGGTCAACGTGACCGTGCCGCGCGCGCACCTGCCGGTGAGCTCGGAGGCGCTGTTCGCCGGGCTGCCCGTGCTCTCCGAGAAGCCGATCGCGCCGACCATCGCCGAGGCGCTGGTGCTCGCGGCGACGGCCGAGGCGTCGGGGCGGCTGCTGATGACCAGCCAGTCGCGTCGCTACTCCGCCGCGATCGCCGCCTTCCGCGAGCAGATCGCCGGGCTCGGGCAGCTCGGCACTGCCTCCGTGCACTTCGCGAAGGCGCCCCGCTTCGGCGGCTTCCGCGACGAGATGGACCATGTGCTGCTGGTCGACATGGCGATCCACGCGTTCGACGCGGCGCGGTACCTGCTCGACAACGACCCGGTCGCGGTCTACTGCGAGGAGTACAACCCGCACTGGAGCTGGTACGCCGACGGAGCCGCGGCGAGCGCGGTGTTCGAATTCGCCGGCGGCGTGCGTTTCAACTACACCGGCAGCTGGTGCGCCGACGGACTTGAGACGTCGTGGAACGGCGACTGGCGCGTGAACGGCGTCGGCGGCACGGCGCACTGGGACGGCGACGGCGCTCCGGAATGGCAGTCGCGCGAGTCGGAGGCGGTGCAGGTCGCGTCGCTCGAGCCCGTGCCCGTGCCCGAGGAGATCGCCGGCTCGCTCGCCGAGTTCGTGCGAGTGCTGGGCTCCGGGGCGGTGCCCTCGGGCGAGGTGCACGCGAATGTGCGGAGCCTCGCGATGGTGGAGGCGGCCGTCCGCTCCTCCGAGACGGGCGCTCGGGTGCGGATCGACGAGGTCCTGGAAGAGGGTTATACCGAGGCGCTGACGCTGGCGAGTGACGAGCGCGTGCGCGCGGTCCTCGCCGCCTGGGGCTCGGCGGCGGCGGGCCTCTCGCGCTGACGGCCGCCGACGGCCCGGGAACGTGGTCCGCCGGGCCGTCGGGGTTTTCTCGACGGGGTCAGCTGCCGGTGGGGGCGTCCTCGGTGTCGGGTGTGGTGCTCTCCGAGGGAGCCGAGGGCGCGGAGGGTGCCGAGGGCGTGAGGCCGTCAGCCGGAGCCGGCGGAGCGGGGGGTCCGGCGGGACCGCACTCGCCGGGGGCGGGTGGGGTCGGCGCCGTGCCGTCAACGGCAGCGGGCGGCGTGGGCAGGGCACCGTCGGCCGGAGGCGCAGGCGGCGCAGGCGCGTCAGCCGGAGGCGCAGGCGCGTCAGCCGGAGGCGTCGGGGCCGAGCCGTCCGCGGGCGGCGTCGGCAGCGCCGCGGCACCGGGTCCGGCAGGGCCGCACTGGCCAAGCTCCGGCAGTCCAGGCCCGGGCAGGCCAGGCTCCGGCAGGCCAGGCTCCGGCAGGCCAGGCGCCGTGCCCTCAGCAGGAGCGGCGGTCGGCGGGCTCGACGGCGGCGCGGCGAAAGCCGCGGTCGAGCCGAACGCGACGAGTCCGAGGGCGCCGGCGGCGATGATGCCGATGCCCAGCGCGCGCTTCTTGGTACGGCGCGGCCCGAAGCTCGAGCCCTTCTCGGCGGGGGTGGTCGACTCAGTCATGGCTGTCTCCTCGCTCCGGCCCGGTGCCGACCCCGTTCGGGATCGGTTGCGGCCGGTTCCTTGTCAGACTCGAAGGCGAATCTGAAGCAGCACTGAAGAACAGGCCCTCCACAGCACACGCCTGGTGCGCCCCGATCCGCTGCCCCTAGGTTCGAGCGCATGTCCTCCTCCGCCCGCGTGCTCCTCATCGAGGACGACGACGCCATCCGCTCCTCCGTCGAGGCCGCGCTGCGGAGCGAGCGCTTCGCGGTCCGCGGACTCGTCTCCGGAGAGGACCTCGCCCGCGAGTTGACCACCTTCGCTCCCGACCTGGTGATCCTCGACTGGATGCTCCCCGGCCCGAGCGGCATCGCGCTCGCCGAGCGGATCCGACGCAGCAGCGACGCGGCCGTGATCATGCTCACCGCCCGCGACGCCGTCGACGACCGTCTTCGCGGCTTCGACGAGGGCGTGGACGATTACGTCGTGAAGCCGTTCGTGCTCGCCGAGCTCGTCAAACGGGTGAGCGCCGTGCTCCGCCGTCGAGGCCGCATCCCCTCCGTCATCGAGATCGGCGATCTCGTCGTGGATCCGGAGTCGGGTCGCGCCCGCCGAGGCGGCGTCACCCTCGACCTCACCGCCACCGAGTTCCGACTGCTCGCCTTCCTCGCCGGTAACCGCGGCCGCACCCTCACCAAGACGCAGATCCTCACGCAGGTGTGGGGGTACGACCACGTCGATCCGAACCTCGTCGAGGTGCATCTCAGCTCGCTGCGCAAGAAGATGGAGGCGCACGGCGACCGGCTCGTGCACACCGTTCGCGGCCTCGGCTACCGGGTGGAAGCGTGAGCCGCGCCGAGCCAGGCTCCCTGCGCACGGGCTCACTCCGCCTGCGTACCGTGCTGGCCGTGCTCGCTCTGCTGGCCGTGCTGCTGCTGGCGCTCTCAGCGACCGTGCAGGCTGTGCTCGGCGAGCGCCTGCGCGACCAGATCGAGGAGCGGCTGCAGGACCGTGCCTCCGCCGCGGCTGCGCTGGTCGGCTCGATCCCCGACGATACGCTCGCCTCCCGGCTCTCGGCGCAGGGCGTCTCGGTGCGGATCACGAGCCCCGAGGGCGAGGACGTCGTCGCCGGCCCCAGCCCGGAGGAGCTGCGGCTCCGCCCCGGCGCCGCCGATCCGCTCGTCGAGCCGCCCTCGCCGCCCGGCCCGGGCTCCCCCTCCGACACCGCACGCCCGCGAGCCGCCGCCGTCACCGTCGTCTCCAGCAGCGTGAGCGCCGACGACGAGCTGATCACCCTCGAGTCGACCCTCAGCGACGGCACGCGCCTCGCGCTCACCAGCGAGGCCGGCTCGGTGGGCAGCACCCTTGCGCAGCTGAACGGGATTTTGCTGGCCGCGTCGGCCGTGTTCCTGGTGCTCGCCGCACTCGCGCTGATCGTCGTCGTTCGCGCGACCCTCCGCCCCCTCGAAAGGATGACCGAGGTGGCCCGTGACATCGCGCACGGCGACCGCGGGCGGCGCCTGCGCCCCTCCCGGCCGCGCACCGAGCTAGGCCGCACCGCGACTGCGTTCGACGAGATGCTGGACGATCTCGAACAGGCCGAGCGCAGTGCCCTCGCCGCCGAAGCGACGGCTCGTGAAGCCGAGCAGCGGATGCGCGCCTTCGTCTCGGATGCCGCGCACGAGCTGCGGACGCCGGTCACCGGCATCCAGGCCGCGGCCGACGCGCTCGTGCGGGCCGACGGCGGGGAGCAGGAGCGCGAGCGCCTGTCGGTGCACGTCGTACGGGAGTCGCTGCGCGCGGGCCGCCTGATCCAGGACATGCTGCTGATGGCGCGGCTCGACGAGGGCCTGGCCGTCAAGGCGCGGCCGCTGGACCCCGCCGGCGTCGCCGAGGCCGCGATCGAGCTCCAGGAGCTGCGCCGCCCGGACCTCGCGATCGAGCTGCACCGGCCCGCCGAACTGCCGCTGGTCAGCGCCGACGCCGACCGGCTCGGTCAAGTGCTCGGGAACCTCCTCGAGAACGGCGCCCGCTTCGCCCGCGCCCGGATCGACGTGGCCGTCGAGGCCGCGCCCGACTCCGTCTCGATCACCGTCGACGACGACGGCCCCGGCATCGCCGAAGCCGACCGCGAGCGCGTCTTCGACCGCCTCGTCCGCCTCGACGACGCCCGTAACCGGGCCGACGGCGGCTCGGGCCTGGGCCTGCCGATCGCGCGCGGGCTGGCTCGGGCGCTCGGCGGCGACCTCGTGGCGCAGGCGGGTCCGGTGGGCGCGCGCTTCCGCGTGACGCTCCCGCGCGCGTGAGAGGCTCTGCCGCCACCACGCCACTGATGCCCGTATTCGTCGAGCAGGCCGCGACGATCTCGGTCGCGACGCAGGACCAGCTCGAGGAGGCATTCGTCGGCGGAGGCAGTACAGCGATATAGCGGTACAGCGGTATAGCGGTACAGGTTTGTCAACCTCGGTGCTCGAGACCTCCGCGTACCGCAATGGCTTCCCAGTGCGCGAGCAGGGCTACGGCGTCGCGCTCGACGTCATCCTGCTGGTCTCCCTCGCCCTCACCTAGCTGCAGTGGCGCACGCGCCGCACGCGCAGCCTCGTCGACGAGGAGCCCGCTGTCCTCCTCCACCATCACCTCCCTCCACCTCCCTCCACCGCGATCGCCGCGGCTACCGCCCGCAAGACCCCGCGCCAGCGCCCGCCCCGCCGCAACGGCATCCGCTGAGCGCGGCCGGGCACATCGTCGCCGATCCGGGCGGCGTCGAACTCGATGACAGGGGGTCGGTAGAGCTGGCTCGCTCGGTCTCGTCGTTCCGAGGTCGAGCGCCCACTAGTAGCCCGGCGCCGCCTGCAGTCCTGCGGGACCTGCGACGCGGCGGCACCGTCCATCACTCGCGGCCGGACCGCGCGGCTCCACGGGTCAGAACGGCGCCGCGGCGTCGACGAAGCTCGGTTTTGGCGGTGGCGAGCGCAGTACGGACAGGAGTGGTGCGGACGCGTGCGGTGGGGACGCGCGCGGTGGGAACAGTCCTGCGCGGCCGGGAAGCGCCGACGGGTGATCGGTGATCCGGCGGCCGGTGGGGGTTGTCCAGTCGGCGGTGCCGTCGGGATGGAGGACGTAGGTCCAGCGGTCCCCGTGGCGGACGTGGTGGTGGGCGACGCAGAGCGAGGCCAGGTTGCTGAGAGCGGTCTCACCTCCGTTGCGCCACTCGACGGTGTGGTCGGCCTCGGCGGTCGAGGCCGGGCGGGTGCAGCCGGGGAACCGGCAGGTCTGGTCCCGCAACTGAAGGTGGAGGCGCATCCGCGGGGTCGGGAGACGATGGGTCCTGCCGACCGAGGTGACCGCGCCCGTGTCCGGATCGGTCAAGACCCGGGTGAATGAGGCGCCGTGGCGCACGAGTTCCCGCGCGACATCGGCAGGAACGAGTCCGAACCCGTCGAGGTCGGCGGGCGCGTCGTCGAGCCCGACCGCGGTGCTCGCGGCCAGAGTGACGCGCACCTCCGCCCGCACTCCGCTCACGAACGCAGAAGCTCCGCCCTCGCCTTCGCCGCCCGGTCCGGTCGCGGTGACCTCACCATCGGTGAGCAGATCGGCCAGCGCATCGGCCCGCAGCTGCGCGAGCGTGCGGCCATCACTGCGAGAGCCGTCACCCCGAGAGCCGTCACCCGCGGAGCCGTCACCCCGAGAGCCGTCACCGATGGAGCCGTCCCCGCGAAAGCCATCCTTGGCGGACGCGCCGGACGTGGACGCTGCGCCGGCGCCCGGACCGAACCCGGACGCACCCACGTGTGCGACCGCGCTGTCGCGGAGCGAGCGGGCGATTCGGTCGAGCCGGTTGTAGGCGCCGATCGCGACGGGGGCGGGCAGCAGAGCGGAGAGTGTGGCCATCCCGTCGATGTCGGCGCCGACCCACACGCTGCGGTCCTCTCGGGCGCGAGCATGGCGCTCGATGAAGGGCTCCTCGTGCAGCTCGTCGCGCAGCCGCGCCACGGTCCGGCGGAGCTGGGTGGGCGTCTGAGTGGTCGCCGCCGCGGCCGCTCGCTCGTCGAGTGCAGCGCGGGAGACGGAGGGCAGGATCGCGGCGGCGGCGCAGATCACCTCGCCTGCCTCCCAGAGGATCCGAGCCTCCGCCAGTGCGGCGCGGGTGCAGGGGAGGTCGTCGACGAGCAGCTGCGCGTGCTCGAGTCGGCGTGCCGCCGCGCGCTCCGACAGCCCGAGCGCCGTCGCGAGCTCGGCTCGGATTGACCGCTCCGCGAGACCGGCCGCTTCACTGCGGGAGAGACGACTCCCCGCCGCGAACGACTCGGGGACGAGGAGCGACGCTCGGTAGGCAGTGAGGAGCGCAACGGCACTCGCGAGCAGCACGGGAGCCGCCGAGCGGGCGAGCCCCGCCGCGAATTCGGTGAGCCCTCGAACCGCGCCGAGCGTCTTGGTCACCTCGTCCGAATTCGTCATACCTGTAGTGAAGCAGGGACCACCGACATTGAGGCGGCCGGTCCGAGGGGCTTGAGACAACTCTCCCGAGACCGCTCTGTGGAGGAGAGGCACAGCGTCGAATGGGGCTGATCGGCGCTCTCCGGCATCGGCCCGGACGCGAGCACCCGACGCGCGTCGGTTCCCAGCGCATCCTCCGGCGGGTCCCGACCGGCAGGACATCCGATTCGTTGTAAGCAACAACAAAAGGCGCGCGGACCCGGCAGAATGGACGCATGACCTCACGGAGCAACTGGGCCGGCACCTACGAGTACCGCGCCGCCGCCATCATTGAGCCGGAATCCGTCGAGGAGGTGCAGCGTCTCGTCCGCGAGAACGAGCGCGTCCGCGCCCTCGGCAGCCGGCACTCCTTCAACTCCCTGCCCGACACCCCCGGCGCCCTGCTGCACCTGGGGCGCCTCGCCTCCGACCCCGTGATCGACGCCGAGGCGAGCACCGTCACCGTCGGCGGTGCCACCCGCTACGGGGTCGTCGCCGCGCACCTGCACAGCAACGGCTACGCCCTGCACAACATGGGCTCGCTCCCGCATATCTCGGTCGCCGGCGCTATCGCGACCGGCACCCACGGCTCAGGAGACCGCAACGCGAACCTCTCCTCCGCCGTCTCGGCCCTCGAACTCGTCACCGCCGACGGCTCGCTGCGCACGATCCGCCGGGGCGAGCCCGGCTTCGAGGGAGTCGTGGTCGGCCTCGGCGCCTTCGGCATCGTCACCCGGGTGACCCTCGACGTCCAGCCGACCTTCGACGTCCGCCAGGACGCCTTCGTCGACCTGCCCTGGGACCGCGTCCTCGACGACTTCGACGCGATCACCTCCTCCGCCTACAGCGTCAGCCTCATGACGCACTGGTCGTCGCCGACCGTCGAGCAGCTGTGGCTGAAGACCAAGGTGGCCGCAGGATCCGTCGCCGACGTCGACGCGACCCACCTGGGCGCCGTCGCCGCTTCGGCGAGCCTGTTCGCCGTCTCCGAGGGCGTCGACTCCAACCTCAACCCGTTCGGCGGCTCGGTCGGTCCCTGGTCCGAGCGTCTGCCGCACTTCCGCCTCGACCGCGAGCCGAGCGCGGGCGACGAGATCCAGAGCGAGTACATGGTGCCGCGCACGAACATCCGCGAGGCGATCGTGGCGCTGCGCGCGATCGGCGAGCGGATCGACGACGTGCTGCTGATCACGGAGCTGCGCACCATGGCAGGCGACGACCAGTGGCTCTCCCCCGCCGGCGGCCGCGACAGCGTCGGCGTGCACTTCACGTTCGCGAAGGACCGCGCCGGCGTCGACGCCGTCCTCCCCGCCGTCGAGGGGGCGCTGCTGCCGCTCGGCGCCCGCCCGCACTGGGGTAAGCACTTCCTCGCCGCAGCGGATGAGATCGCCCCGCTCTACCCGCGCCTCGACGAGTGGCGCGCCCTCCGCTCCGAATGGGACCCCTCCGGCCGCTTCGCCAGCGACTTCCTCCGCGCCCGCCTGCTCGGCTGAGCCCCGCCCTCCTGAGCCCCCCTTCCGCGAGATGCCACTGAGGTACGCATTACGCCACAGAAGGCGTACCTCAGCGGCATTTCGCGGGGCTCGTCAACGAGGTGGACGGCGGAGGGACGGGTCGTAGCGTGGGGAGCGACGGGAGGAGAGGGCGCTGTGCCCCGCGAGGATCAGATCCCGTCGACCATCGAGCGCCCAGACGAGCACGCGCACGCACAGAAGCTCTGGTCGGCCGCGCACGACTCCGCCGTTGAGAGCTACGGCGAGGGTGAGCGCGCGCACCGCACTGCGTTCGCGGCGCACCAGCACGAGTACGAGAAGGTCGGCGACCACTGGGAGCGCAAGGTCGAGAGCGGCCCCTCCGGCCACGGAGGCGAAACAGCGGGCGGAGTCGACACGAACGCCACCAGGGCGCACCTGCTGGACCTCGCCAAGCGCCTCACCATCTCCGTCCGCCCCCGGATGACCGAGGCCGGGCCCATCGAGGCGCTCCAGCACGAGAACACCCGCCGCACGCTGACCCTCCGCGCCGTCACACCAGCGAGTCGCGGATGGCCGCGAGTCCCAGCTCCAGCTCGGCGAAGGTGGTCGAGAGCGGTGACAGGCCGATCCGGATGCCGTCGGGGCGCCGGAAGTCCGGCACGATCCCCTCGGCCTGCAGGCGCGGCACCAGGGCGGCGAACGACTCGTGCGCGATCGTCACGTGCGAGCCACGCCGGGCAGGGTCGCGCGGAGTCGCCACCCGCACCCCGCGCGGCACCAGCCACGCGTCGGCCAGCTCGAGCATGTACGCCGTCATCGCCTCCGACTTCGCGCGCACCGCGGGCATGCCCACCGACGCGATCAGCGCGATCATGTCCTGCATCGCGAGCATCCCTGTGATCGGCGGCGTCCCGCTGAGGAAGCGGCGCATCCCCTCGGCCGGCCGGTAGCCGGGGCCCATCTCGAACATGTCGGCCACGCCCATCCAGCCCTGCACCGGCTGCGCGAGCGAGCCCTGGTGCCGGGAGGCGACATACGCCCACGCGGGCGCCCCCGGCCCTCCGTTGAGGTACTTGTAGGAGCAGCCGACCGCGAGGTCCGCGCCCCAGACGTCGAGTTCCAGCGGCACCGAGCCGACGGAGTGGGAGGCGTCCCAGAGCACGAGCGCGCCGGCCTCGTGCGCCTGCGCGGTGATCGCCGCGGCGTCGGCGAGGAAGCCCGAGCGGTAGGCGACGTGGCTGAGCAGAACCAGCGCCGTGCGCTCGCCGAGCACGGGGGCGAGGTCGTCAGGGCGGACGCCGTTCTCGGAGTCGGAGGTGATCCAGCGGAGCGTGCTGCCGGTCTCGGCCGCGATGCCCTCGAGCACATAGCGGTCGGTGGGGAAGTTGTCGGTGTCGACGACGATCTCGTCGCGCCCCTGCTCCGCCTGGCGGGCGAGCGCCGCGCGGGCGAGCTTGTAGAGCAGCACCGTCGTGGAGTCGGCGATGATCGTCTGCCCGGCCGCTGCCCCCAACGCCGCCGAGCCCAGTGCGTCGCCGACCTCGAGCGGCATCTCGAGCCAGCCCTCCTCCCAGCCGCGGATGAGGCGGCCGCCCCACTCCTCCTCCGCGAACCGCGCGAGCCGGGCGACGCTCGCGCGCAGGGGCCGGCCGAGCGAATTGCCGTCGAGGTAGGAGCGGACCTCGGGGGTGCGGACGAACAGCTCGGGGCAGTGCGCGAGCGGGTCCTGGGCGTCGAGCGGATGCATGCCCTCACCCTAGGTCGCGGGTGCGCGCGGTAGGCGTGCTCGCCCACGGTCGTCCCCGCTGCCCGAAAGTCGCCCGCCCCTCCCGACGCCGGTCGCCACTGTCCAAGAGTTGTCGCACTCGAGCTCGAGTGCGACAACTTTTGGACAGTGGCGAGGAGAGCTTCGCTGAGGCGAGCACGGACGCGGACAGCGAGGCGAAACGTTACGCGCCAGCTTTGCCCGCGAGTGTTGACGGGTCCGATTCTCTCCACCTAGCGTAGGGCGCAACGTTTCGCCCACCAGGAGGACCCGCATGGCCCCCACCCCGCCGAGCCACCGCGTCCTCGCGAGCGGCAGCCGCATCCCCGTGATCGGCGTCGGCACCTTCGGCTCCGACCGCTACGACGCCGAGACCGTAGGCCTGGCGGTCGAGCACTCCCTCCGCGCCGGTTTCCGCCTGCTCGACTGCGCCACCGTCTACGGCAACGAACCGCGCGTCGGTCAGGCGATCGCCGACTCCGGAGTCGACCGGGACGAACTCTTCGTCATGTCGAAGATCTGGAACGACGCGCACGAGCCCGCGGCGGCCGTCGCCTCCGTCGAGCGCTCGCTCGCCGACCTCCACCTCGACGTCCTCGACGCCGTCTTCGTGCACTGGCCCTTCCCCAACCACCACCCGCCGCGGGCCGAGACCGATGCACGCGATCCGCTCGCCCGCCCCTACGTCCACGAGGCGTTCCTCGAGACGTGGCGCGCGCTCGAGAGCCTGGTCGACCGAGGCCTCGTCCGACACCTCGGCACCTCCAACGTCACGATCCCCAAGCTCGAGCGGATCCTCGCCGACGTCCGCATCGCCCCGCACCTGAACGAGATGGAGCTGCACCCCTGCTTCCAGCAGCCGGAGCTGTTCCGCTACTGCCTCGACCACGGCATCCAGCCGATCGGCTATTCGCCGCTGGGCTCGCCGTCGCGGCCCGAACGCGACCGGATGGAGGACGACATCGTCGACATCGACCACCCCGCGGTGCGGGCGATCGCCGACGAGCGGGGACTACATCCGGCCGTCGTGTGCCTCGCCTGGGCGGTGAACCGCGGCCACATCCCGATTCCCTTCGCGGTCAAACCGGAGCAGATCGAGGCCAACCTGGCCGCCGCCTCCCTGGTGCTCACGCAGCACGAACAGGAGGCGCTGCGCGGCGCCGAGCGCAATAACCGGCTGATCAAGGGCCAGGTCTTCCTCTGGCCAGGCAGCACGGACTGGCTCGACCTGTGGGACGCCGACGGCACGATACCGGGCTGGGGCGGCTACGGCTCGCCCGGTGCCACCCTCTGACGTGGCCGACGACAAAGACCTGCGGCGGCTGATCGGGCTCTCGCTCTCGACGATCTCGAAGCACGACAACAAACTCCCGGTGCGCCCCGAGAACCGAGCGGCGATCGAGGCGGCGGCGGCGGCGGCCGAGCTCGACGTCCGCGCCACCGGGCCCGCGGCCGGCGCTCGCGGCGCTCCCGCACCGTCGGGGTGCTGCTGCCCGCCCGCGTCCCCCACCGCCTGCCCGCCGCCCACCTCCACCACCTCTAGGAGCTCCTCTTGCTGACCACGACCCTCCTCCACCCCGGGATCCTGCACGCCGTCGCCCGCGCCGGCCACGGCTCGCAGATCCTCCTCGCCGACGGCAACTACCCGGCGGGCACGACCCTCGGCGCGAACGCCGAGCTCGTGCACCTCAATCTCCGCCCCGACCTGCTCACGGTCGATCAGGTACTCGAGGCCCTGCTGAGCGCGATCGTCGTGGAGGAGGCGACCGTGATGACCCCCGCGGCCGGCATCGATGTCCCGGCACAGGACGGCTTCCGCCGCGCGCTCGACGGCGTCCCCTTCACCTCGCTCGAACGCCGCGCGTTCTACGCGGCGGCCCGGACGCCGGATGTCGCCCTCACGATCGCGACCGGCGACCGCCGCATCTACGCGAACCTCCTGCTGACGATCGGCGTCCGCCCGGCCGACGTGTCCTGAGCACGGACGGGCTCTCCTCTCGGCTTTCCGGACGGCGGAGGAATCGAGCGCGAGTACCGCGACATGTGCGCAGCCGATTCCCCGGGAGCGCCGCGCTTCCTGAGAGTCCACGAGGCGTTCTCACGGCTGACGTCCCTACTCTGGTCGGCGTGGATCTCGACACCCTCCTCAACATCGGCCTCGTTGTGCTGTTCGTCCTGCTCGGAGGCGTCTTCGCGGGCACCGAGATGGCCATCGTCAGCCTCCGCGAGAGCCAGGTCCGCGCGATCGAGGCCGGCAGCGAGCGCGGGCGGAGGATCGCCGAGCTCGTCCGCAACCCCAACACCTTCCTCTCTGCCGTGCAGATCGGCGTCACACTCGCCGGCTTCTTCTCCTCGGCGTACGGCGCCTCGACCATCGCGCCCGACCTCGTCCCGCCGCTGGAATCACTCGGCCTCTCCGCTGGCGCCGCGTCCACCGTCGCGCTTATCCTGATGACCCTCGTCATCGCCTACCTGTCGCTGGTGCTGGGCGAGCTGGTCCCCAAGCGCCTTGCGATGCAGAAGTCGGTCGCGTTCACCCGCGCTCTCGCCCCTGCGCTGAACACCCTCGCCCGCCTGATGCGCCCCGTCATCTGGCTGCTGTCCGTCTCCACCGACGCCGTCGTCCGCCTGCTCGGGGCGGACCCGCGCGAGAAGGGCGCGAGCGTCTCGGCCGACGAGGTGCGCGACATGATCTCGAGCAACACCGAGATCCACGAGGACAACCGCCGCCTTCTCACCGACATCTTCCGCGCCGACGACCGCCGCGTGGCCGACGTGATGCGCCCCCGCCCGGACGTCGACGTCCTCCGCGGCGGCCTCAGCGTGGCCGAGGGCTACGCTGCGGTCCTTGACCAGCCGCACTCGCGCTACCCGGTCGTCGGCGACGACTTCGACGACGTGCTCGGCTTCGTGCACGTGCGCGACCTGATGTCCGCGTTCCCGGAGGCGGGCCGCGCCGGTACCGCGAGCAGCGTCGCCGAGATCACCCGTCCGATCCTCGCCGTCCCTGGCACCACGAAGGTGCTCTCCGCCCTGCGCACCATGCGCCAGGACGGGCACCAGATCGCCGTCGTGATCGACGAGTACGGCGGAACCGACGGCATCATCACGCTGGAGGACCTGCTCGAGGAGCTCGTCGGCGAGATCTACGACGAGTACGACGGCGCCCGCCAGGCGGTCGACGCGAAGGCCGCCGAGCAGCTGCACGACGTCGACGGCGGGATGATCCTCGAGGACCTCGCGGAACAGTTGGGCATCGAGCTGCCGGAGGGCCCGTACGAGACGGTCGGCGGATTCGTCCTCGACCGGATCGGCCGCGTCGCCGTGGTGGGCGACTCGGTCGTCGTCGGCGACCACCTGCTCCGGGTGGCCGAAACCGACCGCTACCGCATCTCGAGGCTGACGCTGGTGCCGCAGCCGGCGTCGGAGCCGAGCGAGCCGACGACGCCCGCCGTCTGACGCGCGGATCGGCCTGAGCACTCCTGGGGCAGCCGACTGGTGGGGCGACGGCCCGCTCGAGCAATCAGCCCTAGGGCAGTGGACCCTCCACCCAGCGCGTGGCGACGCGACCGCGGGCGCCGGGCCGCGCGATCCACAGGCCGCCGGCGAACGGATGACGCGCCCGCTCGTCCGCCGAGAGGTCGCGCGACGCGGAGGTGACGACCGCCACGTCCAGGTCCTCGCCCGCGAAGGCGATGCTGGAGGAGTGCGGCGCGTCGATCCTGATGCCCTCGCCCTCGACCGGCCGACCGTCTGCCTCGAAAACCCGCACGCCGCTGCCGCCCCAGACCGCCACCCAGACGCGGCCCTCCGCGTCGACAGTCAGCCCGTCGGCGAACACACCCTTTCCCTGTGCGACGAACGGCTCGCGCGCGCCGTGCTCGCCGCCCGCGTAGGAGCGGCGGTGGATGACGCCGGACTCGGTGTCGGCCGAGTACAGCACGGAGCCGTCGGGTGAGAAGCCGAGGCCGTTCGAGAGCCGCAGGTCCTCGTCGAGTACCGTCACGGATCCGTCGTGCTCGATCCGCAGCAGGACGTCGTCGCCGGCCGACTCGCCGAGGGTCAGCGAGCCGACGAGGAGGCGGCCCTGCGGGTCGATCGTGCCGTCGTTGAAGCGGTGCCCCTCGGGCAGCAGCTCGGAGCCGCGAGTGAGCGAGCCGTCGACCTCCAGGATCGCGAGTCGCCGGGTCAGCGCGATGAGCGTCCGCCCGTCGCCCAGCGGCAGTGCGCAGCCGACCTGCTCGCCGACGTCGGTGCGCGAGATAGCTCCGATCCCCTCGGCGGTGACGGGCGCAGAGAGGACGGCACCCGCCTCGATGTCGACCCAGGTGAGGCGGGCGGTGTCCGGATCCCAGATCGGTCCCTCACTGAGGACGTAGGTGGGGGTGCCCGCGGGCGTCGCGTCGATCATGCCTCCACGCTAGGCGGCGACAACGGTGTCTGTAACCGAGGTGGAGAGCACCTCCCGTCCCTTTCCGGCCCGCATCCGGCCCGCCAGCCTCGGTGACGAATACTCAGCCGCTACCGCGAGCGGCGGCGACGAACGCGGAAGGCGAAGACGCTCTTCATGCTGAGCATCGTCGTCTACCCCATGACGAGGAGCATCTCCCGAGGAGCGTCGCACACTGTACTCTTCGCGGTCCTCCACTTCTTCGTGGGAACGAGTACGCGGTCATCCCACTTCCCGGAGCACCCGACCTCTCAGCAACACCATCCCCTCGACGGATCTCATGGGTCTTGCCGCTGTCGGGCACGATGTCGCCGTCGACCCCACACCGAAATCAGGGCCAGAAGGTGAAGCGCCGGCCAGATGGCAAACATTTGCGCAAATCCCGGCACTCGCGCGAGATCCAACGTTTCACTGTCACGAGCATCCAGCCACGTGTATGCGATCACTAAGAGCGTTATTCATAAGCATTTACCAGCCGAGTCGGTAAAGTTCGAGGCGGGTGACGGTGCGAATGAGGTTGGGAAGTTCTGTAAGACGTCCGCGATAGCCGGTCTTGAGGATTTTCCAGTTCTTCCAGTGCGCGATGTGAGGTGCCCCATTCTTTCTGGACCACCGCGGAATTGGTAGGATTACCGCGATGACCGAAAGGAAGGCCCGGGATGTCCAGTTCCCGTGGGAAGTATTCTCCGGAGTTCCGCGCGGAGGCAGTGCGCGAGGTGATTGATAGGTCGCGATCCGTCGCGGACGTCGCTCGAGAGCTCGGACTGGTTCCGCAGACCCTCACTAATTGGGTGGCTGC
>NZ_PSWS01000018.1 GCF_002932875.1 Rathayibacter tritici
CCCCCCCTTTTCCCCCACCACCCTCACCATGACGGAGATCACCCATGACCGCACGACAGACCCTGCGCGAGCAGCGATCGAGCCTTCTCGTCGCCACCGTCGGAGCAGCATTCGGAACCTCTCTCGTCACGGTCCTGGCCGGCGTGGACGCGATCATGCGCGAGGCGCCGAGCACCAGCAGCAGCCACCTCGTTCCGCAGCTCCTCGCCGTCCTCGGCCCCGTCTTCTTCTGCATCGCCGCCTTTATCGGCGGCGTCGTGACGACCAACACCGTCGCCGCCACCGTCTCGACCCGGGTGCAGAGCATCGCTCTCCTGCGCCTGTTGGGCTCCACCGCCCGCGCCCAGCGCCGGGTCTTCATCCGCGAGGGGGCACTGATCGGCATCGCCGGGGCGGTGCTCGGGTTCGGGGGCGGCCTTGGACTCGGCCTGGCCCTGCTCGCGGCCGTCTCGGTCGCCGCCAGAGCCCCGTTCCTGGCTCCGAACATTCCCGTCGTCGTCGCGCTCCCGCTCCTGAGCGTCGTCGCCGTCACGATCGTCGCGTCCTGGTCGGGGTCGCGCGAGGTGCTCACCGTGTCGCCCCTTCAGGCCCTCGCCGCCTCGCAAGAGGCACCGATCGATTCGCGTCGGCGCCGCCCGGTCACGAACACGGTCGCCGCCCTGCTCGTCCTCGTCGGCTTCGCCGTGATCGTGCTGGGCGTGCTGCGCGGTACGGTCGATTACGGCGCAGTCCTCCTCACGCTGGTGGGCGGTCTCACCTCCTTCTCCGGCATCATCCTCGGGGCGCACGCGATCCTCCCCGGCTCGCTCCACCTCGTGAGCCGCCTGTTCGGATCGCGTCCGGAAGCGGCTCTGGCCCGCGCGAACACACTCCGCTCCCCCGACCGCAGTACCCGAGCCACCACCGGGGTGTTCATCGGCGTCACCGTCGTGACCGCCTTCTCGGTGGCGCTGGCAACGTTCCGCGGCATCCTCGATCAGGCGATCGCCGCGCGACCCGACTACTACATCGGGATCGACGATGTCGTGCAGCAGGTCAGTGCACTCGGGCTCGGGCTGGTCGCCTTCAGCGCTCTGCTCGCGGGCATCGGAGTGGTGAACGACCTCTCCATCAGCGTCCTGCAGCGTCGGCGCGAGATCGGGCTCCTCCGCGCGCTGGGTTTCTCCCGCGCTCAGGTGCGCCGGACGATCGTGATCGAAGCAGCCACCACGTCGATCACGGCCGTCGTTCTGGGTCTCGCGCTGGGGATCGCCTACGGCTGGGCGGGTGCGCTGTCCTTCCTCGCCTCGCTACCCGGAGTGGTCGCGACGGCACCCGTCGTCCCGCCCGGTCTGGTTCTCGGTCTGGTGCTGGCCACCGTGCTGCTGACGGTGGTCGCGGCGCTGGTCCCGGCCCGCCGCGCCGTGTCCGTGACGCCCGTTCAGGCTCTGCAGACGTGACGGCTCGCCCTGGTGCGGGCGTCGACGCTCCTGCCGACGCTGCACGCGCTGCGCACGTCGAACCCGCGGGCTCTTGCGGCGGAGTGCGGAGGCAGCGCGGCGGGGTCAGCGGGCGAGCTGCTCCTGGACGTAGGCGCGGATCGGGGTGGTGGGGCGGCCGATCAGGCGGGCGAGGGAGCCGTCGGTCTCGCCGAGGAGGCCGTCGGCGATGTTCGCGTCGAGGCCGACCACGAAGCCGACTCCGCCCTCGGGAACGCCGGACTCGGTGAGGATGCGGGCGTGCTCGTCGGAGGAGACGTGCGCGACCGCGGCGTCACGGTCGGCGACCTCAGCGACGAGCGCGGCCAGCTCGTCGAAGCTCCACGCGGTGTCGCCCGAGAGCTCGTGCACGGTACCGACCAGGGAGGCATCGGTCAGGGCCACTGCGGCGGCCTCGGCGTAGTCGCTGCGCGCGGCGCTCGCCACGCGGCCCTCGCCGGCGCTCGAGAGGGTGCTGCCGGTGGTGGCGAGCTCGGAGATCGTCTGGGCGTAGTTCTCGTTGTACCAGCCGTTGCGCAGGATCACGGCGGGGATGCCGGCGGCGGCGATCGCCTCCTCCGTGGCCTTGTGCTCGGGGGCGAGGAGAAGCGCACTCGTGGTCGCCTTCGGGGCGCTGGTGTAGACCAGGCGCGCGCCGACGCGGGCGGCGGCCTCGACGACGGCGGTGTGCTGCGCGACGCGTTTGCCGACCTCGGAGCCGGAGACGAGCAGGACAGCCTCGGCGTCCGCGAAGGCGACATCGAGCGAGGCGGTGTCCTCGAAGTCGGCGACGGCGGTGCGCACGCCGAGGTCGGCGGCGAGCGCCTCGAGCTTCGCGGCATTGCGGCCGGTGGCGACGATGTCGGAGGCGGCGGTGCCGCGGGCGAGCAGGTGCTCGACGGCGAGACGGCCGAGGTGGCCGGTGGCTCCGGTGACGACGAGGGTCATGAGGGGTCCTTCCGTAGAGGCGGCGGGCGTGCCGCTGTGGGGTGTAACGGGGGTGTCGATCCGAGGCATTCCCGGACTGTGAATCCGATGCTTGCCGAACTGCGGAACCCACTCTCCCGCCTCGCGCACGAGAACGAGAACCGTGGCGCTCACCGGATCGGCGCTGCTCGCCGGGGACGACGGGAAGGACGGGAAGGCCGGGAAGGCCGGGAAGGACGCTCTCGCCGCTGACGCCGAAATCGGCTCCTGCCCTTCTGCTCGGCGGCGCGGGGGCCCATCCTGGTGTAGCGGCCCCACTAAGGGTGGCCGACGTGTGCCGCCAGGAGCCCCCGTGAAACCTTTCGACGACTGGCTGCCCGCCCCGCTCGAACCTCGCGACACCCATGTGGGCGCCGCCGCCGCGAAGTGGATGCGGGCCATCGGCTGGTCTCCGCAGGGGCCGACGGAGGCGCTGCAGCTCGCCGGCGACGCGATCCGCGGCCGGGAGCACACCCTCGCGCGACTCCGTCACAACGCCCGGGCAGTCACGCTGCTCCGCGAGGGCGTCGGGCTCGCGATCCTCGCGGTCGATGAGGGCGCACTGCGGATCCGCGGCGGAGGGATCGACGAGACGCTCCGCTCGGGCGACCTGGTGCTGTACGCGACTCCGGCGTGCTTCGTCATCGAGAGCGATCGGCAGTACACCGCGGTCGAGATCACGCTCGCGCAGTCGCGGTTGCACCGGTTCTGGCTGGGGCTGCCCGAGCGGCCGACCGTGCTGCGGGCCAGCGATCCCTCCGCGACACTGGCCGTGACAATGATCCGCGCAGGCGCCGAACTCCGAGGAGAACCGGATGCGCCGACCTGGGCGAACCTGCTCAGCACGTTCGAGGCGCTCCTCGCGGCTGTGCTCATGACGATCGGGCCCCCTCTGCTCCCAGGAACACCGCCGGCGACGGCCGAGCTGATCCGACGGGCCGTCGCAGTCGTGGTCGAGGGCCACGCGGATCCGGCTTTCGATGCTGAGGCGGTGGCCGATGAGCTGTCCGTGCCGCTTTCCGAACTGGAGACGGCGATGTGCCGCACGGGCCGGACCGTGCAGTGGTACCTGCGGGCGGCTCGGGTCGACTCCGCGCGCGAGATGCTGGCCCGACGGGTTCGAGCCTCGTTCCGGGAACAGCAGGAGCTCGCGGGCGCTGCCGGTTTTTCCTCGGCTCGGGAGATGCGCCGGGCGATCGCGGAGCAGGAGCAGGAGGCTGACGCTGCGGCTGAACAGCCGCGCCGAGCGTCGACTCCGGGAGCACCGGGGTGACCACCGAGGCGACCACCAAGGTGCGATGTGCAGGGGATCGTCACGGGAGATCGCTCTCTTCCGCTTGATCGGGTCAGCGCGGTCGCGAACCCCTGCGAATCGCACGCCTCCCTGCGGATCGCACGCCTCCCTGCGAATCGGACGGAGACCTGCGAATCGGGCGGGGTCCTGCGGATCGCGCGGAGTCCTGCGGATCGCGCGGGGTCCTACTCCTGGCAGAGCGTTCACCTCTCGTTCGCCTGCCGGTCGCCTCCGCTCCCCGTCCCGGCCCGCCCGTCTTGGTCGACTCGTCTCATCACGTGCCCGCGACACACCGAAGGACGAGACAACGATGACCGACACCTCCCGCCGACTCCTGCTACCGATGGCCGGCCACGTCCGGGGGAAGCGCAGCCCCGTGACCTGCGCGCTCAAGTGCGCGAACGCGTGCTCGACCGCGACCTGCAACACCTCGCACAACAGCTACTTCCGCGACATCGTCTCGTCGCAGCTCACCCGCCGCAGCGCCCTCGGGCTGGGCCTGGCCGGCGCGGTCACCGTCGCCGTCACGTCGGCCGCAGGAGCGCCCACCGCGCAGGCCGCGCAGGCCGCCGCGGCCGACGGCTCGCCGCTCGCCTTCACTCCGATCGCCCCCGTGCCGTACACGGTCGACGCGCTCACGGTGCCGGAGGGCTTCGCCTGGCAGCCGATCATCCGCTGGGGCGACCCGCTCTTCGCCGACAGCCCCGCCTTCGACATCACCGACCAGACGGAGGCCTCCCAGGCCGCGCAGTTCGGCTTCAACAACGACTACACCGACATCGTCGAGATTCCGGGCTCGAACCGGCTCCGCGCGCTGCTCGTCGTCAACCACGAGTACACGAACGAGAACATCATGTTCCCGGCAGCGCAGCTCGAGGCCGAGCCCGAGCGGGTGCGTGCCGTCGGCCGCGCGGCCCACGGCCTCAGCGTGGTCGAGCTGGTCCGTACCGGGGTCGACCGCCCGTGGTCCTACGTCCGCGGCGGCGAGCGCAACCGCCGCTACCTGCTCGACACCCCGTACACCGTGACCGGCGCCGCCGCCGGCTCCGACCTGCTGAAGACGGTCGCCGACCCGGAGGGCCGCACAGTGCTCGGCACGCTCGCCAACTGCTCCGGAGGCACGACACCGTGGGGCACGATCCTCTCGGGCGAGGAGAACTTCAACGGCTACTTCCGCGTCACCGGCACGAGCGACGCGGAGAAGCGCTACGGCCTCACCGACTCCGAGACCTCGCGACGGTGGGAGCTCGACGGCCCCCGCTTCGACGCCCGCACCCCGGGCTACGAGAACGAGCCGAACCGCTTCGGCTGGATCGTGGAGTTCGACCCCTTCGAGCCGACCTCGACACCGAGAAAGCACACGGCGCTCGGCCGCCTCAAGCACGAGGGCGCGAACGTCATCATCGCCCCGGACAACCGCGTCGTCGCCTACATGGGCGATGACGAGCGCTTCGACTACCTCTACAAGTTCGTGTCGGCGAAGCGCTACATCGAGGGCGACCGCGCCCACAACAAGACGCTGCTGGAGCAGGGCGACCTCTTCGTCGCCCGCTTCACCGGGGACTCCCCCGTGGCCGAGATCACCGGCACCGGAGCGGTCCCCTCGGACGGCGGCTTCGACGGGATCGGCGAGTGGCTGCCCCTGGTGCTGAACGGTGCCTCGATGATCGCCGGGAAGAGCGTGGAGGAGGTGCTCGTGCACACCCGCCAGGCGGCGGACCTCGCGGGCGCAACCAAGATGGACCGCTGCGAGGACGTGCAGCCCAGCCCGGTCAGCGGTCGGATCTACGTGGCCTGCACGAACAACTCCGACCGCGGCAAGGAGGGCAAAGAGGGCGCGACCGAGATCAACCCGCGCACCGAGAACCGCGACGGTCACATCGTCGAGATCATCGAGGACGGCGGCGACCAGACCGGCCGCACCTTCGCCTGGAACCTGCTGATGCTGTGCGGCGACCAGGCGCAAGGCGACGCGGTCTACTTCTCCGGCTTCCCGGCCGAGAAGGTCTCGCCGATCTCCTGCCCCGACAACGTGGCCTTCGACTCGGTCGGGAACCTCTGGATCGCCACGGACGGCGCGCCCGACGGCATCGGCTACAACGACGGCCTGTTCAAGGTCACGCTCGACGGCGACTCCCGCGGCAAGGTGGAGCAGTTCCTCTCCGTGCCGCGCGATGCCGAAACCTGCGGTCCGATCGTGCACGACCTCGACCAGCACGTGTTCGTGGCGGTGCAGCACCCGGGCGAGGAGGGGACGTTCGAGGCGCCGCACTCGCTGTTCCCGGACTACGGATCGACGGCGGCGGGAGCGGTTGCGGCGCCGCGGCCGACGATCGTGCAGATCCTGCCGGCGTCGCAGGTCGCTCCGCCGACGCCGGACCCGGGCCCCACAACCGGGCCGACGACTCCGGGCGCAACTCCTCCGGCCGCGGGGCCCGGCGCGAATCCGGCCACGGCGCCCACGACCACGCCGACCGGCACGCCAGCGCCGCTGCCCTCCGGCGGTTCGGGCGGCGAGCTCGCCTCGACCGGAGTCGAGAGCGTCGGGCTGATCGCCGGCGCGACGGCGCTCCTGGCTGCGGGCGCCACCGCCATCGGCCTCGGCGCGCGCCGCCGTGCTGCCGTGGAGGACGAGGACGGCTCTCGGGCGTGACCCGCGCCGGGAGGGGCGGCGGCGTCCGCTCCTCCCGGCCTCCGCGACGTCGGCATCCCCTGCACATCGGACAGCACGGGAGCCAGGGCAGAGTCGCCGGTGTGCGGTCTGCAGGGGATTCGCGGGAGGAGGGGCGTTCTGCCGCAGAAACTGCTGCGAGGTGTCGGGATCCCCTGCTTATCGCACGGTTGCCGCGAAAAGGGCGGCGCAGCCCCAGCGGCGAGGAGCAGGAGCGCACCTCAGAGCAGCCGGCGGGCCGAGGCCCACGCGGTCAGCTCGTAGCGGGAGGAGAGCTGGAGCTTGCGGAGGACCGCGGAGACGTGGGACTCGACCGTCTTCACCGAGATGAAGAGCTCGGCGGCGGCCTCCTTGTAGGCGTAGCCGCGGGCGATCAGGCGCATGACCTCGCGCTCGCGGGCCGAGAGGCGGTCGAGTTCGTCCACCGACTCCGCCTGCTCGCCCGCGAGCGCACCGAAGGCGTCGAGCACGAAGCCGGCCAGACGCGGTGAGAACACGGCGTCCCCGCCCGCCACCGCGAGCACGGCCCGGCTCACCTCGGCGCCGGAGCTGGCCTTCGTGATGTAGCCGCGGGCGCCCGCGCGGATCACGCCGACCACGTCCTCCGCGGCGTCCGAGACGCTCAGCGCCAGGAAGCGCGACGGCGACCCGGCGCTGCGCCGCAGCACCTCCGCCCCTCCTCCGCCCGCGCCGCCCGGCAGGTGCACGTCGAGCAGCACCACCTCGGGCGCGAGTGACGTGACCAGGGCGACGGCGGAGTCGACGTCCGCCGCCTCCCCCACGACGTCGAGCTCGGGAGCGAGGTCGGCGCGCAGACCGGAGCGGAAGATGGAGTGGTCATCGACCAACAGCACGCGGGTCACCGCTCGACCTCCGCGGGGAGCCGCAGATGCACCTCGGTGCCGGTGCCACCGGCTCCGGGGCGCACCGTCGCGCTGCCGCCGGCCCGCGACATCCGCCCGATGATCGACTCGCGGATGCCGAGCCGGTCACCCGGAACCTCGTCCAGCTCGACGCCGGGACCGCGGTCGCGCACGAAGACGTCGACGCCCTGCGCGGACGACTCCAGGTAGACCGAGACATCGCCGCCCGCGTGCCGCGCCGCGTTGAGCACGGCCTCCCGCGTCGCGGCGAGGAGGGCGGCGGCACCGGGGACCGACGCGCCCACGGCCACAACGTCCAGGTGCACGGGGTAGTCGAGCTCGACGGCGGCGGCGATCGACCGGACCTCGGCCGCCAGGTCGTTGGCGACGGGGACGTCCCGCTCGAACAGCCAGTCGCGCAGCTCGCGCTCCTGGGCGCGGGCGATGCGGGCGACCTCACTGGAGGCTCCGGCCCGGTTCTGGATGAGCGCAAGGGTCTGCAGCACGGAGTCGTGCAGGTGCGCGGCGATCTCGGCCCGCTGCTCCTCGCGCACGCGGGCCGCGCGCTCACCCATCAGCTCGGACCAGAGGGTGACCACCCGGGGCGCAGCGAGCACGCCCGCCGCGATCAGCAGCACGCCCACGGCGAGTACCGCGTTCAGGGCGCTCGGGCGCCCGGTGAGCACGGCCGCTCCGGCGAGCACCAGCAGCGAGCAGGAGGCGAGACGCACCGCGAAGCCGTAGCGCGCAGGCCGCACCGGGTCGCCGCGGTCGAGCCCCAGACTCCAGGCGACGGCTCCGCCCGCGAGCAGCCCCACCGCGACGAGGGCGCGGGTGACGTCGGCGTCGTCACCACGACCGACGGTGATCAGCACGGCGAGCACCGCGACCGCAGCGGCGAGGGTCAGCAGGCCGGCGACGGGAGCGGAGCGGCGGACGGCCGGTTCGGAGTCGCGCGCGTCGAGCGGCACCAGCGCCCAGAGCCAGAGGTAGAGGAGGGCGCCGCCCCCGCCGAGCGCGATCGTCGCGAGAGCGAGGAGGCGGGTGCCGCGCACGCTCCAGCCGAGGTGCTCGGCGAGGGCGGCGCAGACTCCGCCGAGCAGCATCGTCCGCGGGCGCCGCAGCGGAGGGCGGGCGATGGTGCCGGGGACTGTGCTCACCCCTGCATCCAAACAGGTCGGCCGGGTGAGCGGGGGTGCTCTCAGGGTCGGATCAGGGGTTCCCCCGATGGTCCGGGCCGCCGGACGCGCGGGAGACTCGCAGCATGACAGGACAGAGCACGACACCGCCGGTCGCCCCGGAGCCGGACGGCACGGAGCGGCACGGCACGGGGACGACGCCGATCGGGACAGATCCCGCGGGCGAGGGCACCGCGGGAGACTCGGGCAGCGGCTCCCCGCAGGAGCCGCAGCCCAGCGGCCCGTCCACCCCCGGCCCCACCGACCCCCCGCCCGTCGCCGAGAACCGCTTCGTACTCTGGCTGCGCGGCCTCGACCTCGCCCGCGGCCCCGGCTGGATCGGCGGCGTCTGCGCGGGCATCGCCGACCGACTCGGCATCGATCCGCTGATCGTGCGCGGCATCGTGCTCGTCGTCGCGGTGCTGGGCGGGCCGGCGCTCCTTCTTTACGCCGCCGCCTGGCTGCTGCTGCCCGATCAGGACGGCGCGCTCCCGGTGGCGCGGCTGCTCCGCGGCTCGCTCGACCGGGTCCACGCCGCCATCGGCGCCCTTGTGCTCGCGTCGATGCTGCCGGTGGCGCAGGGTTTCTGGTCGCTCGGCAGCACGTACACGGGGGCGGTGCCGTGGGCACCGGCGACTGGGCGGACGCTGTGGTCGCTCGTGGTGCTCGGACTGATCGCGGCCTTCGTGGTCTGGGTCGTGCGGCGCAGCCGGCGGTCGGACGACGCTGCCGCTGCGTACCCCGCCGAGGGCCCGTCCGCAACCCTGCCGGACGCCGCCGCCTCCCCCGCCTACCCCGCGCCGGATCCCGGCCTGGAGGACGTCCGCCCCTCCTCCCCCGAAGCCGTCGCTGAGTGGCGCGAGCGTCAGGAGGCGTGGCGCGCCGAACGGGAAGCCTTTCGCGCCCAGCAGGCCGCGTCAGCCCGCGAGACGGCGCGCGCCCGGGCGGAGGAGGCGCGTCTCGCCGCGGCCGCCGTCACCGCCGCGCGCCTGGAACGACAGCGCCTCCGTCGCGCCGCGAACCCTCGACTGGGAGCGGGCCTCACCCTGCTCGCCCTCGGGGCCGCCGCCCTGACCGGCGCTCTGGTCTCGCTCACCGCCTCCGGACCCACGGCCCTCGTCGTCGGCGCCGCATCCGCCGCACTCGTGCTCGCCGTCGTGATCGTGCTCGCCGGGCTGCTCCGGCGGCGCGCGATCGCGCTGATCGCCCTCGCGACGGTCGCGGTGGTGACGGCCGCCTGCGCCGCCGTGCTGCCGACCGACCGCACGCTGCTGCCGGTGCTCGGCTCCTACGGTTTCTCGAGCGCCGCGCCCGGCCGGTTCGCGACCCTTGCGGCGAGCGACCTGCAGGTCACGGTCGTGCCCGGCTCCGAGGACACCGGCGAACCGCTGGACCTCTGGGTCGGCTACGGGCGGGTGTCCGTCACCACGAGGGAGGGCACCGCGGTTCGCCTCGAGGCGACCACCGAGGACACCGGCCTCTGGGTGGTCGACGCAGGCGCGGTCGAAGCGCCCCGCGAGGTCCGCACCGACGGCGGCCGGCAGCTCTGGACGCAGACCTTCGGCGACCCGGACGCCGAGCCGTTCGTGGTCCGCATCGCCCAGGAGGGCGGCTCGATCCGCGTCTACGACTCCACCCCGGACGCCACGAACGACACCGCCACCCCGACCCCCGGCGCCACCCCGGCCGCCACGACCGAGTCAGGAGCCGCACGATGACCACCACGCCCACTCCCTCCCCCGCGCGTCCGCGGATCCGCATCGGCGCCGTCCTCTACGGCCTCGTGCTCGCCGCCGCCTCGATCGCCCTGCTCGTCATCGCGGCCGACCCGGTGCTGCGCGCGCAGGTCGTCGAGCGCGGGATCACCCTCGAACCCGGCGCCGCGCTCGCCCTGGTGATCGCCGCACTCGGCACGATGGCCCTGCTACTCGGCCTCACCCGCGTCCTCCGCCGCTGAGATCCGTCCCCTCCACCGGCACTCGCCGCACAACGTCAGCTGAGAGACCGTCTCATCCACGATGGTGGCTGAGACCCGCTCTCAGCTGACGTTGTGCGGAGCACCCGCCCTCGCAACCCCCTGCCCGACACTCGTCGGGAGGCGCAGACTCGTCGGAGGCAATCGCCCGCCACCCCTGGAGACGAGACCATGCCCGCCTGCGCCCCCGAAAGCCACCGCTGATGGAGCTGGGCATCGCCGCGATCGTCGGCGTCTCGGTCCTGGTCGCGGTCGCCGTCTTCTCGCGGCGCCTGGGCGTCGCCGCGCCGATCGTCCTCGTGCTCGCGGGCGTCGGCCTCTCCTCCATCCCCGGGGTGCCGGAGGTGGTCGTCCCGCACGAGTGGGTGCTCGACGGCGTGCTGCCGCCGCTGCTCTACGCGGCGGCGCTCAGCGTCCCGTTCATCGACTTCCGCCGGAACCTGGCCACGATCACCGGCCTCTCGGTCGTGCTGGTGCTGATCTCGGCGGCCGGGGTCGGCGCGCTCCTCTTCCTCCTGCTCCCCGAACTGGGCCTGGGCCTGGCGATCGCGGTGGGCGCGATCATCAGCCCGCCCGATGCCGTGGCCGCGACCTCGGTCGGGCGGCGCCTCGGCCTCCCGCCCCGGCTGCTCACCCTGCTCGAGGGCGAGGGGCTGATCAACGATGCGACCGCGCTGGTGCTCCTTCGCTCGGCACTCGCCGCCGCCGCGGGCACGCTCGCGACGCCGTGGGCCGCGATCGGCGACTTCCTCTACGCGGTGGTCGTCGCCGTGGTGGTCGGCTTCGTGGCCAGCGTGGTGACCGTCTTCGTCCGCTCCCGGCTCGAGGACCCGGTGCTGAACACCGTCCTCTCCTTCGTCGTCCCGTTCGTCGCCTTCATCCCCGCCGAGGGGCTGAGCGCCTCGGGGGTGCTCGCCGTGGTCGTCGCCGGACTGCACACCGGCCACGCCTCCTCCCGCGCCTTCACGGCGCAGTCGCGAGTGAACGACCGGATCAACTGGCGGACCGTGCAGTTCCTGCTCGAGAACGGCGTGTTCCTGCTGATCGGGCTCGAAATCCGCTCGCTGATCCATGACGCCGATAGCGCGAGCCTTCCGGTACCGGCCGCGGTCGGCATCGGCCTGGTCGCGATGGTCGGCCTGATGGTGGTGCGCTTTCTCTGGGTCGGGCCGGTGCTCCTCGGCGAGCGCTGGCAGACCCGCCGCGCCGAGCGCCGGGCCCGCGAGCAGAAGGAGCTGCTGGAGTCACCCGAGGCGAGACGGCTGCCGAAGGAGGAGCGCGGCCGGGCGAAGCGGCGCTACCAGCTCCGACGCAGCGACTACCGGCACTTCAGCCGCAACGGCATCGGCTGGCGCGGCGGGGTCGTGCTCGGCTGGTCCGGGATGCGCGGAGTGGTGACCCTGGCGGCCGCGCAGTCGCTCCCCGAGGACATCCCGTACCGCCCGCAGCTCGTGCTGATCGCCTTCACCGTGGCCGTCGCAACCCTGCTGATTCAGGGCAGCACGCTGCCGCTGCTGATCCGGGCGCTGGGGATCCGCGGCATCGACGTACCGGAAGACCAGCGCGCGCTCGCCGGCCTGCTCGACGAGATCACCGAGAAGGGCCTGTCGGTGCTGGAGCGCCCGGGCGAGGTGGTCGAGGGCGCGGAGCACGCGGCGCCGGACGTTCTGGAGCGGGTGCGGCAGACCTCGTTCCTCCGCTCGGAGGCCGCCTGGGAGCGCTCGCGCGGCACGGAGCGGGCGGTCGGCGACACTCCGCACCGCCTCTACCGGGCCCTGCGGCTGGCGGTCGTCTCGGCCGAGCGGGAGGCGCTGCTCGATGCGCGTTCGCGCCGCGCCTATCCGCAGCGCATCCTCCGCGACGCTCAGTCGCTGCTCGATCTGGAGGAGACGCGCCTGCGGGTGCGCCGCGGCTAAGGCCCGTCGACGAGCGACACCCACCGGGCCGAACGCGACGGATCCGGCGACGCGCGCCTCCGCAGGCCGATCACCGCGCCGTCACGGCGACTCGACACCCGGACGGGTGGCGCGATTCTGCGAGGATCGAGATCAGCACGATCATCGTCTCGATCCGCTCGGTCGGATCCCTCCTCGACAAGGACGACACTGTGGGAATTCGTGAGTACGGACGCCTCCTCCGCCGGGGCTGGCTCGTCATCTCGATCGCCGTCGCCCTCGGTCTCGCGGCCGCCTCGGTGGCGACCCTGGTGTCGGAGTCGGAGTACCGCGCGCAGACGACGGTGTTCGTCTCAGTGTCGACCGCCGATAACCAGTCCAGCGCCGAGGTCGGCGCCTCCTTCACCAGCGCGGAGGCGAGGGTCGCCTCGTACGTCGCGCTGGTCGACTCCAGCTCGGTGTTGCAGCCGGTGATCGAGGAGCTCGACCTCGACCTGTCCGTCGGTGAGCTCGCGGCCGAGGTCACCCCGGCCGCACTCCCTGGCACCGTCATCATGAGCATCGATGTGGTCGACGCCGATGCCCGGCGGGCGGCGCAGATCGCGGATGCGGTCGCCGAGAGTCTGCGCAGCTACGTCGCGCAGATCGAGCGCCCCGTCTCGGGCGGAGCGAGCCGGGTCGACGTGAAGGTGCTCGAGGCCGCGTCCGTACCGAACTCGCCGCTCAGCCCCGACCTGCTGGTCTACCTGGTGCTCGGCGGAGCGACCGGCCTGATCGTCGGCGTCGGCGTCGTGGTGCTGCGCTCGCTCGGCGACTCCCGCATCCGCTCGGCGAAGGACGTCGCCGGCACCACCCTGCCGGTGCTCGAGTCGATCCCCTACGACACCGCGATCCGCCGGACGCCCCTCGTGGCGGACGGCCGCAGCGCCGTGGCCGAGTCGTTCCGGATGCTGCGCACGACGATCCTCTTCGGCTCCGGCACCTCCGAGCGCACCCTGCTCGTGTCCTCCCCGCGCGAGGGCGACGGCAAGAGCACGGTGGCCGCGAACCTCGCCGTCTCGATCGCCCAGATCGGCCGGACCGTCGTGGTGATCGACGCCGACCTGCGCGACCCGACGCAGTCCACGCTCTTCCGCATCCCGACCGGCGGGCCCACGCTCGCCGAGCTGCTGTGCACGGGCACTCTCCCCGCAGACGGCTCGCTGCCGATGAGCGCCCAGGGCGTGGCGGTGCTCCCGGCCGGCGGCAGCCAGGCGAACCCGAGCGACCTCATCGGCACCCCGGCGATGGAGCGCGTGATCGTGCACCTCTCGCGCCGCTACGACCACGTGATCGTTGACTCGCCCGCGATCCTGTCGGCCACCGACGCGGTGCTGCTGGGCAAGCTGGTCGCCACGACGGTTCTCGTCGTCGGGGCCGGAGTGTCGTCGTCGGCCGACCTCGTCGCTGCGGCCGATCGCCTACGGGATGTCGGGGGCGACGTCCTCGGATCCGTGGTCGCGCAGGCCCCCCGCACCGCGCTCGTCACTGCTGCCTCGTCGGCGTCGGCCTGAGACGCGGGGGCGTGGCAGCCTACGGCGGCGCCCCTCTGCGCGTGCCGTGACGAGGTGCGCTCCCGTGCCGGCGCGCGGCCCGTCGAGGTGGGCGGCGGTCCGCGAGGGTGGGGCCTCGCGCAGCCGGGCAACGACGGGGCGATCCGCCGGCAGCGCCTGCTCCGCCTGCCCTGCCACGATCCCCATGCCGCAGACGATCCAGAGCGTGTACGCCACCGGCCCCTCCTGGAGCGTCGGCAGCACTGTGTAGCTCACCAGCGTGCCCGCGACCACGGCCGTGGGGAGGAAGCCGTCAAGCGTCGGCGCGCGCAGCCCGCGGAGGAACAGGTACACCAGCAGCGCAGCGAAGAGCAGCATCACGAGGATGCCCGACTCGATCGCGAGCACCAGGAAGAAGCTCTCCACCAGCACGCTGTCGGTCGAGTACAGCTGCGCGCGCGGCCCCACCTTGCCCAGACCGAAGCCGAACGGGTGCGCAACGAGCAGCGGGATGTTCTCGAGCAGGCTGTCGCTGTGGCCGATCAGCGACGGGTCGGCGACGTGCGAGATCACCTTGTCCGTGTAGAGGTAGAGGGTGACTCCTCCGATCGCCGCCGCGGTCGAGACGGTGAGCATCGCCCAGACCAGCATCGGCTTCGCCCGGAAAAGCGCCCAGGCCACCAGGGTCACCGCGAGCATCGCGAGGCCGATGTATCCGCTGCGGGATTGAGTGAGGTACACGGCGACCAACGGCAGGAGGGTCAGTGCCCCCTTCAGCCAGAGCGGCCAGCGCGGACGCGTCCACAGCACGGCGAGCGCGATCGTGACGGCGACCGCGCTCTCGTTCGGGGCACTATAGGGGCTGAAGCCACGGGGGACGATACTGCCGGCGACGAAGAGCGAGGAGGGGAACGGCGTCCCGGGAGCAACCGGGAAGACCCGGAGGGTGAACAGCCAGTCCAGGCCCTGGTTCCAGGTGAGGATCGTCGTGATCGACGAGAGCTGCACCGCGACGACGAACGCAGTCGCCAGGATCACGACGTGGCGCTTCTCGAGCACCGCGGGCACGACGATCAGGGCGAGGAAGGGCAGGAAGTCGTTGCGCCAGCCGTAGGCCGCCTGGATCGGATTCGCGGTCCACACCGCCGAGACGAGGCCGAGCCCCACGATCATCAGCACCAGCACCACGATCGGCACGGGCACCCGCGTGATTCGACCGCTGACGAGCACGAGCAGGAAGAGCCCGAGGATCACGCCGTCCTTGATCGCACCGAACGCCGTCGCCGTGGCGCCGGGCAGGAAGGCGGACGCGACTCCGTTCGCCGGGAGCACGAACACCAGCGCGAGGACACCGAGCCAGGGCAGGCCGAGGCCGTCACCGCCGAGGAGGGTGCGGAGCGATCGGCGGGCGCGAACCGGGCCGCGGGCGAAGGTCAGGGATCCTACGCGCGGAAGCGGCGGCGCCGTCCGGGTCATGCCGAGCCGCCCCGCATGGTGAGGCGGCGGACGACCAGGGGGACGTCGGAGGGCCGCGGGACGATGGTGCGCGTCGGCGGCCGGATCGCGAGCACCATGACCACCAGCGCCATCAGGATCCCGCTCGCGTTGGCGACGGCGGCGGCGATCGCCCCGTTCGCCGGGCCGAACGCGAACAGGATCCCGAGGCAGGTGAGCAGCCCGGCGCCCTGCGCGATGGTCAGGCTGATCCCGCGGTTGCGGGCCGAGAGCACCTCGCCGGCGCTCACGGTGACGACGACGAAGACCGAGCCGAGGATCGCGAAGAAGACCGCGGGCATCGCCTCCGCGAACTTGTCGCCGAAGAGCAACGGCACGCCCCACGGAGTGACGACGGCGAGGAATACGGCCGAGGCCAGGCCGACCGCGAAGGCCGAGCGCAGCGCGTCACCGGTGGCCGTGATGCGGGCGCCGCCCTCCGTCCGGCTGATGTCCGAGAATACGGGAGCGGCGACCGCGTGCGCGAGGAACACCGGCAGGGTTCCGATCGTCACGGCGACGGAGTAGAGGCCCGCCTGGTGCGAGCCGATCAGCGGCAGCATGATCACCTGGTCGAGGCGCTGGTAGGCGGCGTCCGAGGCCTGCGCGCCGTAGAAGGTGACGGAGCCGCGCACCAGCGGCCGCCAGGGCACCGGAGCGACCCCGCGGGGGCGGTTGAGCAGCGAACCGATTAGTGCCGTCACCGCGGAGCCGGCGAAGTTCGACCAGATCACGCCCGAGACCGTGATCCTGTCGAGCAGGAACAGCACGACGATCCCGCCGACGTACACCAGCGGCTGCGTGGCCTGAAGCAGCGCGACCGCGCCGAAGCGCCGCTGCGCTCCGACAACGCCGATATCGATCATCCAGCAGACCATGAGCGGCGTGCCGGTGAGCGCGACGAACACGGCGAGAGTCGCCGCCTCGTCCAGCGCCGAGAGGAGGGTCGAGGTGAGCAGCCAGGCGATCAGCGCCGCCGGGATCCCGGTCAGCAGGGCGAGCCGCCGGGCCGTGCGGACGGCGCCGAGGTCGCCCGCTTCGGCGAGGACGCGGCGCCGGATCTCCAGCGGCATCCCGAGCGCGAGCACGATGGGGATCAGGTACATCGAGGCGAGGGCAGCTGCCGTCTCGCCGCGTCCGCTCGGGCCGAGGGCCTGCGCGATCAGCGGGGCGCTCACCAGCCCGAGCGCTGCGACCGAGAGGCGGCTCGCGAGCATGGCGATCGGCGAGTTCAGGAGGCGCAGCAGAGCGCTCACGAGGCCTCCGCAGCTCGGGCGCCGACGGCGGCGAGCAGCCGCTCCTCGAAGCCGTCAAGAGCGAAGGTGCCGGTCTCGTCGCGGATGCTCAGGTGCATGCAGTCGCGCATCGGCGCCAGCTCGACCCAGACGCCGAGCGGGAAGCGCAGGTGCGCGGGTATCCCGCTGATCATGGTGTCCGGCTCGATCCGCGGCAGCAGCTCCTCCGAGACCGGTACCTCAGTCGAGGGCAGCGAGACGTGGATCTCCCAGGGCACGCGGGGCGTCCCCGTCGGGGGGCGCAGGGCGGCGAGCGGATGCTGCACGAGGTTCTTCACACCCAGCAGCGCACTCGCCAGCAGCCAGGTCGCCGGGAGGCCGGACTTCGTGGCCGCGGACAGCCGCTCGAGGAGCGAGGTCGCCGACCAGTCATCGGCGCGGAGGCGGCCGAGCGGGAGGGAGGGCGAGAAGTTCCCGGCGACCTCGGTGCCCTTGTCGACCCAGCGGCGGCAGTCGACGGGGACCACGACCCGGAAGTCGAGGCCGTCGGTCGCGCAATCCTGTAGGCAGCGAAGCACGAGGCTCGCCGTCTTGAGCGACACCGGCGGTCGGGCCGGACGCTTGCCCTCGCGTGCCTGCTCCGGGGTCGCGGCGATCGCGGCGAGCGTGTCGGGGCCGAGGACCGTGCTGACCAGGCGCGTGAGCCGGTCCGACTCCTGCTTCGAGAGGGTCGCGTCGAGCTGGTACCCCGTCTCGGTGCTGGCGGTGAGGGTGCGGAAGGTGTCGCGCGCCTTGCGGACGCCGGCGAGCCCCGTCAGCTCGAAGCGCTCCCTCAGCTCGCGCAGCGCAGCGGCGGCGAGCGGCTTGGGGGCGATGCTGTCGACTCCCGGAGCGGCCAGCTTGTCGATCACGAGCGCCACGACCGCGGTGGCTCCCGTGCCGTCGAAGAGCGTGTGCGGGAGGGTGAAGCCGACCGTCGCAGTGTCGAACAGGAGGCGCACCGGCAGCTCCCCCGCGGCGAAACCACGACCGAACAGTCGGTGCGCCAGCTCCCCGTGCTCGAGAGGGCCGTCGACGACGCGCACCGCGCGCTCCGACGCGTCCAGGGCCGCCGCCACGTCGATCCGACGCCACCGACCCGCTCGGGTACGCCGACGCAGGAGGACGGCGCCGCGCGGCGAGAGCAGCACATCGCGCAGAGCGGTGCGCACGCGCTCCGCCGTCACTCCGGTCAGCGGACCCACGTGGTAGCTGATCAGGAGGTCGTCGTAGCCGAGGTCGCGCAGGGCCCTCACGCCCGGCTCCTGCTCGCTCCCGCGGTGGCCTGCTCGGCGATGACGCTCAGCAGCGAGCGCTCGTAGCCGGCGTTCACCTCGGCCCAGGAGTAGGAGTGCACGGCCCGCTGATGCCCGCAGTACGAGAGCCGCTCCTGCTCGATCGGGTCGTTCAGCACGGCGAGCACGCCCTCGGCGATCGCGTCCGGCGTGGGGGCGACGAAACGACCTGCCTGCCGGAGCACCTCGCGGTTGAAGACGGTGTCGCGAGCGACGACGGGGGCGCCGCAGGCCATCGCCTGCACGAGCGCCGGGTTGGTCCCGCCGACGCTGTGGCCGTGGAAGTAGGCCCCAGCGTGCTGCCAGAGCGAGTGCAGCCGGGCGTCGTCGCTGACGTGGCCGAACCAGTGCACGCGAACGTTCTTCTGCGCGAGGGCGCTGACGGCCTGATCGAGAGGGCCGCCGTAGCCGGAAGAGCCGACGATCACCACGTCGTGGCTGCGCGCGATCCGCTCGGCCGCCTCGACGAACTCGAGCACGGTGTTCTCGGGGACGAAGCGCGCCACGACCAGGGCGTAGCCGCGGTGGTTCAGGCCCGGCTCGACCGGGTAGTCCGGCGGGACGTCACCGCCGTAGGGGATGATGTCGCCGTCGCGGCCGAACTCCCGCTTCCAGCGCTCCTGGATCGCCGCCGCGTCGTAGACCATGCGGTCACCGTGGCGGGCGGTCCAGACCGCGCCCTGGTGGAACACGAACTTGGCGAAGCGGCCCCACTTGGCGCGGTCCCACTCGATCCCGTCGACGTTGACGACGGTCGGAATGCCGCGCTGTTTGAGGATCGGCAGCCAGAATCCGTTGGCGCAGTTGAGCACCAGAGCGACATCGGGCTTGCGCTTCGCCGCGTCGAGGGCGGCGGTCAGGCCGTAGGAAAGAGTGCTGAGCGATTTGCTCTCGATGCCGTGCGTTTGCCGGGTGATAACGCGCTCATCGCAGTCCGGGTCGTGGAGAGCAGTGCTGCCCGGTCTTCCGTAGACAATAACCTCCCAGCCCTGTTCCGCAAGGAATGGCGCGAGACGTCTTACTGCTGTCTCGAAACCCCCATAGTAACTGGGATAACCTCGCGTGCCGATAATCACGACCGACCTGCCCATGTCCCGATTCTCCCTTGTTGTGCTGACGCCCACAGAATGCGATCGCCCGATGAACTCTGCTGTCGCACTACCGGGCCGTGCGGTGATGAACGGCAGTCGATCGACGGTGTTGTTACACCCCACGAAGGCGGGTATCGCGGTCATACTAGCCGCCCGGGCACTGCCGCCCGCCACCGCTGGAGGGACAGGATAACGACACCCATCAGGAAGAAAATCGAGAGGATCAGAACGGTCATCCCGACGATGGTGCGCGGCCCTCCCGACAGCGCCGGATCGAGGAATTCGTAGACGTACCGCGCGGCGAGAGCGCCGCGCGCGAAGGTGTACGCGAACCACAGCATCGGGAACACCATCACCAGCCAAACGAGGCGCAGATCGACGGGGCGCTCGCCCGGCACCGCGAGCAGCTCGATCACGGCGAACGCCGGCACGAGCACATGCAGAACGATCGTGCTCGGGTTCAGCTGCGCTGGATCGCCGAGCGCGACGGGCCCGTAGATCATCAGGAACAGGCCCGACATGCTGAGCAGGGTCGCGGCATTGAGGGTACGCATCGCCGTGATCCTGGGAGACTCGCCCGTGGGCGCGGCGCTCCTGCGTCCGTTGGAGCGTGCGGCCCGCCAGGAGCTGCGGCCCGCGATCGCGAACGCGATGACCGAGAGGATGTTGGTGAGCGCCGTGACCGAGCTGAGGAAGTCGGCGGTGGCGTCAGAGCCCACCCGGGTCTGCGCGACGACGACCGCGCTGAGGACCACGACCGCCCCCAGCGAGGCGATCGCCCACCGAACGAGGGCAATGCGGCGTCGAACTCTCATGCGGACCCTCTCGTCGGATGTGGCGGCCCGGAGCGGCCGGATGCTCGAAGTCCGGGGCGGAAGCCCGTTCGGTACAGTCGGGACATCCATGAGAACCCATTCCCAGACAGGGGTCGAATGCCCGGCACAGCGTCGCACCGAAGGTCCCTACGGGTCCTGCTCGATGGTAATTGGTGGATTCGCGGCCCGATCTCGAATCGCGAGGTCATGCGCGAAATCACCTTCACTTGGGCGCGCCTCTTTCCTGAGGATTCACTTGTCGTCGCCGTACCCCTGACGGGGGTAGAGTTTGCGAGACAAGAACTGGCAGGACTTGCCAGAGTAGTGGCCACAAAACTGCGGCCGCAGGGGGTCAGCGCCATAGTCGAACTCGCCCTGCTCTCTCTCCGTCTCCGTCCGGATTTCACGCTCGCGCATAACTTCACCCCCCTTCTTGGGCGATCCGTCGTGTTCATCCAGGACTTTCTCTTCCTGACGAATCCGGAGTGGTTCACCCGCAAGGAGCGCGCCTACTTCTCGCTCATGCCGCTCACCGTCCGCCGTGCCGACCTGGTGATCGCGAGCAGCGTCGCGGAGTCGCAGCGCATCGTCCGCACCTCGGCCGCTCGCCGCGCGGTTCCCGTCGGGCTCGGGCTCAGCCGGGCGTTCGCCGCCGCGGAGCCCGTCGCGCCCGCCGGGGTCGACGGATTCGACGGCTTCCTGCTCGCCGTCGGCCGCCTCACCGCCCGCAAGAACCTGGCCACCACCATCGAGGCCGCGCTCGCGTCGGGAGTGCTCTCCCCCTCCTTCCCGCTGCTCGTCGTCGGTGAGGCATCCGGCGCGCTCGCCGAGTTCTCGCCCGCCGTCCGCACCGCCCTCGACGACCACCTCGTGCGCCTGCTCGGCCGCATCGAGACGGAGGAGCTGCGCTGGCTCTACGAGAACGCCGCGCTGTTCCTCTTCCTCACCCTCGACGAGGGCTTCGGCCTGCCCACCCTGGAGGCGCTCGCCTGCCGCACGCCGATCCTCGCCAGCGACATCCCGGTGTTCCGCGAGATCCTCGGCGAGCGAGCGCGCCTCGTCGATCCGCGCGACGTGTCCGCGATCTCGGCATCGATCCGCGAGCTCGTCGCTGATCCGCCGGAATCGCCGGATCCGACTGCGGTGCTCGAGTACTACAGCTGGGACGCCGTGGTGACGCGCCTGCGCGCCGCGATGGTGGCGGTGCTGCCGTGAGCGGGCCGACCGTGTCGATCGTGATCGTCACCTACAACAGCCTCGGAGTGATCCGCTCCTGCCTCGACGCGCTCGCCGACCGTGACGAGAGCATCGAGATCCTGGTGGTCGACAATCTCTCGCGCGACGAGACGGTCGCCGTGCTGCGCGACGAGTACCCGGACGTGACGGTGGTCGAGAACACCGAGAACGCCGGCTTCTCGCGCGCGGTCAACCTCGGCGCCGCCCACGCCACCGGCCGCCACCTGCTACTGCTGAATCCGGACGCGCAGATCTCGGCCGCCGTCGTCGGCTCGCTTGCGTCACTCCTGGACGCCGACCCGACGATCGGCGCCGTCTCCCCGCTGCTCGAGAACGAGGGCGAGGACGTCGAGATCGTCGCCGCCGGGCACGCCCCCACCGTCCGCCGGATGCTTCTGCACCAGACCGGCCTCTCGCGCCTCGGCCGGCTCTTCCCCGCCTTCGAGGGCCACTATCTCTTCGCCGCCGACCTGCACGGGCGGCCGCGCGACGTCGACTGGGTCAGCGGTGGCTGCCTGATGGTCCCGCTGGCCGTCTGGGACCGGATCGGCGGCCTGACCGACCGCTGGTTCATGTACGCCGAGGACGTCGAGATCTGTCTGCGGCTGCGCGCCGAGGGCCTGCGCGTGGTCCTCGATCCGCAACTGCACGCCCTGCACGCGATGGGTGGATCCTCCAGTGGCGTCGACGGCCGCGTCGGCACCGCCTGGATCGTGAACCTCTTCGACCTGTACGGCTGGCGGCTGGCCCGCTCCGACGCGGAGCAGCAGCTCTGGCGCGCCGTGGTGCTCGCCGGGATGGCAGCGCGGATGCTCGTGTACCGGCTAGCCGGGCTGCGCCCCTCGCGGGCAGCGGCGGCGGCCGGCCAGCTGCGGCGCTACGCGATCTACCGGCGGGCCCTGCGCGCCGCTCCGCTCACCCGCGACCGCGAGCCGCTCGCCGGCCGCCTGCCCGCCGGCCGGTGATCGATTCGTCGCAAAGGGTCGCTTCCGAGTCCGGGAAGCGACCCTTCGTGACGAATCAGAGCCCGTCCTCCGGGGGAGGGCGGGAGGGCGGCTACGTTGCGGAGCCGCGGTAGAGCACTCGGAGGGTCTCCCGGGTCCCGTCGGGGGCGGTCGCCGTCACACGGAACGAGCCAGCCGGCAGCCGCGAGAGGTGCGTGTCCACCGACACCGACTTCGTGCGGCCCGCCGCCAGCGAGGTGACCTTCAGCTCACCGTACGGCGTCGGGATACTGAGGCGGACCGGCGTGTTCCCGGCGTTCGTCGCGGTGGCGGTCAGCACGACCGACCCGCCGCGCGTCACGCCGGTGATCGTCACATCGACATCGACCCGGGTGGCCGGAGCGACAACCGTGACGACGGGAAGGAGCGCACTGACGCCTCCCGAGACCGCGGTGATCGAGACGGAACCCGTGCCGGGACCCGCGGTCGCCGCGGGGAGCGGAGCGGAGCCGTCGGCGCCGGTCGTCGCGGTGGCGGTGGTGCCGCCCCCGGCGAAGCGGGCCGGGCCCTCGATCGTGTAGGCGACGTCGGCGCCGGCGACGGGAGCACCGGCCGCGTTCGTCGCGGTGACTCCGAGGCCGGTGATCGCCGCTCCGGTCTCGACGGTCTGCGCCTGCCCCGAGGGGGTCAGCGTGGCGATCGCGGCCGGGTCGGTGAACATCGACGGGCGCAGCGGAGTGACGGTCAGGCTCTCCAGGCGCGCGGTTCCCCCGGAGGAGAGGAGCGAGACTCCCGTGCTCCTCGGGTCGGCGAAGACCTGATCGGTGATCGTCGCGAGGCCGCCCTGCGCGAAGGTTTCCACGGAGGCGCGGTCGACGTAGAGCTCGAGGTGCAGCTTCCCGTCCTCCAACGCCACCGGCGCGGTCTCGACCGAGGGGAAGTCGGCGTCGAAGCCGACATCACCCGAGCGGGTGCGGTCGACGCTCAGCTCACCGGAGGCGACGTCGTAGCTGATCGGCGTGCGCTGGCTCCCATCGGCGGAGTTGCGGACGGAGAGACCGAACGAGTCGGCATCGCCGGCGCTGAAGGTCGCGTCGAGCCTGTAGACGCTGCCCTCGGCGGCGGCGGCAGGCAGGGCCGTCTCGCCCTCGAGGATGTCGGCCGCGCCGAGGGTGAACGCCTCGTCACTGCTCGCGAGGCCCGCGGTCTGGTCGACGACCTTCTGCACGAGCGCCGGGGCGCCGTCGACGGTCTGCAGCGACAGCTCGCGCGGCAGAGCCATCGCTCCCCGCCACGTGCCGGTGGGGATCGCCTCGCCGTACTGCCAGTTGTTCATCCACGCGATCATGATGCGCTTGCCGTCGGGCGCGTTGTCGAAGGTGACTCCGGCGTAGTAGTCGCGGCCCCAGTCGAGCCAGTCGTAGTCGACGAGGCGGCTCTGCGCGGGCTCGTCCGACAGCATGAACTGGTCGGCGAGGATGTGGCCCCAGCCCGCGCGGTTGTTGTCGACGACCTGAAGGTGCGCCGTCCGCCCTGCGAGGTCCCCGACGTCCCAGGATGCCCAGTCGAGGCTCTCGCTGTCGCTGCCCGTCGCGGTGCGGACGACCTCACCGTCGACGACCAGAGTGACGCTGGTCTCGACGGAGCGGAGCTGCGCGGGGGTGTCGGCGAGCACCACGTGATCGACGGTCAGGTGACCCCAGCCTCCGGCCGCGCCGTCCTGCACCACGATCCTCGCCGTCCTCCCCTGGTGGGCCGAGACGTCCCAGCTCTTCCAGTTGAGGGCGCCGTCGTTCGTGCCGGCCGTGGTCGCCACCACCTCGTCGTCAATGACGAGCTGCACCTCGAGGGTCTGGGCATCGCCCTCCGGTCGGAAACCGCCGCCCACCAGCATGCTGAGGTGGTCGTTGTCGATCGTGAACTCCGGAGAGGTCATCGTGCCGGTGTTGTCGTCGCCCTTCGGGCCGCCCTCGAAGGTGTTGATCCGCTTCTCACCGAGGAAGAATTCACCGCCGTTCGTAGAGGGATTGGTGCCGTCGGCGAAGTCGCCGGTCACGGTCCAGCCGTTGTCCGTGAGGCTCTGCTGGTCCGGGAATTCGAAGCCGTCGAACAAGAGCTCACTGCCCGCTGGAGGATCATTGGCGAGCTGAGTGCCGTCGACGTGCGGGTGGTTGCCGCCGCCGACGAGGAAGTTCAGGTGGTCCTGGTCGACAGTGAAATCGGGCGAGCGCATCGAGCCGACCGGCCAGTCCCCATCGTTGAAGCCGTTGATCAACCCCGTTCCGGCGAAACCGGTGACCGCCTGCTGGCCGTCGATCGATCCGGTGGCCGGAGCGGCGCCGAACGGCCCATTCTTCCGGTTCCCCGGCTCGTTGTTCACGGTCCAGCCGTTGTAGGTGCCGTCGTCGAAACCGGCGAGGGTGGTTCCCTCGGGGAGGGTGTCGGAGCCGACGGTGGACTCGGAGGTGAAGGTGGTGCCATCGAAGTCGCCAACGAAGTACTGGCCGCCGGAGCCGCCTCCGACCGCGCCCGGGTTGAGGTTCACGACCATGACCCACTTGACGTTCGAAGGGTCGCCGTCGACCGCGAGCGGGAACAGGTCCGGGCACTCCCACACTCCGCCCGTCGCGTTGGCCGGGCCGAACTCGCTGAGCTCGGTCCAGTTCCGCAGGTCCGTCGACTTGTGCAGGAGCACCTTGTGGTCGTCCGCCTCCACGGTGACGACGACCCAGTAGGACGACTCCGGAGTGCCGCCGTCGTACCAGAACATGTGCGGGTCGCGAAAGTCGTTCTGGTCGCGGTCGATGACCGGGTTGCCCTCGTACGTCGTCCAGGTCTGCCCGGCGTCGGTGCTGTAGGCGAGTGCCTGGGCCTGCTCCCCCGTCCTGTAGGCGGCGGTGTACATCGCGACGAGGGGCGGGTTCTCGGCGGTGCCGAATCCGGAGGTGTTGTCCTTATCGACGACGATCGAGCCGGAGAAGATATCCGACTCCGCGTCGCCCGGGATCGCGAGCGGCTGCTCGGTCCAGTGCAGCAGGTCGGTGCTGGTGGCATGGCCCCAGCTCATGTTCCCCCAGCGGGTGCCCTGCGGGTTGTACTGGTAGTAGAGGTGGTAGACGCCCTCGTAGTAGACGAGCCCGTTGGGGTCGTTCATCCAGTTCTTCGTCGGCGAGTAATGGATCGCAGGACGATAAGTCTCTGCGGCGGGGTCGAGCGGAGCGGCGGAGACGGCCGGGACGGAGAGTCCGCCGCCGACGAGGCAGAGCGCGGCGGCGGCGGCCACGAGGCCACTGCGTCGCGGAAGTGAGCGATGAGGAGAATGCATGGAAGAACGCCCTTCGTTGCGCGTGTCATGACTGACAACGTTGTCAAGTGAGGGGCAATCTACGGATTGTCCTCCGGACAATTCAAGGGTTCTCTGCGAAAAAGATCAGACTGCGTCCACGCAGCACTCAGTGCGGGCAGGGCACCTCTCCGGAACCGCGGGCGATCAGCGTGGTCGGGATCACAAAGGTCTGCGCCGGCTCGTCCTCGCCGTCCAGCCGCAGGAACACGCGCTCCGCCGCCGTCCGACCGATCAGCGCAGGGTTCTGCGCGATCACCGAGACGGCGGGCTCGAGCATCTCGGCGAGGGGGATGTCGTCGAATCCGATCAGCGCGACCCGGCCGTGTGCGCCTCGGCCGCGCAACGCGGCGAGCACCCCGATCGTGATCAGGTTCTGCCCGCCGACGATCGCGGTCGGCGGCGTCGGAAGCTCCAGCAGCGCGGTCGCCATCTCCTCGGCCGCGTGCTCGTCGTGCGCGCCGTGACGGACGTATTCGGGAGGCACCGGCAGGCCGCGCCGACCCATCTCCTCATGGAAGCCGCGCTCGCGCTCCTTGGCCGTGAAGATCTCGGGCCGGTCGCCGAGGAATGCAATGCGGCGGTGTCCGAAGGAGACCAGGTGACCCACCGCTCGCGCGATGCCGGCCGCGTTATCGGTGATCACCGCATCCGCCGTGATGCCCGAGGGGACGCGGTCGACGAACACGGCGGGCGTGCCGCGGGCGACCTCGACACCCAAATAGGCCTGGCTCGGCGCGACGGTGGTCAGGATCAGCCCGTCGACGCGCCGCGACACGAACGCATTCACGCTGGAGCGCTCGCGCGCCGGATCGTCATCGAGGCTGGAGGCGAAGACCGCCACTCCGCGCTCGTTCGCCAGATCCTCGACCGCACGGTGCAGGGCTCCCGAGAACGGGTTGGCCACGCTGCCCACCAAAAGGCCCAGCGTGTTCGTGCGCCCGTTGGAGCGGCGGAGGTTCCCCGCGTGCAGGTCGGGCTGGTACTGCAACTGCGCAGCGGCGGCCCGCACTCGTTCGATCGTCGCGGTCGAGACGTTCGGCTCGCCATTGATGACGCGCGAGACCGTCTTGATGCCGACCCCCGCGAGAGCAGCCACGTGCTTCATGGTGGGGCGCCTTCCGGCACCTTCTGACAACGGTGTCACGTTCCGGTCTCGCTTTCTGCAGGATCGCTTGACCTTAGCGTCGCGAACCCGATAGACCTACTTCTGACATCGTTGTCGGGAGGCTGCTCCCGCCCTATGAACAGGACTTTCAATGACGAACCGTTCCCCTCGCCTCACCCGGTACATCGGCCTCGGCTCCGTCGCGATCCTCGCGGCCCTGGGCATGACCGCCTGCTCCAGCTCCTCCGGGGGCGACTCGCCCGCCGGAAGCAGCGACGGCGCCGGCGTCACCCTCATCGTGAAGACCACCTCCAACCCCTTCTTCGTCGCGATGGAGGACGGCGCCAAGGCGGCCGCGACCTCGGCCGGAGTCAGCCTCACGCTCGCCGCAGGCAAGGAGGACGGCGACGAGGACACCCAGATCCAAGCCATCGAGAACGCCATCTCCAAGGGCGACAAGGGCATCCTGATCACCCCGAACGGCCCCTCCGTCGTCGATGCGATCCAGAAGGCGCGCGACGCCGGCCTCTTCGTGATCGCCCTCGACACCGCCCCCGACCCGGCCGACGCGGTCGACATCACCTTCGCCACCGACAACTTCACCGCCGCCGAGTCCATCGGCAAGTGGACCGCCGCGCAGCTCGACGGCAAGAAGGCGACCATCGCGATGCTCGACCTCTTCGACGACAAGGTCGTCTCGGTCGACTACAACCGTGACCAGGGCTTCCTCACCGGTATGGGGATCGACGTCGCCGATAAGGCGACCAACGGCGACGAGGCGAAGACCGGCAGCTACAGCGGCGGTGACTACGAGCTCGTCGGCAACGAAGCCACCCAGGGCGCCGAGGACGGTGGGCGCACCGCGATGGAGACCCTGCTCTCCAAGAACCCCGACATCAACGTCGTCTACACGATCAATGAGCCCGCCGCCTACGGCGCGTACCAGGCCCTCCAGGCCGCGGGCAAGGAGAAGGACGTCCTGCTGGTCTCGATCGACGGTGGTTGCGCCGGCGTGAAGAACGTCAAGGATGGCCTGATCGGCGCCACCGCGCAGCAGTACCCGGTGAAGATGGCGCAGCTGGGAGTCGAGGCCATCGCGCAGCTCGCGGAGGACGGCACCAAGCCCAGCACCAGCGCCGGGCTCGACTTCTTCGACACCGGCTCGGCCCTCGTCACCGACACCCCCGTCGACGGCCTCGACAGCATCAGCTCCGACGACGCGTCCGGAATCTGCTGGGGCGACTAGCCCGTCACGGGCAGGGCGCCCCCGGCGCTCCGCCCCCCTCCTCCGTTCCCCGCGACCTCAGAAAGGCCATCGTGGCTCAGAAGACCACCGACCCGAATCCGCCGACCTCGGCCCTGGATCTCGCCAGCGAGTTCCTCGACCGACGCACGCCGCTCGACCGCGTCCGCGGGGTCCTGCACCGCTACCCCGCCGTCAGCCCCGCCGTCGTCCTCGTCCTGGCGATCATCGTCTTCGGAGTGCTGAACGACCGCTTCCTCGACCCCTCCAACCTCTCGCTGATCACTCAGCAGGTCGCGGTGGTCGGCACCCTCGCCGTCGCGCAGACCCTGATCATCCTCACCGCCGGCATCGACCTCTCGGTGGGTGCCGTGATGGTCCTCACATCGATGGTCATCGCGCAGACCGCGACCGCGAACGGCCTCCCCGCGATCGTCGCGCTGCTGCTCGGCCTGGTCGTGGGCCTCGTGGCCGGCGCCTTCAACGGCATGCTCGTGACCCGGCTCCGGCTCCCTCCGTTCATCGTCACCCTCGGCACGCTCAACATCTTCGTCGCGTTGACGCTGGTGTACTCGAGCGGATCGACGGTCCGCGGCACCGACATGCCGGCGCTGCTGCCCTCTACCGGCGGCACCTTCGACATCCTCGGCGTTCGGGTCAGCTACGGCGTACTGCTGATGCTCGCCCTCTACATCGTCGTCGCGTTCATCCTCGGGAAGACCGCCTGGGGCCGCCATGTCTATGCGGTCGGCGATGACAAGGAGGCCGCCCGCCTCGCCGGAATCAGCGTGAACCGCGTGCTGATGAGCGTCTACCTCGCCGCCGGGGCGATCCTCGCTATCGGCGCGTGGATCCAGATCGGCCGCACCAACGCGGCCAGCCCTAACGCTGGAGCCGACCTCAACCTCGACTCGATCACCGCCGTGGTCATCGGCGGCACCAGCCTCTTCGGCGGTCGCGGCACGGTCTGGGGCACTCTCCTGGGCGCCCTCATCGTCGGCGTTTTCCGTAACGGGCTCTCGCTCGCCGGACTCGACGTCCTCTACCAGACGCTCGCTGTCGGCGTCCTCATCATCGTCGCCGTCTCGGTCGACCAGTGGATCCGGAAGGTTCGCAAGTGACCCTCATCGACGCCGCGGGCACTGCTCCCGCCGCCGCCCGCACCCCCGTCCTGCAGGCCAAGCGCCTCGTGAAGACCTTCGGCCGAGTGGTCGGACTCGACGGCGTCAGCCTCGAGCTCTACCCCGGCGAGGTCCTGGCGATCATCGGCGACAACGGCGCCGGCAAGTCCACGCTGATCAAGTGCCTCACCGGCGCCGAAATCCCCGACGAGGGCGAACTCTTCCTCGACGGTCAGCCCGTCTCGTTCAAGCGTCCGCAGGACGCCCGCGGCGCCGGCATCGAGACGGTTTACCAGAACCTTGCCGTCTCGCCCGCCCTGGACGTCGCCTCGAACCTCTACCTCGGCCGCGAGAAGCGCAAGAAGGGGATCCTCGGCTCCGTGTTCCGGATGCTCGACACGGCAGGCATGCGCAAGGAGGCCCGCGCCGAGCTGACCGAGCTGGGCATCTCGACGCTGCAGGACGTGACGGTCCCGGTCGAGAACCTCTCCGGAGGACAGCGCCAGGCCGTCGCCGTCGCCCGCGCCGCCGCCTTCGGCTCCAAGGTCGTCGTCCTCGACGAGCCGACCGCCGCCCTCGGCGTGCGCGAATCGAACCAGGTGCTGCAGCTGGTGCGCAACCTGCGCGACCGCGGCATCCCCGTCATCCTGATCAGCCACAACATGCCGCAGGTCTTCGACGTGGCCGACCGGATCCACATCCAGCGCCTCGGCAAGAAGGCGGCGACGATCACGCCGCAGTCGCACTCGATGACCGACGCGGTCGCGATCATGACCGGGGCGGCGACCGCATGAGCGCACGGATCCTCGTCGCCGAGTTCACCGCGCTGCCCGGCAACGAGGAAACGGTCGCCGGCATGATCGCCGACCTCGCCGTTCTGGTCCGGCAGGAGCCGGGCAACGTCGAGTTCGTGCCCTACCGCCGAGAGGACGACCCGGCACGGTTCTTCGTGTACGAGGTCTACCGCGACGAGGAGGCGTTCCAGGCGCACATCTCGGCCGACTACGGAGCCGTGTTCAACGAACGGCTGGGCCCGCTGATCGTGGAGCCGAACTCGCAGCTGACCTGGCTCGCGGCGGTCTGAGCCGCACGGCCCCTAGCTCCGCGGCGTCGATCCATCGTCTGCGGCCGTGCCGATCCGAGCCCGCGAGCGCGGAACTCTCCCCGACCATCCGCCCGGCTCTGCACTCCCGGCCTACGGTTGAGCCCGCAGGACAGCGGCAGGTCCACCATCTGCGGGTTTCTTCCCGGCTGATGCGAGTAGTCATGTTCGTGAGCGCACAAGATCACGCGACGAAAGGGAACCTCATGGCCACCGCAGACGATGTACACAGAGCACGTCGGCAGGGCGAGAAGGACGGGTACGCGGCAGCCGTCGAGCAGCTGCGCGCCTTCACCGGCGTTGAAGGCCTCGAACCCGATCTCGAGTCACCCGAGCATGTCGCCTACCCGACGTACCTCCAGGACCTGAGCGAAGAACGCGATCAGATCGAGGCAGCTGTGGAGAACGATGAAGCCTCCATCGCCGATCTCACCGATCGCTCTTCAGAGGCCGCAGGAGATCATTCCCACGCCCTGCAGAACCGGCGGGAAGCCCGCGCCGATCGCAACGTCCTCGTCCGTTTCATTGGCTTGATGGGCGATCACCGCCTCCCCTCCGCGCATCGAGTTCGCCTTCTCGAGGGCGAGCTCATGGCCTAACACACCCTGTCAGCGAGGCGTCAGCAGGTCCTACGCGTGCTCGACGGGGAGATCGAACAGGTCACCGCGTGGATTGCTGACATGCTCGCCGCGGCCGACACGATCAAGGTCGATCAGCAGGAAGCTGAGTTCCGGCAGGAAGCTGAGTTCTGGCGCGAACAGGAACGGGTCCAGGCTGAACGCGATGTCTCACCGCGCTGGTGCATCGTCTACGACACTCTTGACGAGTTCATCGCGGAGGACCCGCGCCGTCAGGCCCGAGCGTGGACCCTCCCGGTTGTCGCTGGTGCCGACTTCGGGTACGACTGGCATCGAGACCTCGACGATGGCCCTGATGCGCCAGGACGATGGTCCCTTCACTACATCCAGGAGAACCACGAGACGATCCTCGAATATCGCCCTCTGTATGGGCCGGTCCGGATCTGGCTCCTGGGTACGGCAATGAAGGACCTCGAGGACGCGATGAAGGTCTTCGGGCCGATCGATACGCGAGAACGACGGCTGGAACGCAATAGCGTCGCGATCGTCCTCGACACCTACGCCGCCGACGCCAGCGCGCAAGGAGGAATCGCCCTCACTCAAGTGCTCAGATCGCAGGGCGGTCCGCTGTGAGACCTCGGACCGGAAAGCGACGCTGGGCGACTCGCACCGCTGCTGAGCCCGGTCAGCCGGGCAAACTCCATCCGTCGTGTGGCGGCTCCGCGCGCAAAGGAGCTTCGTCGCCTAGATGAGGGAGCGCAGGCGTACGCGATAGTCCTCGGCCAGCTCGGGCGAGGTCACAAGAGGCCGGCCGCAGCCGCCACGTCGCTTGACCGCCGCCGTGCAGGCGGACGGGAAGAAGCTGAAGCTGCCCGTCACCGGTCCGGCTCGAGCCCGCGGGCGTCCCGAGAGCAGAATCCTGCGCTGTCCGGTGGCTCGACAGCTGTCCCGCTTGACCTCCTCGCGGAAGATGCATGGCACATCCGAATAGCCTTCCACTAAACAGCTCCGTCAAGCCAGGAGGCCTCCCCATGTCACAAGACCCGAAGTGTCATCAACCTCACGGCCCAGGACACCTACTCCGTCGGCCGCGCCAACAGAGCTGCCCAAAGTTTCCTGGACCAGTTGAATAGTTGTCTACGCGGCGAGGTTCTCGGTGATCCATGCCTGCTCGGCTTCGTTCGGGGTCCGATAGTCGAGTCCCGAGTGAAGTCGTTGTTGATTGTAACACAGTTCGATGTATCGTGTCACGTCGCGGATCGCTTTCTCTCTTGTCGGATATTGGGGCTTATGCAAAATCCCCTCGCACACCCAGCGAACAAGCCCCTGACCAGGGCTTTTGTGAAGCCCTACCGGGATTCTGCATAAGCCTCATTGAGTGCGATTGCAGCGCTCGTTCTTGAGTGTTCCGTTGAATAATTCGGCCCACGCGTTGTCCCAGCAGACTCCCGTCCGGCCCATCGATTGTCTGATGTCGAGCTTCTTCGCGAGTTTCCCGAAGTCGGCGGAGGTGTAAACGGAGCCGCGGTCGCTGTGGAAGATCGTTTTCGCGGCCCGGTTCGGCTGGTTCCTTGCCGCCATTTCGAGAGCTTCGCTGACGAGTTCGGTACGCATGTGGTCGGCGAGGGCGTACCCGACGACCTTCTTTGAATAGCAGTCGAGGACGGTCGCGAGGTAGACCCATCCTTCCCAGGTGCGGATATAGGTGATATCACCGACCCATTTGCAGCCGGGTCGGTTTGCGGTGAAGTCCCGCTTGACGAGGTCGGGGATGTCAGTCGGATCGCCTGGGGTCGTGGTCACCGGCCGCCAGGGCTTGGGCTGGCAGGGTTCCAGTCCTGCTGCGCGCATGAGCCGGCGGACGGTCTCG
>NZ_PSWS01000061.1 GCF_002932875.1 Rathayibacter tritici
AGACATCACCACCCCGAGCGAACCGCTCAACGCCGTCAAACCCGTCCCCGAGGAATACATCAACCTCGCCAGCCCCTCACGAACCAGGCATATCCTCGACGGCGAGCAAATAGGAAATAGAAATTCAGGCGGACATCGCTGGCCGGGCCTCAGCGGAAAAACACCCTTCCCGGAAGAGTGGTCCGATGAGAAAATTATGCACGAAATATCGGACGTCGCGACTGATCCGACACTCAAATGGAACCTTCAATCACTCCCGCCTGGAATTGATCCGTCGTCGGAACTGTATCGGCCTAGATTCAACGTGACTGGCGAAAGAGACGGAGTTAGAATCAAAGTCGTCGTCGCGCCGAGCGGGGAGGGAATCATCACCGCTCATCCAGTCCGCTAGGGCCAGTCGTGCCGCATTTCTAAAGACTAGGCGCAAGACTCCTACTGCAATTTAGTAATCGACGCGCCAACAAAATGCACGCCCATGTTTCCAGTTTATTAGGGAGAAAAGTGGATAAGAAACTTCAAGCCGTGCGCGAGCAACAGTTAAACGACGTGCTCGAACGGACGATCGACACGACGAACCCTGACCAAGCCCAGCGCGTCACAGACTACCTCGACAACGGAGAGTACGCGCTCTGCCTGGATCAGCTTGCTTACGAGCTGAGCGAGGTCGACGAACCGCTTCCGTCCGACGTTATTCGGAGAATCATTTCGCTCGGAACCACGATGAGCATTGACCCAAGATCATGGCAGGTTTTGAGATCGGAATGAGCGAGCAGAAACGGCCAACCATGGATGATCTCCATGAAGGAGAGTTGCACAGCACGTCATCATTCAGCGGCGGCTCATGGAGAGCGCGAAAGTTCTCGCCCATGAGAAGCTTGACCGATGTCAATGCTTTGCGCGAAACGCTCAAGGCCTTGGAGAGGATCTTCAGCAGAGGCAAAGACTCCTTCTGGGCCGGCGCGATACACTCTTTGCTCGACGAGGTGGACAGCTCACACGATTCCACCGACGTCAGCCGCGTGTCGCGGAAGGTCATTCACCTGTATGGCGGAATGGGTTCTTTCAACGACGCCGTCATCTACAGGAACGGCAAGTATCCGCGAGGGCTCAATAACGATCTGGGCGTCTTGCGCACGAAACTTTACGAGATCGCAAACCACCTTGCCTGACATATGGTAGGCGGACTCACAACCGGATCGCACCGACGCCTGGTCCGCGGCCAGCAACCTGGCGCTCCAAGCACTCGGACTCGGCGCCGCGCACAACTCAGCCTCGCTGGGCGTCCTGGGTGTCCTCGCATCCCGCGACGGGAGTCGACGTCCAGACACTGCCCGCGGCGTCGGCATCCGACTACCCCTCACGACAGCGCAAGCCTGTGAACGCGCCACTCCCGGCAGCAGACGGCCCTCGACCTCGACTCCGTCGCCACGTACACATCATCATGAACAGGAGAACCCATGAACGATCAGCGACTCAGTCGTGTGCGCAGCGACCTCCGCACGGCACTCGAACGAGTGCATCGGCGACTCGATCCGGGGACCGAGGTCTATCTTCGCCATCCACTGAGCGAGGAGGATTTCGCCCTCTGTCTCGACGAACTCCTCGAGGAGTTGGACAGCGAGAACTGGGCGGACGTGCTGACCCGCAACTACCCCGTCGCGTACATCGTGAACCTCGACACCGTGATGGATCGGCTCCCCCGCTACGAGGGCGCCCGCGCCTCACCTACTCCAGGGGACGGGAACACAGGGCCGACCGAATCCACCGGCGAGAGGGGCCTATCGCCCTTGGACGGCCACGGGACTCTGCGTCCGAAGACCGTACACATTCTGCGCAGGGGCCTGGGCATGCTGTACTCCGAACGGATGGAGCGCGCTCTCGACCACCTGCTCGATCGGCTGGAGGAGCGTTTCGATCCCGACTGGTTCTCCTGGTGCCGAGAGTACAACGAACACACGGAGTTCACGCTCTGCCTCGAGACTGTCGTCGACGCCCTCTACTTCTCCGCCTCGAAAGTCCCCGCCCTGCTCCTCGATCGGATCCACGAGCTCGCGCGCATCATGGAGATGTCGAGCAGGCGTCTGGATCGCCTCCGATCACTCTGAGCCGTGGAGGTCTCCCGCACATCTCCGCACCGACGACGACCCGAGAAGGACCACGGTCGCCACCACGAGCGCCCGACCCGGAGCCCAGACCTACGACCCCTGATACGCCGCGAACAGCAGCGACGTCTCCGACCCCTGCAGGATGCTCGGCCGGGCGACGTCGTCAAGCACCACGAAACGGAGCATGCCCGCGCGGCTCTTCTCGTCTCCCTATATGGCCGCCAGGAGCGTCTTCCCGAGAAACCAATGCAACTCCTGGACCAACTCGACGCAGCTGGTGAGACTTTTCATTACATTGAGGCTTATGCAAAATCCGATTGATCGACATGGATTCGTGCGTGTCGTTCACGGTTAACACCGGCTGGTCCGCTGTGCTTGAAGAGCAACCTTCGACAGAAACTCTTCGCACAGGAACCAGCCGGTGCACACACAGACTACTACGGGAATGACGGCCGAGCACTACGCGATCCTCGCCGAACGGATCGAGAACGAGTTCACGTGGAATCGGCGTCGAGGACGGCCACGCACACTCTCGCTCGCCGGGGCACCGCAGATCACTCTCCTCTATTATCGCCAGAATGTCACCGAGCAGTTGGTCGCTGATGTGGTCGGTATCAGTCAGTCGACCGTGTCGTGAACGATCGCGGTGGTTGAGGCGATGCTCAATGTCGTTGTCGACGACGAGCAGCCGGACGTTGACGCCGCGCTCCGCGGGACGACGCCGTCAATCGACGGCACCCTCCTGCCGTGCTGGTCCTGGGCAGACGCGCCCGAGCTGTACTCCGGGAAACGCAAGACCACCGGGCACAACTGCCAAGTCCTCGCCGACCTCTCCGGCCGGTTGATCCACATCTCGGATCCCATCGCGGGCAAGCATCATGATGCCCACGCGTTTCGAGAAACCGGGTTAGCCGACACCCTCAACCTCTCGAACACGCTGGCCGACAAAGGCTACCAAGGCACCGGAATAGTTACACCCATAAAAAAGCAGCCAGGTCAAAAACATGTGCTAGATCACGCGAAGCAACACAATCGCTTCGTGAACACTCACCGGTACGTGATCGAAAGAACACTTGCTCACATCAAAACCTGGCGCATCTTTCACACCGACTACCGGCGACCACTACACACCTTCCACGACGCCTTCAACGCGGTCCGCGGCCTCATCTTCTTCATCCAGAAAGAAACCGATTTTGCATAAGCCTCAATGAGGCTCTAGCAGAACTCGGCGTGGCAGTCCCGGTCACATCACGCATCATCACGATCAGGAGAACCCAGGGACGACGAGCGACTTCGCCGTGTGCGCACCGACCTCCGTACGGCGTTCAATCGGGTGCGGCGGCAACTCGATCCGCACGCTGAGGTATATCTGCGGCATCCGCTGAGCCCTCAGGATTTCGCCCCCTGCCTGAGAGAACTCCTCCAGGCCGTGGAGGGAGAGAATTTGTCAGACGTCCTGCTCCGCCATTACCCTGTCGAGAACATCGTGAAACTCGACACAGTGATGGATCGGGTCCCGCGGCGGGTGGGTGCCCAGGCTCCACCCGAGACGTGGAAGAACAGAGCAGGATCGACTGATCTCCTCCGCGCGAGGGGCCTGTGGCGCCGGAAGGACCGCGAGTCGATGCGTCCAGAGACCGTGCTCATCCTGCGCAAGGGCCTGGGCATGCTGTATTCCCGCCGAATGAAACTCGCCCTCGACCACCTGCTCGATCGGCTGGAGGAGCGATTCGATCCCGACTGGTTCTTCTGGTGCCGAGAGTTGAACGATCACACCGAGTACGTGCTCTGCCTGGAGACGGTCGTCGATGCCCTCGACGACTCCGACTCGAAAGTGCCTGCTCTGCTTCTCGACCGGATCCACGAGCTCGCGCGCATCATGAGGATGTCGGTCTGGATCGCCTCCCGTCGTCGTAAGCCCGAGCGAACCTACGACCCGATCTCCTGATACGCCGCGAACAGCAGCGACGTCTCCGGCCCCTGCAGAATACTCGGCCGAGCGAGGTCATCGAGCACCACGAAGCGGAGCATGCCCGCGCGGCTCTTCTTGTCGCGCTGCATAGCGGCGAGGAGTGTCTCCCATCGGCCGAGCGGGTAACTCGTCGGTAGGGTCAGCGACTCAAGGATGCTGCGCTGCCGGTCGACGACGGCATCGCTCAGCGATCCGGTCAGGCGGGAGAGCTCAGCGGCGAACATCATCCCGACCGACACGGCTGCACCGTGGCGCCACTGATAGCGCTCGGCATGCTCGACCGCGTGCCCGAGAGTGTGCCCGTAATTCAGGATCTCGCGCAGACCCTTCTCGGTGAAGTCCTCGCCGACGACGCGCGCCTTGATCCCGATCGACAGTTCGACCAGGCTGCGGAACTCCTCCGACGTCGGATCGGTTGCCAAGTCGATATCCGACTCGATGATGTCGAGGATGCGCGGCTCCGCGATCATCCCGCACTTCACGATCTCGCCGAAGCCGGCCAGCACCTCATTGCGTGGAAGGCTGGTCAGCACGTCGAGGTCGGCGACGACGGCGCTCGGCGCGTGGAAGGCGCCGACCAGGTTCTTGCCCTCGGCCGTGTTGATACCGGTCTTGCCGCCGACGGCCGCATCGACCATCCCGAGCACCGTGGTCGGCACCTGCACGACATCGACTCCGCGAAGCCAGGTCGCGGCAACGAAGCCGGCCAGATCGGTGATCGCCCCGCCGCCGAAACCGACGACCACGTCGGTACGGGTGAAGTCGGACTGGCCCATCACCTGCCAGCAGAACGCGGCGACCTCAACACGCTTCGCAGCCTCGGCGTCCGGCACCTCGGCGAGCAGCACCTCGTAGCGCTCAAGCAGGCTCTCGCGGATGTCGGCGGCCAGGACCGCCAGGGTCGGCGGGTGCACGATGAGCACCTTCGCGGCGCGGGGGCCGATCGCGTCGGCCAGGCCGTCGAGGAGTCCGCGCCCGACGTGGATGTCGTAGCCGTTCTCGCCAGTGACGGAGAGGGCGGTGGTGCCGTCGTTCATGACTGTCTTCCGCTCGGGCGGCTGAAGGCCGCCGATTCCGATGGTGCAGGGGTTCCGGAGGGATGCGGTGCCCGCAGCCACTCAGCGATCTCGGCGGCGATCAGGGTGATCGGCCGTCGGGAGGTGTCGACGACACGGTCGGCGAGGGCCTCGTAGACCGGACGCCGCTCCTCAAAGATGCGGACCCAGTCGTCGACTCCGCCGCGCACGAGCGGGCGGGAGCCGGAGCCGAAACGGTCGCGGACAGCCTCGGCCGTGGTGGTCAGGAGCACGACGGGCACAGCGGCGAGGTCGGCGCGCGTGTCGAGGTCGAGCACCGCTCCCCCACCCAGGCTCAGCACCACGTCGCGGCGAACGGCGCGTTCAACGACCTTCCGCTCTTCGCGACGGAACGCGGCCTCGCCGTGTGCGTCGAAATAGGGGGTGATCGGACCGTGGCTGCGGACGAACTCGGCGTCGGAGTCGACGAACCCGGCGCTGAGTGCCGTAGCGACCCGCTTGCCGATCGTCGTCTTCCCGGCGCCCATCGGGCCGATCAGGACGACGCGAGCTCGGGCCGCGCCCGTGTCATGACCCGCCATCAACGAACTGCCAGGGGCCGGACCATCAGACGAGTCCGAGCGCCGGATCGCTGGACGAGGCCGTGCGGAGCTCGACGGGGATGGCGGCGAGGTAGCCCTGCAGATTGCGGCGGGTCTCGGCGACACTGTCCCCGCCGAACTTCTCGAGCACTGCATTCGCGAGCACCAGGGCGATCATGGCCTCCGCGACCACGCCGGACGCCGGTACCGCGCAGACGTCGGAGCGCTGGTGGTGGGCTCCCGCCGACTCCCCGGTAGCGACGTCGACGGTGCGTAGCGCGTGCGGCACGGTCGAGATCGGCTTCATGCCGGCGCGGACCCGCAGGACGGTCCCGGTGCTCATCCCGCCCTCGGTGCCACCCGCGCGATCGCTGGAGCGAGAAATGCCATCGGCCGTCTGGAAGAGTTCGTCGTGCGCCTCGGACCCGCGGCGGGTGGCGGTGACGAAGCCGTCACCGACCTCCACACCCTTGATCGCCTGGATGCCCATCACGGCGGCGGCGAGCTGCGCGTCGAGCCGACGGTCCCAGTGCACGTAGGAGCCCAGGCCGGGCGGCAGGTCGTAGGCGAGCACCTCGACCACTCCGCCGAGGGTGTCCCCGTCTTCGTGCGCGCGATCCACCTCGGCCACCATGAGCGCGCTGGTCGCGGCGTCGTGGCAGCGCAGCGGGTCGGCATCGAGAGCATCGACGTCGGCCGGTGCCGGCAGAGGCGAGCCCTCGGGCACGCGGACCGATCCGATGGCGAGGGTGTGGCTGACGAGGGTGATGCCGAGTTCGCCGAGGAACCGGCGGGCGATGGCGCCGAGTGCGACGCGGGCCGCGGTCTCGCGGGCGGAGGCGCGCTCGAGGACATTGCGCGACTCCGGAAAAGCATATTTCTGCATGCCGACCAGATCGGCGTGGCCGGGGCGGGGGCGGGTGAGCGGGGCTCCGCGGCCCTTGGGCAGAGTCTCGGGGTCACGGGGCTCGGCCGACATCACGTCCTCCCAGCGCGGCCACTCGGTGTTGCCGATGCGCAGGGCGATGGGGCTGCCCATCGTCGCGCCGTGGCGGACACCGGAGGAGATCGTGAGCTCGTCCTGCTCGAAGCCCATCCGGACGCCGCGGCCGTAGCCGAGCTTCCGGCGTGCCAGGTCGGCGCGGATGTCGTCGAGAGAAACGAAGACACCCGCCGGCAGTCCTTCGAGGACGGCGACGAGTTCGGGGCCGTGGGATTCCCCGGCCGTGAGCCAACGGAGCATCCTCCGATTCTCGCACACGCGCTCAGGGCACCGGACCCGCCGAGACGGCCAGGCGGAGTGCCGCGAGCACCTCGTCCTCACGCTCGAGCGGCACAGCGGGATCTCCGACGACGAAGATCCGCACCTGTACGAGCGCCTGGTGGAGCAGCATTCCCAGACCCGACACGACCGGCGAGCCGACCGCGTCCCAGCGGCGGGCAAGCGCGCTGGGCCACGGGGAATAAACGACGTCGAAGAGCGTCGAGCCCGCGACCACCGTGTCGGGGACGTCGAGGCCGTCCGCGGCCCCGCCGGGCAGAGTCGAGATCACCAGCGGGGCACCCATCGACCAGTCGGCGAACGAGCGGACGACGAGGTCGACACCGAGTTCGCCGGCGATCCGGATCAGCGTCGCGGCCTTGGCGGGCGTGCGCAGCACGACCTCGACGCGGTCCGCACCCCGTTCCACCGCCGCGACCAGGGCTGAGGCGGCGGTCGCTCCCCCGCCGAGGATCTGGACGCACCCCGCCCGGGCCACTCCGGCCTCGTCGAGGGCACGGACGATTCCCGTCACGTCGGTGTTGTAGCCGCGCAGGAGCGGCACGGGACCGGAACGGTCGACGAGCACCGTGTTGACGGCGCCGGTGGCCGTCGAGACCGCGTCCTCCTCCGTCAGCAGCGGTCGCACCGCGTGCTTCAGCGGCATCGTCAGCGAGAGGCCGTGCCAGGAGCCGCGAGTGAGGACATCGGCGAGTGTCGCCTCAGTCGTCTCGACGGCACTGTAGCTCCAGTCGAGTCCGAGCACCCGGTAGGCGGCGGCATGCAGCGCCGGCGACTTCGAGTGGGCGATCGGCGAGCCGAGGACCGCCAGGCGGTACCCGACGCGCGTCACTGGTACTCCGGGTGGTCCCGCATCCAGGCCTGCCACTGGGCGACGGCCGCGGTGTGCTCGGCGTCGGTGGTGGAGTAGACCGTCTCGCCCGTCTGGAGGTTCACCGTGACGAAGTACATCCAGGTGCCGTCCGCCGGGTGCACGACCGCGTTGATCGCGACGTCGCCGGGGTTCGAGATCGGCGCCGGCGGCAGTCCGTCGCGCTGATAGGTGTTGTAGACGTTGCCGGCGTCGTTCCGCTCGGCGTCGGTCGTGGAGACGCGGTCGGTCGCGCCCGTGCCGTAGGCGACGGTGGCGTCCGACTGCAGGCGCCAGCCCTGATCGAGGCGGTTCTGGAACACCCGGGCAACCTTCGGGAAGTCCGCGGCCACCCGCGCCTCGCGCTGCACGAGCGAAGCGAACACCACGACGCGGTAGCGGTCGTCGACGGGCACACCGGCCCTGTCGAGCGACTGGTACATCCGGTCAACGAGCGTCTTCAGGATGTCGTGAGCCGGCGTCGACGGATTGATGTCGTAGGTCGCGGGAAACAGGAAGCCCTCAAGGCTCGTCGCCCCGGCGGGGAGACCGAACGAACCCCAGTCCGCGGCCGCCGCCTCGAGGTCGGTCAGAGCGACTCCGGTGCCGTCGGCGATCAGCGGAAGCGCCGCCTTCAATGCCGTGCCCTCGGGAATGACGAAGGTGTTCGCCAGGCGCGTCGAGTCCGAATCGAGCAGGGCCGACAGGGCGGCCTCGGAGCTCATCTCGGCCTTCAGCGAGTAGGCGCCGGGCTGGAAGACCGGCTCCGGGCTCTGCGAGAGGAGCAGCTTGTAGAACGGGGCGTAGGACTTGATGACGCCGTCCGACACCAGGTTGTTCGCGATGTCGCTCCCGTCGTCGCCCTGGTGGATCGTGAAGAGCACCTCACTGGATCCAGTGCCGGTATAGTCGGCGGCCTCGGGCTCGGCGAACAGGCCGCGTACCGGCTCGAGAAAGATGGTCACGGCAATCGCGACGAGGGCCGCGAAGACGCCGAAGGCGAGTAGGCCGCCGATGAGCCCGCGGTGGTTGCGGCGCTTCCTCGCGCCGCGCGTCGTGCGGGAGGAGCGGCGCCGCTTCGGGCGTGCGCTCGCATCGAGGGCGACGGCGTCGTCGCGGCCGCGGGGCGCGGGCACATCGGGCCCGGTGAAGAGGCGGGCGAGCGGGTCGTGCGCCTCAGTCGGTGCGGCTCCCTGCTCCGGGGTCGAGGCGGGCGGAGTCGACTTCGCTGACTCGGCGGCGCGGGCGTCGCGGCGGCTCGGGGGGACGTCGGTCACGGGGAGATCCTTCGTTCGGTTCGAGCGACACTCCGGCCGGGGTGCCGGCCGAGCGCTCGGAATCGATGGCGTGCTGCAGGATCACCACGGCGGCGACCTGATCGATCACGGCACGGGAGCCGCGGGTAGTGCGTCCGGAGCGGTGCAGGGCGCTCTGGGCGGTCACGGTCGACAGCCGCTCGTCGACGAGGCGCACCGCAGCGGTCGGAACCGCTTCGGCGAGTCGTCGGGCGAATCCGCGGGCGTCCTCCGTCGAGGCCGTCTCGGCCCCCGACAGCGACAGCGGTAGTCCGACGATGATTGCCTGGGCATCGTACTCGGCGGCGAGGTGGGCGATCCGGGAGACGTCCGCGGATCCGCTGTCAGCGCTGGCCCGCGCGACCGTCTCCACCGGCACCGCGAGGAGACCGTCGGCGTCGCAGCGCGCGACTCCGATGCGGGAGCGGCCCACATCGATGCCGAGCCGGACGCCGAACCGCACCATTCAGCTGGTCGCTTCCTGCACGACGGCGTCAAGCGCTGCGTCGATCGCGGAGACGTCCGAACCGCCACCCTGCGCGAGATCGTCCTTGCCGCCTCCGCCGCCGCCCAGGATCCCGGCGGCGCGCTTCGCGAGCGCGCCCGCGCGGCGTCCCTGGTCGCGGGCGGCCTGGTTGGTGGCGACGATCACGGCGGGCTTGCCCGAGACGTCCGCGGCCAGAGCGACGACGGCCGGCTCGGCGCCGAGCCGCTCACGGACGGAGGTGACCAGCGAGCGCAGCTCGTCCGTCGACCCCGCGGCGCCGATGCTCTCGGCGACGACGGTCGTACCGCCCAGCGTGCGTCGGGTGGCCGCGAGGGCGGGGACCCGGTCGGCGAGAGCCCTGGCCTCGAAGGCGGCGATCCGCTTCTCGGCGGCCTTGAGGCTCGCCACCAGTTCGCCGATCCGCTCGGGCAGCTGCTCGCGCGGGGTCTTCAGCGACGAGGAGATCGTGCTGACGAGCGCCCGCTCGGCGGCGAGTTCGCGGAAAGCCTCCCTGCCCACCAGAGACTCCACGCGGCGGTTCGTCGATCCGACCGAGGACTCGCTGACCAGGCTGATCACACCGACCTCGGAGGAGCGGCCGACGTGCGTGCCCGCGCAGAGCTCGCGCGACCAGGGCCCGCCGATGTCGACGACCCGCACGACGTCGCCGTACTTCTCGCCGAAGAGAGCCATCGCTCCAAGTGCCTTCGCCTCGTCGATCGGCAGCTCGCGGGTGACCACCTCGAGGTTGTCCCGGATCGCCGTATTGGCGATCTCCTCGATCTCGCTGCGCGTCTCGAGCGAGAGCGCCTGATTCCACGAGAAGTCCAGGCGCAGGTAGCCGGCCTTGTTGTACGAGCCGGACTGGTGCGCCTGCGGTCCGAGCACCTGCCGCAGGGCGGCATGGATGAGGTGCGTTCCGGAGTGGGCCTGTGCGGCTCCCCGGCGCCAGTCGCGGTCGACGACGGAGGTGGCGGCGTCGCCCACTCCGGCCTCGCCACTGGCGACCTGCACCGTGTGGCTGATCAGGCCCTTGACGGGCTTCTGCACGTCGAGGACCTCGAGGTCGAAGCCGGAGCCGACGATGCGGCCCGCGTCCGCCTCCTGCCCACCCGACTCCGCGTAGAGAGACGTGGCCTCCAGGATCACCTCGGCGATGTCGCCCGCGACCGCCTTCGTCACGGAGTGGCCGCCGACGATGAGGCCGAGGATGCGCGACTCGGTGTCGAGCACGTCGTAGCCGGTGAACAGCGTCTCGCCGTGTGCACGGAAGTCGGCGTAGACCGAGAGGTCGGCCAACGCGGACTTCTTCGACGTCGCGTCGGCCTTCGCACGGGAGCGCTGCGCGGTCATCAGAGAGTCGAACGCCTCTCGGTCGACCGACAGACCGGATTCCTCGGCGATCTCGAGGGTCAGGTCGATCGGGAACCCGAAAGTGTCGTGCAGGAGGAACGCGGTGTCTCCCGGCAGGGTCGGCGATGCGGCCTTCTTGGTCTTCAGTACTGCGAGGTCGAGGATCTCGGTGCCGGCGGCGAGGGTCCGCAGGAACGCCTCCTCCTCGCCGTACGCGCTGCTTGACAGGCGCTCGAACTCGGTGGAGACCTCGGGGTACGCCGCGGCCATCGCGTCGCGCGAGGCGGTGAAGAGCTCGGGGAACGTCGCAGTGTCCACTCCGAGAAGGCGCATGGCGCGCACGGTGCGGCGCATCAGGCGGCGCAGGATGTAGCCACGTCCCTCGTTCGAGGGCGTTACCCCGTCCGAGAGCAGCATGAGCGAGGAGCGCACGTGGTCGGCGATCACGCGCATCCGCACGTCGTCCTCGTGGGTCGCGCCGTAACGGCGGCCGGAGAGTTCCGCAGCGCGGTCCAGGACCGGACGGACCTGATCGATCTCGTACATGTTCTCGACGCCCTGCTTGAGGAACGCAACCCGCTCCAGGCCCATGCCGGTGTCGATGTTCTTGCGCGGCAGCTCGCCGAGGATGTCGAAGTCGACCTTGCTCGTGCCCTCGCCGCGGAGGTACTGCATGAAGACGAGGTTCCAGATCTCGACGTAGCGATCGTCGTCCGTGACCGGCCCGCCGTCGATGCCATAGGCGGGTCCGCGGTCGAAGAAGATCTCGGAGCAGGGGCCGGCCGGGCCGGGCTGGCCGGTGGACCAGTAGTTGGTGTCCCTGTCCAGGCGCTGGATGCGCTCGTCCGGCAGACCCGCGATCGACTTCCAGAGCGCGATCGCCTCGTCGTCGTCCTTGTAGACGGTGACCCACAGGTCCTTCTCGTCGAAGCCCAGTCCCCCGTCGCTTTCGGCGCCCGTAAGCAACTCCCAGGCGTAGCCGATCGCACCCTCCTTGAAGTAGTCGCCGAAGGAGAAGTTGCCGTTCATCTGGAAGAACGTGCCGTGACGAGGGGTCTTGCCGACCTCCTCGATGTCGTTGGTGCGGATGCACTTCTGCACGCTGGTCGCGCGCGGATACGGTGCCGGGACCACTCCGGTGAGGTAGGGCACGAAGGGCACCATGCCGGCGACGGTGAAGAGGAGGCTCGGATCCTCGCTCACGAGGGACGCGGAGGGGACCACGGTGTGGCCGCGGCTCGCAAAAAAGTCGAGCCAGCGGTTGCGGATGTCTGCGGTCTGCATGGGTTCCGTTACGGTTCGGTCGGTGACGACGCGGATGTCGGGCGGCGAGGGCGTCAGCCTTCGCCGATGGCGGCCTTCAATTCGGCCTCGCGCTGGTGGTATCCCTCGGACACGGCCTCACCGAGTTCCTTCGCGGTGCGGTTGAGGTCGGCGAAGAGCCGGGATCCCGCCTCGGTGCGCGAGACCTGGTGGGCGACCGCGAATCCGAGGCCGATCCCGATGACGATCAAGAGGATGTTCTTCACGGGGTGTCCTTCCACGGCGATGGGGCGGCGCGACGGCGCGACGACCCGTTCGATTCTGACCCGTTCGATTCTAGGGCGCGGGCGCAGTACTACTTCGAGCGCACACGCTTCGAGCGCTTGGCGACGGTGCGACCGGTCGCCGCTCCGACCTTGTCCGCGGTGCGTCCGGCGACGAGCACGGCACGGACTCCGGCGGTGAAGCCGGCGAGCTTGATCAGCGGACCGCCGACGGTCGCGGCGGTAAGAGCGACGAGCGCGTTGACGTTGCCGGTGACCTCGGCGACGTCCTTGGTGATCGTGTCGACCCGGGCGAGCTGGTGGTTGGCCTCGCGGAGGGTGGACGCGGACTGGTCAAGAATCGGAGTCAGCCCGTCGCTCGCCTGCTTGATGGCCTCGCTCGTGCTGTCGAAGACGCGTCCGAGCTTCCAGAGCGGGATCGCGGCGATCGCGACCAGGATCGCGAACACCCCCGCAGCGATGAGCCCTGCGATGTCTCCACCGGTCACGGTGACCTCCCTTCGATGCCGCCCAGCGCGGCACTCCAGCCTAGCGACGGGCCGCCGACCGGTCGGACGCGAGCCCTGCGACGTCCCGCGTACGGTGTGCAGGACTCCGTACGGTGTGCAGGACTTCGCACGGTATGCAGGACTCCGCACGGTATGCAGGACTCCGCACGGTATGCAGGACTCCGCACGATGTGCAGGGGTGCGACCACGGATCGACCACTTTTCCGCGAATCCAGGCTCCGGACGTCGAGATCCCCTGCAAACCGCACCACGTCCTGCGAATCGCACCACGTCCTGCAAATCGGACGGCCCCGGGAACGGGAAAGGCCCCGGCGCGGACACCGGGGCCTTTCTCGCACGAAACTGGATTCAGCGGGCCGCGTAGTACTCGACGACGAGCTGAACTTCGCAGGTCACGGGGACCTCGGCGCGCTTCGGGCGGCGCAGGAGCGTCGCCTGCAGCTTGTCGATCTCGACCTCGAGGTAGCCCGGGGTTTTGGGGAGGACGTCGACGTGTCCACCGGCGGCGGCGACCTGGAAGGGCTCGGTGCCTTCGGAGCGGGTCTTGACGTGGATGACCTGACCCGGCTTCACGCGGAAGGAGGGGCGGTCGACCGTCTTGCCGTCCACCATGATGTGGCGGTGGGTGACGAACTGGCGGGCCTGCGCGGTCGTCCGGGCGAAGCCCGAGCGAAGGACGAGCGCGTCGAGACGCATTTCGAGGAGCTCGACCAGGTTCTCACCGGTCAGGCCCTGGGTGCGGCGCGCCTCCTGGAAGGCGATGCGGAGCTGCTTCTCGCGGATGCCGTACTGGGCACGCAGACGCTGCTTCTCGCGCAGGCGGACTGCGTAGTCGGAGTCGGCCTTGCGCTTCGACCGGCCGTGCTCACCGGGAGCGTAGGGACGCTTCTCCAGGTAGCGGGCGGCCTTCGGGGTCAGAGGAATGCCGAGGGCGCGCGAGAGGCGCGTCTTCGAACGGGTACGGGAGGTGGTCGACACTGTGGTCCTTCCAAGGTCTGAGAGGTTCGGTCGCAGCTCTCATCCGCCGGCTCCGAGAGGAGGGCGGACGCCGCGGTCGTGTCCTCCGCGGGTGCCGAGGAAGGGTGACCGCGGTAGCGAACTGCGCGATTCAGAGGGATGTGCTGCTCCGCTCGGCTACAGAGCGGTGGGCAACCTCCGAAGACTATCAGGCCGGGAGCATGTGCGCCGGTGGCCGAGCCGGGCCAGCGCCGGTGGCCGAGCTGAGTCAGCCCCGGCCGCCGCGGATGATGCGCAGCAGCTTCGCCAGTCGCGCCGAAACGTCCCGCTCGTTCCCGTGCTCGGTGGGCCGGTAGTAGCGCGCGCCCTGGAGCGCGTCCGGCAGGTATTGCTGCTCGAGCACGCCGAGGTCGGCGTCGTGCGGGTAGCGGTAGCCCTTGCCGTGGCCCAGGCGCTTGGCACCGGGGTAGTGCGCGTCGCGCAGGTGCGCCGGCACTCGCCCCGCCTTGCCGGCGCGGACGTCGGCGATGGCGGCGTCGATGGCGGAGTAGGAGGCGTTCGACTTCGGGGCCGTGGCCAGGTGCACCACCGCCTGCGCCAGCGGGATGCGCCCCTCGGGCATGCCGATGAACTGCACGGCGTCTGCCGCGGCGATCGCGACGACGAGGGCCTGCGGGTCGGCCATGCCGATGTCCTCGGAGGCGGAGACGATGATCCGGCGGGCGATGAAACGCGGGTCCTCCCCCGCCTCGATCATCCGCGCCAGATAGTGCAGCGCAGCGTCGACGTCCGAGCCGCGGATCGACTTGATGAAGGCGCTGATGACGTCGTAGTGCTCGTCGCCGTTGCGGTCGTAGCGGAGCAGAGCACGGTCGACGGCGCGCGCGACCACCTCCGTCGTGATCACGGGCAGCACGGGCTCCTCCGCGGCGGCGGCGGGCGCCTCATCGTCCACGTCGTCCTCATCGTCCACGTCGTCCTCATCGTCGACGTCGTCCACGGCAGATGCCCGCGCGACGCGGTCGGCCTCGCGCGCCTCCGAGCGAGCCGAGGTGGCGGCAGCCTCGAGCGCCGTCAATGCCCGTCGGGCGTCTCCCGAGGCGAGGCGCACGATGCTCGCACGGGCCTCCTCGTCGAGCATCACGGAGTCGCGCAACCCGCGCTCGTCGTGGAGCGCGCGGTCGACCAGCACACCCAAGTCGTCATCGCTCAACGGCTCGAGCGTCAACAGGAGCGACCGGGAGAGCAACGGGGCGATCACCGAGAACGACGGATTCTCGGTCGTCGCCGCGATCAGGATCACCCAGCCGTTCTCGACCCCGGGCAGCAGCGCGTCCTGCTGCGCCTTGGTGAAACGATGGATCTCGTCAAGGAACAGCACGGTCGATGTGCCGTAGAGGTCGCGGGTGGAGAGCGCCTCCTCCATCACCTGCCGCACATCCTTCACCCCCGCGGTGACGGCGGAGAGTTCGACGAAGCGTCGCCCGCTGGAGTGGGCGACCGCCTGCGCAAGCGTGGTCTTGCCGGTGCCGGGCGGCCCCCACAGGATGACGGAGACCGCTCCCCGCTCACCCGTCGTGTCGGCGGCGAGGGCGACCAGGGGCGAACCGGGCGTGAGGAGGTGGCGCTGACCGGCGACCTCCTCGAGGCTGCGCGGCCGCATCCGGACGGCGAGCGGAGTCGCCCCCGAGCGGAGCCCGGCCTGCTGCATGGTCATGCCCTCAGCGTAACGACGGCCTCCGACAGCGGACCCGTCGCTCTACTGAACCGGACGGAGCCCCCAGACGGAGCGGCGTTTGTCGCGCCTCCGGCGGTTCTCGTAGGCTCGACCCGGCCTGCGTGGGCGGGCCGCCGCGCCGAAGCCGCGCGGGCGAGAATGTCGGAGGAACACGTGGCCCAGGGCAAGTCGAACGACCGCGAGGCGCGCACCCGGCTCCGGGCCTATCAGGCCCGTCAGAGCCTGCACCGGTCGAGGCAGAAGCGGCGCGTGCGCGACAACGTGATCGCGGCGGTCGCTGCCGTCGTCGTGATCGGGCTCGCGGTCGTCGCCCAGCTCCTCTACTTCTCCGGCGGACCCGGTACGCCGGTCGCCGGGCCGACACCGACGCCCGCCGCCACGGGCGAGAACACCGGCGACGTCCCCTCCTCCGACATCGCCGAGAGCCGCGACTGGACCGGCACGCTCACGATCAACGACGATCCGCTGGACATCACTCTCGCGGGCGGGGCGGCACCGCAGGCCGTCTCCTCCTTCATCTCCCTCACCCAGTCCGGCTTCTACGACGGTGTCTCCTGCCACCGCCTCACCACCGAAGGCCTCTACGTCCTCCAGTGCGGCGACCCGGACGGCGACGGGACCGGCGGCCCCGGCTACAGCTACGGGCCCGTGGAGAACGCCCCGGCGGACGGCGTCTATCCGGCCGGAACCATCGCGATGGCCCGTCAGGGTGGAAACGCTTACAGCCAGGGCAGCCAGTTCTTCGTCGTCTACCAGGACACGACCCTCCCCGCCGACGCCGCCGGCGGGTACACCGTCGTCGGACAGGTGACCTCGGGCCTGGACGCGCTGGTGAGCGATGTCGTCGCGAAGGGCACGGCCGACGGCTCGGGCGACGGCGCTCCCGCCGAACCGGTGACCATCAGCTCCGTCTCCGTCCAGTAACCGCGCTCGCCACGAGCGGCACCCGCGGCACCGGCACGGTCCGCCCGCGCGGGGAGTGCAATAGGCTTGTCGTCACTGCCCGTTCGCGGCCGAGCGCGGTCTTCGGCCCTCCGGCCGTCGAGCCCCTCCGGCCGACGACGCGACGGGCACCGAGAAGCACGACATCGAACAGCAAGGTGAGGCTCCGAGCGATGAGTGACCAGCAGCCGTGGGGACGGGTCGGCGACGACGGGACGGTCTACGTTCGCGTCGGCGACGGGGAGCGCGAGGTCGGTCAGTACCCCGATGCGACTCCCGAGGAGGCGCTCGCCTACTACGAGCGCAAGTACACGGAGCTCGCCGGGCAGGTCTCCCTGCTCGAACAGCGCGCCAAGCGGGGCGCCCCCGCCGGGGACGTGGCACGCACCGTGCAGTCGCTGTCCGCGGCCGTCGCGCAGGCGAACGCTGTCGGCGATCTTGACGCGCTGCGGGCCCGCGTGGACGCGCTGGGCGGCTCGGTCGAGGACCTCACCGAGCAGCAGGCGGCGGAGTCGAAGGCCGCGCTGTCGGAGGCGCTCGCCTACCGCGAGTCCATCGTCGCCGAGGCCGAAGCGCTCGCGGCGGTCGACCCGGCGAAGACACAGTGGAAGCAGGCGAGCGCTGTGATCGACGATCTTTTCGCGCGCTGGCAGAACCACCAGCAGCAGGGTCCGCGTCTGCCCAAGAACGACGCGAACGAGCTGTGGCGACGCTTCCGTGGTGCCCGCACCACGATCGAGCAGAACCGCAAGGCGTTCTTCGCCGACCTCGACTCGGCGCATCGTGAGGCCAAGCAGGCCAAGCAAGCGCTGATCGATCAGGCCGAGGCGCTGGTGCCCCAGGGCGCCGACGCGATCCCGGAGTACCGCGCGCTCCTCGAGCGCTGGCGGGTCGCTGGACGGGCCGGCAAGCGGTTCGACGATGCGCTCTGGGCACGCTTCAAGGCGGCCGGCGACGCGATTTACGGCGCCAAGGCCGAGATCGTCGCGCAGGAGAGCGTCGAGTACACCGAGAACCTCGACCTCAAGCTCGCCCTGCTCGAGGAGGCCGAGCCGCTTCTGCAGGAGCAGGACCGCGAGAAAGCCAAGCGCGTCCTGCTCTCGATCCAGGAGCGCTGGGACGCGATCGGTCGGGTGCCGCGGGAGCAGGTGCGCGCGGTCGAGGACCGGCTCCGCAAGGTTGAGGCGCATGTGCGCAAGCTCGACGAGGAGCACTGGAACCGCAGCAACCCCGAGCGCAAGGCACGCTCGGAGGGCCTCGCGTCGCAGCTGACCGCCGCGATCCAGAAGCTCCAGGACGAACTCGACGAAGCGAAGGCGCGCGGTGACCGCGCGGCCATCGCCCAGGCGCAGGAGGCGCTCGACGCTCGGAAGATCTGGCTCGACGCGATCGGTTAGACCCGCTCGGGCGATTCCTCCACAGATCTGCCCGTAACGCTCCGGAGGGGAGGCGCATCGGCCAGCATGGGCTGCATGCGTCTCCCCTCCGTTCTGCTGCCCGGGCACCTCCCTCGCCGAACTCTGCGCCGCCCGGTTGGACGGCGAGCTGATCGCTCTCGATGAGGCTTTCCTCGTCGCCGATCTTCCGATTGGCGCCCCCGAACGAGCAGCTGCTCTGGGGTCACTGCTCCCTCAGGGGTCGGTCGCCGACCGTCTCTCCGCCGCCTGGGTGCACGGCGCACTGCGCGACCCTCCCCGGGTGCACAGCGCCTCGATCGACAGGCGGAGACGCCTCCAGCCGCCGACGAGCGCCCGACTGTGCTGCCACGAGGTACTCCTCGACGAAGCCGATGTGGTGCAGCTCGGCGGCACCCTCGTCACATCGGCGGTCCGCACGATGATCGACCTGGCACGGACGGAGGGCGATGGCCGCGTCCTCCAGGCGCTCTCGCGAAGCACCCGCACCGGCCTCCACCCGGTCCTCCAGCGGCTGGAGGACGGGCCCGGTGTCGCTGGGCGGCGGATCGTCGAACGGCGTCTACGGGCGGCGCTCGGATCGACCCCGCCCGGGGATCAGCCCCCGTTCACCCGGTAGACGTCGTAGACCGCATCGATCCGGCGCACCGCGTTGAGCACACGGTCGAGGTGGGTGGTGTCACCCATCTCGAAGACGAAGCGGCTGATCGCCAGGCGATCGCTGGAGGTAGAGACGGTGGCCGAGAGGATATTGACGTGATGCTCCGATAGCACTCGCGTGACGTCGCTCAGCAGTCCGGAGCGGTCCAGCGCCTCCACTTGGATCTGCACGAGGAAGATGCTCTTCGAAGACGGCGCCCATTCGACGTCGACGATCCGCTCCGGCTCCTTCAGCAGCTCCTGCACGTTGTGGCAATTCGCCTGGTGCACCGAGACGCCGGCGCCGCGGGTGACGAAGCCGACGATCTGGTCGCCCGGCACGGGTGTGCAGCATTTTGCGAGCTTCACCAGGATGTCCGGCGCACCCTTGACCAGAACGCCCGACTCGCTGCTGCGGCTGCGCGGACGGGGCGAGCGCGGGAGGGTGACCTCGTTCTCATCCGACTCCGGATCGCCCTGAATGGAGGAGACGACCTTCTCGAGCACCGACTGGGTCGAGACGTGGCCCTCGCCGACCGCTGCGTACAGCGCCTCCACGTCGTTGTAGCGCAGCTGACTCGCCACCTCGGTGAAGGTGTCCTGACTCATCAACTTCTGCAACGGCAGGTTCTGCTTCCGCATCGCACGGGCGATGGAGTCCTTGCCCTGCTCGATCGCCTCGTCGCGCCGCTCCTTCGTGAACCACTGGCGGATCTTGTTGCGGGCCCGCGGGCTCTGCACGAAGTGCAGCCAATCCTGGCTCGGCCCGGAATCGGGATTCTTGGAGGTGAAGACCTCGACCACGTCGCCCGTGGTCAGCGAGGACTCCAAAGGCACGAGCCGCCCGTTGACCTTCGCACCCATCGTCCGATGGCCGACCTCGGTATGCACGGCATAGGCGAAGTCGACCGGAGTCGCACCCGTCGGGAGGCCGATCACTCGCCCCTTCGGAGTGAAGACGTAGACCTCCTTCGCGCCGATCTCGAAGCGGAGGGAGTCGAGGAACTCGTTCGGATCGGTGGTCTCGGACTGCCAGTCGGAGAGATGCGCGAGCCAGGCGAGGTCGGTGTCGTTCGACCCGGAGGTGGGCACCTTACCGGTGGCCATCTGCTCCTTGTACTTCCAGTGGGCCGCGATACCGAACTCGGCGTGCTGGTGCATCTCATTGGTGCGGATCTGGATCTCGACCGCACGACCCTTCGGCCCCACCACCGTCGTGTGCAGCGACTGATAAAGGTTGAACTTGGGCGTCGCGATGTAGTCCTTGAAGCGCCCCGGCATCGGGGTCCAGCGGGCATGGATGGAGCCGAGTACGGCGTAGCAGTCGCGAACGGAATTGACGAGTACCCGGATACCGACCAGGTCGTAGATCTCGTCGAACTCGCGACCGCGGATGACCATCTTCTGGTAGATCGAGTAATACTGCTTCGGCCGCCCGACGACGCGCCCGCGGATCCGGCCCGCGCGCAGGTCCTCGCTGATCAGATCGATGACGTTCTGCACGAACTCCTCGCGCTGCGGGGTCCTCCGCTTCACCAGGCTCTCGATCTCGTTGTAGATCTTGGGGTAGAGCACCGCGAAGGACAAGTCCTCGAGCTCCCACTTGATCGCCTGGATGCCGAGGCGATGTGCGAGCGGCGCGTAGATTTCGAGCGTCTCGGTCGCCTTGCGCGCTGCGGACGCAGCGGGGACGAAGCCCCAGGTGCGCGCATTGTGGAGGCGGTCGGCGAGCTTGATGATCAGGACGCGGATGTCCTTCGACATCGCCACGATCATCTTGCGGACCGTCTCCGCCTGCGCGCTGTCGCCGTACTTGACCTTGTCGAGCTTGGTGACACCGTCGACCAGCATCGCGACCTCATCGCCGAAGTCCGCGCGCAACTCGTCGAGCTGGTAGTCGGTGTCCTCGACCGTGTCGTGCAGGAGCGCTGCCGCGATGGTCTTCGAGCCGATCCCAAGATCGGCGAGGATCTGCGCGACGGCGAGCGGATGCGTGATGTACGGCTCGCCGCTGCGGCGTTTCTGGGTCGCGTGCGCCCGCTCCGCGACAGAGTACGCGCGCTCGATCAGCGCAATGTCGCTCTTGGGGTGGTGCATCCGGACGGTGCGGACAAGGGTGTCGACCGCGCCGGAGGGCTGCGCGCGCGAGAAGATCCGGGGGACCAGTCTGCGCAGGGCAGCGGTCGAGGACGTCGTCGTCGTTTCCGTCACGCGGGGATCTCCATCGCCCCATTATCGCCCGTGCGAAGAGTGCCGACGACCGCCGCGCCCCCGGCGAACTGGCGGAGTCAGCCGATACGGCCTGGTTTCCCCTCGCCGTCGACCACGGCACCGCCCGCCGCGGCCCACGCGGTCATCCCGGCGTCGATGTTCGCGACCTCGTAGCCGGCGCCGTCGAGCGCCTGGGTGATCATTGCGGAGCGGACTCCCGAGTGGCAGACCACCAGGATGGCCGTGTCGGTGGGCAGCTCGTCCTGCCGCCCAGCGATCTCTCCCATCGGGATATGGTGGGCGGCCGGCGCGTGCCCCGCCGCCCACTCGTGCGGCTCCCGCACATCCAACAGCCAGACCTCCTCGCGCTCGACGAGGCCGATCGCGTCGGCGGCGGTGACCTGTGCGTATTCGGCCACGGCTCAGCCCTGCACGGCCGGCACCGCCGACGCCGTCGCCTTCGCGCGGGTCGACTCCACGCGCTTGTCGTGCTTCGCGATCTCGCCCTCGCGGCTGCGCAACTGGGCATACAGCGGTGCTGCGACGAAGATCGTCGAGTACGTGCCGACGATGATGCCGATCAGCAGGGCGAGGGAGATGTCGCGGAGGGTGCCCGCGCCGAGGACGAATGCACCGATCACGAGGATCGCGGCCACCGGGAGCGCAGCGACGATCGAGGTGTTGATCGAGCGCACGAGGGTCTGGTTCTCCGCCAGGTTCACCGTCTCGGAGAAGGTGCGCGTCGTGCTGCTGAGCGCCTCCGCCGTATTCTCGCGGATCTTATCGAACACCACGACCGTGTCGTAGAGGGAGTAGCCGAGGATGGTGAGCAGACCGATCACCGCAGCGGGCGAGACCTCGGTGCCGGTGATGCCATAAACACCGGCCACGATCACGAGGTCGTGCAGGAGCGCGACGATCGCTGCCAGTGACATCTTCCAGGTCCGGAAATACGCCCACATCGCCAGGGCCGCCAGGACCACGAAGATGACGAGGCCGCGCAGGGCCTGCTGGGTGACGTCGTTCCCCCACGCCGCTCCGATAAACGAGGAAGCGACCTGCTCGGCGGGTACCGAGTAGGCCTCGGACAGCGCGTTCCGGACGGCGGTCGACTCGTCGGTCGAGAGCTGGCCGGTCTGCACGCGGATGGAGTCGTCGCCGACGATCGACACGCGCGGCACGGTTTCGGGAGCGACCGAGGTGACCGCGTCCGTAGCCGTTGCCTGGTCCAGGCTCGACGGCGAGGACACCGTGAACTGCGAGCCGCCGGTGAACTCGATGCCGAAATTGAACCCGCCGCGCGCGAGCGTCCCGAGCAGCGTGATCAGGATCAGAGCGAGGGAGATGAGGTACCAGGTGCGGCGGCGGCCGACGAAGTCGATCGAGCGCGCACCGGTGTAGAGGTCGTTTCCGAACTGCGAGAAGCTGGCCATCACGCGTCCTTCCCGTTCGAGTCGTGGGAGCCGCGCAGACCGGCCGCCTCGGCGGCCTTGCGCTCGGCGATGGTCTGGCGCTTGGCGGCCTCTCGGGCCGCGGAGGCCCGCTTGCCGGCGACCACCTGATCCTGCGGGCGGAACGCGGCACGGCCGCGGTAGACCGCTCCGAGCGCCCGGGGGTCCAGGCCCGAGGCCCTATGCCCCTCGGCGAAGAACGGCCTGGTCGCCATCAGTTGCAGCATCGGGTGGGTGAAGAGGGCCACCACGACGAGGTCGATGATCGTGGTGATCCCGAGGGTGAGCGCGAAGCCGCGCACACTGCCGACGGCGAGGACGAAGAGGACCACTGCGGCGAGCAGGTTCACCATGTCGGACGCGAAGATCGTGCGCAGCGCCCGGCGCCAGCCGGCCTCGACGGCGGACTCGAGCCCGCGGCCGTCTCGCAGCTCGTCGCGGATGCGCTCGAAGTACACGATGAAGGAGTCGGCCGTGATGCCGATGGCGACGATCAGACCCGCGACTCCCGCGAGCGAGAGGCGCAGCCCTTCCCGCCAGGAGAGCAGCGTGACGACGAGGTAGGTGACGACCGCGGCGACGATCAGCGAGGCGATCGTCACGGCTCCCAGCACGCGGTACTGCGCGATGGAGTAGAGGATCACCAGGATCAGGCCGATCAGGCCCGCGAGCAGGCCGCTGGCCAGCTGCGCCGAGCCGAGCGTCGCCGAGATGCTGTCGGAGCTCTGCACCTGGAAACCGATCGGCAGAGCGCCGTACTTGAGCTGATCGGCGAGCGTCTTCGACGACTCCTGGGTGAACGACCCCGAGATCTGCGCGTTGCCGTCGGTGATCGCCGCATTGGTCGACGGAGCCGAGATGACGCGGCCGTCCAGCACGATCGCGAACTGGTTCTGTGCTCCCTGAAGCGCGACGAGGCGCGAGGTCACGTCGCCGAAGGCCTGCGTTCCCTGGTCGTCGAAGGAGAGATTGACGGCCCAGGTGCCGGTGCTCGCTCCGGAGGAGGTGGTCATCAGGCCGTTCGACGCGTCCGAGATGTCCTCGCCGGTGATCTCGACGGGTCCGAGCACGTACTTGACGGTGCCGCTGCCGTCGCAGGTGATGAGCGGCTGGTCGGCCGGCGCGAGGTTCGGGTCCTGGTTGTTCAGGAAGGCGCAGTCGAACGAGGTGTACTGGGCTTCGAGCGCCGGCGTGAGGTATGCGAGGTCGCTCGCGCTGGTGGGCGAGGCGGTCGGCTCCGTCGCGAGGGACGGATCGACCGGAGTCGGCGTGGGCGAGGAGGTCGCGTCGCCGCCGACCGAGCTGTTGGTGGCCTGACTCGCGACGAGCACGGGCCGGAAGTCGAGCTTCGCCGAGGCCTCGATGCGCTGGAGTGTCTCGTCATCGGGAGTACCCGGAATCGAGACCACGATGTTGCTCGAGCCCTGGGTCGTGATCTCGGCCTCGGAAACGCCCGACGCGTCGATGCGCTGGCGGATGATCGAGACAGCCTGGGTGAGCTGCTCGGAGGAGACCGTGTCGCCGTCGTTCAGTTGCGGCTGGAGGACGATCTGCGTGCCGCCCTCGAGGTCGAGGGCGAGCTTCGGCGTCCAGGAGCCGCCGCCCCAGAGGACGGCCGCCGTGTTGAGTCCGACGAGAGCGAGGATGATGACACCGAGCCAGCTCAGGGAGCGGCGGGCCTTCCGGACGGGGGTTGATGCGGCCACCCAGGGCTCAGCTTTCTCTTCGGTCGACGGTGTTCGGCCCGGGGATCGCCCGGACGCGGAGAAGGGCGAGCTGGCGCCGGTGCGCCCTGCCCGCCCAGGAGACTACTGCGCGTCGGGCCGGCGGTCGCGCTCGACCGGGTCCACCAGCGGGTCGCGGTGCGCGGAGTCGCGCTCGCCGAACTCGGGCGAGCCGGTCGTGGCGAGCGGCTCGACCTCGACCTCGTCCGCGGTCTCGACGGTGTTCTCGCTCGGGTCGATGAGCCGGGCGATGGCCTGACGGTGGATGGTCAGCAATGTGCCGGGGGTCGACTCGATGACGATCTTGTTCGCCTCGTCGTCGATCGACACGACGGTGCCGAAGAGGCCGGAGCCCGTCATCAACTCCACCCCCGGCTGGAGGTTGTTCTTCATGTTCTCCGCGTCGCGCTGGCGCTTCTTGTTGTTGCGGAACATGAAGATGATCATCACGGCGAGCAACAGGACGAGCAGGATGATCGTCGGATCCATGAGTGGGCCTTCCGGAGTGGATGGGCGATCCGACGCACGGCCTCTGGCCGAGGAAAAGCGGATCGAGCGGCCCGTCGGGCCTAGAGAATCATAGGTCATCGGGGAACAGGGGCGGCTGGGCCGCCGTTGCCCGGGGGTCGATCCCGAAGTGGCGGTAGGCGTCCGCAGTGGCGACGCGGCCCCGCGGCGTGCGCGTGAGCAGCCCGATCCGCACGAGGAACGGCTCGACGACCGCCTCGACCGTCTCGGCCTCCTCCCCCACCGAGACGGCAAGAGTGTTCAGGCCCACGGGCCCACCGTCGAAGCGGGTCAGCACGATCTCCATGACCGCCCGGTCGAGCCGGTCGAGCCCGAGCGCGTCGACGTCGTACAACTCCAGCGCCGCACGGACAGCGGTGACGTCGGCCCGGCCACCGTGCACCAGGGCGAAGTCACGCACCCGGCGCAGCAGCCGATTGGCGATGCGCGGAGTGCCCCGGCAGCGCCCGGCGATCTCGGCCACCGCATCCGCATCGATGTCGAGTTCGAGCAGCCGAGCCGCCCGCGCGAGGACCTGACGCAGCTCGTCCTCCGCGTAGAACTCGAGATGCGCGGTGAAGCCGAAGCGGTCGCGCAGCGGATTGGGCAGGAGACCCGATCGGGTTGTCGCCCCGACGAGGGTGAACGGAGCGAGATCGAGCGGGACGGACGTGGCTCCCGCCCCCTTGCCGACCATGATGTCGATCCGGAAGTCCTCCATCGCGAGGTAGAGCATCTCTTCCGCGGAGCGCGCCATGCGATGGATCTCGTCGATGAAGAGGATCTCGCCGGGCAGCAACGAGGAGAGCACAGCGGCGAGGTCGCCCGCGTGCTGGATCGCCGGGCCGCTGGACAGGCGCAGCGGCGACGAGCTCTCCTCCGCCACGATCATCGCGAGCGTCGTCTTGCCGAGACCGGGCGGACCGGCCAGCAGGATGTGGTCGGGCGTGCGCCCCTGCATCGCCGCGGCCTTGAGCAGCAGCTCGAGCTGACCGCGCACCTTGCGCTGCCCGACGAACTCGCTCAGGTTCTTGGGCCGCAGGGCGCCCTCGAAGGCGACCTCCGCCTCCGAGGCCACCTCGGCGCCGAGCACGTCGTCGCTCACGAGCGGGCCGCCGGGCCGAGGCGAGAGAGGGCGAGGCGGAGCAGCGCCTGCACGTTCACGGCGTCGGAGGCCTGCGCGTCGAACAGGATCTCGTCGACCACCTCGGACGCGGTGCGCTCGGGCCAGCCGAGACCGATGAGGGCCGCGAGCACGTTCTGAGCGGCGGTGGCCGCCGGACCGGAGCCGCGGGCGGCGCGCGGGCGGACGCTCACCTTGCCGGCGAGCGACAGGATGATCAGCTTCGCCGTCTTGGGACCGATGCCGCTCACCTTGCGGAACACCGCGTCATCCTCGTCGGCGACCGCCTGCGCGATCCGATCCGGCTCGACCGCACCGAGCACGCCGAGAGCCGACTTCGGGCCGACCCCCGTCACTCCGATCAGCAGCTCAAAGATGTCGAGCTGCTCCTCGTCGGGGAAGCCGTAGAGCGTCAGTGAATCCTCGCGCACGACGAGCACGGTGCTGACGGTGGTCTCGTCCCCGACCCGCATCTCGAGCGCGTGCTGCGGAGTCACGTTGACCGCGTAGCCGACGCCGTGAACGTCGATCACGGCGAGACTCCCGCGGGCGGAGAGGACGGTACCGCGGAGGGAGGAGATCACCGCGCCAGTCTAGATGCTCGAACAGGCGTTCGACTCGCGGCTTCGGCGGCGCGCCATGCCCGCTGAGCGGCGGTGCCTTCCGCGGCGGCTGCCACGGCGGCAGGAACCGGTGCGCCGGGAGCCGCTGCCGCCGAGCCGGCTGATGCCCCGAGCGGCGCCCGCCAGGCGTGGCAGACCGCGAGGGCGAGCGCATCGGCGGCGTCCGCCGGTGTCGGTGGGGCGTCGAGCCGGAGGACGCGCTGGATCATGGCGGTGACCTGCCGCTTATCCGCCGCTCCATAGCCGGTGACGGCCGCCTTCACCTCGCTCGGCGTGTGCATGCCGACGGGCAGGCCGCGCCGGGCGGCCGCGACCAGCGCGACTCCGCTGATCTGCGCGATGCTCATGACGGTCCTGACGTTGTCCTGCGCGAAGACCCGCTCGATTGCGACGGAGTGTGGGCGGTACTCGTCCATCAGCGCCTCGAGTCCGTCGCCCAGGGCGAGCAGGCGACGCTCGAGCGCGTCGTCGGGGTGTGTACGGAGGACCGTCACGTGTACGAGCGTCGCGCGGCGGTCGCGACCGACGTCGACAATGCCGACGCCGCAGCGGGTGAGCCCGGGGTCGATCCCGAGGACGCGCATCAGGCCGTCCTCAGCGGCCAAACCGACCTCACCGTGTCACTCCTCGTTCTCGAGCTCGACGCGAACCTCGGGGGTGATGTCGAGGTTCGTGTAAACGTTCTGCACGTCGTCCGAGTCCTCGAGCGCGTCGATCAGGCGGAACACCTTGCGGGCCGTCTCAGCGTCGGCCTCGACCTGCAGCGAGGCGACGAACTCGACATCGGCGGAGTCGTAGTCGATACCCGCCTCCTGCAGGGCGGAGCGTGCCGGCACCAGTTCGCTCGGCTCGACCCGCACCTCGAAGCTCTCGCCGTGGTCGAGCACGTCGTCGACCCCGAAATCGAGGACCGCTCCAAGCACGTCGTCCTCGGTGACGCTCTCGCCGTGCGGCACTGAGATGACGCCCTTCCTTGCGAAGTTGTACGCGACGCTGCCCGGGTCGGCCATCGTGCCCCCGTTGCGGGTCATCGCGGTGCGCACGTCGGCTGCCGCGCGGTTCTTGTTGTCGGTCAGGCACTCGACGAGCAGCGCGATGCCGTTCGGGCCGTACGCCTCGTACATGATGGTCGTGTAGTCGATGACCTCGCCGGTGAGGCCCGCACCGCGCTTGATCGCGCGGTCGATGTTGTCGTTGGGCACCGAGGTCTTCTTTGCCTTCTGCACGGCATCGACGAGCGTCGGATTGCCGGAGAGGTCGGCGCCGCCGATCTTGGCGGCCACCTCGATGTTCTTGATCAGCTTGGCGAAGGACTTCGCGCGGCGCGAGTCCTTGATCGCCTTCTGGTGCTTGGTCGTGGCCCACTTGGAATGCCCGGACACGGTGCTCCCTCGGAAATCTCGTTGCGTGCGACCCCCGAGGGCGCCGCTGATGGCAGGGGCCAGTCTATTCGAGAGCCGGTCCCCGCCCGGCTCTCCGCAACCGGCCGGGCGAGGTGAGTGCGGAGGAGCGCGGTGTGCAGCAGATCGGATCAACGGGGGTCTGCACGGCGCACAAGCTCCTCCACAGGCTGTTAACGGCGGTGAGTTCTCCCGTTGGGGCGATCTCACCGGGTCGATGTCGGCGTTCCCTGGTTCATTACAGATATGGGATGGACGATGAGCGCGGAGGCGTCGGAGACGGCGCTCAAGGAGGTGCGGGCGCGGGCGGATCGCGCGTCCGCGCTCGCCCGCTCCGCCGCGCCCATCCTGCTCGGGGCCGCGGACGAACTGTACGCGAGCTACACCGCCGCACTCGCCCGCCCTGAGTCCTTCGCCCGAGGTCGCAGCCTCTCGCGGAGCGAGGCGGGCGACCTCGTGGAGCGGTCGATCCGCGCCGAGTTGGCGGTCTCGCTGGGAGTCTCCGAGCGTGTCGCGGCTCGAGAGCTCGAGCAGGCGCGGCTGTTGGCAGAAGATCTGCCCCGCACCCGCGCAGCGCTTGCAGAGGCGCGAATCCGGTGGGAGGCCGGGCAAGTGATCTGCGGAGTCGCGCGGACCCTGCCTGCCGATTCCCGGGCCGCGTTCGACCAGCGGGCGGCCGATGCGGCCGTCTCGCTGACGCCGACACGCCTGCGGAGTTTTGTCGCCCAGTTACGGGACGAGGTGCACGAGGAGCCGCTCGCCGAACGGCACGCTCGCGCCCGCGACGACCGGAGTGTCTGGGTCGGCGCTGACGCCGACGGAATGGCTACGCTGTGTGCCCGACTGCCGGCGCCCGTCGCACTCGGAGCGTTCATTCGGCTCGACCGCATCGCCCGGGCCCTCCGCGAGAACGCAAGCACCCGCGGGCAGGAGCGCGACGCGGAGGCTCGCACGATGCCGCAGCTGCGTGCCGATGCCCTCGCTGATCTGCTCTGCGACGGCGACGTCTCAGGGACGACACCCGGCGGCGACGAACTCGACACAACCTTCGTGCCCGGCGTGCGCGCTGAGGTCCGCCTGACCCTTCCCGCCCGGACCGCCGCCGGACTTGACGACGCCCCGGCACACCTGGACGGATACGGACTGATCCCTGCTGTCCTCGCTCGCGAACTCGCGGGCGTTGCGACCTCGTTCACCCGGGTCCTGACGGATCCGGTCACCGGTGCGGTCCTCTCGGTCGGGCGCACCCTTCGCGTACCGCCACCGCGTATGCGGCTCCACCTTCAGCTGCGGGACGTGACCTGTCGCTTCCCCGGTTGCACCCGGCCTGCGTCGACCACCGAGGCAGACCACGCGCTCGAGTGGCGCAATGGCGGCGAGACGGCCCTCCGCAATCTCCTCAGCCTCTGCGTCGCCCACCACCACGTCCGACACGGCGATCGCTGGACCTACGTCCTCCACGCCGACGGCACAGCCGACTGGACCACCCCGACCGGCCGCCGCGTCACCACCCGGCCACCTGCTCTGCCCGGCGCTCCCCCGCGCGCGCGCCCTCCCCTCGTCGACACCCCTCCCCCCTTG
>NZ_PSWS01000047.1 GCF_002932875.1 Rathayibacter tritici
TGGGGGTGCGAGTCGGCGTCGGGGTGGGCGCGGGAGTGAGCGTCGAGTAGGCCTCGAGGGCGCTGGTCAGGACGGGGACAAGGAGCTCCTTGCCCTGCTCGGAGCCGTACTGGAAGTAGACGGGGAGGAGGCTGCCCGGGACGGTGTCGATACCGTCCATCTGGACCGCCTCGGTGCTGTCGGGGCGGACCTCGGTCCGACCGGGCACGGCGTCCACGGTGTCGCTCGTGCGGCCCGCGGAGCCCTCGAACTGCACCTCGACGCTCAGTACCTCATCGGTGGAATTGACGAGCGTCACGATCAGCGTGCCGGCCTCGCCGTCGTCCGAGACGATCATCGCGTTGCGGATGGCGAGATCGCCGATCGTCGCACCTACGCCGTCACTCGGGTCGTAGATCTTGCGCGTCGCCTGCTCAGCGACGAGGTTGCAGCCGGCGGTAGCGAGGGCGACGCCGACCGCGAGAACGACGGATGCAGCGATACGCGCCTTCACAGGAACCTCCAGATCGTCGGCCCCGAACGCCCCGGACAGGGCGACTTCACTGTGCACGAGCCGACACCAGGCTAGCGTAGCGAGCACTGCGGCCCCGCCCGTCCGGACTCCCGTCCCCCGGGCGCGCATGATAATCTTTCCGCCGCTGAAAGGACGTCGCATGCAGTTCGAGGTCGGAGAGACGGTCGTCTATCCCCATCACGGAGCCGCCACGATCGCCGAGGTGAAGACCCGCTTGATCAAGGGCCAGGAGAAGACGTACCTGAAGCTCCGAGTCGCCCAGGGCGACCTCGTCATCGAAGTGCCGGCCGACAACGTCGATCTGGTGGGCGTGCGTGACGTCATCGGCCGCGAGGGCGTCGACCGCGTATTCGAGGTACTGCGCGCCGAGGTGGTCGAGGAGCCGACCAACTGGTCGCGCCGCTACAAGGCCAACCTCGAGAAGCTCGGCTCAGGCGATGTCGTGAAGGTCTCCGAGGTCGTCCGCGACCTCACCCGCCGAGACAGTGATCGCGGCCTCTCCGCGGGCGAGAAGAGCATGCTCGCGAAGGCACGGCAGGTCCTCGTCTCCGAGTTGGCTCTCGCCGAGAAGACCGACGAGGACGCAGCATCCGCGCTTCTCGACGAGGTCCTCGCATCCTGAACACGCCTGGCGCCGTCCCCACCGCGGTCCCCACTGCGGCCGTCGTCGTGGTCGCTGCGGGCAGCGGCACGCGGCTCGGGCGCGGGCGACCCAAGGCCTACGTCGAGTGCGCGGGCACGACGATCCTCGAGCGCAGCCTGCGGACCGTGCTCCTTCTCGCCGAGCCGGTGCAGATCATCGTCGTAGCGCCTGCGGCCCTTGTGGAGGAGACCATCGCTCTGGCCCGCGGCGCTGGGGCCGCCTCCGGGACCGTGACTGTCGTGGCGGGCGGTGCGAGCCGTCAGGAGTCGGCCGGGCGGGGCATGCGTGCGCTCTCCCCGTCGATCGATACAGTGCTCGTGCACGACGCCGCCCGCGCCCTCACACCCGTCGACCAGTTCGAGCGGGTCATCGCGGCCGTCCGCGCGACAGGCAGTGGAGTCATTCCCGCCCTGCCGGTCACCGACACCATCAAGCGCATCCGTGCCGACGGCGGCGTCGTCGGCACCGTCGACCGCTCGGAGCTCGCGGCGGTGCAGACGCCGCAGGGCTTCCCGCGCGCTCTGCTCGAGGAGGCCTACGCCGCCGCGGAGGAGGAGTTCACCGACGACGCGGCGCTGCTGGCCTCCCGGGGCGCCGACTCCCTTGTCGTCGTCGGCGACCCCCTCGCCTTCAAGATCACCACCCCCTGGGACCTCGCCCGAGCGGAGCAGGTACTCGCGCCGCCGCCTGCCGTCGTGGTGCCGCGGGTGGGTATCGGCACTGACGTCCACGCTTTCGACGACGCTTCGCCACTCTGGCTCGCCGGGCTGCACTGGCCGGGGGAGCGGGGCCTCTCCGGGCACAGCGACGGGGATCCGGTCGCCCACGCGATCTGCGACGCACTGCTCGCCGCAGCGGGCCTGGGCGACATCGGCTCCCGCTTCGGTACGGCGGATCCCCGCTTCGCCGACGCCCACGGCGAGGTCTTCCTCCGCGCCACCCGGGAGCTGGTCGAGGCCGCGGGCTTCAGGATCGGGAACGTCTCGGTGCAGCTCATCGGCAACCGACCGAGGTTCTCGCCGCGGCGGGACGAGGCGCAGCATGTGCTGTCGGAGCTGCTCGGCGCTCCTGTCAGCGTCGCCGCCACTACCTCCGACACGCTGGGCTTCACCGGGCGAGGCGAGGGGGTCGCCGCGACCGCGACGGCACTCGTCCTCCCCAGCGCCGCGATCGCCCGGTAGTCCCCAGGCGATGCCGCCGACCCGGCCCGGAGCCGAGCTCCCGGTAAACTCGCCCGCGTGACTCTGCGACTGCATGACTCGAAGGCCCAGGCCCTCGTCGATTTCGTCCCCCTCCGCGAAAACGAGGTCGGGATGTACGTCTGCGGACCCACCGTGCAGTCCTCGCCCCACATCGGGCACCTGCGCTCAGCTCTCGCCTACGACCAGCTGCGCCGCTGGCTCGTTTACCGTGGCTACCGGGTCACCCTGGTGCGCAACGTCACCGACATCGACGACAAGATCCTCGCCATCGCCGAGGAGTCGCGGCGCCGCGTCCCCGAGGGTGCCCCGTCCGAGCAGTGGTGGGCGCTCGCCTACCGCGTCGAGCTCGACTTCACCGCCGCGTACACGGCCCTCGGCATTCTTCCGCCCACCTACGAGCCACGCGCGACCGCGAGTATCGCCGAGATGATCACGCTCATCCAGACGCTGATCGAGCGCGGCCACGCCTATCCGGCGCCCGACGACTCCGGCGACGTCTACTTCGACACCCGCTCCTGGCCCGACTACGGCGCGCTCACCCACCAGCGTCTGGAGAGCATGGAGGCGGCGAGCGACGCCGACCCGCGCGGCAAGCGCGACCCGCACGACTTCGCCCTCTGGAAGGGCGCGAAGCCCCAGGAGCCCGAGTCGGCCGCCTGGGCCTCGCCGTGGGGAGTGGGTCGCCCCGGCTGGCACATCGAGTGCTCGGCGATGTCGACGAAGTACCTCGGCACCCAGTTCGACATTCACGGCGGCGGTCTCGACCTGCGCTTCCCGCACCACGAGAACGAGCTCGCCCAGTCCAGTGCCGCCGGCCACGCCTTCGCCAGCTACTGGCTGCACAACGGGCTGGTGTCCGTCACCGGCCAAAAAATGAGCAAGTCGCTCGGTAACTCCGTCTACGCCTCCGAGCTGCTCGACGCAGCTCGCCCGCTCGTCGTCCGCTACTACCTTGGCTCGGCCCACTACCGCTCCACCCTCGAGTTCCACGACGGGGCGCTCGAGGAGGCCGAGGCGGCGCTGGAGCGGATCGAGGGCTTCCTCGACCGCTCCCGCAGGCGACTGGACGGCACGCGATTCGCCGCACTCGGCGAGCCGCTAGTGCCGGAGGAGTTCGCCGCGGCGATGGACGACGACCTGTCCGTGCCGCAGGCCATCGGCGTCCTGCACGAGACCGTCCGAGCCGGCAACGCCGCCCTCGACGCCGAGGACCTCGGCTCGGTGTCGGCCCTGCGCACCCAGGTGCTGGCAATGGCGGCCGTGCTTGGCATCGACCCCGAGGCGCCCGAGTGGGCGCGCTCTGACGACGAACCCTCGTACCGGGCGCTCAGCGTGCTGGTCGATCGCCTGGTCGCCGAGCGCCAGACCGCGCGGGAGCAGCGCGACTGGGCGAGCGCCGACCGCATCCGAACCGATCTCGCCGCGGCGGGAATCACGATCGAAGACACCCAGACGGGTGCGCATTGGAGTCTCGATGGCGAATAAGCCCGGCCGCCCCGGAGCGGTCCGAAAGAAGAGCAAGGGCAAGGCCGTCGGATCCGGCGGTCAGGGCAGGCAAGCCCTTGAGGGCAAGAAGCCCACGCCCAAGGCGGAGGACCGGCCCTACCACCCCGCCGGTAAGGCGAAGCTCGCACGCGAGCGCTTCGTCGCCGCCGGCGGCAAGGGTAGGCCCGGAGGGGCGCTCTCGGCGGCTGCCCGCGGACAGGGACGCCCGGCGCCGTCGCGCCGACCCAAGAGCGGCGACGAGTTCGAGATGGTGACCGGCCGCAACTCCGTCCTCGAGGCACTGCGCGCCAGCATCCCGGCGACAACCCTGTACCTGGCGACCCGCATCGAGATGGACGACCGGGTCAAGGAGGCGCTCACGATCGCCACCGCACGCGGCCTGCCCGTGCTCGAGATCATGCGCCCCGAACTCGACCGCCTGGCCGGCCCGGACTCGGTGCACCAGGGCCTCGTCCTCAAGGTGCCGCCCTACGAGTACGCGCACCCGAGCGACCTGCTCGAGCGCAGCGTCTCCCGCGGAGCCGTCCCCCTCTTCGTCGCTCTCGATGGGATCACCGACCCGCGCAATCTCGGGGCGATCATCCGCTCCGTCGCCGCGTTCGGCGGACAGGGCGTCATCGTCCCACAGCGCCGCTCGGTCGGCCTGAACTCGGCCGCCTGGAAGACCTCCGCCGGCGCCGCGGCCCGCATCCCCGTCGCGATGGCCTCGAATCTCACGGCAATGATCAAGGATTTCAAGCGCGACGGCGTCTTCGTGATCGGCCTCGACGGTGACGGCGACGTGTCGCTGCCCGGCCTTGAACTGGCCGACCGCCCGCTCCTCGTCGTCGTCGGCAGCGAGGGGAAGGGTCTGTCCCGCCTCGTCACCGAGCAGTGCGACGCTGTCGTCTCCATCCCGATCAGCTCCGCCACGGAATCCCTCAACGCGGGAATCGCGGCGTCGGTGGCGCTCTACGAGGTATCGAAGCTCCGCGCCGCGTCCGAGTAGGCGCCGACCGCTCGGCGGGCGACGACTCCGAACACGCGAGAGGGCCCGTGCTGTGCAGCACGGGCCCTCTCGCGGTGGCGGGGTCAGACGTTCTTCGTCCAGTCGACGTCGGCGTCTTCGTCGGTGAGCTCGGCGTCGCCCGCGGCATCGAGGACGAGGTTCGGCAGCGTCAACGCCTCAGTAGGAGGCGCGATGACAGTCGCCTCGTCACGGCGGTGGCGCAGGATGTCGTTCACGTAGGCGGTGACCGCCTCCGCTAGCGGAACATCCCGTGCTTGCTGCTGCGACATGAACCAGCGGTGCTCGAGCAGCTGGTGGAACATCTCGGCCGGCTCCAGCCTTCCCTTCAGATCCCGCGGAATCGAGCGGATGACGGGCTCGAACACCTGCGCCAGCCATTCGTGAGCCACCATCTCCTCGTCCAGATCCTGCTTGTCGTACGTCGCCGTGTACGAATCGAGGTCGTTCAGGAGCCGTCGCGCCTGGTTCTCTTGCGCATCCAGCCCGGTGAGGCGGAGCAATCGCCGCTGATGGTGGCCCGCATCGACGACCTTCGGCTGGATCCGCACCGTCGAGCCGGCCTCGTCCGTCTTGATTGCCAGTTCTTCGATGTCGAAGCCGAGGTCGTTCAGCCGGTTCACGCGGTCGTTGATCCGCCAGCGCTCCGAGGTCGCGAACGACTCGGCGCCGGTCAGCTCCTTCCACAGACTGCGGTACGCCGCGACGATGCCGTCGGACACGGTGATCGGATCGAGGTCGTCGTCGACGCGCCCGCCCGCTTCGAGGTCGAGCAGCTCACCGGCGATATTGACTCGCGCGATTTCGAGATCGTTCTCGCGCTGGCCGTTCGACAGGCCGCCCGAGTAGAGCTGACCGGTCTCCGCGTCCACCAGGTACGCCGCGAATGCGCCCGCGTCCCTTCTGAACAGAGTGTTCGAGAGCGACACGTCTCCCCAGAAGAAACCGATCACGTGCAGGCGCACCAGGAGTAGCGCCAGCGCGTCCACCAGCCGGGTCGCCGTATCGGGCCGCAGCGTCTGCGAGAAGAGCGCCCGATACGGGAGGGAGAACTTGAGGTGCCGGGTGACCAGCACCGCGGGCAGGGCGTCGCCCTCGTCGTCCGTGCGGTTCGTGATCACCGCGCCGGGTTCCACGCACGGCACGTCGAGGCGTTGCAGCGTCTTGAGCATCTCGTACTCGCGGCGCGACATGTCGGCGGTCGTCTCCTTCACGGCGACAACATGCCCGGAGAGGTGAGCAAACCGGACGGTGTGCCGCGAGATGCCCTTGGGCAGGGCCGCGATGTACTCGTCGGGCCAGTCATCGAGCCGCAGGTTCCACGGCAGGTCGAGCAGGGCGGGGTCGATGGTGGCCGAGGTGATGTTCAAGGAGCCGGACATGGTGCGCCGTTCGTGTCGAGAGTCGGACGGTGGAGCCGAAGACGACGCTGCCGCCGCCCACGAAGGACGGCGGCAGCGAGGTCTCGGTACGAGCGGCGGCTCAGGAGAGGCGCTCGCCCGACTCCGCGTCGAAGATGTGCACGCGGTGGTTCGCGGTCACGTAGACGCGGTCGCCCGCGGTGGGGTGGACGCGGCCGTCGACGCGCGCGACGATGTCGGTGCGGCGTCCCTCGACCTCGGTGTGGCCGTAGAGGTAGCCGTCCGAGCCGAGCTCCTCGATGAGGTCGACCTCGATGGGCAGGCCGCCGGGCTGGGTCGAGACGGTGACGTCCTCGGGGCGAACGCCGAGCGTGACGACCTTCTGGCTCGTCTTCGCGAGCGCCTCGCGGGCGATCGGCAGGACAGTGTCGCCGAACTTGACGCCGCCATCGGTGACGTCAGCGTGGAACAGGTTCATCGCGGGTGAGCCGATGAAGCCGGCCACGAAGACGTTGTTCGGGTTCTCGTAGAGGTCGCGGGGCGAGCCGACCTGCTGGAGGACGCCGTCCTTGAGGACTGCGATGCGGTCGCCCATCGTGAGCGCCTCAGTCTGGTCGTGGGTGACGTACACCGTGGTGATTCCCAGGCGGCGCTGCAGGGTGCCGATCTGGGTGCGGGTGGATACGCGGAGCTTGGCGTCGAGGTTCGACAGCGGCTCGTCCATGAGGAAGACCTGGGGCTTGCGGACGATGGCGCGGCCCATCGCGACGCGCTGGCGCTGACCACCCGAGAGGGCCTTCGGCTTGCGGTTGAGGTAGGGCTCGAGGTCGAGCATCTTCGCGGCCTCGAGGACCCGCGCGGCGCGCTCGTCCTTGTTGACGCCCGCGATCTTGAGCGCGAAGCCCATGTTCTCGGCGACCGACATGTGCGGGTACAGCGCGTAGTTCTGAAACACCATCGCGATGTCGCGATCCTTGGGCGGAACGTCCGTGACGTTGCGGTCGCCGATCAGGATGCGGCCCTCATTGACTTCTTCGAGGCCCGCGAGCATCCGCAGAGAAGTGGACTTGCCGCAGCCGGAGGGACCGACAAGGACGAGGAACTCGCCGTCACCCACCTCGAGGTTCAGCTTGTCGACCGAGGCGCGCGTGGCCCCGGGGTAGACACGGGACGCGTGGTCGAACGTTACGGACGCCATTGTGCTTGCTCCTTCACCGGCAGGTACGTGCCGGACGATCCGAGTGAATGGAAGTGCTGGTCATCGCCACGTGGGCGACATCGACCAACCGTCACAGTATGCCACGGGGCCGACAGTCGTCGGACGGCCGTCGGGTATCCGTCGTTTGGAGGTTTCCCAGGGCTCGCGCGTAGGATTCCGGCGAGTCGCGCCAGGCGGCTCCCTCTTCCCCCTCTCTCATTCGGAGCGTTCTTGTCATGACTACCGGCGGAGCCAACGACCGTCTCTCGAAGAATCAGCGACGAGAGGCCGCCCGAGAGAAGGCGCGTCGCCTGCGCGAGCAGCAGAAGCGCCGAGACCGCGTGAGCCGCTTCGCCCTGCAAGGAGGGCTCGCGGTCGTCGTCATCGCCGTCGTGGCGATCGTCGTGTTCGCCGTGACGTCCAGCATCCGCCCCGCGGGACCCGGACCGGCCAACATGGCCAGCGACGGCGTGTTCATCGGCGAGAACATGGTCGCCCGGACCAGCCCGCCCGTCGCGGCCGACGGAACTCCGACGCCGAGTGTCCCCGATACGTCCACCGGCACCGTCGACATCCGCGTCTACCTCGACTACCTCTGCCCCTACTGCGGCCAGTTCGAGATGACCAACGGCGACCAGATCAAGGAGTGGGTGACCAGCGGAGCGGCCACGGTCGAGATCCACCCGATCGCCATCCTCACCACCCGCTCCAACGGCACCAAGTTCTCGGAGCGCTCGGCGAACGCGGCGGCCTGCGTGGCCGATCGTTCGCCGAACTCCTTCTTCGGCTTTAATTCGCTGATGTTCGCCCATCAGCCGCAGGAGGGGACCGACGGACTCTCCGACGCGCAGATGAAGGACTACGCGGCGCAGGCTGGAGTCGAAGACACGGCGAGCGTGAACAGCTGTATCGACGACCAGAGCTTCGTGAGCTGGGTCCGTGCCGCGACCGAGCGCGCCACCTCCGGCCCGCTGCCCGGAACCGACATTCCCGCCGTCACCGCCACTCCGATGGTGCTGGTCAACGGCAAGGCCTACTCCGGCTCGCTGTCCGACCCCGACGCGTTCAGTTCGTTCGTGCTGTCGGCCGCTGCCGACTCCTACTCGTCGGCGTCGCCCGGGCCGTCCTCCCCCGACAGCCCCGCGCCGAGCGAGACGCCGGCGTCCAGCGATGCTCCGGCGCCCAGCGAGGCTCCGGCGCCCAGCGAGAATCCGGCGCCCAGCGAGAATCCGGCATCGACGGAGGCGCCCGCGTCCCCTGAGCCGGCCCCGGCTCCCGCGGGCTGAGCCCCGGCTTCCGCGGGCTGAGCCCGGCTGCCGCGGGATGAGCACCGAAGCGAAGGCCCCGACCGCATCGAGCGGTCGGGGCCTTCGCTGTTCGTGAGCCGACGACGGGACTTGAACCCGTAACCGCCCGATTACAAGTCGGGTGCGCTACCAGTTGCGCCACGTCGGCAGGTGCGCTCTCGCGCATGGACACCCTACCGCGGCCCCCGGACCGGCCAAGATTCAGGCACGCGGACGCTCAGGGCACGCGGACGCTCAGGGCTCGAGGACGCTGAGGTGCCGCTCGGCGGGAGTGGGGCGCTTGGGTCCGCCGATCTTGCCGTCCGGTCGGCCGACATAGAGCCAGCCGAGCAGCTCCTCGCCCTTCTCGAGGCGGTGCGCCTTCCGCACGGCTGTGGCGCGAGTGTACGAGCCGGTGCGCCAGAAGACGCCCCAGCCCGCCTCGTCCAGCAGGAGGCTCAGGAGGTGGGCGACGCCGGAGGCGACGGCCTCCTGCTCCCACGCCGGCACCTTCGACTTCTTGACGCTGACCACGACGGCCAGGAGCAGGGAGGCGCGGTGGGTCTTCTCGATGTACCGACGCGCATCCTTCTTCGCTCCGGAGGCGACAGCGAAGCTGCGGCCCACCCGGTCTCGGGCGGCACCCCGGATCTCGATGACCCGCCACGGCCGCAACGAGCTGTGGTCGGCGAGACGCGACGCCGCTGAAACGAACGCCGCGATCTCGTCGTGCCCCGGGGCCTCCTGCGTCACCTTCGAGCGTGATCGACGCGCGAGCACGGCCTCGAGCACGGGGGAGGAGGGCATGCTCACTCGCCCTCGGCCTGGAAGTTCAGCGCGATCGAGTTCATGCAGTAGCGGTCGCCGGTGGGCGTGCCGAAGCCGTCGGGGAACACATGTCCCAGGTGGGACCCGCAGTTCGCGCACCGAACCTCCGTGCGGACCATGCCCAGGGTGCTGTCCTCGATCAGCTGGACCGCGTCGGGGTTCACCGACTCGTAGAAACTCGGCCAGCCGCAGCCGGAGTCGAACTTGGTGCCGCTCTTGAAGAGCTCAGCGTCGCACGCGGCGCAGGCGTAGAGACCGGAGCGGTGCTCGTCGAGCAGCTCGCCGGTCCAGGGGCGCTCGGTGGCCGCTTCGCGCAGGACCGCGTACTGCTCGCGGTCGAGCTCCTCGCGCCATTCGGCGTCGGTCTTGTTCACGGAATACGACGACATGGGTCTCCCTTGGAATCCTCGCCAGTGTACGGGGGCGGTGCTGCCCTCCTCCTGATCCAACCCACGGCACTGGGGGTGCATTCCGCCTCGGGGAGGCTGTGCAGAAGACTCCCGAGGGTGGTGCCGCGACACGCTCGATCCGGATCGGAGCGCCTGCGCGGCAGCGACCGCGCGCCTCCCTACCCTGGGGAGATGAGCAGCACGACGGATCCGGGGAAGGGCACCGGTCTCAACGAGCGCGACCTCCGGGTGCTTGCGTTCGAGCGTGAATGGGGCGTCCGATCAGGCGATAAGGACGACGCTATCCGCTCCCAGTTCGGCCTGTCGGCCGCCCGCTACTATCAGGTGCTCAGTGCAGTGCTCGCCTCTCCGGCCGCTCTCGCGTACGACCCGATGCTCGTCACGCGGCTGCACCGCATCCGCGACCAGCGTGCCGGCGCTCGCGCCGCGCGACGCCTCGGGCGCCTCGAGTAGACGAGCTGCTCGAGTCCACCAACGGAAGGCCGGCCGTACCCCCGATGTCGAATACGAAACCGAGCGACCGCTTCGACGAGATCCCGGCGACGGAGGCGCGCGTCGGCGCCCATCGGCGCCCGCCGGCCCCGCACGCGCGTGCCGTCGCTCTCGCCTGGGCGGCGCTGGCGACCGGTGTGATCGTGCTCCTGGGATTCATCGGGCTGCTGGTCATCGACGACCGGGTTCAGTTCACCGACGTTTTCACCCCTCCGAGCGCGTCAGTCGAGGCCACCCCGACCGTCGCAGCCACCACCGACCCCGACCTCGCCGTCGCCGTCCTGAACGGTACGGTCGCTGTCGGACTCGCGGCTGGCGCAGGAGACGCCCTGACGTCCGCGGGCTGGAGTGTTCGGACCGTCGCCAACGCTGATACCGAGGACTTCGAGACGACGACGGTCTATTACACCGATCCCGCCCTCGAGGGAGCGGCCCGCGGAATCATCGACTCGCTGGGCACCGGCACCGTCCTGCTCTCGCAGGATTTCGTCGAGACAGGCGCCGTCGTCGTGGTGCTCGGGGCCGATTACGCCGCCGCACAGGGCTGACCCGTTCCCACTGTTACGGGCACGTTTCCTCCGTGTTGAATCTCGGGCAACTCTTTCCGTCGGGGTACCTGTGGGCGCGTCAGCGCGGCGATCGTCGGATTAGTATTCCTGACCAGGCACCAGCATGTCGCTTGTGCCGTGGGCATCACAGCACTGGGGAGTACAGAGATGGCGAACGGAACCGTCAAGTGGTTCAACGCTGAAAAGGGCTACGGCTTCATCACGGTCGACGGCGGCGGACAGGACGTCTTCGTCCACTACTCCGCGATCGACATGTCGGGATACAAGGTCCTCGAAGAGGGTCAGCAGGTCGCCTTCGAGGTCGGCACCGGGTCGAAGGGTCCGCAGGCCGAATCGGTTCGCCCGGTCTAGCCGCCGAGCCTCTGGGGAGCCGTCGTCCGCCTCGCGCGGGCGGCGGCTCCTTCGTGTCGGAGCCTGCGCCAGGTCGCTTGCACTCCTCCACCGTGAGTGCCAGAATCGATCTTGGCACTCGCCCCAGCCGAGTGCCAGCACAGACATTTCACGACGTCCGGGAGGGACGAGAAACACACATGGCCAAGATCATTGCTTTTGACGAAGAAGCCCGCCGCGGCCTCGAGCGTGGACTCAACACTCTGGCCGACGCGGTCAAGGTGACCCTCGGCCCGCGCGGCCGCAACGTTGTCCTCGAGAAGAAGTGGGGTGCCCCCACCATCACGAACGACGGCGTCTCCATCGCGAAGGAGATCGAGCTCGACGAGCCGTACGAGAAGATCGGCGCCGAGCTCGTCAAGGAGGTCGCCAAGAAGACCGATGACGTCGCCGGTGACGGAACCACCACCGCGACCGTTCTCGCCCAGGCGCTTGTGCGCGAGGGTCTTCGCAATGTCGCCGCCGGCGCCGACCCGATCAGCCTGAAGAAGGGCATCGAGAAGGCCGTCAAGGCCGTCACTGCCGAGCTCGTCGCCGGTGCGAAGGCCATCGAGACCAAGGACGAGATCGCGGCGACCGCCTCCATCTCCGCCGCGGACCCCGAGATCGGCGCGATCATCGCCGAGGCGATCGACAAGGTCGGCAAGGAAGGCGTCGTCACCGTCGAGGAGTCGAACACCTTCGGCACCGAGCTCGAGCTCACCGAGGGCATGCGCTTCGACAAGGGCTACCTGTCGCAGTACTTCGTGACCGACCCCGACCGCCAGGAGGCGGTGTTCGAGGATCCCTACATCCTCATCGTCAACTCCAAGGTCTCGAACATCAAGGACCTCCTCCCCGTCGTCGACAAGGTGATCCAGGCGGGCAAGCAGCTGCTGATCATCGCTGAGGACGTCGATGGTGAGGCGCTGGCGACCCTGGTCGTCAACAAGATCCGCGGCATCTTCAAGTCCGTCGCCGTGAAGGCCCCGGGCTTCGGCGACCGTCGCAAGGCGCAGCTCCAGGACATCGCGATCCTTACCGGCGGCCAGGTCATCTCCGAGGAGGTCGGTCTCAAGCTCGAGAACGTCACCCTCGATCTGCTCGGTTCGGCCCGCAAGGTCGTCATCACCAAGGACGAGACCACGATCGTCGAGGGTGCCGGCGACGCCGAGGCCATCGCCGGCCGTGTCGCGCAGATCCGCGGCGAGATCGAGAACACCGACAGCGACTACGACCGCGAGAAGCTCCAGGAGCGCCTCGCGAAGCTCGCCGGCGGAGTCGCGGTCATCAAGGCCGGAGCGGCGACCGAGGTCGAGCTCAAGGAGCGCAAGCACCGCATCGAGGATGCCGTCCGTAACGCGAAGGCCGCCGTGGAGGAGGGCATCGTCGCCGGTGGTGGCGTCGCGCTCATCCAGGCCGGCAAGCTCGCCTTCGAGAAGCTCGAGCTCGCAGGAGACGAGGCGACCGGCGCGAACATCGTGCGCGTTGCCATCGACGCTCCGCTCAAGCAGATCGCGCTGAACGCTGGTCTCGAGCCGGGCGTCGTGGCGGCCAAGGTCCGTGAGCTGCAGACCGGTTGGGGCCTCAACGCCGCGACCGGCGAGTACGTCGACCTGATCGCCGCGGGCATCATCGACCCGGTCAAGGTCACTCGCTCCGCTCTGCAGAACGCGGCGTCGATCGCCGGTCTCTTCCTCACCACGGAGGCCGTCGTCGCCGACAAGCCCGAGAAGAACCCGGTCGCAGCGGGCGGCGACCCCACCGGCGGCATGGACTTCTGAGTCCAACCCCACCACGCAGAAGGCGGTTCCCCTCCGGGGGAGCCGCCTTTTGCGTGTGCGGGTCGTGCGCGAGTCTTGGGCTCGCGGGATCGCGTTCGGCTCGCGGAATCCGTCGATTCCCGCGAGCTGGAGGTGTTTCCGCGAGCCCGAGGTTGCGGCGGGCCGGACGCCGGACGAGGCGGGTCAGACGGAGGCGGGGGAGGTCTCGCCATTGTGGCCGACGGTCAGCAGCGGCAGAGCCACGCGGAGGGTCGCGCCTCCGCCCGGAGTCTCGACGACATCGACGCGGCCCTTGTGCGCGGCCACAATCGAGGACACGATCGCCAGGCCCAGGCCGCTGCCGCCGGTCTCGCGGGTCCGTGAGGTGTCCGCGCGCCAGAAGCGCTGGAAGATCTTTTCGCGGATCTGCGGCGGGATGCCCTCGCCGTGGTCGATGACCTCGAGGAGCGCGAGGCGCCGTGAGCGGTCCACGGCAACGCCGATCTCGATCGGAGTGTCCTCGGGTGTGTAGCGGACCGCGTTGCCGATCAAGTTGGTGAGGACCTGGCGGATCTTGTTCTCCTCGGCCATCACCATCGCGGGGACGCCCGGCTCCTCCGGGGGCGCTGCGGTACCGGCGGCGATCTCCTCGGCATTGACCCAGCGCGGGCGACGGCGGAAGCGCGCGAGCCGCGCGCCGGCCGCTGCAATCGGGCCGGTGAGGCCCGGGTTCGTCAGCTCCATCGTCTGGGTGGCGGAGGCACCGACGTCACCAGACTCGAGCGCCGGAGTCTCAACGGGGGTGTCGTCTCGGGTCTCGACGCCGAAGTCGCGGTCGGGCCAGGAGGCCATCGCGTCCATCGCTGCGTCTCGCGCGAGCGGCATCAGGTCGACCGGAGCGAGCGCGAGCGGCTTCGTCTCGTCGAGGCGGGCAAGTTCGAGCAGGTCTTCGACCAGGCCGCCCATCCGGATCGCTTCTTTCTCGATCCGCTCCATCGCCTGCCCGACAGCCTCGGGCGTCTGCAGCGCGCCCATCCGGTACAACTCCGCATATCCGCGGACTGAGACGAGTGGAGTCCGCAACTCGTGGCTCGCGTCGCCGACGAAGCGGCGCATCTGGTCGATGGTGCGGGCGCGATCGCGGAAGGCGGAGTCGATCCGTCCGAGCATCGCGTTGAGGGAGCGGTTGAGGCGCCCGACCTCGGTGTTGGGCGTCGTGCCGTCCAGGCGCTGGCTGAAATCGCCGTCGGCGATGGCGGCTGCCGTCTGCTCAACCTCGCGCAGTGGAGCGAAGGTGGTCGTCACGAGGAGGCGAGTGAGGAGAGCTCCGATCACGACGATGGCCACTCCGAAGCCGAGGAAGATCGTGAGGTAGATCGTCATGATGTTGTCGACGCTGCGGGTCGAGACGGCCAACAGAAGCGTCTGGTACTCGGCGCCCCTCGTGAACACCGTGGACATGACGTGGTATTCGACTTTGCCGTTGGAACTCCAGATCTCCATCGGCTTGTCGCCGCCCTGCAGGGCCTGCTCGAGCGTGAACGTCTCCGGGAAGGCGGGGTCGGCTGCGCTGGACGCGTTGGTGTTGTCCAGAGCGCCGTACTGGTCGTACACGGCGCCGAAGTCGGCTTTGGAGTCGTCGATCGCGGCGAGGTCACGGACGGAGAGCTCGCTCGCGGTTCTCTGGATCTGGTCGGCCAGCTGTGCGTCGAGCTGTGCGACGAGTTGGGGCTTGAGCATCGTCATCGTGCCGATGCCGGAGACGAGGAGCCCCAGTGTCAGCAGGAGGACCGTGACGGCGGTGATCTTCGTACGCAGCGAGATGGAGTTCCACCGCTCGGCCAGACCCTGATGCATGGCGGTGGAACTCCCTCGAGGATCGGCGACGCCGCGTCTGTGCTGGAGACGGACGCCGAAGCGGCGGAGGCTAAGCCTTCGCGACCTTCAGCATGTACCCGAATCCTCGCTTGGTCTGGATGAGCGATTCCTCCGAATGTGTATCGAGCTTACGTCGCAGGTACGAGATGTAGGACTCGACGATGCCCGCATCGCCGTTGAAGTCGTATTCCCAGACGTGGTCGAGGATCTGCGCCTTGCTGAGCACCCGGTTGGGATTGAGCATCAGGTAGCGCAGCAGCTTGAACTCGGTGGGGCTGAGCTCGACCGGCTCGTCGCCGACGAGGACCTCATGAGTGTCCTGATCCATCGTCAGCTCACCGGCGCGGATAACCGCATCCTCCTCGGCGTGCATGGTGCGGCGCAGGATCGCCTTGATCCGCGCAACGATCTCGTCGAGGCTGAACGGCTTCGTGACGTAGTCGTCACCGCCCACGGTGAGGCCCGTGATCTTGTCCTCGGTATCGTCCTTCGCTGTGAGGAAAAGAATGGGGGAGGTGTAACCGGCCGAGCGGAGGCGCTTGGTCACCCCGAAGCCGTTCATGTCGGGGAGCATGACGTCGAGAATGATCAGGTCCGGCTCCTCCTCGAGGACCGCGGAGATCGCCTGCGCTCCGTTGCCGACTGCGCGCACGGCGAAGCCCGCAAAGCGGAGGCTCGTGGTGAGCAGGTCTCTGATGTTGGGCTCGTCGTCGACAATGAGAATGCGGGGTCCGTCCATGCAAGACAGTATCTGGCCGTCGTCTGTACGGAGTCTGGGAAGCGGTTGTCCGGCGCTCGAAGATCGTCTGAAGGCGCCAGAATGCGGATCAGGGTTGGCGACGACGGCGTCGGACGCCGGCGATGAGCACTCCGATCATCAGCAGAATCGCGATCGGGAGGCCGACGAGCGGAAGGGCGATCACAAAGCTCCACAGCGGACCGGCGTAGTCGCGCACGCCGAACGCCGGTGCCACCAGGACCGCGAGGAAGGCGAGCACCGAGACGACGATGATCGCGATGAACATGAAGGCGAGCGTGCGCTCCGCGCGTCCGATGCCCGCCGGCTCCTGTGGCTTCACCCGTCAAGGATAGGGCGGGGCCGGTCGACTAAACTGATGGCTGCTTCATTTCCAGGAGGGGTCTGCATGCCTACCGGCAAGGTCAAGTTCTACGACGAGGAGAAGGGCTTCGGCTTCATCAGCACTGATGAGGGCCAGGAGGTTTTCCTGCACGCGTCCGCGCTGCCCGCCGGGACCGCGGTGAAGGCCGGCGTCCGGCTCGAGTTCGGCATCGCCGACGGGAAGCGAGGTCCACAGGCGCTCTCGGCGCGGGTCCTCGACGCCCCGCCGAGCCTGGCGAAGCTCAACCGCAAGTCCGCGGACGACATGTCCGTGATCGTGGAGGACACGGTCAAGCTGCTCGACGGGATCGGCGCCGGCCTCAAGCGCGGCCGCTATCCCGATAAGGCGCACGGGCGCACGATCGCGGTGCTTCTGCGCCGCGTCGCGGATGAGCTCGATGCCTGACGCCGACGGCACGACCGCCGAGCGCGGACCGCTCGAGGTGGACGCTCCGATCCAGGAGCAGGCTTGCGTGGAGGAGCCGGCCGCCGTCGAGGTCGAGGATCTCATCGAAGACGCGGTTCCCGATACCGAGGGCGCGCCGGTGGAGGAGGCGGTCGTCTTCGCTCCCGAGGTCGTTCCCGAGCCCGTGTTCGAGGCGGACCAGGTGCTCGCGGCATCGCTCGACGTCGCACGGACGGCTCTCGCCGAGATCGCTCCCGCCGGGACCATCGGAGAGCTGGTGACGACCCTGGTGCAGGGCGAGCACATCGTGTCGCTGCAGTTCGCCAACCTCATGCGCGGGTATCCGGGCTGGCTGTGGACGGCCACGCTGTCCCGGATCGACGAGACCGAGGACGTCACCGTGCTCGAGGTCGAGCTGCTGCCCGGCGAGGGGGCGGTGTTGGCTCCGGACTGGGTGCCGTGGTCGGTGCGTCTCGCCGACTACCACGCCGCGCAGGACGTGCTGGGCGAGGAGATCGAGGACGCGGATGACGATGACCTCGATGACGAGCCCGACCTCGATGACGAGCCCGACCTCGATGACGACTCCCAGGAGGACGAGTCGGACGACGACTCCGACGACGCTCCGGACCAGGACTACTCCGACGATCTGGACGAGGACGACTCGGACGACGATCCGGAGGAGGACGACGAGCCCGACTCCGCTCCCGCCCCGGCTGCGCGTCGCCGCCGTCGCCGCCGCTGATCCGCTCGGGCCCGGCTCAAGGAGCATCGATTCCGACACCCGCTTCGCCTACTCCGCGGCGCCGCGCGCTCTTTCGGCCAGGTGTTACTCCCGACAGCCCTGGCGGACGTGACAGGGCGGCGAGCTGCACCGGTCACATGCGTGCCCCCTCGCCTCGCTCGCCCTGAACGCCGCGCTGACCCCGTTCTGGGCGAAGCCGACCCGCACCGACGCGCTCGGCAGCCCGATGCCGACCAGGGGTGATCGACACCTCGCGGATGCGGGAGTTCGGCTCCACTCGGGGCTACCGCCACGGAAAGTCCGACACCCTCAGCACCCGGTGATGTGCGCTCCCCACCGGGGACGCGGCGATTGCCTGCGGCACCCCTGTCGAGCGGCTTTCGGAGTTCGCCGGACTGCGGGTCCGGCTCGAGCTCGAGGCGGACGGCACGGACCTGCGGAGGGAATCGGCCGCGCTTCAGCGTCGGTTGCGGCTTCAGCGTCTGTTGCGGCTGTAGAACAGTCCGATCGTGCCGAGGACCAGTCCGATCACGACGGTCGAGAGCGCGACCGGCTCGACGACGACTCCGACCGCAGCCGCCACGAGTACAGCGACGAGGGCACTCGCCCAGACGATGCAGCCGACGAGCAGCGCGGTCGCATCATCGCTCGCGGAGGGCGGCGGGCTAGGCCGCCGCTCCTGCTCGCGCAGCCAGAACCGCATCTCGGGCCTCAGACCGCCAGGCGTTCGAGGACGTAGTCGATGCAGCCGAGGAGGGAGCGGACGTCGTCCGGCTCGATCGCGACGAAGGTCGCCACCCGCAGCTGATTGCGGCCCAGCTTGCGGTACGGCTCTGTGTCGACGATCCCGTTCGCGCGGAGGATCTTCGCGACCAGCGCCGCATCGACGGAGGCATCGAAGTCGACGGTCGCAACAACCTGCGAGCGGTGCTCGGGCACCTCGACGAATGGGGTCGCGAGGCTCGACGCCTCCGCCCAGTCGTAGATCGCGGAGGAGGACTCGGCCGTCCGCGCCGAGGCCCAGGAGAGACCGCCCGAGGCGTTCATCCACTCGAGCTGCGACTCCATCAGCAGGAGGGTCGAGAGCGCGGGAGTGTTCAGGGTCTGGTTCAGGCGCGAGTTGTCGACGGCGTTCTTGAGGCTCAGGAACTCGGGAATGTAGCGCCCACTCGCAGCGATCCGCTCGATCCGCTGGATCGCCGCGGGGGAGAAGAGGCCGAACCACAGGCCGCCGTCAGAGGCGAAGTTCTTCTGGGGAGCGAAGTAGTAGACGTCGGCCTCGGCGATGTCGATGTCGATCCCGCCGGCCGCGCTGGTCGCGTCGATGACGGTCAGGGCGCCCTCGTCGCCGTGGACCCGGCGCACGGGCGCCATCACTCCGGTACTCGTCTCGTTGTGCGGCCAGGCGTAGACATCGATCCCCTCGACGATCTCGACCTCGCTTCGCGAACCCGCGGCGGCGGCGACGACGTGCGCCGGCTCGAGGAAGGGCGCGGAGGCGGCGGCGGCGAACTTCTGGCCGAACTCGCCGAAGGTGAGGTTCTCGGCGCGGCGCTCGATCAGAGAGAACGCGGCGGCGTCCCAGAAGGCGGTCGAACCGCCGTTGCCGAGCAGGACTTCGTAGCCCTCCGGAATGCGGAATAGCGTGGCGAGATGCTGGCGCACGCGGCCGACGAGGTCCTTCACCGGGGGTTGGCGATGCGATGTCCCGAGGAGGTGTGCGCCCTCGGTCGCGAGGTGGGCGAGTTGGTCGTGCCGCACCTTGGACGGGCCGCAGCCGAACCGTCCGTCGTGCGGGAGCAGCTCGCGAGGAATGGTGAGGTCCGGCATGCGTTAATACTAGGGTTCCCGGCCCGCACCCCTCCTCCGAGCGACGGAGGTGTGCGTCCTGCCGCAGCGCCGATGCTGCGACGTCACGCCTACTAGGGTGGAGCGCGCCGAGACGGGAAGGCTGAGATGACGGATCTGATCGACACGACCGAGATGTACCTGCGCACCATTCTCGAGCTCGAGGAGGAGAACATCATCCCCCTTCGCGCGCGCATCTCGGAGCGGCTCAGCCACTCGGGACCCACTGTGTCGCAGACGGTGGGACGCATGGAGCGCGACGGCCTCGTCGTCGTCTCGGGTGACCGCCACCTCGAGCTCACCTCCGACGGCCGCCGCAAGGCGATCCACGTGATGCGCAAGCATCGCCTCGCCGAGCGTCTGCTGCACGACGTCATCAAGCTCGACTGGGAGTTCGTGCACGAGGAGGCGTGCCGCTGGGAGCACGTGATGAGCGAGCAAGTCGAGCGTCGCCTCCTGGAGATGCTCGATCACCCCACGGAGTCGCCCTACGGGAACCCGATCCCCGGACTCGACGAGCTCGGCGACACCCCCGCCTCGCGCTTCGCGGACGGAGTCATCAACCTGCCGCGGTTCGTCGCCGGATCGACCGAGCCGCGCCGTGGCGTCGTGCGACGCCTGGGTGAGCCGGCGCAGGTCGATCCGGAGCTGCTTCTGCAGCTTAAACAGGCGGGCGTTGTCCCCGGCGCCGAGGGTGAGTTCTCGGCGGTGAACGGTTACGTGCTCGCCCGTATCGACGGTGCCGACGCAGGGATCGAGCTGCCCAACGAGGTCGCCGCGCACATCTTCGTCGTCGTCTGACGGGTCCTGTACCCCTCGCCTGCGCAGACTGTGTCTCCGCAACCGCGCTTGTACCGTATCCGGTGACGGGAGAGCGGTCTCTTTCCACCGAGAAGATGACAAATCGGTAACGGTCGCTTACGCTCTGTGGAGCCCTGCGGCCGACCCTCGGTCACGGGGCGCGGGATCCGACGCCCCCACACCCGTCTCGGATTCCGTGCACACCGATGCTTCGTGCAAGAGACGGGACAGCTGCCTGGGCTGAGGGGACGTCGGAGGATCTCCCCCTTGCCCCACAATTCCGTCACCCCGAACGACGGCGCCGGCTCACCCGACCGGTTCCGCTCCACCCATCCCGACCGCTCCGGCGACGCGACCTTCGAGAACCGGCCCCCGGTGATCCGCGCCCGGATCCACGGGGACGCCCCCGTCTCCCGCCGGGCCGTGCCCGCAGCCCCCGCTCGCCGCGCGGACATCACCGACTTCGTGCCGTCGCCGGCCGGGACTCCGCGCAAGCGCCGAGGCCGTGTCGTCGGCAAAGTTGTGATGGTCGGCTTCGCCGGCGCACTCGTTGCGACCATGGCTCTTCCCGCCTACGCCTTCGCCCCCGGCAGCCAGAACGACGGCCTGTTCGCCGCCTCGCGCGCCGACCTTCTCCGCCAGGGCTCGGCCCAGACCGTCGCAGTCGACGGCGGAGTGGTGCAGGCAGCGATTGCGCGCGATGGCTTCTCGGCCGAGGCCGCGCCGCCGCCGCCCCCTGCACCCGAGCCCGAGCCCGCCGTGGTCGCGGAGCCCGTCGTCGACACCACCGATGTCGCCGAGGCGCGTGCCGAGACCGCCGAGGAGTTCACCGCCAACTCCGGAGCCTCCGCGAGTGAGGTCGCCGCGGCCGCCCCGACCACGAGCTACAGCCTCTCGGCCGTGTTCGCTACCGCGATGCAGTACCAGGGCGTGCCCTACGTCTTCGGCGGAGCCCGTCCGAACGGCTTCGACTGCTCCGGCTTCGTGATGTACGTCTTCGCGCAGTACGGCATCTCGATGCCGCACTCGGCAGCAGGCCAGGGCGCTATGGGCACCCCCGTCTCGCTCGCCGACGCCCAGCCCGGGGATCTCGTGATCATGGACGGCCACGACGGCTTCTACGCCGGCAACGGCAACATCCTGCACGCGCCGTACGAGGGCGCGAGCGTCCGCGTGCAGCCGCTGTGGACCTCCGATTACCGGATCGTGCGGATCAACGGCTGATCCTCGATCCGCCGAGAGAGCCCGTCCCCTCACCAAGGGGGCGGGCTCTCGTCGTTCCCGCGTGTGAACGCCGCGTGACGAATCTCGACTGAACCCTGGTGTTCCGCGCGTGAAGGGTTAACCTGAACCTCAGTCCGCTCGCACAGCGAACGGATCCATTCGTCGAGGGACGGAGTGCCGGGATGGCCGAGCGGAGCGGGCACCACAGCGTGGCTCTGCTCTCGCGCGTGCAGCCGGCCGACTCGATACACGCGCGGGTCCTCGCCGCGACGGTGCAGTCCTCCGACACGCGGATACGATTCCACGCCATCACGCGGCTCTGCGCCGTGGCCCCGCAGGGCGCCGTCCTCACGACGGCGCCCTTGCTTGTGGTCGCGGCGGCTCCGCGGGGCGGCGTGCGACAGCACGGAGGTCACTGATGCGCACTCTGGTTCTCAACGCCGGTTACGAGCCGCTCGCGGTGGTGTCGTTCAAGCGGGCGCTGGTTCTGCTGATGACCGAGAAGGCGACCGTCATCGCCGCGGACGAGGGCAATCCGGTGCACGGCGCGCGCGGCGACTACGTGCGGCCCTCGGTGATCGTGCTGACGCGCTACGTTCGGATCCCGAGCGGCCGCAACGTGCCGGTGTCTCGCCGGGGAGTGCTGCGCCGCGACAACCACCGCTGCGGCTACTGCGGGCAGCACGCGGCGACGATCGACCACATCCAGCCCAAGTCGCGTGGCGGACGGGACACCTGGGAGAACCTCGTCGCCTGCTGCCAGCGCTGCAACAACCTCAAAAGCGACCGCACCCCGCACGAGATGGGCTGGCGGCTGCGTACCGTCCCTCGGATGCCGCGCGCCGGCTCCTGGCTCGTCCGCGGCGCGGAACGGACGCTACCCGCCTGGGACGACTACCTCGCCCCCGCGGCCTGACGGGTCGCGGTCGCACCGCTGGCGGCGTTGTCGTCGGTCGCGATACCGCCGGTATCGCTTCCTCCTCCGCCTTGCCAGCGGCACGACCGCGACCCGTCAGGTGCTGGTGGTGTTGTTGTCGGGCGCGGTACCGCCGGTATCGCTTCCTCCTCCGCCTTGCCAGCGGCACGACCGCGACCCGTCAGCACAGGGAGCTGTGCGTGACGGGGGCTATTCGTTGTCGTTGCCGGTGTTGGTGCTGGCGTTGCCGGGGCGCTCGCCGGACCAGGTCCAGTTCGCGACCTCGGGGAGGTCCTCGCCGTGCTCGCGTGTGTAGGCGCGGGCGCGGATGCGGGCGTCCTGCATGTCCTGGCGGAGGCCGGCGGCGCGGGCGCCGAGGCCGGGCGTGCGGTCGATGACGTCGATCACCAACGAATAGCGGTCGAGGTCGTTGAGCATCACCATGTCGAACGGAGTGGTAGTGGTTCCGTTTTCTTTGTAGCCGTGCACGTGCAGGTTGTCGTGGCCGGTGCGCTTATAGGTCAGGCGGTGGATCAGCCAGGGATAGCCGTGGTAGGCGAAGACGACGGGGCGATCGGGGGTGAAGATCGCGTCGAACTCCTGATCGGAGAGACCGTGCGGGTGCTGCGACTCCGACATCAGGCGCATCAGGTCGACCACGTTCACCGTGCGGATCGCGAGGTCCGGGAGCTTCTCGCGGAGGATGCTGACGGCCGCGAGAGTCTCGAGCGTCGGCACATCGCCCGCGCACGCGAGCACGACGTCCGGGGACTCGCCCTGCCGCTCGCTGCTCGCCCACTCCAGGATGCCGAGGCCGCGCGTGCAGTGGGTGACCGCCTCCGACATGGTGAGCCACTGGGGCGAGGGCTGCTTGCCGGCGACGACCACGTTGACGTAGTCGACGCTGCGGAGGCAGTGGTCGTACGTGGAGAGCAGGGTGTTCGCGTCGAAGGGGAGGTAGACGCGGACGACTTCGGGCTTCTTGTTCAGGACGTGGTCGATGAAGCCGGGGTCCTGATGGCTGAAGCCGTTGTGATCCTGGCGCCAGACATGGCTGGAGAGCAGGTAGTTCAGGCTCGCGATCGGGCGGCGCCACTCGATGTCGCGGGTCCCGTCGAGCCACTTCGCGTGTTGGTTGAACATCGAGTCGATGATGTGGATGAATGCCTCGTAGCAGGTGAAGATCCCGTGGCGGCCGGTGAGCAGGTAGCCCTCGAGCCAGCCCTGGCACTGGTGCTCCGAGAGAACCTCCATGACGCGTCCGGCCCGGGCGAGGTGGTCGTCGAGCGGGCTGAGTTCGGCGTCCCACTGCTTGTCGGTCGCGGCATAGACAGACTGGAGTCGGTTGCTGGCGACCTCGTCGGGTCCGAACAGGCGGAAGGTGGTCGGGTTGGCGCGGATGACGTCGGCGAGCCACTCGCCCAGCACCTTCGTGGCCTCCGCGACGGTGCCGCCGGGCTGCTCCACTACCACCTCGTAGCGGCGGAAGTCGGGCAGGTCGAGGGTCTGCCGCAGGAGCCCGCCGTTGGCGTGCGGCGTGGCGCTCATCCGCAGGTCGCCCTCGGGAGCCAGCGAGCGGACCCGGTCCGCGATGCCGCCGCTCTCGGTGAACAGCTCCTCGGGTCGGTAGGAGCGCAGCCAGTCCTCGAGCAGGCGGGTGTGCGCCTCTGTGTCGCGGGCGTTGGGCAGCGGGACCTGGTGCGCGCGGTAGGTGCCCTCGACCTGGACGCCGTCGATCTCGGTCGGGCAGGTCCAGCCCTTCGGGGTCTTCAGCACGATCATCGGCCAGGCGGGTCGGCTGAGGTCGCCCGCGGCGGCACGTTCCTTGATCGCGGCGATGCGGTCGAGCACCGTGTCGAGGACATCGGCGAAGCGCTCGTGTACGCGCATCGGGTCCTCGCCGTCGAAGCCGCCCTCGACGAGGAACGGCTCGTGGCCGTAGCCGCGGAGGAGGCTGTCGAGCTCTTCGTGAGGGATGCGGGCGAGGATGGTCGGGTTCGCGATCTTCCAGCCGTTCAGGTGCAGGATCGGCAGTACCACGCCGTCGGTGAGCGGGTTCACGAATTTGTTGGAGTGCCAGCTGGTGGCGAGCGGGCCGGTTTCGGCCTCACCGTCGCCGACGACCGCCGCGACCAGGAGGTCCGGGTTGTCGAAGGCGGCTCCGTACGCGTGACTCAGCGCATACCCGAGCTCGCCGCCCTCATGGATACTGCCCGGTGTCTCGGGTGCGGCGTGGCTGGGAATGCCGCCGGGGAAGCTGAACTGGCGGAACAGGCGGCGCAGCCCCTCCTCCGACTCGTCGATATGGGAGTAGATCTCGCTGTAGGTGCCGTCGAGGTAGGCGTTTGCGACCATGCCCGGGCCGCCGTGGCCGGGACCGGTGATGTTCAGGGTCGGCTGGCGGCGCTCCCGGATCGCACGGTTGAGGTGCGCGTAGATCAGGTTGAGCCCGGGAGTCGTGCCCCAGTGGCCGAGCAGGCGGGGTTTGATGTCGTCTCGGCTCAGCGGGGTCGTCAGGAGCGGGTTCGCCAGAAGGTAGATCTGCCCGACCGCGAGGTAGTTGGCGGCGCGCCACCAGGCGTCGACCGTGTCGAGCGTGTCCTGGGTCAGCTCGGCATCGGAGGGTCGGGGCACCCAGCTGTGCTCGGGAACGGGCAGGAGGGACGGAGCGGGGGAGTCGGGCATGTCCTCACGGTGGCACCCGGGGGTCCGGGGCGGAAGGGCCTTGTGGCACTCCGACCCGGACCGGCGGGTCAGCTGGTGCGCGGGGTGGCGCGGCGCAGGATCGCCCAGCCCGCGACTGCGGCGAGGGCGGTTGGGATCAGCGACAGGGCATAGCCGCCCGCGTAACCGACGCTGGCGAAGAAGGAGCCGACCGCCGGCCAGCTCCCGGTGAGCGACAGGAGGGCGATCACGGCCAGCACCAGGGCGCCGAGGATCCCGAAGAAGAGCAGCATCCCGCGCTGGCGCCAGCGCACGGAGACCGCGGCGGTCGCCGCTCCGATGAAGAAGAAGAACAGCAGGGTGCAGAGCACCGCGATGGCCTGCTCGAGCACGGAGTCGCCGCCGAAGTAGATCGAGCGGAAGAAGCTGCCGCCGAAGCCCCACCCATTGCTGGCCCTCTCCACAATGCCGAGGACCACGAAGACCGCGGTGTAGAAGACCGACAGGCCGATGAAGGTGAGGGCGGTGCCGAGCGAGAAGTCGCGACGGGTGGCGCCGTAACCCAGGGCGAGGCCGAAGGTGACGTTCACCGATTGGACAGCGACGACCATCATGTAGACGAACAGGAAGAAGGACGCGCCCGAATAGGTCATTCCTTCCTGCGCCTCGAGGCGCTCGCCGGAGTTGAGGCCGCGGAGGATCAGCCACCAGACGATCATGTTGCCGGCGAGGATCACCGCCGTAATGATGAGTGGCGTGTAGAGGATCGTCGCGGGATTCGCGGCGTGCAGGCGGATGATGCTGCCGAGGCGTCCGGCGGCGGTCCTGTGCCGCGAGGGGGCGGCGGTGAGGGCGGTCATTCCGAGTCCTTCCCGGTGGTGAGCTGGACGACGAGCTGCTGAAGCGGCACGGGTTCGAGGTCGAGCCCGTGCCGGCGGGCCTGGTCGCGTCCGAGGGCGTCGAGGCGGGGGAGCGTGGCGGAGGCGCGGCTGCCCAGGGTGGAGCGGCCGATGACCTCGCGGTTCGCGGTGAACGACTCGACCGCCTGCCGAGGTCCGGTGACCGTCGCAGCGGCGCCCCGCAGCTCCTCCGCGTCACTGTCGACGACGAGGCGGCCCTGATCGACGACGAGGACGTGCTCGAGCAGGTTGCTGACCTCGTCGATCAGGTGGGTGGAGAGGACGACCGTGCGGGGGTGCTCGGCGAAATCTTGCAGGAGGCGGTCGTAGAAGATCTGCCGGGCGACGGCATCCAGACCCAGATACGGCTCGTCGAAGAATGTGAGCGGAGCGTGCGAGGCGAGCCCGACGATGACTCCGATCGCCGAGAGCTGCCCGCGGGAGAGTTTCTTGGTCTTGCGGTCGATGGGCAGGCGGAAGTCCTCGACCAGCTCCCGGGCGAACGCCTCGTCCCAGCCGTCGAAGAACCACGGGGCGCTGCGCAGGACGTGCTTCACCGTGAAGTCGTCGGGGTACTTCTGGCTCTCTTTGATGAAGCAGGTGCGGGAGAGGACGGATGCGTTCTCGAGCGGCTTCTGCCCGAAGATCCGGATCTCGCCTCCGCTAGGGAACTCCTGCCCGGTGAGCAGCGACATCAGCGTCGTCTTGCCCGCGCCGTTGCGGCCGAGGAGGCCGTGGATCCGGTTCTCCTCCAGCTCGAAGCCGATGCCGTCGACGGCGCGCATCCGGCCGTAGTGCTTGCTGAGGTCGTGAACCTCGATGACCGCGCTCATCGCGATCCTCCTTCTCTGATCATGTCGGCGATCTGTTCGGTGCTGAGGCCGAGCTTGGCGGCCTCGGCGAGCAGCGGAGCGACGAACTGGTCGCGGAACTGTGTGCGGCGCTTCTCCACCAGTCGGCCGAGCGCCCCCTCGGCGACGAACATCCCGATCCCTCTTCTCTTGTAGAGCACCCCGTCATCGACGAGCAGGTTCACGCCCTTGCCGGCCGTGGCCGGGTTGATGCGGTGGAACGCTGCGAACTCGTTCGTCGACGGGACCTGCGACTCCTCCGGCAGCGCGCCGGCGATGATGTCGTTCTCGATCTGCTCGGCGATCTGCAGGAAGAGCGGGCGGGAGTCGTCCACGCGGGATCCTTCCGGGGCGGGCTTCGGTGGTTGGTTGGTTATGTGACTAACCATGCAAGCCGAGCGGGCCCGCTGTCAAGAGGGGCCGAGATCGAGGGCTGAGGTTGCAGGGACGCGGGCGCGCTTCGCGAGCGGCGGCGGGCGGCGGGGCGCGGCGGGTACACTGGCTCGGCCAGCCTCTGTAGCTCAATGGAAGAGCGACTCCGTCCTAAGGAGCAGGTTGGGGGTTCGAGTCCCTCCAGGGGCACCGCAGTGTCGTTACTAAGACCCTTGCCACAGAAAATCGGCGCGTTTGCGCCGTCGCTGGCCTCCAAGAGGCTGGTACGGGTCCGAGCACCACTCCTAGGAGTGGTGCTTTTTTCGTGTGCACTGGCCCGGACCGCCTGCGACGTGATCGTTGCGAACGGCTCGTTCAGTTCAGCCGTGATCGTCTCGTCCGTGTGCACGAGGACCCGTTCGAAGAAGACCTGGTTCAAGAGGCGCCTGATGTAATCGGGAGCGCGTTCGTACTGGGTGGCGCACTCCATGGTGACGTCGAGGACGAGGTGGATGGCGTGCTCGACGTCCGCGAAACGCCGAGCTCTTGCGACTGCGGAACGTCAATGGGCGGGGGTGGCCTGGGCGGTCCAGGCGCCCTTAATCAGCTTTCGGGAATATCCTACAGCTGAGAGCGTTATTCATAAGCATTTACCAGCCGAGTCGGTAAAGTTCGAGGCGGGTGACGGTGCGAATGAGGTTGGGAAGTTCTGTAAGACGTCCGCGATAGCCGGTCTTGAGGATTTTCCAGTTCTTCCAGTGCGCGATGCATCTTTCGACCGCCGAACGGATGGAGGAGATGTATCGGTTGGCTGTACGTGTGTTGTCATCATGTTGTCCGTGGTGAAATTTTTTCCGGGGAGTG
>NZ_PSWS01000076.1 GCF_002932875.1 Rathayibacter tritici
TCCGCCCTCGGCTTCCGCAACCTCACCAACTACATCGCCCGCAGCCTGCTCGAAACTGGCGGCTTCAGACCCCGACTACACCCTCAATTACGATGAGCCGGTTATGCGGGCAGCGGGAGGGAGGCGGCCGAGGTCACCAGGAGTTCGCCGGCGATGGCGTCGACGCGGAGTGCGCCTCCATCGGCCACTTCGCCGCTGACGAAGAGGTCGGCGATCCGGTCGTCGACCGAGCGCTGCACGAGCCGGCGGAGGGGCCGGGCGCCGTATTGCGGCTCGTAGCCGTTCTCGGCGAGCCAGTCGACGGCCGCCTCCGTCACCTCGAGCGTGACCTCACGGGGAGCGAGACGTGTGCGCGTGGTGTCGAGCACGGTGCCCACGATCTCCCGCAACTGCTCGCGGCCGAGGCGGCGGAACAGCACGATCTCGTCGATCCGGTTCAGGAACTCGGGGCGCATCGCCTCGCGGAGTCGGCCCATCACGCGATCGCGCAGGTCCTTCTCCGATGCGAAGCCCTCAGCCGACGCGTCGCTCTGCGCGACGAAGCCGAGCGCACCCGATCGCGAGGCCAGGAACTCCGAGCCGATGTTCGACGTCATGATGGTGACCGTGTTGCGGAAGTCGACCGTGCGGCCTTGCCCGTCGGTCAGGCGGCCGTCGTCGAGGACCTGCAGCAGCAGGTTGAACACGTCCGGGTGCGCCTTCTCGATCTCGTCGAAGAGGACCACCGAGTACGGGTTCCGGCGCACGCGCTCGGTGAGCTGCCCTGCCTCGTCGTAGCCGACGTATCCGGGAGGGGCGCCGACCAGTCGCGAGACCGTGTGCCGCTCGCCGAACTCGCTCATGTCGAAGCGGATCACCGACTGCTCGTCGGCGAAGAGCGAGCCCGCGAGGGTGCGCGCCAGCTCCGTCTTACCCACGCCGGTGGGTCCGAGGAAGAGGAACGAACCGACGGGCCGCGAGGAGTCACCGAGTCCGGTGCGACTGCGGCGGACGGCGCGGGCGACCGCGGCGACCGCGTCGTCCTGGCCGATGACGCGCTGGTGCAGCTCCGACTCGAGGTGCGCGAGGCGCTCACGCTCCCCCTCCGTCAGCCGCGACACCGGGATTCCGGTGGCACGAGCGATGACCGCCGCGATGTCGCTCTCGCCGACGACCGCCTCCGCGGGGGCACTGCCGGTGGCCGCCTCGAGCTCCGCCTGCACTGCGGTGATCTCGTCGCGGACACGAGACGCCTCCTCGTAGTGCTCGGCCGAGACGGCCGCGTTCTTCTCGACCTCCAGCGTCGCCAGACGCTCGAGCAGCGCCCCGGTGTCGACACCCGCGCCCAGCTTCAGGCGGAGGCGCGCGCCGGCCTGGTCGATCAGGTCGATCGCCTTGTCGGGCAGCACGCGGTCCGTGAGGTACCGGGCCGAGAGCTCGACGGAGGCGCGGAGGGCCTCGTCCGTGAAGCGCACGCGGTGGTGCTCCTCGTAGGCAGGGCGGAGGCCGTGCAGGATCGCGACCGCGTCCTCGATGCCGGGCTCGCCGACGCGAACCGGCTGGAAGCGCCGCTCCAGGGCCGGGTCCTTCTCGATGGTGCGATACTCCTTCAGCGTCGTCGCGCCGACCAGGTGCAGTTCGCCGCGGGCCAGCCGGGGCTTGAGGATGTTGCCCGCGTCCATGCCGCCCTCGCCACCGCCGCCCGCACCGACGACGGTGTGGATCTCGTCGATGAAGACGATCAGCTCGCTGGCGTGCGCCGCGATCTCGTTCATCGTGCCGGTGAGGCGCTCCTCGAAGTCGCCGCGGTAGCGGGTGCCGGCCAGCATGCCGGGAAGGTCGAGCGAGATCACGCGCTTGCCGCGCAACTGCTCGGGGACCTCCTCCGCCACGATCGCGCGGGCCAGGCCCTCAACGATCGCGGTCTTGCCGACGCCGGCCTCGCCGACCAGCACCGGGTTGTTCTTGGTGCGGCGGCTCAGAATCTCGACGGTCTGCTCGATCTCGTCAGCGCGCCCGATCACCGGGTCGAGCCGGTCCTCGCGGGCGAGAGCGGTGAGGTCGGTGCCGAACGTGTCGAGCATCGGAGTGTCGGAGGCGGGCTGTGGCGCCTCCTGCTGCTGCACGTCGGCCTCGCGCATGCCCTGGGTGAGGGCTTCGGCCGTGACGCCGGCGCGGGCGAGGACCTGCCCGGCGGGGGCGTCCTGGCCGAGCACGAGCGCGAAGAAGAGGTGTTCGGGCTCGATGTAGGTCGATCCGCTGGACCGGGCGACCTGGTAGGCGTGGAACAGCGCGCGCTGTGCGCTGGGCGTGATGGTCGCCGCGTTCTGCGGGGCGTAAGCGTCGTCGGCCTGCGGGAGGCGCGCCTCCGCGGCGGTGGCGATGGCGGCGGGGTCGATGCCGATGCGGCGCACGGCCTGGGAGACGGTCTCGTCGTCGATGATCACGCGGAGCACGTGCAGGGCGTCGAGCTCGGTCTGGCCGCGCTCGAGTGCGAAGCGTCCTGCGGACTGCAGGATGCTGCGGGTACGGGCGGTGAGGAATCGGCTGAGGTCGATCGACCGCGCCGCGCGGGCGCGCTCACCATCGAGGTAGCGGGCGAGGAAGTCGTCGAACGAGCTCGGTCCGGCCTCACTGTCGTTGTCGGGCACCAGTCCTCCTGGGGAAGTTGAGTCGGTTACGCTCAAGTCCAACGCAGGGGTGCCGTTCCTATTCCCGCCCCTCCCCCCGCGAGATGCCACTTCGGTACACGACACGCGGCGGCGGGCGTACCGAAGTGGCATCTCGCGGGAACGGGAAGAGGCACGGACCTGGGGGTCCGTGCCTCTCTGCGCCGACGCGCATTTCTCCGGGGTGGGAGCTCTAGGGGACGAGGTAGCCCGCCGCGCGGAACAGCCCGTACCACTCCGGCCGCGTGAGCGGCAGATCGGAGCCGAGAGCCGCATCGCGCACGCGCTGCTCGTTCGTGGTGCCGAGCACGACCTGCATGCCCGCGGGGTGGCGGGTGATCCAGGCGGTGGCTATGGCGATCGCGGGGACGTCGTACTTCCCGGCGAGGCGATCGATCGCGGCGTTCAGCTCGGGGTAGGCCGGGTTGTCGAGGAAGACACCGGTGAAGAAGCCGGCTTGGAACGGAGACCAAGCCTGGACGGTGATGTCGTTCAGGCGGCAGTAGTCGAGGATGCCGGCGTCGCGCATCACCGACTGGTCCTCACCGACCATGTTGGACGCAACGCCCTGCGCGATCAGCGGCGCGTGAGTGATCGAGAGCTGCAGCTGGTTCGCCACGATCGGCTGGTTCAGCGACTTCTTCAGCAGCTCGATCTGGTAGGGCGTCTGGTTCGAGACGCCGAAGTGCTTCACCTTGCCGGAGGCGTGCAGCTCGTCGAACGCGCGGGCCACCTCGTCGGGCTCAACGAGGGCGTCGGGCCGGTGCAGGAGGAGGACGTCGATGTAGTCGGTGCGCAGCGCCTTCAGCGAGCCCTCGACCGAGGCGATCAGGTGCTCGTACGAGAAGTCGAAGTACGGACCGTCCGGGACGATGCCGGCCTTCGTCTGCAGGACGACCTGCTCGCGCTCCGAGGGCGTGAGCGCCATCGCCTCGGCGAAACGCTCCTCGCAGCGGTGCAGCTCGCCGCCGTACACGTCGGCGTGATCGAAGAAATCGATGCCGGAGTCGCGGGCGGCGCCGACCAGTCCGCGGATCGCTTCGTCGCTCATCTCGGGGATGCGCATGAGGCCGAGGACGACGTTCGGGGAATCGACACCGGAGGTGCCGAGGGGGACGTGCTTCACAGGGAGTGCTCCTTCGTTGGATACCTCGTCCACGGTAGGCGCCGCGACCGGGCGGCGTCCAACAGGGGGCGCTGGTGCAATTCATCGGGCGGAGTGGTGAATTAACCGGCCCATCCGGTTCACAACGCAGGATGGATGCGAGCAGAGGCGCGACTCAGGCCGGTCAGCACGGGCGCGGGAGCGATCCTTCCTGCGTTGTGCACGCCTTGCCGCCCTTGCTGGCCGGTGGCAGGCTGCCACCATGCCGATCGAGGTCCGCCGCGCCTCCGTCTTCGCCGATGTCGCCGCGGTCGTCGGCCCCAAGCGCCCGGACGCGAGCGTGTGCTGGTGTCTGAGCTACCGCCTCCGCTCCTTCGCCGAGAACCGCGCACTACTCGGTCCGGCCCGCGGCGAGCGAGTGCGCGCGCTCGTCGCGGAGGATCCGCCGCCAGGCGCCCTCGCCTACGACGGCGACGACGTAGTCGGCTGGGCGGCCGTGCACCGGCGGGCTGACACGAGTTACTCGACGAACCGGAAGATCCCGCACGTCGATGACCTCGACGTCTGGACTGTCTGGTGCATCCGCGTTCGCCCGGGCTTCCGCGGGCGCGGCATCTCGCCTCCGCTGCTCGAGGGGGCGGTCGAGTTCGCCCGGGCGCACGGAGCTCCGACAGTGGAGGGGTACCCGGTCGACAACGCGGGCGCGAAGGTCGATCTCACGATGGCGTACGTCGGCACTCGTGCGCTGTTCGAGCGCGCCGGCTTCACGGAGGCAGCCGACACGACGTCGGTGCTGAACGGCTTCCCGCGGGTGGTGATGCGCCTGCCTCTCCGACATACCACGACGATATGATGCGGTCGTGATCCTCGACCAACTCCCCCTCGGCGCAGTCCTCAGGCGCGCCCGAGAGGACGTCTCGATGTCCCAGACGGCACTCGCCGCCGCCGCCGGCCTGCGTCAGCCGAACATCGCCGCGATCGAAGCCGGCGCACGCCGTCCGAGCCCGGAGCTGTTCGAGCGGCTCCTCCGAGCCGCCCGACTCCGCCCGTCGATCGCTCTGGAGTACCTCGCCAACGACGTCCGCCAACTCGCCGCAGAGCACGGCCTCAGCGATGTCCGGGTGTTCGGGTCGGCGGCCCGGGGCTCGGACGACGAGCGGAGCGACATCGATCTGCTCGTCGCGGCGGATCCCGCTGTCGACTTCCTCCGACTGGCCGCGTTCCGCGGTCGAGCCGAGGCGCTCCTCGGGTTCCCGGTGGACGTCGTGATCGACAGCGCGGACGACGACATCGTGGCGGCGATCCGCCGCGAGGCGGTCCCGCTGTGACCGGGCCGGACGAGGGAGGGACGACGCAGGACCGCTTCACCGCCCGCCCCCGACGCCCCGCCGAGGACACCGACAAGCGCTCCCGGCTGATCCTCGAGGCGGATCGGCTTCTCTCCCGCCTCGATCGTGCCGCGCGGGACGGCGAGGATGAGTTCGTCCGCCCCGTGTCGGACAGCAGGGACATCGGCGCGCTCGCCCTGATCACTCTCGCCGAGTTTGTGCACCGCGATCTGCCCGCCGCCGTCGTCGCGCAGCTGCCCGGCGACGCGGTCGAAGGACTGCGAGCCACGCGGAACATCGCCGCCCACAACTACGCCGCCCTCGACAACGAGCGGTTGTGGACAACCGTGACCGTGCACGCCCCGGCGCTGCTCCACACGATCCGAGCAGCGCTCCTCGACGGCTGACCGTCTCGCCGCCGTCCCCGGGAACGAGGAACGGCCCCTCACCCGCGAGGGGAAGGGCCGTTCGCCGCGGAGGACCGGACGAAGTGTCGGCGCCTAGAAATCCCAGTCCTCGTCCTCGGTGGTCACGGCCTTGCCGATGACGTAGGAGGAGCCGGAGCCCGAGAAGAAGTCGTGGTTCTCGTCCGCGTTGGGCGAGAGGGCCGACAGGATCGCGGGGTTCACGTCGGTCGCCTGCTTCGGGAACATCGGCTCGTAGCCGAGGTTCATCAGCGCCTTGTTGGCGTTGTAGTGCAGGAACTTCTTGACGTCCTCGGTCAGGCCGAGCTGGTCGTAGAGGTCCTGCGTGTACTGCGCCTCGTTGTCGTAGAGCTCGTAGAGCAGCGAGAACGTGTAGTCCTTGATCTCGTCGCGCTTGGCCTGGTCGACCCGCTCGAGTCCCTTCTGGAACTTGTAGCCGATGTAATACCCGTGCACTGCCTCATCGCGAATGATCAGGCGGATGAGGTCGGCCGTGTTGGTGAGCTTGGCGCGCGAGGACCAGTACATCGGCAGGTAGAAGCCCGAGTAGAAGAGGAACGACTCCAGCAGCGTAGAGGCGACCTTCCGCTTCAACGGGTCGTCGCCGCGGTAGTAGTCCATCACGATGGACGCTTTTTTCTGCAGGTTCGGGTTCTCCATCGACCAGCGGAAGGCCTCGTCGATGTCCTGGGTGTTCGACAAGGTCGAGAACACCGAGGAGTACGACTTGGCGTGCACCGACTCCATGAACGCAATGTTCGTGTAGACAGCCTCCTCGTGCTGGGTGATGGCGTCCGGGATCAGCGAGACCGCGCCGACGGTGCCCTGCACGGTGTCGAGAAGGGTGAGCCCGGTGAACACGCGCATGGTGAGCTGCTGCTCCTCGTGGGTCAGCGTGTTCCACGACTGGATGTCGTTGGAGAGCGGAACCTTCTCGGGCAGCCAGAAGTTGCTCGTGAGGCGGTTCCACACCTCGACGTCCTTGTCGTCCTGGATCCGGTTCCAGTTGATGGCCTGGACGGAGTCGACGAGCTTGAGCTTCTCGGGGGGAGTCATGATTCCTTCTCGCTACTGCGGATGGGTGATGCGGGTGAGAGAGGGCTCTACAGCATGCACGAGACGCACTGGTCGAGTTCGGTGCCCTCGAGTGCCAGCTGGCGGATGCGGATGTAGTAGATCGTCTTGATGCCCTTCCGCCAGGCGTAGATCTGGGCGCGGTTGACGTCGCGGGTGGTCGCGGTGTCCTTGAAGAAGAGGGTGAGCGAGAGGCCCTGGTCGACGTGCTGCGTCGCCGCGGCATAGGTGTCGATGATCTTTTCGTAGCCGATCTCGTACGCGTCCTGGTAGTACTCCAGGTTGTCGTTCGTCATGAACGGCGCCGGGTAGTAGACGCGGCCGAGCTTGCCCTCCTTGCGGATCTCGATCTTCGACGCGATCGGGTGGATCGAGGACGTCGAGTTGTTGATGTACGAGATCGATCCGGTCGGCGGAACGGCCTGCAGGTTCTGGTTGTAGATGCCGTGCTCCATGACGGAGGCCTTGAGCGCACGCCAGTCGTCCTGGGTGGGGACGGCGATGCCCGCGTCGGCGAAGAGGCGGGCGACGCGCTCGGTGGCCGGCGCCCACTCCTTCTCGGTGTAGGTGTCGAAGAACGCGCCCGAGGCGTACGTCGAGTCCGCGAACCCCTCGAAAGTGGTGCCGCGCTCGATCGAGAGGGTGTTGGAGGCGCGCAGGGCGTGGAACAGCACCGAGTAGAAGTAGATGTTGGTGAAGTCGATGCCCTCCTCGGATCCGTAGTGGATCCGCTCGCGGGCGAGGTAGCCGTGCAGGTTCATCTGGCCGAGGCCGATGGCATGCGACTTGTCATTTCCGTCCTCGATCGAGCGGACCGAGGCGATGTGCGACTGGTCGGACACCGAGGTGAGGCCGCGGATCGCGGTCTCGATGGTGCGGCCGAAGTCGGGCGAGTCCATCGTCAGCGCGATGTTCAGCGAGCCGAGGTTGCAGGAGATGTCCTTACCGACCTGCGCGTAGGAGAGGTCCTCGTTGTAGGTCGTCGGAGTGTTCACCTGCAGGATCTCGGAGCAGAGGTTGGACATGTTGATCCGGCCCTTGATCGGGTTCGCCCGGTTCACCGTGTCCTCGAACACGATGTAGGGGTAGCCCGACTCGAACTGGATCTCGGCAATGGTCTGGAAGAACTCGCGCGCCGAGATCTTGCTCTTCTTGATGCGCGGGTCGTCGACCATCTCGCGGTACTTCTCCGAGAGGGAGATGTCGCCGAAGGGGATGCCGTAGACGCGCTCGACGTCATAGGGCGAGAAGAGGTACATGTCCTCGTTGTTCTTCGCGAGTTCGAACGTAATGTCGGGCACGACGACGCCGAGGGAGAGCGTCTTGATGCGGATCTTCTCGTCGGCGTTCTCGCGCTTGGTGTCGAGGAAGCGGAGGATGTCGGGGTGGTGCGCCGAGAGGTATACAGCTCCCGCGCCCTGGCGCGCTCCGAGCTGGTTGGCGTAGCTGAAGCTGTCCTCGAGGAGCTTCATCACGGGGATGATGCCCGAGGACTGGTTCTCGATCTGCTTGATCGGGGCACCGGCCTCGCGGATGTTCGAGAGCGAGAGGGCGACGCCGCCGCCGCGCTTGGAGAGCTGGAGCGCGGAATTGATACCGCGGGCGATCGACTCCATGTTGTCTTCGATGCGGAGCAGGAAGCACGAGACGAGTTCGCCGCGCTGAGCCTTACCGGTGTTGAGGAAGGTGGGTGTCGCGGGCTGGAAGCGGCCGGCGACGATCTCCTCGACGAGGGCGGTCGCGAGCGTCTCGTCGCCCTGCGCGAGGCCGAGAGCGGTCATCACGACGCGGTCCTCGAAGCGTTCGAGGTAGCGCTTCCCGTCGAAGGTCTTCAGCGTGTAGGAGGTGTAGTACTTGAACGCACCGAGGAAGGTCGCGAAGCGGAACTTCTTCGAGTACGCGAGGTCGTTGAGCTGCTGGATGAACTCGAACGAATACTGATCGAGCACGGCCTGCTCGTAGTACTCCTTCTCGACCAGGTAGTCGAGTCGCTCCTTGAGCGTGTGGAAGAACACGGTGTTCTGGTTGACGTGCTGCAGAAAAAACTCGCGAGCGGCCTCGCGGTCCTTCTCGAACTGGATCTCTCCATCCGGGCCGTACAGGTTCAGCATCGCGTTGAGCGAGTGGTAGTCCATCTGTGCGGCGTCGCGGGGAGCGTCGATCACTGCTGCGTCCAAAACGAGTCCAATCCTTCATCGACGGCGCGGACGTCGTCGGGTGTTCCGAATACTTCGAAGCGGTAGAGGTGCGGTACCGCGCATTTGCGGGCGATGATGTCCCCGGCGAGGCAGTACGCCTCGCCGAAATTCGTGTTGCCGGCGCCGATGACCCCTCGGATCAGGGAGCGATTGCACGGATCGTTGAGGAACCGGATGACCTGCTTGGGGACCGCGCCTGCGCCGTTGCCGCCGCCATAAGTGGGGAGGACGAGCACGTAGGGCTCAGAAACGTGGAGGGTGTCGAGCGCCGCTCCGTCCCGCCGGGCGTGGAGCGGAATCCGCTGCGCCGGCCGCCCGAGCTTCTCGACGAACCGGTGCGTGTTCCCCGAACTACTCGAGAAGTACACCAGCCCGCTCATCCGCCCTCCCTCGTTCATCCGCTTCCCGCCGACCCCCCTCTGAGGTGCACGGGTGGTGAGTCGCAACGCGGAGAAGGAAGCCGTAGCGGCGCTACGGCGCCCGCCGACAACGCCGCGAATCGCCGCCCGTGCGCCTTAGAGGGTCGCGATCTTGTCGGGGCGGAAGCCGGACCAGTGATCATCGTCCGTGATGACGACCGGCGCCTGAAGGTAGCCGAGGGCCTTCACGGCCTCGAGGGCCTTCTCGTCGACGGAGAGGTCGAACACCTCGTAGTCGATGCCCTTGCTGTCGAGGGCGCGGTACGTCGCCGTGCACTGGACGCAGGAGGGCTTGGTGTAGACCGTCACAGCCATGTGTGTCGCCTTTCGGAGGGGAGTGTTCCGGTGCCGCTCCGCGGCCGGTGGCCCGGGGTTCGGGCGGGGTCGGGGAGGAGGTGGTGGGAGGAGCAGGAGGAGGTTCAGGGGGCCGGTGGAGCTCTCGCTCCGACCCGTTCGTCAATACTACATATAGTGGGGGGCCCGGCGTCAGCCCACTAGACGTAGTAGTTACAGCCGTGTAGTTATCCACCGGTTCCTCCCCCGTTCATCCACAGGCCGGAGCCCGTGGAACCGCGCAAGGACGCGGATCGGGACGAACCATCCACAGCTGTGGATGAGACAGATCCGTTCCCTGGGTACAACGCCGTGCGGCGTGTCGGCATGCCCGGAGAGTACGCCCGACCACCGACACCGATGGGAAGTCAGAGCAGGCGCGCAGCCCACACCCTGGCGACGGCGCCGAGGAACCGGACCGGGTCTGCGAGCGCCGCGGAGGCCGAGCCGGCAGCCTCCGTCAGCGACCCTGCCGCGGAGAAGCCGGTGGTCGGTGCGGTGATCGCGCCGGCGACGAGCAGCGCCCGCGCACCGGCCGCCTCCGCGAGTCCGAGGACGTAGGAGGGAACCTTGCCCGCCGCGGACTGGGCGTCGAAGCGCCCCTCCCCCGTGATCACGACGTCGGCGCCGGTGAGGAGCGCCGGAAGCCCGACGGCCCGTCCGACAGCGTCGGCGCCAGGGGCCAGCCGCGCACCCCAGGCGAGCAGCCCGAATCCGGTGCCGCCCGCCGCTCCGGCTCCCGGCGCGTCCGGGTCGGCGTCGAGGTGCGCCGCGAGATGCCGGAGGCCGCCGTCGAGCCGAAGCACATCCTCGGGCCCTGCCCCCTTCTGCGGCCCGAAGACGCGAGCCGCTCCAGAGTCGCCGAGCAGCGGAGCCGTGACGTCGCTGAGCACGACGGCGCCCCCGAGCGGCAGCGGCCGGAGCCCGCGCAGGTCAACGCCGGTGAGCTCCATCAGTGCCCCACCTCCGTCGCCGAGGTCGTGACCGGAGAGGGTGGTGAAGCGGGCGCCGAGCTCGCGCAGGGCGCCGACGCCACCGTCGGTCGAGGCGCTGCCGCCGATCGCGAGCAGCAGCGAGTGCGCTCCTTCATCGAGCGCGGCGGCGATCGCGCGTCCGAAGCTGCGGGTGTGGGCGGTGAGTGGGCGGAGGGAATCGAGCAGGCTGATTCCGCTCGCGGACGCGAGCTCGACCACGGCGGCGCCGTCCGGCAGCAGCAGCCAGTCGGCGTTGACCGGGCGGTCATCGGGGCCGGGAACGACGGTCGAGTGCCGCTGCGCTCCCGGCACAGCCAGCCCGAAGGCCTCGACCGTGCCCTCTCCGCCATCGGCCATCGGCGCGAGGACGACCTCGTCGCCCGGACGCTCGGCGCTCCACCCCTCGGCGAGCGCCCGCGCGACCTCGACCGCACTCGCGGACCCCTTGAACGAGTCCGGCGCGACGACCACCCGGAGCGCGCTCATCCGCCCAGTGTGGCAGGAGGCGGACGATCAGCTGCGCAGCTCCCGAGCCGGATCGACGGCCGCCGATCTTGCGGCAGGCACGCTCGCCGCGACTCCCCCGACCAGCGCTCCCAGCAGCGGTCCCTGCCAGAGGACCGCCACCGTGACGACGGGAGACCAGCCCTGCCCCGTCGAGATCGCGAGGACGACCCCGATCCCGAGCGCGGTGCCGAGAGCGCCGCCGAGGAGTCCCGTCATCGCGCTCTCGAGGACGAAGAGAGCGCCGATCGCGGTGCGAGATGCTCCGAGTGCCCGGCGAAGACCGATCTCGGCCCTCCGCGAACTGACTCCGCTCCACGCGGTAGCGAATGCACCAAGCCCTGCCAGGACCAGCAGCACTGTCCCCGTCGTCCGGACCAGTTGCTCGAGCTGAGCGTTGATCCTGCTGCGCAGCTGCGTGAGATCGGCGGTCGTCTCAGCGTGGAAGGTGGTCGGAACAGCCGGATCCAGAGCCGTGGGAGCGATGTCCGCGACCGCCCTGGCCAGCCCTGGTTCGGTCGAGGCCAGGAGTATTCCCGGCTGGGTTCCCGTCGAGATCATGGTGACCGCCTCCCGGCCGATGACGATCGCCCGGCTCAGGTCGGCAGCGGCCGGGCCGACAGCGGTGATGGCGCCCACGACGCTGAAGGATCTGCCCCCTATCGAGAGGGTGGCTCCCTCGGCCCCCGGAACGATGCCGAGCCGCTCCGCCGCCTCCGCTCCGACGAGAGCGATCCGACCGGAGACCGGCTCCGGAGCCGAGAGCAGCCCACCAGCCGACGCCGGCTCCGTCGTGACTCCCAGGGCTCCCACCGCGTCGGCCCCGAGGGCGACGACGGAGACGTTCTCGGCGCTGGGGTCGAGCACCGCCTCCGGAGCCCGCTGGACCGGCGCGCGAAGACCCGCGACGTCCCAGCGCAGCCCGACGTGCAGGACGCCCTCGACGCCCGCAAGGCGCTCAGCGTCTTCTTCGGTCACGTCCCCGCTCGCTCCGCTCGACGTCAGCCGCACGAGGTCGCCGGCAGCACTCCGGACCGTGTCATCGACCTGGCGCGCAGCCGTCACGGCGAGCGCGTCGGCGGCGACGAAGCCGCCCGCCCCGATCGCGACGATCGCGACCGCGACCAGCGCTCGTGCAGGTGCGGCGAGCAAGCCCAGCACGGTGTCCGCGATCAGAGCGCGCACGCGGTGCCGACGCGCATCGCGTGATGGAGCAGGAGGCGGGGAGGCGGCGGCGCTCTCGTCCGCTAATGCGTCCGGACCCTCGAGGCGTCCACGCCGCATGGCCAGGTTCCGATCGGCCCGAGCGGCCAGCCTCGTATCGTGGGTGACGACCACGAGCGCGAGGCCGCCCTCGCGCAGCGTCTCGAGGAGGCCGACGATGCGGTCGCCGGTTTCCTCGTCGAGGCTCCCCGTCGGCTCGTCGAGCAGGAGGACGCTCGGCCGGTGGACCAGAGCGCGAGCGATCGCCACGCGCTGACGCTCTCCTCCCGAGAGCAGGTCGACGCGCGCGTTCGCCTTATGAGCGAGCCCGACCGCGGCGAGAGCCTCGGTGATCCGCTCCGTCATCGCGTCTTCGTCGATCCGCCCCGCATGGGCACCGACCGCGATGTTCTGGGCGGCGGTGCGGCCCGGCAGCAGGTGGGCGTCCTGGAAGACGAAGCCGAACCGCCGAGCGCGGAGCTCGTCACGCTGCCGGTCCGCCATCACCGCCGTGTCGATCCCATCGACGAGGAAGCGGCCCTCGCTCGGGCGGTCGAGTAGGCCGAGGATGTTCAGGAGCGTGGACTTCCCGGATCCCGAGGGTCCGGTGATGGCGACGAACTCACCGCGGTGCACGACGAGGTCGACCCCGCGCAGGGGGTGGTTGTTCACGTCGAAGCGGCGCTCGACTCCGGAGCATTCGAGGACAGGCACCGGTCAGCCGATCACGACGGTATCGCCGACCGAGAGCGCGGGCTCGCCGTCGAGCAGCGCCCAGCCGTCCGCGACTACGCGGACCTCGATGTCGACCCGCTGGCGGCCGTCCGGCCGGTCGACGTCCACGAAGCTCGTGGCGCCGTCCTGCCGCAGTGCGGTGGCCGGAACGGCGATCCGCTCGGCGCCGCGGTCGCCGAAGGTCACGGTGACGGATGACCCGGCAGCGAGGGAGGTCCGCGTCTCGGCCGAGACGAGGACGGTGACGTCGTGCCCGGGAGCCGACTTGTCGACCGCGGGCTTGAATGGCCCGATGCTCTCGATCGTCCCGGTCGCGTGCTTGGCGGAGGCGGGATCGACGATGGACGCGGCAGCGCCGACCGCGAGGGAGTCGGCGGAGGCGACGTCGACCCGGGCGATGACGCGGTCGGGCGGCACCGTCCAGGTCATGACCGTGCCGTCGCCAGGGATCACGGAGTAGAGGGACGGCGCGGTGGCGACGGTGAAGTCCGACCGGTCCAGGTCGACGATCTCACTGAACGGCAGGCGGCCGCCGCGCGGGCCGAGCACGGTGGTGGTGGGGGCCGGCGTCGGCTGCGTCCCGCTCGGCGCTGCCGAGGGGAGCGCTGAGGCGGGAGCCGCCGAGACCACGTCGGGCCCGCGCTGCGCCCGGTAGCCGCGGTCCTCGTAGAAGGCCGCCAGGGAGGCGACGGTCGCGGAGTCGTAGGTGTCCTCCTCCGAATCCGCCGCGTAGCCGAGGCCGGCGAGTGCGCCATTGAGGGCGAGGACGTCCTCGCCCTCGTCGCCCTGGGCGAGATCCCGATAGTGCGGTCCGTCGATCGCCAGGGCGAACACGGGCCGCTCCGCTACGGCGAACAGGAGTGCGCCGTCGACCACGGCCGAGCCCACGCCGAGCGGCGCCGCCGTGATCTGCGCGGCCGCCGCCCCGGAGGGGGCGACGGCCTGGACGCTGACGGCCGTGCTGCCGCCGACCGTGCCGAGCGCCGACGGAAGCGGCAGCGTGCGCTTCTCGACCGTGCCCGTCGTCGTCAGCGTCCGCTGCGCGTTGCCGAAGGCGGTCGCGTCGGGGGCACGCAACGCCTGCCCCAGGAGGAAGGCGGCCGCCATCGCGCCGATCACGGGGACCAGCACAACGACGATCACCCAGGGGCGGGGACGGAGTCGGAGCGTCGGGCCTTCGTCAGTGTCCGCCGTGCTCACTGATCACCTTCTCCGCGAACGCGACCCGCTTATCCGTCTCCTTCTTGTCCTCCACCAGCGCCGCCTCATTCTCGGCGATGAATGCCACCTGATACGCGGCGACCACATCCACGAACGTCTGCGCAGCACCCGTCGACGACAAGCACTCCACCTGATCCAGCGCAGCACGGATACCCGCCTCACTGTCCGCAGCATCGGCGATCTTCGGAGAGGTCACCGCCCGCTGCTCGTCCAAGGCATAGCCCTTCCCGGACAGGCAGGCGCCGAACTCGGACTGGGCTTGCGCCCAGATGGGGTCGTCGCTCGCCCAGCTCCAGGTCGCCTTCCGACCCCGCTCGTGAATCGACTCCTCGGGCGTCCGGTAGCTCAGCGACGCGATCTCCTCGCTTCTGCTGTCGACGCCGACGCACTGTAAAATCGCGCGATGCGTCTCATCGGAGTACAAGGCCTCGTTGTGCTGACGTGCCTCGGCGAGCGCACTTGGCGCCATCCCGAGACCTCCTTGCAGCGCCCTCGCCTTCGTCCACACGCCGAAATACTTCAGCGACCACATGGTGGAGGGCGGATAGTCGAGCACGTTCGGGAAACTCACGTCGTAACCGGCCGCGCGAACGCAGTCCTCTGCGAGCAGGTCCGACCCCCGTTCGAGCAGCTGCCGCTCGTGCGCGTTCGGTCCGTACTCGTCCAGCGGCTCCTGCACCGTCTCCGTCGCCTCCTCGAGCACAGCGGCATTCGGCACGAACTCGATCGACGACGGCTTATGCACACCGTCATCTGCGCCGGACGAGCATCCACTGAGCAGGAGCAGCGCGCACCCGAGCGGGAGGATACGAGCACGCATCATTCGTCCGCCGTGATGCTCGAAATTCGGTCGTTCCACGAGTGACCGACATAGCTCATTGTCACGACGTTATTGAAGATCTGCCCCTGCTTCTTGTCGTCCTCCCAAGCGCAGTATCGCCCATCACGGCAGAACTTGGTCTGCTCAGTAGCATTCGCCGGCGCGACGCCGACCGCTACGACCGAGGAGGCGGCGAGCAGCAGCGATCCGACGATGGGAGGAAAGAGAGGGGGTGAGTTCATTCAGGGAGGTTCCTTCCGGATGGTCTGTTGACGAATCCGAGGAAAGCAGAAGTCGAGAGGTCGTCGCTTGCCCCGGCGCGAAACGCCGCATACGCGAGAGACGCCGCTCAGGCGAGGGAAACCCGGCTAGACCAGGACCTTTGCGCTTCTATCAGCGTGAGAAACTGCTCGTCAATCGTCATAACACGCCAACAAATTACGTGCAAACCGTCGCGGCTACACCCGATCGAGCGCCCGCGCCCGTCGCCGGGTCACGGCCCGCAGCTCCGCCTCACGCTCCGTCGAGCGCCTCCGCCAACCGTCGCGCCACAGCCCGCAGCTCCAGTTCCGATCCGCGCACGCGCTCCTCGAGGCCCGCTGCGCGCTCCGCGACCACGGCCTCGGACTCCGCCGCCCGGTCCTGCCCTTCCGCGATCGAGCCGCGGAGCTCGGCCACGACCGCACTGAGCTCGTCGAGCCCCGCGCGCAGCCCCGCAGCTTCCTCGCCCAACGCTTCTGTCTCGGCCCGGGCGGCGTCCAGCTCGCCGCGCAGCCCGGCCGCCTCGCCGCGGAGCCCGGCTGCCTCGCCGCGCAGCCCGGCCACCTCATCGCGCAGGGCCGCGGTCTCGCCGCGCAACTCCTCCGTGCGCAGCCGCGCCTGCTCGAACCAGGGCGAGACCAGCCGGTACACAGCGTCGCGGAGGGCGAGGCCGCCGCGTCCGAACCGGGTCGGCGCGGCGGCCGGGTCCTGGAGGAAGTCGTGGTCACTGGTCATCGTCGGTATCCCGTCCGGAGAAGCGGCGGTGGAGCACGTCCATCGCCCGCTGATCCTTGTCCATGATGTCTGCCTCGAGAGTGGTGTCGGCGACGCGCTCCGCGAGGCCCGGCCGGAAGCGGCGCTCGAGCGAGGCCTCGATGAGCTCGACCGAACGCTCGAACGAGAGCGGTCCGCGGGCCGCCTCCCGGCCGCGGCGGCCGAGCGCCTCGAGGTCGATCGCCCCGGTCGTGACGTCGCGCATCGCCGCGAGGAGGGCAGGTGCGGAGCGGGTGATCTTGATGCAGTCGACGCCGTCGATGAGGAACTCCGCGACTCCGCTGGCCGCCGTCACGATCGGAACGGCGCCCGCGGCTGCGGCTTCGACCGGCGCGACGCCGAACGCCTCGCCCGCCCAGGTGGGGAAGAGGAAGGCGTCGGCGCGCCCGTGTGCGGCGAGCACCTCGGCGTGCGGTGTCGCTCCGTGGAACTCGACCACACCAGCCAGGCCCGCCTCCGCCGCCCGCGCGCTCCAGCAGGCCACATCGCCGTCGCCGTAGAGGTCGACGCGGAAGTCGCGCGTCTCCTCCGCGAGCGCCGCGGCCGCCTCCAGTACCAACCCGACGCCCTTGTGCTCGCCGAGTGACGCGGCGAAGGTGAACCTCGTGATCCCGCCCTCGCGGTAGTGCCGCGGCTCGGCGGAGTCGCTCGGTACGCTCACTCCGCGACCGATCACCTCGACCTCGCCCAGCCTCAGGCCGCCGACCTCGATCGAGTCGACGAGCGATCGGCTGACGGCGACGATCTCGCCGCGGTCGAAGTAGTCGGGGGCCTGAGCACCGTAGACCGCGAGCACGCGCTCGGACAGCCCGTCGACCAGGGCGTTCGGGATGCGGTCGCCCAGGTTCCACATCCACGGTGCCTCGACCGTGCGCAGCAGGTCGATCAGCGCGAGGCCACCGAGGCCGAGCAGGTTGAACGCGACCACGTGCGTCGGCGCGAACTCGCGCAGCTCCTCCAGCAGGATCCGGGTGTTCTCGAAGCGCGAGACGGCGCTCTCGTGGTGCATCAGCTGGGCGACCTCACCGCCGGTCTGCGGCAGCGGGAAGTAGGTGCGCAGGCTCAGCGTGCGGTGCAGCTCCACTCCGGAGGGCTCAGGAGGAAGGTAGGTCGGCGTGGTCAGCACCCGCACGGTGTGGCCGCGGGAAGCCATCGCCTCGGCTACTCGCGCGCAGGTCATCTCGTAGCCGCCGAGCACCTGCGGGGGGTACAGGTTGCTCACGAACAGCAGGCGCATCAGGCCCCGACCTCCCGTGCTGCGGCATCGGCCGCGATCACCGCGGTCACCTCCGGGGTGTACGCGGCGCGGACCTGGCGGTCGTTGCCCCCGTCCCAGTAGTTGACGAGGTAGAGCCCCGACTGCTGGGTGCGCGGCACGAACGGGAACAGCTGGGCGCGCGGCTCGATCTGCGCGATCCGGTAGCCGGCGTCGACGGCGCGCACGTGCAGCCAGATGTCGTCGGCGTCCGGAGCGATCTCGCGGAACGCGTCGCCGTGCGCCGCGATCTCGCCGAGCAGGGCGCTGGGGAGCAGCTGACCCGAGACGGAGGTGCCGAAGACGTCGGTCGCGGCAAGGGTGTCGGCGACCGGCGTCCAGCTCGTGTAGGGCGCGACGGCACCGTCGACGACGCCCACTCGGTGGGCGCGATAGCAGAGCACGGTCTCGCGGGGGTAGCGGGAGCGAGCGTCGAGCAAGCCACGGAGCCAGGTGCGCGGGTAGACGATGTCGTCGTCGGAGGTGACGAGGTCGCGCTCGCCCGCCCGGCCGGAGAGCAGGTGCGGGTAGTACTTCGTGTGCACGCGGTAACCGTCGACCAGGCGGATCTCGACACCGCGGCGGCGCAGGCGGCGCAGCGGCGCGGGCAGGTCGGCGTGCAGGGCCGGGTCGTCCAGCCAGAGCACCAGGCGCGCGGGCCGGGCCTGACCGCGGGCGATCGACTCGAGCGCCACGTGCACGCGCTGCAGCCTCTCGCCGTGAGTGGTCATCGTCACGACGACCTCGCCGGCCGGATCGACCGCGGAGCGGCGCGAGAAGCGGTTGGCGAGCGCGAGGAGCAGCAGCTCGAGGCGGAGGGCGGGCGACGGGTGGTCGATCGGCCGGGCGGCGACCGCGGCGGCGCGACGCTCCGCGAGGCGCTGCTGGACGGAGTACCGGACCCGGGCCACTCCGCTCAGGTGCGCGCGGGGGCGGACTCGACGGCCCAGCGCGGCCAAGCGCGTGCGGGGGCGGACGCGCCGACCGATGGCGGCGAGAGCGGGATGCATCAGTCCAGGCTAGCCGGAGCACCCTGAGCGGCAGATCTCCGTCAGAGCTCATCGACGACAGCGAAGGCCCGCACGGGGACGGTCCCGAAGCCGCTCAAAGCGGTGGCAGCGGCGCGGAGAGGTGCTGCGCTCGATCCTGTCAGTGGCGGAACCGAGCGCAGCTCCGAGACGTCGTGCCCTACTTCTTCGGCAGCGCCGCTGCCAGGTCGGCGATCAGGTCGGACGAATCCTCCAGGCCCACCGAGAGCCGCACCAGCGACTCCGAGACCTCCAGCGGCGTGCCCTTGACCGACGCGTGCGTCATCTCGCTCGGGTAGCCGATCAGCGACTCGACACCGCCGAGCGACTCGGCCAGCTGGAACAGCTCGGTCGACTCCGCGAACTTCCGAGCCGCACGCGGGGTGCCGAGCTCGAGCGAGAGCATCCCGCCGAATCGCGACATCTGGCGCTTCGCCAGCTCGTGGCCCGGGTGACCCGGCAGACCCGGGTAGTGCACGGCCGTCACCGCCGGGTGCTCCACCAGGAACTCGGCGACCGCCTGCGCGTTCCTCGAGTGGCGCTCCATCCGCACCCCGAGAGTCTTGATGCCGCGGACCGTGAGCCACGCGTCCATCGGGCCGGAGATCGCTCCGACCGCGAACTGCAGAAACGCGATCTTCTCGGCGAGCGGCCCGGAGCGCAGCGCGAGCGCGCCGCCGACGACGTCCGAGTGGCCGCCGAGGTACTTCGTGGTCGAGTGCACGACCACGTCCGCACCGAGCGCCAGCGGCTGCTGCAGAGCGGAGGAGGCGAAGGTGTTGTCGACGACGACGATCAGGTCGTGCGCGTGGGCAAGATCGGCGAGTTCGGCGATGTCGCTGATCGTCATCAGCGGGTTCGACGGAGTCTCGACCCAGAGCATCTTGGTCTCGCCGGGGACGATCGCTCGCTGCACCTCGCGCAGGTTCGCCATGTCGACGGCCGTGTTACGCACGCCCCAGGCGCTGTGCACCCGGTCGATCAGGCGGTGGCTGCCGCCGTAGGCGTCGTTGCCCAGGACCACGTGGTCGCCGGGAGCGAGCGCGGCGCGCAGCAGGGTGTCCTCGGCGGCGAGTCCGGAGGAGAAGGAGTAGGCGACGTCGGCGCCCTCGAGCGAGGCGATCAGCTCCTGCAGGGAGTCGCGGGTCGGATTCGCCGAGCGGGCGTACTCGTAGCCGCCACGGAGCCCGCCGATGCCGTCCTGAACGAACGTCGAGGTGAGGTAGACGGGCGGCACGACCGCGCCGGTGGTCGGATCGAACTCCTGGCCGGCGTGAATAGCGCGGGTGTCGAAGTGCTGCTTCTTGGGCATTGAGCGGTCTCCCTGGGTCGGAGGTGCGAGGTCGACGGCCGTCAGGCCGTGGCGTAGGTGAGGAGGTCCTGGCGGGTGATGACCGCGACGGGTTTGCCCTCGTCGGTGACGAGGAGGGCGCTGCGCTCGCTGAGCGCCGCGCGGGCGGCGACGATGCTCTCGCCCAGTCCGATCAGCGCGAGCGCGTCGCCGACGCACTCGCCGAGCGGGTCGTTCATCGAGGCGGAGCCGGTGAAGACGCGGTCGAGAAGCTCGCGCTCGTCCACCGCTCCGACGACCTCGCCCATCACGACGGGCGGCTCGGCGGTCAGCACCGGCAGCTGCGACACTCCGTACTCGGTCATGATGCCGATCGCGTCGCGGACGGTGTCGGTGGGGTGCGCGTGCACGAGCGCAGGCAGCTCGGCCTGGCTGCTCGCCGCCCGAGCGCGGAGCACATCGCGGACGGTGCCCTCGTCGCGCATCTCGAGGAAACCGTAGGAGCGCATCCACCGGTCGTTGAAGATCTTGCCGAGGTAGCCGCGTCCGCCGTCCGGCAGCAGCACGACGACCACGTCGTCGGGGCCGAACTCGGCGGCGGCCTTGAGCGCCACCGAGACGGCGAGCCCGCTCGATCCGCCCACGAGCAGGCCCTCCTCGCGGGCGAGGCGGCGGGTCATCGCGAACGACTCAGCGTCGCTGGAGGCGATGATCCGGTCGACGACGCTCGGGTCGTAGGCGCTGGGCCAGAAGTCCTCGCCGACGCCCTCGGTGAGGTAGGGCCGCCCGCCGCCGCCCGAGTAGACCGAGCCCTCCGGGTCGGCGCCGATGATCTGCACGCGGCCCTCCGACACCTCCTTGAGGTAGCGCCCGACCCCGCTGATGGTCCCGCCCGTGCCGACTCCGGCGACGAAGTGGGTGAGCCGACCAGCGGTGTCCCGCCAGATCTCGGGTCCTGTGGTCTCGTAGTGGCTGAGCGGCCCGTTGAGGTTGGCGTACTGGTTGGGCTTGAAGGCGCCGGGGATTTCGCGGGCGAGGCGGTCAGAGACGGAGTAATAGGAGGCGGGATCCTCAGGAGCGACGGCCGTCGGCGTGACGACGATCTCCGCTCCGTAGGCGGTGAGGACGCTGCGCTTGTCCTCCCCCACTTTGTCCGGCAGCACGAAGACGCAGCGGTAGCCGCGCTGCTGAGCGACCAGGGCGAGCCCGATCCCGGTGTTGCCACTGGTCGGCTCCACAATCGTGCCGCCCGGCTTCAGCAGTCCGTCACGCTCGGCGGCGTCGATGATGCGGGTCGCGATGCGGTCCTTCGACGAGCCGCCGGGGTTGAGGTACTCGACCTTCACCAGCACCGTGGCCTGCACGCCGGCAGCGACCGGGCCGAGCTTGACCAGCGGAGTGTCGCCGATGAGGTCGAGCACCGAATCGGCGTAGGCCATCCCGGTGTCCGGACGTGCGGGCAAAGCGCGGTCCAGGGTCATTTCGCCAGCGTACCAACCGGGTCGGGGCGTGTGACGGGGTCGGTGCATGCTCTCGGTGAGGTCGCGGGAGGGAGTGCCGCGCGCCGTGTCCGTGCCCTATCATGGGGGTCCGCGAGCGCCGCCGTCGACCCGGAACGGACCCCGAATGACCTCACCGATCGCCGCACCGCCGCGGCGTCCGGGCGACATCCCTCTCCTCCGCCTGCTCGGTCCGGCGCTGGTCGCCGGAGTCGCCTACCTCGACCCGGGGAACGTGGCCAGCAATATGACGGCGGGCGCCCGATTCGGCTACCTCCTGGTCTGGGTGGTGGTGCTCGGCAACCTGATGGCGTGGCTCATCCAGTACCTCTCGGCGAAGCTCGGCCTGATAACCGGCCGCAGCCTGCCGGAGCTGCTCGGCGACCGGCTCCGCGGCCGCTGGGGACGCCGGGCCTACTGGCTGCAGGCCGAGACCGTCGCGATGGCGACCGACCTCGCCGAGGTGATCGGCGGAGCGATCGCGCTGAACCTGCTCTTCGGACTGCCGCTGCTCGCCGGTGGGCTGGTCACCGGCGCGGTCTCGCTGGTGCTGCTGCTCGTGCAGACACGGGGCGGGGCGCAGCCGTTCGAGCGGGTGATCACGGGGCTGATGGTACTGATCGCGGTCGGCTTCACGGTCGGCGTCGTCGTCGATCCGCCGGACGCGGGCGCCACCGTCGCCGGTCTTGTACCGCGGTTCGAGGGCTCGGAGTCGGTGCTGCTGGCGGCCTCCATCCTCGGTGCGACCGTGATGCCGCACGCGATCTACGCGCACTCCGCGCTCGCCCGCGATCGCTTCGGCCACGTCGAGGGCGTCGGAGCCCGCCGGAGGATCCTCGTCGCCACGCGGATCGACGTCACCATCGCGCTCGCCATCGCCGGCACCGTGAACCTCGCGATCCTCCTCCTCGCCGCCCACTCCCTCGCCGGCGTCGCCGGGACGGACAGTCTCGAGGGCGCGCACGCAGCCATCGGCGCGGCGCTCGGACCCGTGGTCGCGACCCTGTTCGCGGTCGGCCTGCTCGCCTCCGGTCTCGCCTCGACCTCGGTCGGCGCCTACGCCGGTGCCGAGATCATGCACGGGCTGTTGCAGGTGCGGGTGCCGCTGGTCGCCCGCCGGCTGGTGACCCTGATCCCGGCGCTGCTCGTACTCGCGATCGGCTTCGATCCGACGCGCGCCCTGGTGCTGAGCCAGGTGGTGCTCTCGTTCGGCATCCCCTTCGCGCTGGTGCCGCTCGTGATCCTCACCCGCGACCGACGGCTGATGGGCGACCAGACGAACCGCTGGTTCACCACCCTCGCCGCCGCCCTGGCCGCCGTCTTCCTCATCGTGCTGAACGGCTTGCTGCTCTGGCTCACTTTCGCGCCCTGACCCACCCCCGATCGTCCGTGCCGATCGGGGAGCGGGCGGCCCGGCTTCCCACGGCTCGCAGTGATCCGATCCGAAGCCTGTCTCGTTATCCTCTGAGAGCGCCTCTCAGGCGCCTGCGCCCGCCACCAGGCGCCTTCCACCCTCAGAACGAGAGACGCCGCCGTGCCCAAAGACACGATGTCCGCCAAGAATCGCGCCCGACAGGAAAAGCTCGAGGCCTACAAGCGAGAGCAGGATCGCCGCAAGCGCGGCTCCCGCATCTGGATCTGGTCACTCTCGGCCCTGGCCGTTCTCGCGGTCGGCGGGATCGTCGCGGTCACCGTCTTCGGCAACCAGCAGATCGTCGAGGCTCGCCAGATCGACGGCCTGCAGACCTTCGAAAACGACGCGACCCACGTCGCCGGCGCCGTCGAGTACCCGCAAACCCCGCCGGCCGCCGGACCCCACAATGCCGTGTGGATGAACTGCGGCGTCTACGACCAGCCCGTCCCGAACGAGAACGCGGTCCACGATCTCGAGCACGGCGCGGTCTGGGCCACATACGACCCCGAGCTGCCACAGAGCGAGGTCGACGCGCTGATCGCCGCCATGCCGGACACCTACTCCGTCGTCTCCCCCTACGAGGGCCTCGACTCCCCGATCGTCCTGAGCGCCTGGGACGCCCAGGTCGCCCTCGACTCCCCCGACGACCCGCGCCTCGACGCCTTCGTCGAGCGCTTCTGGCAGTCCTCGAGCGCCCCCGAGCCCGGCGCCCCCTGCACCGGAGGGATCGATGCGCCCGGCAAGCAGTAGGGGTCGGATCCTCGTCGCCGCGGTCGCCGTGGTCGCTCTGCTCCTCGGCGCGGCCGGCGGGTACCTCTTCGGCGCGCTCGCCCCGTTCGCCTCTGCGGCGACGCCCTCCAGCACGAGCGCGGAGGCAGGCTTCGCGCGCGACATGCAGGTGCATCACCTGCAGGGCGCCGAGCTGGCGATGATCGCCCAGGAGCGCAGCACCGATGACGACGTCCTGACGGTCTCGAAGGACATCCTGCTCACCCAGCAGCAGCAGGCCGGGCAGCTCTTCGGCTGGCTGAACGCGTGGGGCCTGCCGCAGGCCGCTCCCGAGCCGTCGATGACCTGGATGGGCCGGCCGACCCTGGCTGGTGCCGCCGACGCGCACTCGTCGATGGGGATGGGCACCGAGGACGGCGTCGTGCCTGCCAGCATGCCGGGCCTTGCCACCCCCGACCAGATCGCGGCGCTCAGCAACGCCTCGGGTCGCGGCTTCGACCGGATGTTCCTCGAACTGATGATCGCCCATCACCGCGGCGCGATCGACATGGCGGATGCTCTCCTCGCGCGCAGTCGCGTCACCGTCGCGACCGACTTCGCCTCCTCCGTTGTCACGGCTCAGGAGGCCGAGATCTCACTGATGGAGCAGATGCTCGCCGACCGTCCGGCGGAGTGACCACCTCCGTCGCGCATAACGTCAGCTGAGAGCCGTCCTCATCCACCATCGTGGATGAGGAGTGCTCTCAGCTGACGTTGTGCGCGTCGACAGTCCCCTGCGCTGACGGGATCGGCCCGGGCTGAGTGGAACCACCTTGCTGTGACCGACAGCTGACGGTTGGATGCTTCAATCGCCCCCAGTATCAGGGGCGCTCGACCGCCGCGAGGAGTACCCCATGACCGACCCCAGCCCGTCCGCCACCGTCTGGCCGCCGCCCCTTCCGCCCGTGAAGGCGAAGATGCGGAGGCGGGACCGTCAGCACCGCCGGGTTCCGCTCGTGGCCCTGGTGTGGGCGTGCGTCGGCGCCCTCCTCGTCGGCACAGCGATGGGCGGCGCGAGCGGCGCCTCCGACACGACCGAGCTCGAGGAGCAGCTTGCCGCCGTGCAGCAGCAGCTGTCGAGTGCCGAAGACTCACTCGAGGAGCAGACCGATGCGCTCGCCGAGGTCGACGCGAAGCGCAGCGCCGCCGAGGCGTCAGCAGCCGGCCTGCAGCAGAAGGTCGACACGATGACCGCCGAGGCCGCCACCTCCACCACAACCCTTGCGAGCCGCGACGCCCGGATCGCCGAGCTGGAGTCAGCAGCCAAATCCGCCGCCGCCACATCCGCCGCCGCTCCAGCCGCCGCCGCGCCCGCCGCAGTACCCAATGGGGGCGGCTCCGTGTCGTACGCGAACTGCGGCGCGGTTCGCGCGGCGGGCGCCGCACCGATCCGCACGGGCGACCCCGGCTACAGCCGCAAGCTCGACCGCGACGGCGACGGCGTGGCCTGCGAGTAGGCCGACCGGCGACGGCGCAGGACGCTCAACCCTGCAGGGACGACTCCGTCTGCTGCGCGTAGAGCGAGGCGTAGAGCCCGCCGAGGCCGAGCAGGTCGCGATGAGTGCCCGACTCGACGATGCGGCCGCCCTCGACCACGTGGATGACGTCGGCTCCGACGATCGTCGAGAGCCGGTGGGCGATCGCGATGGTAGTCCGGCCGCGAGCCGCGTCGTCGAGGGCGGTCTGCACGATCCGCTCAGAGACGGTGTCCAGCGCGCTGGTCGCCTCGTCGAGGATGAGGACCGCCGGGTCCTTGACAAGCACGCGCGCGATGGCGAGGCGCTGCTTCTCGCCTCCGGAGAGCCGGTAGCCGCGCTCGCCGACCAGAGTGTCGTAGCCGTCGGGGAAGGACATGATTGTCGCGTGGATGTTCGCGGCGCGGGCGGCCGCCTCCAGCTCCTCCTGCGTCGCGTCGGGGCGCGCGTAGCGGAGGTTGTCGGCGATCGTCGCGTGGAACAGGTAGGTCTCCTGGCTGACGATGCCGATGTGGGAGACGAGCGACTCCTGCCGGAGCGCGCGCACGTCGGTCCCGGCGAAGCGCACCACTCCGCCAGCCACGTCGTACAGGCGCGGGACGAGGTACGAGATCGTGGTCTTGCCCGCGCCGGAGGGGCCGACGAAGGCGACGAATTCGCCCGGCTCGATCGAGACAGAAACGTGGTCGAGGGTCGGCCGCGCGTCCTCGGCCTGGTCGGGATAGCGGAAGACCACGTCATCCAGCTCGACCCGGCCGAGCTGGCCGGCGACGTCGCGGGCGTCCGGTCGGTCGCTGATCGCGGGGCGCAGGTCGAGGTACTCGAAGATGCGGGCGAAGAGGGCGCCCGCCGTCTGCAAGTCGAGCGCAACGCGCATCAGGCCCAGGAGGGGCCACATCAGGCGCGCCTGCACGGTGGTGAAAGCGACGACGGTCCCGGCGGTGACGGTCGTGCCGCCGAGGATCAGCCAGGCGGCGGCGAGATAGACGATCACGGGGATGACCGAGAGGAAGATCTGCACCATCGCGAAGAACCACTGGCCGGACATCTGCTGGCGCACCTGTAGCTGGATCTGCCGGCCGTTCTCGTCGGCGTAGCGCATCACCTCAGACTCCTGACGGCCGAAGCTCTTGGCCAGCAGGATGCCCGAGACGCTTAGCGTCTCCTGCGTGATCGCCGTCATTTCGGACAGCGACTCCTGCGTCTTGGTCGCAATGCGGGCGCGTACCTGGCCGACGCGGCGCTGGGCGATGACGAGCACCGGAGTGAGGACCAGGGCGACGATCGTCATCTGCCAGGAGAGGAGGAGCATCGCGACGACCGCCGCGATGACCGTCACCGTGTTGCCGAGCACGCTCGAGACCGTGTTGGTGAGCACAGTGGCCACACCGCCCACGTCGTTGGCGAGGCGGGACTGGATGACGCCGGTCCGGGTGCGGGTGAAGAAGCCGAGTTCCATCGCCTGAAGATGGCGGAAGAGGCGGATGCGCAGCTCGCCCATGACCGTGTTGCCGACGGTTGCGGTGAGGTAGGTCTGCCAGACGCCGAGGATCGCCGAGAGCGCCCAGACCAGCACCATCACGCCGACCAGTTCGAGCAGCACGGGGAGGTGGGGACGTCCATCGGGCGGGAAGAGACCGCGGTCGAAGGCGAGCTGGGTCAGCAGCGGCGGCACGACCGTGAGGGACGCACCGGCTAGGACGAGGATCACGGTGAGCGTCAGCTTCGGCCGGTGGTCGCGGAAGAGTCCCGCGATGCGTCGGAGCAGGTCGTCCACCCGGGGTGCCGCCGCGTTGATCTCGCGCTGACTGTCCGGGTCGCTCCTCGAGATCCTCCCGCCGCGCGCCCCGCCGCGCATCCCGCCGCCTGCCGCGACGTCACCCATCCTGCTCACTGCTTGACCCTAACGCCGCTGGTTGCCGCGGTCCGAGGCTTCCGCCCACGAGGGAGATGATCGTGCTGCTCATTGTGGAGTCTGGCGCG
>NZ_PSWS01000042.1 GCF_002932875.1 Rathayibacter tritici
GAGCTGTGCGGGTCGTCGGAGCCGGGGCTGGGACGGGTGCTGTCGTCGCTCATGGCGCGAGTCTAGCCAGCGCCCGAGCGAGCGGCGCGGCCGCTCGCCGACTCCGCGCCGCAGGCCTACGGCTCGCCGCCGCCGTCCGCGCCAAGCCCCGCCGCCGACGCGCCGCCCCGCTACCCGTCCGCGTACGAGCCGGCACCGGTCGTCCCGCGCACGCTGAGCCTGGTCGGGATGATCCTGGGCATCGTCGGCCTGGTCATCACGATTTTCGCCTGGGGCCTCGGTTTCCTGCTGTCGGCTCCGGCCGTCGTACTCGGCTTCCTCGGACGCCGTCGCGAGCCGGGTGCCCGCGGATTCGCGCTGACCGCGATCATCACCGGGTTCGCCGGCATTGTCCTCTCGTTGATCTTCCTCGCGATCACGATCGTGTTCGTCGTGGTAGCGGTCGCCGCCGGGAACTCCGACTACTGACCGGAGGTGGGGCGCTCCACGCGCTCCGCGAGGAGGGCGCGGTGGCGCCCGGCGATCCGCGTCAGGATCAGCACGGCGCTGGTCCGTCCCGCGAGGCCCAGGCGTTTGCGGAAGCGGGCCGGATCGACGTCGACCCCGCGCTTCTTGATGTCGAGCACGCCGATGCCGCGCGAGCGCAGCTCCTTCGACAGAGTGCGCTCGTCCAAGGGCAGCTCGGCGAGGACGCGGAAGCTGCGGAGAAAGGGTGAGACGGCCGCTTCGTCGCCGGTCAAGTAGGCGATGCCGGGTGAGAGCATCCGCGAGCCGCTCGCGCGGGCGAGGTCACCCAGCAGCCGCGCGCGGATGGCGGAGCCGTCCGGCTCGTGGATGTAGCCGCCGAGCTCGCCGACCTCCTCGTCCTCGCTGTCGCCGGTCGCGGTGAGTTCTGCCGACCCGGCCGAGCCGAGCAGGAGCGCGGAGCGGCCCACGCCCGGCCGGGCAAGTGCGCCGAACCACAGTCCCGTCTCGACCAGCTCGCCCTCCACCGAGACCCACTGCGCCTCCGCATCGCGGGGTAGGCGCTCACGGTCGAAGCCGGGACCCACTTTCACGCCCACCGGGCGGTGCTCGGCGAGGCCGAACGCGAACTGCAGCGAGGGGGAGTAGTCGTCCGGATTCTCGAGTCGGCGGGTCTCGCGATGGCCGGCCGTGCGCCGGGCCGGATCGAGGTAGACAGCGTCGAAACCGTCGAGGTCGAAGGCCTCGGCCGTCGCGTGCACGGCCCGCGCTGCGGGGAACGGGGCGAGATTGAAACTGGCGAGGGTCGCCGTCACCTCGTCGGCCTCGACTGCGGTGACCGCCAGGTCGATGGCGGCCATCGCGAGGGCGTCGCCGCCGATACCGCTGCCGAGGTCGGCGATGCGCGTCGCTCCCGCGGCAACGAAGCGGCCAGCGTGCAGGGCGGCGACGCGCAGGCGGGTCGCCTGCTCCAGGCCGGCATCGGTGAAGAGCATGGAGCGGGCGAACTCGCCGAACTTCGCCTCCGCCTTCTGCCGCAGCCGCGCCTGTGTCAGCACCGCGGAGACGAGGACGGGGGAGTGGCCGGCCGCGCGCAGGCGGGCGACGGCCCGCACCAGGTCGTCCGACCGGTAGCCGTCGAGGGAGCCCAGGAGCCGCAGGCCCTCGGGGGAGAGGAGCTCGACCAGCTCATCGCGTTGCATCCGGCCATGCTAGGCCACGCCCTGTGGCCGATCCGGCGCCCTGCTTGGCACTCTGATTGCACGAGTGCCAGCGAAGCCCCTACGATGGATCTAGCACTCTCGGAGCGTGTGTGCCAGAACCGCGTTCCGCCCACATCGTCGTCAAGAAAGAGGTCAACCGTGTCGGTGTCCATCAAGCCGCTCGAAGATCGCATCGTTATCAAGCAGGTCGAGGCGGAGCAGGTGACCGCTTCCGGTCTCGTCATCCCCGATACCGCCAAGGAGAAGCCGCAGGAGGGCGAAGTCGTCGCCGTCGGGCCGGGTCGCATCGACGACAACGGCAACCGCGTGCCGCTCGACGTCGCCGTCGGCGACAAGGTGATCTACTCCAAGTACGGCGGAACCGAGGTCAAGTTCGGTGGCGATGACCTCCTGGTCCTCTCCGCCCGCGACGTCCTCGCGGTCGTCGTCCGCTAATCAGCACCCCCGCAGGGGCCCGTCGACCTCGGTCGGCGGGCCTCTGCGTCGTTCCCGGTCCTCCTCGCGACCAGTGGCCTGATCCGACGGGTGCAGCGCCGTTCGGCCACCCTGTGCCTGCGTAGCATCGGGGGAGTGTCCAGCTCCCACCCCACTGCCGAGTCCGCCTCGTCGACCACGGGTGCGCCCGTCGGCGAGGCAGTGGAGGCGCCTGCGGCCACGAAGGACTCGAGCCCGATGTCCGGCACCGGCCTGATCTTCGCCTTCTCGGCCTACCTGCTGTGGGGCGCGATGCCCCTGTACTTCATTGCGATGGCGCCGGCGTCCCCGTTCGAGATCGTCGCCTTCCGCGTGCTCTTCTCGCTCGTCTTCTGTGCGATCCTGCTCACGGTGCTCCGCGGCTGGCGCTCCTTCGGCGCTGTGGTGCGCCGCCCCCGCATGCTCGGAGTGATGGCGATCGCCGGCGTGCTGATCTACATCAACTGGCAGGTCTACGTGATTGCCACGACCACAGGCCACGTGATCGAGGCGGCGCTGGGCTACTTCATGAATCCGCTGGTGACGGTGCTGTTGGGCGTGCTGGTGCTGCGCGAGCGCCTCCGTCCGTTGCAGTGGGTTGCAATGGGCGTCAGCGCGGTGGCCGTGCTCGTCATTGCGGTGGGCTACGGATCATTCCCCTGGATCTCCCTCGCCCTCGCCTTCTCTTTCGGCTTCTACGGCCTGGTGAAGAGCCGGGTGGGCGGCACGGTGGATGCCGTCGGCGGCCTGACGCTCGAGACCCTCTGGCTGACTCCGCTCGCCATCGTCCAACTCATCGTGGTCGGATCCACGGTCGGGCTCACCCTGACGACCGAGGGGACCGGGCATGCGCTGATCCTCGCCTCCGCCGGCGTCGTCACGGCCGTCCCGCTGCTCCTGTTCGCCGGCGCCGCCCGCCGGCTGCCGCTCTCGATCGTCGGTTTCGTGCAGTATCTGACGCCGTTCCTGCAATTCCTGGTCGGCGCGTTCGTGCTGCACGAGGAGATGCCGCTGGAGCGCTGGATCGGCTTCGCGCTGGTGTGGGCGGCCCTGGCGATCTTCTCAGGCGATCTCGTCGCTGCCGAGCGCAGGCGGCGCCGTTCCGCTGTCTGATCTGCGGAACGCGTCGTCCTGACGCGGTGCGACAGCGGAAAGGTAACGATCCGGTCGCGAAACGTATTGGTAACATCCCTGTATTGTTCACGGCTGCTTCTAAGGTTAGGTTGGCCGAGCGGTTGCCACCGGCGCCGCTCCCACTGACACACACCTTTCAAGGAGCAACATGGGCGTTTACGCGAAGGCCGGCTCGGCCCGCGCGCGGTCCCTCCGGGCAACCCTCGGCGGCGTCGCCATTCTGGGCGCCAGCGCTCTCGTCCTCGCTGGCTGCGCCAGCGGTGGCGACAGCGGATCGGGCGGCGACAGCGGTTCGGGCGACCTGTCCCTGAAGATCGGCACGATCCTCCCGCAGACCGGCACTCTTGCCGTCCTCGGCCCGCCCGAGATCGCGGGCGTCGACCAGGCTGTTGTCGACATCAACGCCGCCAAGGCCGGCATCACGATCGAGGCGGAGCAGAAGGACTCGGGCGACACCACGACCGACATCGCGACCCAGTCCGCGACCTCGCTGATCGCCGACAACGTCTCGGCGATCATCGGCGCGGCGTCCTCGGGCGTCTCGAAGACCTTCATCGACCAAGTGACCCAGGCGGGCGTCGTCCAGATCTCGCCGGCCAACACCTCGCCGGACTTCACTACCTACGACGACGATGGCTACTACTGGCGCACCGCTCCCTCGGACGTGCTTCAGGGGCGCATCCTCGGCAACAAGATCCTCGGCGACGGCAAGACCAACGTCTCGATCCTGTACATGAATGACGCGTACGGCACTGGCCTCGAGAAGAACATCAAGGAGACCCTCGAGGCGGGCGGCGCGGCCGTCGCGGCCGAGGAGATCTTCGAGCCCGCGTCGACCGACTTCAACTCGGCGCTGACCTCGGTCCTCGCTCCGAACCCCGACGCTCTGGTCGTCATCTCGTTCGATGAGATCAAGACCATCGCCGAGCAGCTCTCGGCCAAGGGCTTCGACTTCTCGAAGCTGTACGGAACCGACGGCAACTACGGCGTCATCGGCGAATCCGACACCAACGTCGACATCGCCGGCGCGCAGTTCACCAACCCCGGCGTCCAGGCGTCCGACGACTTCCAGTCCACCCTGCAGTCGCTCGTCGAGTCGCAGGGCAATGACGCGCTGAGCGTGTTCAGCTACGCGCCCGAGTCGTACGACGCAACCGTCCTCACCGCGCTCGCCTCGCTCCAGGGCAAGGCAACCGATGGTGCGACGATCCGCGACAATCTCAAGTCGGTCTCCGAGGGTGGCACGACGTGCACCAGCTTCGCGGACTGCGCGACGCTGATTGCCGACGGCGAGGACGTCGACTACGACGGCCTGTCCGGTCCGATCTCGTTTGACGACAACGGTGACACCAGCGAGGCTTCGGTCTCGATCTACAAGTACGGTGCAGGTAACACCACCTCCTTCGAAGAGACCGTCGAGGGTTCGCTGAACTGACGACGCGGTGACGCGGCTCGTGCCGCTTCCTGAGGGGCTCGGTCGTCGGACCGGGCCCCGTTGTCGTTCGCGACGCAGGCCGCAGACGAGCGGCCTCGGTGCCGTGCGGCGGCGCGACGGAGGAGGTTCCCTGCCGCGACCATCCCGCGCTGTCGTGATGGCCGCAGCACGGCGTGTCGACCAGCCTCAGGCCGCGCGACGACATTGACGGCTACTCCGTGACCTGCTACAAAACTCTCATGAGCAAACCTCCTGTCTTCTCGACATCGTCTCTTCACCAGGTGCCTCGCCCGGCTACGGCGGCGTTCCGCATCCGGGCAGCCCGCGTGCGGAGGGGCACATTCCGGAACGGCGACCGGTGGAGTGGGGCGGCAGTGACGGATCTCGTGCGCGGTTAGAGGACAACGGCCTCGCGGCCCGCCGACGCGGAAGGATCGCCGCGAGATCGAGATCGGAGACCCGCTCGTATTCCTCTCGGAGCTGTGGAAGCTGGATATCGTGACGAAGACCATCGCTGTGGGCGCAGCGCCACGCATTGCAGCTCCCCACCTCGCAGCCCCTGCCGGGAGCGGACGAGGTCACTCGGCGGACCCTGTCGAGCAGCTCGATCACGCTCCCTGGGCAGCGGTGATCAGCCGGGGGGAGGGTCCTCGCCGGGCGCGCTCCGTAGCCCGGGCGCGATCAGTAGCTGAGGCACCGTGAAGCTCTCTCAGTGCGTTGCACTCATCTCCGTCGTCGACGAGGGGACCTTCACCGCAGCTGCTCGCATCATGGGTGTCACCCAGTCGGCCATCAGCCGTTCGATCGCCGCGTTGGAGGGAGAGCTGGGGCTCGTCCTGTTGGACCGCGAATACGGCAGAGCGACACTGACGTCGTCCGGGCGCGACGTGCTCGAGAGAGCGCGACTGATCGTGCAGTACGCCCAGGAGATCGCGAGTATCGGATCCGTCACCTCCACCGAGCCGCGCCCGTTCCGGATCGGAGTGAGCCGGAGTTTCTCTCGGCGCCTCCTGCCACGGCTGGTCGAAGAGATTCGGCCTCGCCGCGACATCCGTCTCGACATCCGCGTAGGACCCTGCGCTCAGGTCGAGGAGTGGCTGAGGGACAGCGTGGTGGACGTCGGCATCGCCACCCTCGCCGGGCTCGGCGAGACCGCAGACCTTCTAGTGTCAGACGCGATCCACGTCGTCGTACCAGCCCGTCATCGCCTTGCAGCGCGACCCTTCGTGACTGTACGCGATCTCGACGGCGAGCGGCTCCTGATGGTCGGTGGGACGAGCGAGGACGAGACGGTGGAGTTCCTGCGCCGTCAGGGCGGGACGTCCTCTGTCGAGTTGCGTGTCGATGACCTGTCGACGCTGCTGACTCTGGTCGCGATGGGACGCGGGATCACGCTGCTGCCCGGGATTGCTCTACCGACCTCCGCCCCGGGGTTGCAGGCCATGCAGCTCCTGCCTGCGAAAGCTCATTGTCAGCGTGTGGCATCGAGCGCCCGCGGACGAGAGCATCCGGAAGTGGAGAGAGTCCTCACGAGCGCATTCGCCTGCGTCGCTCGCATGGCTTCTCAGGATCAGGCACTGGCGGTCTAGAACCGCCGAGAACTACACCAGCGTGTTGGGTAGCCCTGTTCGCCGTGACTCCTCGAACTGTGAGATCGCGTCCTCGTGCTGAAGCGTGGAGTCGATCTGGTCCTGGCCCAGCACGAGGCGACGTCTCGAGTCCGCGTCGATGTCGAACAGGATGACGTCACCGTCGACCTTCACGCATTGTCGGTCCAGATCCACCTCAAGTGTCGTATCGGGGTCGTCTTCGACGGCATCCCACAGCGCTTCGATGTGGTGTGCGCTCAGTTCGATGGCGAGCAAGCCATCGGCGAGCGCGTTTCCTCGGAAGATGTCGCCGAAGCGAGGAGCCATGATCACCCGGAATCCGTAGTCCTGAAGCGCCCACACTGCGTACTCGCGTGATGACCCAGTGCCGAAGTCTCGCCCCGCAATCAGGATCGAGGCTGAGGAGTACCGTGGATCATTGAGGACGAAATCCCTCGTGTCGCGCCAGTCGGCGAAGAGCGCATCGGCATGTCCGTCCCGAGTTGTCCTGGTGCAGAATCGAGCGGGGATGATTTGATCGGTATCCACATCGGTGCGTCGGAGAGGGACCGCCGTCCCGCGGTGAACGATGAAGGGAGTCGACGTCACTGTGATCCTGCCTTCCCGAGGTCACTCGGCATCGCCAGTCGGCCCATGATCGCAGTGGCAGCCGCTACAGCTGGCGAGACGAGATGTGTTCGGGATCCCTTACCCTGCCGGCCCTCAAAGTTTCGATTGGTGGTCGAAGCGGCACGCTGTCCCGATGCGAGTCGATCTTCGTTCAACGCCGCGCACAGAGAGCAGCCTGCTCCCGCCCGGAAATCCGCACCCGCCCTCTCGAAGACGTCGGCCAACCCCTCCGTCTCCGCCTGCCGCCGAACCGACGCCGAGCCGGCAACGATGATCATGGTGACAGCGCTGGAGACGCGGCGTCCCGAGAGCACTCGGGCAGCGGCTCGCAAGTCTTCGATCCGTCCGTTCGTGCACGACCCGATGAACACCGTGTCGATGGTGACGTCGCGCAATCGAGTACCCGGCCGAAGCTTCATGTAGTCCAGCGCCTGCCGCGCTGCACTTCGCTCCGACTCGCTCGAACAGTCTTCGGGTGCCGGAACGACGGCGTCTAAAGCCACACTCTGCGATGGGTTCGTCCCCCAGGACACGAACGGGGTGATCGCCGCGGCGTCGATACTCACCTCTGCGTCGAAGATCGCGCCGGGATCGGTTGTCAGTGTTCGCCAATGCTCCCGCTCCGCAGTCCACTGCGCGTCGGTCAGATCGACGCGGGAGCGGAGATAGCGGAAGGTGGTCTCGTCCGGTGCAATGAGTCCCGCTCGAGATCCTGCTTCGACAGACATGTTGCAGAGTGTCATGCGGGACTCCATCGACATCTGCTCAATCGCCTTTCCCCGATACTCGATGGAGTGACCTTGACCACCGGCAGTCCCGATCTGTGCGATGAGCGCCAGCACCAGGTCCTTCGCGGAAACGCCGTCGCCCAACGCGCCGTCAACATTCACCGCCATGTGCTTGAGCGGGCGCATCGGCAATGTCTGAGTGGCCAGCACGTGCTCCACCTGGCTTGCACCGATGCCGAACGCCAGCGCCCCGAACGCGCCGAGCGTCGTTGTGTGCGAGTCGCAGCAGACGATGGTCATTCCGGGACGAACCAGCCCTTGTTCGGGAGCAATGACGTGGACGATTCCTTGTCGATCGTCTCCGAGCCGATGAAGCGGGATTCCGAACTGCGCGCAATTACTGCGCATCAACTCGGATTGACGACGCCCCGATGGGTCGGCGATGCGTCTTCGGATGTCCATCGTCGGCGTGTTGTGGTCCTCTGTACCCAGGGTCAAGTCCGGTCGTCGGACCCGGCGCCCAGCACTCCGTAGCCGATCGAAGGCTTGTGGCGTGTTCACCTCGTGGAGCAGGTGGAGATCGACGTAGAGCAGGCTCTCACCACCCTCGCTCGTCCGAACGACGTGGGAGTCCCAGATCTTCTCAGCCAGTGTTCGCGGCATGCAGTTCATCTCCCACCGATGATTCCGTGGTGCTGACGGATGTCGTAGTCGTCGCCAGGGCGGCCCCGAGCACGTCCGCCGCGATGGCGTCCGCGTCCCGAACGAAGTCCGTCCAGAAACCGGGTCGACTGCTTCCGGCCTGCATGAACCACCGAGTGTGTTCGGTCGGAATGCCGAGGACGTAGATGCCGCGGTCGGCTGAGCCCGTCGACCCGATGGGATGGTAAGGCGATCGTGAGACCGCGACTCCTCCTGTATCGAACGAGTCGCTCCCCGCACAGTTGATGAAGCTCGTGATCACGCCGCGCGAGAGGAGCGATCGGGTGAGCGTCGATGTGTCTGATGAGACGTTCGGAGTCGGAATTCGTGCGTCGATCAACATGGACACGCGCGAGGGGGGACTGCACACGTGAGGTGAATCCATGACGAAACCCGGTGAGTCCTTGCTCACACGAACACGAACGTCCGGCCCCACGATCGTGAGGCTTCCCGCCTCGATGAGCGCGAGTACCTGCCGCACTCGGTGCACCGGCGGACCGGCGGCGAGAAAAGATGCGCGAGGAGCGAACCATGCCAAGAACTCATCTCGGTGGGAACGTGGAGTCAGGCCACCGAAATCTACCAACCCTCGAATACTTGCGCGAGAATCTCGCAGAACCTCGAGTGCCGCTTTCAGTGGCGAGTCGACGTTCCCCTGCACGCTGTGCGAGATGTCTGACCGGATCACTCGGGTCAGGGCCGAGGTGAAGGCCTCGGAAGTGGGGAACTGCCGACCACGGAAAGGTCGTGTCAGCAGATCCAGGTCGAGGGGCGGAAGGTCGGCGATTCCGAAGCGCTCCGCGAATCGGGAGATTCGAGAGGTATCGTCGACGTCCAGCGTTGCGACCGTGCTCGACACGAAAGACCGTGCTGCGTCTGCCCCCGCGTCTCGCCGGATCGCTGTTTCGTAGTAGACGAGCTGCATTTCGGCGTGGAGCCACGGCCAGACATCCTTGGTGAAGGAGAGCGGCGTCGACGACCTGGACAGGACCTTCTCCGGGCGGAAGAGCCGCGGACTGTATCGGAAGTCGGCGTCCTTCTGGTTCTTTCCGCGTCCGAGGACGGGCAGAGAACTCCGCGAACCAGCCACAAGTACGGGTTCGTCGCCACTTGGAATGTAGTCGTAGCTTCCGTCGTCGGTGACGTGGAACCGGCCACCTCGCCCCTCCGTGAGTGCCGCCATGACGTCGTAAAAGGTCAGGCCCAGTCCGATGACGCCGACCGTGGAGCCGGGCGGGATGCTGGCCAGCGGCATGTCAGCAGGGGAGTCCCCCCGAAAATATCTCACGGGAGTGCGGGTGTCTGCGTAGGCGGAGTAAGTCCGATGATCGCCGGTAGGAGTAGGACGACCGTGTCCCGTCGTCAACACGACTCGATCCGCTCGAAGTCGCGTTCCGCTCCTCAGGGAGACGGCGTACCCCGAACCACAGGATTCGAGGTCGGTCACCTCGTCCTTTAGGCGTCGCAGCCCGACGGTGTCTGGTAAGTGCCTCTCGATCGCCGTGAGAACGAACTGCATGTACTCGCCGTGGGCTGCGCGCGGAGCGTACGTGAGGTCGTGCGATGCTCCTGGTTGAGAGAGGTCCAGCCATTCGGCGAGGGACGGCCCGGCACCGGGGCGTGGCGGGCCACCATCGGGTCGACCCGAAAACGCCGAGACTTCGCCAGCCGGCGTGTTCATCAAAAAGCACTTCGGCTGATCGACTTTCCACACGCGACCCGTCCCTACGGCTACGGAGTCGATGAGGTCGATCTCGATCCGACCTTCTGGCGGGTCGATGAGCGCCCGAGCCGCGACCCTCTCGAGAACGCTCAGCCCTCGGGGCCCGCTGCCGACAATGACCACTCGAAAGGGCGGTGCCATCGGCGCGGCTGAATGCTGTGCCACACTTCCTCCCTCGTCGCTCACGCAGTCCCCTTCGCTCACGCACAAGAGCAGACGCACGTGCCGGCTCTCTTGATGACGATATGTCACGCGCGGCCGATGTCGGCAGAGTATGAGGCTGAGGAACAACACCATTCCCGGTTCTCATAGTGCTTGGATTCGGCTGCCTCTCGTGGTCGAGTATCGGCGTTCGGTTCGGCTGCGGCGAAATGGGGTGAGTGGATGGGCTCGCGTGCACTTCTGATGCTCGATTTCATTAACGAGATCGTGCATGAGGACGGAAAGTACGGCCGCGAGGGCTACGCCGACCAGGTCAGCGCCCGGGAGGTGCTTGAGAACGCCGCTGCTGGCCTCGCACGAGCGCGAGAGCTGAACATCCCTGTCATCCACGTGGTAGTGGGCTTCTCCGAGGGGTATCCGGAGTGGCCGAGCGAATCACCTGTTTTCAGTGGCGCCCGAGCGGATGAGCGGTTGCTGCTCGGGAGTTGGGGAACGCGCTTGCACGACAGGGTGGCCAACATCCGCTCAGAACCCGTCGTTGTGAAGCATCGCATCAGTCCCTTCTACGGAACCGCTCTTGAGGTCCTACTGAGGTCGCTCGCCGTGAAGACGCTCCTTCTTGCTGGTGTCGCGACGGATATGGTCGTTCTCGCCGCGGCGAAGGATGGTCACGATAGAGGCTTCCAAGTGCAAGTTCTTGAAGACGCGACCGCAGCCGATAGCGACGACATGCATAATGCCGCCATTCGCGTGATCCGTCGGTCGGCATCGATCTCGACGGTCTCGGAAGCGCTGGGAAGAGGACGCCAGAAATGAATGCCCGCACGGCCTCACGCTTCCACCGGATCCCGGAGTCACCGACCATCGCGCTGATGGAGCGCGTGAACGCGCTTCGTGCTCAGGGCATCTCTGTGATCGACCTCGGTGCCGGTGAGCCAAGCTTCGACAGCCCGACTCACGTCGTGAGCGCTGCTATCGAAGCACTGCGGGAAGCGCGAACGCACTATGCACCCAGTCGTGGACTCCCAGACCTCCTGACCGCGATTTCTCGGAAGTTGGCGGACGACAACGGTGTCATCGTGCGTGCCGATTCGGAGATCATCGTCACGCCCTCGGCAAAACACGCCCTGTTCGTCTCTTTGATGGCGCTCATCGATCCGGGAGACGAGGTGATCATACCGACGCCCAGCTGGGTCAGCTATGCGTCGATGGTTCGACTTCTAAACGGCGTACCCGTCTTTCTGCCGCTCGACAAGGCGACAGAGTATCGGCTGACATCGGATGCCCTCGAGAAGGTGGTGACTCCCCGTTCTCGGGTGCTGCTCGTCAACACGCCGAACAACCCGACAGGGCACGTCTTGACCAGGGAGGAAGTGGAGACGATCGGGTCGTTTGCGCGGCGACACGATCTCCTCGTCATCGTGGATGAGATCTATGAGCGGCTCGTGTTCGAACCGCACGAGCATGTGAGTGCGGCATCGGTTTCCGGCTACGCCGACCGAGTGCTGACTGTGAATGGTTTCTCAAAGACCTTTGCGATGACGGGATGGAGACTGGGCTACGTTGCTGGGCCCGAAGCCGTTATAGCGGAGGTGGTGAAAGCCCATCAGCATTCCGTCGGGAGCGCAGGCACTTTCGTGCAGGTCGGCGGCGTTGCGGCTCTTGAGGGGCCGCAGCATGAGATCGAGGCCATGCGAGAGGAGTACGCGCGGCGGCAATTCGATGCCGTCAATCGTCTGAACCGGATTCCGGGAATCCGTTGTCCACTGCCCGAGGGAGGATTTTATTTGTATCCGGACGTGGAGGAGGTCGGCTTCAGTAGTTCGACGGAATGTGCGCACTGGCTACTGGAGACCGCTCGGGTAGCCGTTGTCCCTGGAGACGCGTTCGGACCAGAAGTCGGTGTGCACGTGCGTCTCTCGCTGGCCGGGCCCTCCGAGGCGATCATCGACGGAATCAGGCGAATAGACCGTGCGCTTGTCGAGCGTCGGAACGGGCTCGACAGCGATCTCTCACGTTCGCGCGCCATCACCGAGATGGGGAGGTCGTGACTGTGCGGAGGGTGAAATTCTTCGATACGACTCTCCGTGATGGTGAGCAAGCCCCGGGAAATGCGATGGATCCGGCGGCGAAGGTGCAGCTGGCGCTCGCTATCGAGGGTCTCGGCGTCGATCGGATCGAGACAGGGTTTCCCGCGTCGTCGGCCAGCGACTACGAAGCCACACACCTCATCTCCCGTCAGCTGGTGAAAGCGGAGTTCACGAGCTTTTGTCGGGCTGTGCCGTCCGACATCACAACTGCCGTCAGCGCGGGCGGAACTGCTCGACATCAGATCCAGATCGCGGCTACTGGGAGCGATATCCACCTCGAGCACAAGCGCCGGATATCCCGAGCGGAGGGGATTCGGGAGGTCATCGGCTGCATCGAACACGCGCGATCTCTGGGCATCTCCAATGTCTCGGTCGGAATCGAGGACGCGAGCCGAGGACCGGACTCACTGCTTCGAGAGCTGGCTGAGCGTTCGGTTGACGCCGGTGCTCATACGCTCGTTGTCGCAGACACCGCCGGGGCTTTGCTGCCCGGGGAGTATGGACACCTCATTTCGAGGTTCCGGTCATGGGTGCCGCAGTCGGTGATGATCGCGACTCATTGCCATGAGGATTTGGGGCTGTCGACAGCCAACGCGCTTGCGGGGATTCTGGCCGGAGCCGACGAGGTGCAGGTGACTCTCGGAGGCGTAGGGGAACGTGCTGGCAACACTGCGCTGGAGGAGATTGCTGCTCTACTCGCGTACAAGCAAGAGGCGACGGGGTTGTACAGCGATGTGAACCTCGAGCGCATGTACGAGGTGTACACCCTCCTCCGTGATCTCATCTCGCTGGACGAGCCTCGAAACAAGGCCATCTTCGGCACCTACGCGTTCAGCACCGCGGCCGGGATGCACCAGCAAGGGATGCTGCGGAACCCGGCGACCTACGAATTCGTGCAACCCTCGCACTTCGGGCGAGAGCGGGGAATGTTCATCGGACGGCATTCAGGGACCAGCGTGTTGCGGCATCTCCTCAGCGAACTGCAGATAGAGGTCGATGATCACGCCCTACAGGATCTCTACCGATCACATATCGTGAATCGGAAGGGAGATTGCGAAGACATGTCCGTCGTCAAGGCGAGACTAGCCTCGGAGTTCGGCTCTGCCACTCCGAGTCCCACCTCCATCACTCAGAGCGGAATACGATGACACCGATTTTCACTTTTACCAGTGAGCAGCGTGAAGGCCTCCAGGAGCTCTTCGCGGCAGTACGCACGAGTCCGTACGAGGACCACCGCACCTTCATGAACGAGGTGGGACGCGTCATCGAGCGCGGTCTGGTTCCGAATTACTTCGTCGAGCTGTGCGACCGGATCCGACGGGAGCGGGCGAATGGTGGCGATCAAGCCCACGTGATCCGTGGCTGCCCACTCGACGCGGACCTTCCCGAACTCGATTCCAAGGACCCGGTTGCGGATAAGGTCGCAAAGAAGACGACGTTCGTGGCAGAAGCGTTCATGGCCCTGTTCGGGATTCTCGTGCAGACTCCTTTGCTCTCGTACGGATCTCGGTTCAATGGAGCGTTCTTCGTCGATGTTGTAGCGATCGAGAAGTACAGCGGCATGCAGACGGGCTTCAGCGACAGCGAGCTCGTCTATCACAACGAGCGTACTGCTCATCCGGTCCGCGCCGACTTCATCACACTGCTCGGGATGCGCTCACCCGAGGGTGATTTCATCTACACGGGATTCATCGACGGACGGGATCTTCTAGCGAATCTGTCGGCTGACATGCAGGCGACTCTGAGGGAGCCGCTCTTCATCACTCCGTATGACGTCTTCTCCCGCGACAATAATGGTGCACTGAGCACCTCTGAGGAGCACTCCATCCTCGAGAACGACCACAGTTTTCGTTACCTGGATACCAGTACGACAACCATCCCCACCGCTCCAGAACGAGCCAAGGATGCGCTCCTCGCGCTGAAGAATGCGATGGTCCACGCGCCCAAGACTCGTCACCGTATCGAGACGGGCGACCTTTTTACCTTCGCCAATCAAGACGGACTGCACTGCCGGGACAAGATGGAGATTCACGACGCTGAGCGAGCCCGTCAGCGCTGGTTGCTCAAGACCTATGCTTTCCGGGACCAGGCAGCTGCTGACCGTCATGCAGCCCGATGGATTGATGGGACCCCGGGGCGGGTCGGCGACGGAACGTCAGAGCGGTAGGGGAGCGGCAGAAAAGTTCTCCCTCGTTTCAGGTCACGATCCAGACAAGAAGGAATCAGATGCTCAATCAATCGGAACACTCTGTTCCCGTCCTTTTCCGTACTCTCGCGAACGGTGGGTTCGGGGAGACCGCGCTCACCTTCGAACCTCTGACGTCCGACGGCCGGTCAGGCGTTGAGATCCACCGCCTGTACACCGCAGCGGAGACCGGGGGAAGCGCGGCGGCAGTTGTGCGGTACCTGCCGGGGGCGACGGCGAAGACCCACCGGCACACTGGCCACGAGTTGATCTATGTCGTGAGTGGCGAACTGGAGACCGAGGCAGGCAGACATCCGGCGGGAAGCCTCCTCAGCCTGTCCCCGGACAGCGTCCACACACCCCGCAGCCCGCTCGGCTGCCTAGCGCTTGTGGTGTGGGAGAAGGCGGTCCAGCCGCTCTAGCGTCCCATCGCCCTTCTACTGCACGATCACGAGAGGACCGACTTTGCCCAACTTTTCTGCATCTCGCACCACGGACTCCATCCGACCTTCAGGCCCACGGCATCGGTGGGTCGTTCTGGGCGTCGGGGTGGCGGCTCAGGCGAGCTTCGCAGCGGCCTTCGCCGGTATCCCGGTGACCGGTACTCTCCTGCGCACCGCCTACCACCTCACGACCGACGAACTCGGCGTCGTGCTCGCAGCAATCCTGCTCGGAGTAGCTGCCTCCGAGATCGTCTGGGGCCTGTTCACCGATATGTTCGGAGACCGGCGGGTCCTTCTCATCGGACTGATCTCGACTGGTCTGGTCTTCGTCGCGATGGCCGTTTTCGTCGTACCGTCGGACACGAACATTCCGTCCGTCTGGCTCCTCGCCGCGTGTCTGCTGCTTGTCGGGCTGTTGGGCGGAAGCGTGAATTCCTCCTCCGGTCGGGCTGTCATGCTCTGGTTCACAGACGGCCAGCGAGGATTCGCGATGAGTGTGCGGCAGACTGCGATCCCGGCCGGCGGCGCGATCGGCGCGGCGCTCCTGCCGTGGTTGGCGGCGTTCTCGGGGTTCCGGGCTGTGTTCCTGGTGCTCGCTGCATTCTGCCTGGCCACGGCCATCGCCACTGCTCGGTGGCTCCGAGAGCCGCGGGAGGAACCGGGCCAGGACGGGCCGGTCGTCGCTGGCGAGGTTGCGCAGGGGCGCTCTCCCCTGGTGCGCTGGGACTGCTGGAGGCTCGCGTTGGCCAGCGCCCTCCTGACCATGCCGCAGATCGCAATCCTCGGCTTCGCCGGAATCTATCTCCACGATGTCAAGCACGCCGACCTCATCGTCATCAGCGCGACCATCCTGGCCGTCCAAGTCGGCGGGGCAGTGCTCCGGGTCTGGTCCGGCAGATATACGGACCGGAAGGGAAACCGGCGACGATTCGTCAAGGTCATTGGAGTGCTCACGGGCGTCTCTCTGCTCGCTGTGGTGAGCCTGTTGTGGGCGCCGACGGTGGTCGTGGCGCTCTCGCTCGTCCTCGCGGGAATCCTCGCGAATTCCTGGCACGGGGTTGCCTACACGGAGATGGCAGTCATGGCGGGGACCAGTCGCGCGGGCGCAGCCCTGGGCCTGGAGAACACGACAGCCTTCACCGGAGCCTTTGTGACGCCCCTGCTGATTCCACTGCTGCTGGCGCTCGGGTCATGGCCGCTGGCGTGGATCGTGATCGCGATCGCACCGCTGGTCGCCGCACCGCTCGTTCCTCGGATGGTCTCAGCGGCGACACCGCGACACGACTAGCGGCCGGGTGACCTGCGCGACGGGCCATCGGCGTTCCGACGGTCTGTCCGGGCGGGCTGGGACGTCGCGCGGCCGGGAGCTACTGGGGCCAGATCGGGACGCTCGCGGCCCACGGTGACCCACGCCCTAGCTCGTTGAGACAGGTTCGTCGTTGGTCGGCCGCGGCTCTCGACGCGGCGTGAACCGCACTCAGGAGGCGTGGATCAGCTCCGCCTCCTGCGCGAGACGGTAAGTGACGAAGGAGCGGCTGTAGTTGCGACGCTTGCCTCCGGTGGTCTCGGCGATGACGACCTGGGCGTAGACGCCGACGACACGCCAGCGCTCGTAGTCGCCGACCGCGCCCGTGCCGAAGCCGGCTCCGAGTTCGACGGGGGCGGGGGTGTAGCTCTTCATGGTCGGCTCCTTCGAGTCGGACGAGACGGACAAGGCGACGCGCATCGCGCCGCGGGGGGAGGAGTTCGGCGGCCGGTCACAGCTCCGAGCGGTGAGAGACAGGGATCGGAGCGTTCCCTCGCAGGCCGTTCCCGTGTCCCTAAAACTACGGCAGGAGGAGCAATTTCCCGTCCCTCTAGCGGGGGGTACGGCTGCGGAGAGACTCTCGCTGTCCTACCCGTCTCGAAACACTTCTCGGTCCTCCGCCCCGCCTCCCTCCGGATCCGCCTCCCTCGACGGTCCCGCCTTCGGAACCGCGAAGGGCCCGCCGTCCGAAGACGACGGGCCCTTCGCGGCGGGGGCGGCGAGGGTCAGCCGCCGACGGTCGGCGTACTCGTGGTGACCTCGTTGGTCGTCGCGAGCGTGCCCAGGTAGAGTTCGATGACCTTCGGGTCGTTCATCAGCTCCCGGCCTGCACCCTCGTAGGCGTCGCGGCCCTGGTCGAGGACGTAGCCGCGGTCGCAGATCTGCAGTGCTCGCCGGGCGTTCTGCTCGACAATCATGATCGAGACGCCGGCGCGGTTGATCCGCTGCACGTTGACGAAGGTCTCGTCCTGCCGCATCGGCGACAGACCGGCGCTGGGCTCGTCGAGCAGCAGCATCGACGGATCCATCATCAGCGCGCGCGACATCGCCACCATCTGGCGCTCACCGCCCGACAGCGACCCCGAGCGCTGCTTGAGCCGCTTGCTGAGCTCGGGGAAGAGCTCGGTGACGAATTCGAGCCGCTCCTTGTACAGCTTCGGCTTCTGGTACATGCCCATCTCGAGGTTCTCCTCGATGGTGAGCGACGGGAAGACGTTGTTGTTCTGCGGCACGAACCCGACGCCCTTGGACACGAGCTTGTCGGCCTTCTGCCCGGTGATGTCCTCGCCGTTGAGCAGAACGGTGCCCTGGCGAATGTTCACGAGGCCGAACATCGCCTTCAGCAGCGTCGACTTCCCCGCGCCGTTCGGGCCGATGATGCCGACGAGCTCTCCGCGCTTCACATAGACGTTCGAACCGTTCAGAATGTTGACTCCCGGGACGTAGCCGGCATGCAGATCATGCGTCTCGAGGGTGTTCGGAGTCGTCGTATCGGCGGTCATTTCTCGTCCTTCTCGAATTCGACAGTGGGAGAGTCCGTCGTCGGGGCGACGGATGTCGGTGCGGACGCCGATCCGACTGTCGGAGTGTCGTGGCCCGGCGTCGCAATACCTGCCTGCTCCGCTCGCCGCTCCACGTCCTGACGGACGAGGTCGGAGTCCATCTCCTCAGCGATCTCGAGTTGGCCCTCGATCGTGCCGAGGTCGGTGTCGTGGTGAGCACCCAGGTAGGCGTCGATCACAGCCGGGTCGTTCATCACAGAGGAGGGCGGACCCTCGGCGACGACCTTGCCCTCGGCCATCACGATCACCCAGTCGGCGATCGTGTTGACCATGTGCATGTCGTGCTCAACGAAGAGCACGGTCATGCCCTCGTCTTTCAGGTTCACGATGTGGCCCAGGAGCGACTGGGTCAGCGCCGGATTCACGCCAGCCATCGGCTCGTCCAGCATGACCAGTTCGGGCTCCGACATCAGCGCGCGCGCCATCTCGAGCAGCTTTTTCTGGCCGCCCGACAGGCTCGACGCATAATCGTCCCGCTTGGTGTCGAGCTTGAACTTCTCGAGCAGGCGGATCGCGCGCTGCTCGATCGAGTCCTCCTCCTTCGACCACAGCGGGCGGATGAGCGAGGTGAAGATGTTCTCGCCCTTCTGCCCCTTCGCGCCGAGCAGCATGTTCTCGAGTACCGTCATGCCGCCCAGCGCCTTGGTGAGCTGGAAGGTGCGCACCATGCCCATCCGCGACACACGGTAGGCCGGGACGTTGGCGAGGTTCTTCCCCTTGAAGTTCCACTTGCCGGTGTTGGGCTTGTCGAAGCCCGTCAGCAGGTTGAAGAACGTGGTCTTGCCGGCCCCGTTCGGGCCGATCAGGGCGGTGATGGATCCGCGGGGGATCTCGAGGTGGGCGACGTCGACCGCAGTCAGACCGCCGAAGCGGCGGCTGACGTTGTCGGCGACGACAATGGGGTCCTTCTTCTTGACCCCGGGGACGATTGTTTCCTCGGTGATGTCCGAGACCGGCGTCTTAGGCAAAGTGCAGATCCTTCTTCTTGCCGAAGATCCCCTGGGGTCTGAAGATCACCAGGAGCATGAGGGCTACCCCCACTACGACGAACCGGATGGGTCCGGTCTGCACGGTAGTGAGGCGGATGAGGTCGTTGTTGAGGACCCCGGTGTCGATCCCGAGCGTGAGGAGTCCGTCGGTCAGACCGAGGACGACCCAGAAGATGATCGAGCCGACGACGGGTCCGAAGACCGTCGCGGCGCCGCCCAGCAGCATGATCGTGTAAAGGAAGAACGTGAGCTGGGTACCGTAATTGTCGGGTTGCAGGGAGCGGGGGAGGATGAACAGCGCTCCGGCGAGACCGCCCAGCACTCCGCCCAGAATGAGCGCCTGGATCTTGTACGAGAAGACGTTCTTGCCGAGCGAGCGCACCGCGTCCTCATCCTCGCGAATTCCCTTGATGACGCGACCCCAGGGGCTGCGCATCAGGAGGAAGACCAGGAGGCAGGCCAGGAGCACGAGGCCCCAGCCGACGATCCGCACCCACCACTGGTCCTGGCTGTACGTGAGAACGCCAATACCCCACCGGCCCTCCGGCAGCGGGTTGAGGTCGTTGAACGCCTTCGCCGCGCCGTTGATGCCCTCGGAGCCTCCGGTGATCGCCGAGAACTCGGGTGTCTTGACCGAGAGCCGGATGATCTCCGCCGCCGCAATCGTCACGATCGAGAGGTAGTCGGCCCGGAGCCGGAGCGTCGGGATTCCGAGAATGAGGGCGAAGACGGTCGCCGCAACGATCGTCGCGAGGAAGGAGCCCCAGACGGGCCATTCGAATTTCACCGAGGTGATGGCGAAGGCGTATCCGCCCACCGCCATGAAGCCGGCCTGTCCGAAGTTGAGCAGCCCCGTGAATCCGAAGTGGATGACCAGGCCGATGGTCGCCAGCGCGTACGCGGCGACGGTGGGATCGACGATCTGCCCGATCGCCAGCCAGATGAAGTTGAGGTTCATGGTGTCCTAGCCGATCCGTTCCTTGCGGCCCAGGATTCCCTGCGGCCTGACCAGAAGGATGATGATCATGAGGATGAGAGGAGCCACGTACTTGAGGTTCTCCGGGATCCAGATCGTCGAGATGTTCATCATCAGACCGATGATGAGCGAGCCGACCAGCGCTCCGTAGGCGGAGCCGAGTCCGCCGAGCGTGATCGCCGCGAAGATCAGCAGCAGGATCGACGCTCCGGTATCCCAGCGCAGCGACTGGTAGTAGCCGATGTACACGCCCGCCAGTGCAGCGAGAGCCCCCGACATCACCCAGACGACGCGGATGACGCGCTCCACGTTGATACCCGAGGCGGAGGCGAGGGCCCGGTTGTCCGAAACCGCTCGCATCGCTTTGCCGATCTTCGTCTTCGTAAGGACGTAAGCGACTCCGACGATGCAGACGACGCCGATGACAGCTCCCACGATGTCGGTGAACTTCAGGCTGATCCCCAGCTCCGGCACCGTGAAGAACGGGGCGGTGCTGTTGGGCAACGAGAGGCGGTCGGCCCCGAAGAAGAACACGAACACGTAGCGCAGCGCGAGCGAGAGGCCGATGGTCACGATCATCAGCGGAATGAGCTGGATGCCCTTTTTCCGCAGCGGCTTCCAGAGCAGTCCGTCCTGAACGAAGCCGAAGGCCCCGCCGAGGATCACCGCGATCGGAATGGCCAGCAGCGCCGGGAGACCGAAGACACCGGAGAGAAGGTATGCCATCAGAGCACCGAAGGTGACCAGCTCGCCGTGCGCGAAATTGTTCAGCCCGGTCACGCCGTAGATCAGGGAGGCTCCGATCGCCGCGAGAGCGATCAGGAGTCCGAAGATCAGGCCGGTGACGACCTTGGGCCAGAAGATAATCCAGAAGGTGTCGGCCGACACCGGCTGGTTCACGGCGTTGGAGGTCCCGTCGGGGTTCGTCGCGTCGTTCCCGGTCGTACCCTCGGTTGCGGGGCTCGTCGGAGCGGCGGAATCCGTCGGCACGGGGACGCTCGCCCCGGTGCCCTTCGGGTTGGCGGTCGAGACGATGAAATTCACGATCTGGTTCTGCGAGGCGACAATCTTCACCTGCTTCGGGTTCTGACCCGCGGCGGGGTAGCCCTTGTCGGCGGGCAGGGTCTCCTCATCCACGGTCACGGTGTAGGTCCCAGCAGCGTCGAGGGGGAACGTGGCCCGGCCGTCCTCGCCGGTGGTCACGGTCGCGGAGGCGTCGCCGCCGATCTCGACGCTCACCCCCGCCAGGTTCTCGTTCGTCCCCTGCACGCGGACCCAGGCGATGATCGACTGGTCGGCGGTAGTGGCGGCGAGTGCGGCGGGGGCCGCCGCGGCGATCCCGGTCAGGGTCGCGGCGAGCAGGCCCAGGGCCAGTAGCCGGTCGCGGAGCCTCTGGCGTCTCCTATCCACGGGGAGCCTCCCGGTCCGTCGGATGCAGGGTCGTCGAGCGCTGGCGGCGCGTCGAACGGCTGGCTGTCAGCAAGACGTCTACCTCTCGTCAGGGTGCACAGACGGATGGGGTCTCCGGGCACGCCCGAATCGCCGTCGTCAAACAACGTTGGTTGACCATACGTTCCGCATGTGTCGGCGGTGTTTCACCGTCCGCACGTACGCGTGACGACATTATGAGGGACAGGAGAGCGCTCCAGCGTCCGAGCGTGTCCCCTCGGGCCCTCCGGTGAGTGAGGAGCGCGGGTCGCGCGGCGCTTAAGATCGAACAACCGTGGTGCTCGGGAGGGACCCCCGTCCCTCTCCGGGCTCCCGCACTCGACCTGCTAAAGGGGCATTGATGGACCAGCCGGATCCCTTCGGATTCCTCGGACTCACCTACGACGACGTCATGCTCCTTCCCGGGCACACCGACGTCATCCCGAGCGAGGCGGACACCGCCTCCCGGCTCACCACGCGCATCAGCGTGGCGACTCCGCTGCTCTCGGCGGCGATGGATACCGTCACTGAGGCGCGCATGGCGATTGCGATGGCGCGTCAGGGCGGTCTCGGCGTCCTGCACCGCAATCTCTCCATCGCCGATCAGGCTGACCAGGTCGATCGCGTGAAGCGCAGCGAGTCGGGCATGGTCTCGAACCCTGTCACGACGACTCCGGACGCCACCGTCGCCCAGGTTGACGAGCTCTGCGGGCAGTACCGGATCAGCGGCCTCCCCGTCGTCGACTCGACCGGCGTCCTGGTGGGCATCATCACCAACCGCGACATGCGCTTCGTGTCACCGTTCGAGAAGGCGACCACGCTCGTGCGCGACGTGATGACCAGCTCCGGCCTGATCACCGGACGCGTCGGCATCCCCGACAGCGAGGTCATCGCGCTCTTCGCGCAGCACAAGATCGAGAAGCTGCCCCTCGTCGACGCGCAGGGCAAGCTCGCCGGCCTCATCACGGTCAAGGACTTCGACAAGTCGGAGCAGTACCCCAACGCCACGAAGGACGACGAGGGCCGCCTCCGGGTCGGCGCCGCGATCGGCTTCTTCGGTGACGCCTGGCAGCGCGCGACCGCTCTGCTCGATGCGGGAGTCGACGTGATCGTCGTCGACACCGCGAACGGTGACTCCGCAGGCGTGCTCGACATCATCCGGCGCCTCAAGTCCGACTCCGCGTTCGCCGGCGTCGATGTCATCGGCGGCAACGTCGCCACTCGTTCCGGCGCTCAGGCCCTCGTCGACGCGGGTGCCGACGCCATCAAGGTCGGAGTCGGACCCGGCTCGATCTGCACCACCCGCGTCGTCGCCGGCGTCGGCGTGCCGCAGGTCACCGCGGTCTACGAGGCGTCCCTCGCCGCACGCGAGTCCGGAGTCCCGGTGATCGCCGACGGCGGCCTCCAGTACTCCGGCGACATCGCGAAGGCGCTCGTCGCCGGCGCCGACACCGTCATGCTCGGCTCGCTCCTCGCGGGCTGCGAGGAGAGCCCCGGCGACCTCGTGTTCCAGAATGGGAAGCAGTTCAAGACCTACCGCGGCATGGGTTCCCTCGGCGCGTTGCAGACCCGCGGCGAGCGCACCTCCTACTCGAAGGACCGCTACTTCCAGTCCGACGTCCCCACCGACGACAAGCTGATCGCCGAGGGCATCGAGGGCCAGGTGCCCTACCGCGGCCCGCTCGCCAACGTGGCGTACCAGCTCGCCGGGGGACTGCGCCAGTCGATGTTCTACGTCGGAGCGCGCACCATCCCCGAGCTGAAGGCGCGCGGAAAGTTCGTCCGGATCACGGCGGCGGGGCTCAAGGAGTCGCACCCGCACGACGTGCAGATGGTGGTAGAGGCGCCGAACTACCGGCGCTGAGGGGTCTGGTGGGGTCTGGTGGGGGCCGGCGGCGGGTCGGGATCGCGGCCCCTCTGCCCGAGGGGCCTTCGGCCCCTACGCCCACCACGCCGGAGGGGCCGCGATCCCGACCCACCGCCTCCCTCCGGGGGCGAGCGTCGGTCTTTGGCTGGCGGCCGGGGACGGCAGCGCGAGCGGCGCGGGGGCGCCGCCGCGACTGCGGGTGGGCCGTGTCCGCCGCCTTGTGAACGGGGCGACACGGCAGTCCTCCTGCAGGGGAGGAGCGGTGACCGGCGATTTGCGTGCGAGCGGATCGTCGTGGCGCGGGCGCACCCCGCTCTGTGGGATGGAACCGCTCGCCCGGGCCGACCGCGGGCGAGCGAGGAGCGAGCCACAATAGGCACATCGGAGCGGTGACCGGCGATCCGCGTGTGAGCGGATCGTCGTGGCGCGGGCGCACCCCGCTCTGTGGGACGGAACCGCTCGCCCGGGCCGACGGCGGGCGAGCGACGAGCGGAGCGAGGAGCGAGCCACAGGTAAACTGCGCGTCATGGAGATCGAGATCGGGCGCGCCAAGCGCGCCCGCCGCGCTTACGCCTTCGACGACATCGCCGTCGTCCCGAGCCGGCGCACGCGTGACCCCGAGGTCGTGTCGGTGAAGTGGTCGATCGACGCGTACCAGTTCGCGACACCGATTCTCGCGGCGCCGATGGATTCGGTGGTGTCGCCGGCGACGGCGATCCGGCTCGGGCGCTTGGGGGCTCTGGGCGTCCTCGACCTTGAGGGCCTGTGGACGCGGTACGAGGACCCGGAGCCGCTGCTCGCGGAGATCCGGCAGCTGCCCGCTGAGTCGGCGACGCAGCGGATGCAGGAAATCTACTCCGCACCCATTCGCCCCGAGCTGGTTACCGCGCGTCTGGCCGAGATTCGTGCGGCGGGCGTCACCGTCGCCGGAGCGCTGTCACCGCAGCGGACCGCGGAGCTGTACCAGAGCGTCGTCGACGCCGGTGTCGACGTGTTCGTCATCCGTGGCACGACCGTCTCGGCCGAACACGTCTCGCGCGACACGGAGCCGTTGAATCTCAAGAAGTTCATCTACGAGCTGGACGTGCCCGTCATCGTCGGCGGTGCGTCCACCTACACTGCGGCCCTGCACCTGATGCGCACCGGGGCGGCGGGCGTCTTGGTCGGCTTCGGGGGCGGTGCCGCGTCCACGACCCGCACCACTCTCGGCATTCAAGCTCCCATGGCGACCGCGGTCGCCGACGTCGCCGGCGCTCGCCGCGACTACCTCGACGAGTCGGGCGGACGCTACGTGCATGTCATCGCGGACGGCGGCCTCGGCACCTCCGGTGACATCGTGAAGGCGGTCGCGGTGGGAGCTGACGCCGTCATGCTCGGCTCCGCACTCGCCCGCGCGACCGACGCTCCCGGCGGGGGCTGGCACTGGGGAGCGGAGGCGCACCACCCGCAGCTCCCGCGCGGCCGCCGCGTCGAGGTCGGCACCGTCGGCACCCTCGAGCAGGTCCTCTACGGCCCCGCCACCGGCGCGGACGGCACCGCGAACCTGATCGGTGCCCTCCGCCGCTCGATGGCAACCACCGGCTACTCCGACCTGAAGGAGTTCCAGCGCGTCGAGGTCGTCGTAGCCCCCTACCAGCCCAGCTGACGCTCACCGAGCGAGGGAACCCCGGACCGTCGAGGCCGCCACGAACGGCGGGTTCCCTCGACGGCCGGAGGTTCCCTCGACGCGGCGCACCCCAGCGCGGGCCAGTCGGACGAGCAGGGGGCGGGTGTCGTAGGCCTCACGCCAGCCCCAGCGAACGAGGCCGTGAACGCGAGCGCGGAGTCGATCCTCCCGGCGCTTCTCCGCCAGCAGCACCTGCTCGGGGGAGCGACCCCGGAGGAACGCTGGGTCGGAGTATTTGTGGTCCCCGTCCGCTTCGCCGACCACCTCCGCCTCCTCGAAGGAGAAGTCGACGACTCCGGCGAGCCCATCATGGTCGCGCACAGGATGTTGCAGGACTGGTGCGGGTAATCCGCCACGGTGCATCGCCACTCGGCTGATCGACTCCAGCGGCGTCTCAGAGGCGGGATCGGCGAAGGCGATCACCGCGGCGCTCGTCGTGCGGCCCCGGGAACCGGGCGGCAGCTCGGCGTGCCGACGCAGGAGCTCTTCTCGTCTGAGCAGGGGCGAGCCGTCGTCGTCGACGAGGCGGAGGGCGTGATCGGCCGCGACGACGGCGCGCCGGAAGGAGGAGAACCGCGCCAGATCGAAGACGGTCTGCGCGAGGTCGGAGACGGCGAGTCCGTCGATCAGTGCGAGTGAGGGCAGACGCGCGCTCCGATGCTCCGCGACGCCGTTCCGCGTCCGGCTGCCGACGTCCGTCGCTCCCTCGACGTGGACGGTCGCCGCGAGTGGTTCGACCAGAGGGAGCCCCCACACTGCCGCAGCCGACTCGCGGAGGAAGAAGGGCGCGCTCCAGGTCGCGGCCACTGCGTCGATCCGCGCCCGCTGCCGCTCGTCCACCGAGGCTCTCGCCCACTCGTCCGCCCGCACGTACACCCCGCGGCGTAGCCGCACGAACTCGTCCGACCGGCCGCACCCCTCGTCCCGAAAGATCTCCACCGCACTCATCCCCCCACTCTCCCCTTCCCCC
>NZ_PSWS01000037.1 GCF_002932875.1 Rathayibacter tritici
CTGTTAGAGGCTGCTCTTCAATCAAAGCGGATTAGCCGGTGTTATTCGTGACCGACACGCGCAAATCCATCTCGATCAATCGTATTTTGCATAAGCCTCCTTGTCGCCTGCGCGGGCGAATTTTCAAAGCTTTTCGGTTGCTGATACATTCGGCAGAGAGAACGAGTGCCCGCCAAACGGTGCCGGTTGACACGAACGCTCTTGGTACTCGTTTATGCTATGACCCTGCGAGCTAATGTTGCATTGGGCAGTTAACCCCGCGTTAGGCGGCGTGCGGTAGGCGGTCGCCGGTCGGCAATTTATGCTACAACGTCGCGAACGATCTTGGGGGCCAAGGAAGGGTATGGAGGTAAATAGTCGTCCTATGAACTACAGCTTGTTGGACGGATGGGTGGGAAGCGTGATCGCGAAAAAAGAGACGTCCGGACGCGCTTTGCGTCCGGACGTCTCTTTTAGCTTTCGCCGAGTTCTCTAAGTTGCTAGGGCTATAACGAAACGCCAGGTTGTATTACTATTTGCAAGCGGGTGACTTCTTGTAGGATGCGTAAGTCGTACTGCCGCTCTTGTAAAGTGAAACGAGCTTGCTATCCACAATTACGTCCTTTTCGGTGCCCTTGACGATGCCGGCGCCACTGTTTCTGATCGTGCCATCGGAACTCTGATAAACGAATGCGCCGGTTGCTCCATCGGAGACGAGCGTCGTTGCGGACTTCGAGTCCGCGGTCGCGCTTTCGATTGGTCCGGTGGTCGTACCATCGGAGAAGTTATAGCGGTATACCCCATCAGCCTTCTTGTAGTAGACGTAGGTCTTTCCGGCGTCGGTGGCTAGGGTAACGAGGCCTGCGCCCGTGTCAACTCCCGTGTCGGTACCCTTGACGAGAACACCGGTACTATTGTAAATGCTTCCGTCCGAGGTCTGGAAGACGAAGGCGCCGCTTCCGGCGTCTGAGATGAGCGAAGTCGCGTCCTTTGAATTCGCGATGGGCCCGGTCGTCGTCTTGGTGGAGAAGTTGTAGATGTAGACGCCGTCGGACTTCTTGTAGTACAGGGATGTGGTCCCGTCGCTTGTCGCGAGGGACGTGAGACGCTGGTCGGTGGATACGCCGGTTGACGTTCCTGGCACGAGACCGCCGCCGCTGTTACGGATGCTCCCGTCCGAGCTCTGGTAAACGAAGGCGCTTCCGCCCGCGTTGGAGATCAGCTTTGTTGCGGTCTTCGAACTCGTATTGGTTGTAGTGTCCGTGATAGGTCCACTCGTCTTCTTGGTGGTGAAGTTGTAGCTATAAACACCGTCGGCTTTTTTGTAGTAGACGGTGGTTTCACCCCCGCTAACCTGTAGAGTGACGAGGCCGTCCCCGGTGTCAACGCCTGTTTCAGTGCCGGGAACGACTGTGCCGTCGCTACTGTGGATTGACCCGTCCGAGTTCTGGAACACGTAACCTCCGCCGGAGGCGGAGGAGATGGTCTTGATCGCGGTTCCCGAGTTAGCCACCGGTCCGGTGGTCGATCCGTCGGTGAAGTTGTAGAGATAAAGTCCGGTCTCTTTGGAGGGGTCCGCAGATACGGGTGCATTCGTGGTCAGGGCATCCGACTTCGCAGCGAAGTTGCTCTTGCCGCCGGTTGAGGGGACCTTGATGTCCGGCAGCGTGACAAGCCCATTGGCATCGGTCGTTCCCGTGTAGGTGGTCGAACCATCGGCGAACGTGTAGCCGTCCTTGAGCGTGACGGTGACGGTCTTGCCCGGGTCGGGAGTGGTGCCGTCGGTGGTGCGCTTGACCTGCACGCCGGTGATGGTGCTGCAAGCAGTTCCGGTGTAAGACGCCTTAGTGAACGCAAGCGTCGGCGTCTTCGACGCGGCGGCAGCCGGCGTCGCGACGGATACGGCGACGACCGGGATGGTCCAGGCCGCGCCCTTGACGATGGTTCGGCGGTGGACGCCGTCCTCCGCGGGGATGGTCCAGTCGGACAGGGGTGACCCGACGTCGCGGAACTTGTCGAAGGAATTGTTTGTCATGTGCTCGATCTTTCGTTTGTGAAGAGGGGGACGAAGGAAGCATTGCCATGACGTTCAAGTGAGGAAGCATCGGGGCCGGAAGTAGTCCGGCCGAAGCCGGAACTTGTGACTGCGCTTCGCATCTGGGGGCAACGAGGCGCACAATCACTTCTCGACGAAGTGCTTTTCGACGAGGATTCGTCGATTAATAAGTGAGTTTTTTGGAGAATCTTGTGGCCCCCGACTCGTTACGCCGAAAATACTTGCTTCAAGGAGACATGGCTCAGGATTGGCTGGCCGAGCGAGACTTCCTCGGAGATTTCGATCCGGATTTCCGGCTCGTCTCCGATGAGATCCGCTTCGAGGGTTTCCGTGCTGGTCGGATCTGGCACAGCGAGGGCGCGTACTCCATCGCGCGCTCCTCCCAGGTGGCGCTGTTGATCGTGCAGATCGAGGGGGAGGCGACCCTGCACGTGCCGATGTGGGGAGAGAAGCCCAAGGTGATCGGTCCGGGTGACGTGGCGGTCCTGCCGGGCGGCGGACCCTCCACATTCCGCTTCGCTGCTGCTCGGCCGGTCGCGCGCTATCAGATCGAATTCGATCTGGCCGGGCTTCCTGCTCCGGCGCGCCACGAGTTGGAGCTCGGAATGGTGTTCTCGCAACCGGCGAAGGCGTACCGTGACGCGGTCGTCGCCACCGCGAATATCGCCCTCAACTCGACGATGGTCGGCGGAGAAGCCGGTTTCGCCGACTTCGGCCTGGGACTGCGGCATCTCACCACGGCGCTCCTGCTGCACGCGCTCGAGGCCACAGCACCGGAGCATTCGGAGGACGCCGAGAGCTTACATCGCGCGGCGCTTCGCGTGATCGCGATGCGGGCGACCGATCCCGACTTCACGGTCGAAGAACTCGCGCAGGCCGTCGGCCGATCGCCGCGGAATCTGCGGCACATCTTCGCGCAGGCCGGGTCATCCGCGAAGGCGGCACTCACGGAGGAGCGGGTCAGGCGGGCGCGCATGCACGCGGCCGACGCGGAGCACGGCCGTCGTTTCGCCGACCCCGAAATCGCCCGACTGGCGGGCTTTCGAGACGTTCGAGCCCTCCGCCGCGCGCTCGCACAGCGTCAGGGCCAAGCTCGCGCTGACTCAGCTCGCTCTGACTCAGCTCGCACTGACTCACCCACGCCGACTCACTCGCACTGACTCACGCGCGCCGACTCAGCTCGCGCTAACTCACTTCTTCGTCAGCGACGACTCCTTGTGCGCGGCCTTCGCGTCGGTCTTATCGCTCTGCACGATCCAATAGGGATCGTCGTCCGAGGCGTTGAACTTCTGGCCCTCGAAGTGGAACTCCTTCGTCTTCTTCTCGACGAGTTCGCCGTGGGTCTCCCCCTGCGAGGTGTTCCAGCTGATCTTGTCGCCCTTTTTCACGAGGCGGCTCCTCTCTCTCGGTCGCGCCGCAGCGCATGGGTCCCCTCACGCGGCAGCGCGATGGTGGTGGTGACATCGACGATCGCCGGAGCGGCGGGCGCCGACGAGAAGCCGAACCGCACGGGCGGCGACAGCGGTCGCCGCGGACCGAGGTCCTCCTCCGCCAGCACGGCGTGGACGCGCTCGATGCGGCGGATCGCCCGCACCCCGTAGTACTCGCGGCGGCCGTGCCCGGCCGACCCGGCCGTGCTGACGCCGCGGACGAGCAGGGAGGCGACCGGCGAGATCGCGGTCAGCCAGGCCGGATGTTCGGCGATCGGCCGCGGCACGATCCGCAGCAGCCGGCCGAGCGGCGTGAGACCGCCGAGCCGCAGCTGCACGTCGAGGGGTCCGGCCGAGACGGACAGGTCACCCGCGATCCTCCGCCAGGCCACGGCAGCGATCCGCACCTCGTCGAACGAGTACGTCGACCCGATGACCTCCGCAACCTCCAGGGTGGGCGCAATCAGGAGGCGGTGTCCATCGCCGGTCTCGATCATCGCGTCCGCGAAAGGGCCGAAGGGGGTGTCCTGCCACAGGCCCAGCACGATCCGCGTGCCCGAGGCCGTGCCGAACCCCGCGATACGCCCGCCGAAGCGGAGGTGCCGCGGGTTCCGGCCGGTCATCAGGAGGCCGAGCGCAGCAGTGCGAACGAGCCGTCGCGGACGATCAGCGTGGTGACCTCGCCCTCGACAACCTGGTCGGGGTCGCTCGACGCGGCCAGTCGCCACTCGGCGCCGGGCGCTCCCGGCACGGTGAACTCGACGCCGTTCTCGGCCGCGTTCAGCAGCAGAGCGAAGCTCGCGCTGCCCTCGTGCGAGAAGACGAAGGTGATCGAGCGGGCGTCCGGGTTGTCCCAGTCCTCGTCGGCGAACCCCTTCGCATCCGAGCGGAGGATGTCGACCGTGTCGGTGCCGCCGTCGCCGGGCGCGCGGCGGAACCACTTCGGGTGCAGTGCCGGCTCGGCGGTCCGGAGCGCGATCAGCTCGCGAGTGAAGGCGAGCAGTTCGCGGTCGGCGTTCTCCCAGTCGAACCACGAGATCTCGTCATCCTGGCAGTAAGCGTTGTTATTGCCGCCCTGAGTGCGGGCGATCTCGTCGCCGCCCAGAATCATCGGTACGCCGGCCGAGAGCAGCAGCGTCGCGAGGAAATTGCGCCGCATGCGGTTGCGCCGCTCGTTGACCGCCGTGTTATCGGTCGGGCCCTCGGCGCCATTGTTGGAGGAGCGGTTATCGCTCTCGCCATCGTTGTTGTCCTCGCCGTTAGCCGCATTGTGCTTGCGGGAGTAGGCGGTGAGGTCGGCCAGGGTGAAGCCGTCGTGCGCGGTGACGAAGTTGACGCTGGCGAGCGGCGAGCGGCGGTCGGCCTCGTAGACGTCGGGTGAGCCGAGCACGCGCTGCGCAGTGGTCCCGAGCACCGAGTCGGCGCCGTGCCAGAAGTCGCGCACGTCGTCGCGGAACTTCCCGTTCCACTCCGACCAGTCTGCGGGGAAGCCGCCGACCTGATAGCCCGCGGTGTCCCACGGCTCGGCGATCATTTTGACGGGCGCGAGCACCGGATCCTGCGCGATCAGATCGAGGAAGGCGCTGTGCACTTCGGCCTCGCCGCTCTGGCGGGTGAGAGTGGTGGCCAGGTCGAAGCGGAAGCCGTCGACGTGCATCTCCGTCACCCAGTAGCGCAGCGAATCCATGATCAATCCCAGGGCGGCCGGGTGCGCGACGTTGAGGCTGTTTCCGGTGCCGGTGGTATCGAAGTAGTTGCCGCGGTCCTCCTCCACCAGGCGGTAGTAGGAGCCGTTGTCGATGCCCTTGAACGAGAGGGTCGGGCCCTTGTCGTTGCCCTCGGCAGTGTGGTTATAGACCACATCGAGGATCACCTCGAGACCTGCCTCGTGGAACGCCTTGACCATCGCCTTGAACTCGTCGACCTGCGAGCCGTCCTCACCGGCGTGCGAGTACTCGTTGTGCGGCGCGAAGAAGCCGAGAGAGTTGTAGCCCCAGTAGTTGCGCAGGCCCTTCTCCTCGAGGTGCGAATCCTGCACGAACTGGTGCACGGGGAGCAGCTCGACCGAGGTCACGCCCAGGTCGGTGAAGTGCTTGATCGCGGCGGGATGCGCGAGGCCGCGGTAGGTGCCGCGGATGTCCTCGGGCAGGTCGGGGTGCAGCTTCGTGAAGCCCTTCACGTGCACCTCGTAGACGATGGTCTCTTCGAGCGGGATGCGCGGCGCGGTGTCGCCGCTCCAGTCGAAGGAGGCGGGGTCGGTGACCACGCACCGGGGGACGGCGTGGGCGGAGTCGGCATCGTTCCGGCGGTCCGGCTCGTCGTAGAACTGCCCGAAGACGTCTTCCGACCAGGTGTAGGAGCCCTCGATCGCGGTGGCGTGCGGGTCGAGCAGCAGTTTGGCGGAGTTGTGGCGGAGGCCGTTGGCGGGGTCCCAGGGGCCATCGACGCGCAGGCCGTAGCGGGTGCCGACGCTCATCCCGGGGACGAGGCCGTGGAAGACGTGGCCGGTCCGCTCGGTGAGGGCGACGCGAGTCTCCACTCCGGACTCGTCGAAGAGGCAGACCTCGACGCTGTCCGCGGTCTCGGAGTAGACGGCGACATCGGCGCCGGCGTCGCCGCGGAGCGAGACGCCGAGGGGATACGGGAAGGACCGGGGGGATGCGGGCATGTCTCCATCCTGACCGGCGGCTCCGGGCGCATCGCGCCCTTGTCCCCAGGAGTGCCGACCGCTAATCTTCTCGGCCCGCCCGCTCGTTCTCGGCCCGCCCGCTCGTCGGCGCGGATCGCCGCGATCAGCCGAGTGGAGCCGAGTCGTCGGCCGTGAAGACGATCTTGCCGATGGTGCGGTCCACGCCGGTCGCGCGGCGCGAGAGCACGTCGACGATCTCGCCCAGCGGATGCACGGCACCCGGCTCGGGCCGCAGCTCGCCGGAGGTGGCGAGCGAGATCGCGCGCCCGATCCGCTCGGCCGTCGCCACCACGATCAGGTTGCGCACCCGCGGCCGGTCGCGGCGGAGCGCGCCGACGGCCTGCGCGCCGAGTGCCGGACCGCTCGGCACCAGGGTCGCGATTCGGCCGCCCTCGGCGAGGAGGATCGCCGCGTCGTGGACCGGCAGGTGTCCCGAGACGTCGACGACCGCATCGAAGCGGCCGCGCAGCACCCCGAGGTCGAGCGCGCGGTAGTCGTGCGGCTCCGCGCCGAGCGCGCGGAGGATGTCGGCGGAGGCGGCCGAGCCGGTCGCCGCGACCGTGCAGCCCGCGCGCACCAGCAGCTGGACCGTCGGGTTGCCGATCGCTCCGGAGCCGCCGCTGACGAGGATCCGCTCGCCGGCGCGCACGTGCAGGGCGTCTACGAGGCCGACCGCCGTGCCGCCCGACATCGCGAGGGTGACGGCGTGCACGAAGTCCAGGGAGTCGGGGAGCGGGACGAGCGAGCGGCTGCGGGCAATCGACGCATCGGCGAAGGCGTCGCCGTCGCGGGTCATCCCCACCACCCGATCGCCGACGGCGACGGAGTGCGAGCCCGGCCCGAGCGCCTCGACGGTACCGGCGATGTCGAGTCCGAAGCCGTAGGGGCGGGAGCGGCCGGCCGCCATGATCCGTGCGGAGCCCGACAGGATCTTCTCATCCGTCGCGTTGATGCTCGCCGCACGCGTGCGCACCAGCACCTCGCCGCGGCGCGGCATCGGCACCGGAGCCTCCCGCCAGGAGAGCAGGTCGGGCCCACCGAACGTGTCGTACCCGAGTCGTCGCATATCGCTCCCGTCGTCCGTGCCAGCCCTCCGAGCCTAGGGCGTGACCGCAGGGCGGAGGCAGCGCTGCCGACCGGCGGAACCCCTCCAGCGCAGGCCGGGCCGGTGCTACCGTGGCGGCCATGAGCGTAGACGAGAGCCCCGAGTTCGCAGGTTTCGAGGCGACGCCCTCCACCGACGCTGAGGAGGCCGTCGACGTCCGCCCCGCCGACGCGGAGGTCGAGGAGAACACGACGGCCGACGAGAGCCGCGACCCGGACCACGGCTACGACCCGATGAGCGAGAGCGGTTCCGAGAACGCCCCCGAGGACGAGGTGGGTCCGCGGGAGGACGCGGAGGGCCTGCTCGCCCCGGGCAGCACCGCCGAGGGAGCGGGCACCGCGCTCGGCGCCGACGCCATAGAGGGCGGCGAGTCCCTCGGCGAGAACCCGAGCGCCGGTACCCCCGGCCAGCTGGCCGACGAGCGCTGGCGCACCAACGGCATCAACCCGCTGGGCTGAGCCCTTCTCCGCGGCAGGCGCCGCCCGTCGAGCCGATCACACAGCTAGCGCTCTGGGGGCTTGGAGCAGGAGCGGGGGTCGGCGCCGTAGCGTTCCCGGAGCGCGGCACGCCGGTCGCGCGGACAGGGAGTCCCATGTCGTTGTTCCTGAACCGCACTCGTGAGATCCGCTGGACCGAAGACGAGAGGCGGGCGCTGGCCGAGGCCGTCGCCGAAGACCGGGCCGAGGCCTGGCGCGGAGTCGGATCGCTCGACCGCACCGTCGTCATCTCCACCGAAGACCCCGGGAGCCGTGGCGGCGCTCGCTGGCCCACCGACCACCGGGCATTCCTCCGCGTCGACTGCGGCGACTCCGTGGTGCTCGCGACCGACGGGCTGAGCGATCCCTTTGACCGCCTCGCGCACCCCGGTACCGGCCTCGGCATCGAGCTGTGCCTCGAGACCTCCTCCGTCCGCGGCGTCCCGACCGCCGAACTCTGGAACCACTGGCACTTCCGCCTGCTGTACGAGGCGGCCCGGCGCGCTGCCCTGCAGGGCGTCTCCTGCCGCAGCTCCCTCGACACCGCGCGGATCGGGAACGTCCAGGCGCCGCCCGCCTGGACCGACGAGCAGGGCACCGTCGGCGTCCTCCTGGGCCTGCGCAGCCCCGAACTGCCCGAACGGCTCGACCTCGCAACCGGTCACGCCGATCTGGTCACCCTCACTCCGCTGCGCCCGCAGGAGCACGCCTGGGCTGCCGTCGACGCGGGCGCCCGCGCCGAGATCGCCGCGCGGCTGCGAGCCCTGCCACACGAGGAACTCGTCCACGCGGCCCGGCCGCTGGTGGTCTGAGCGCCGCCGGTGGGGAGTCCGCTGGCGATCAGGTGCCCTCGGGCGGCTCCGAGACCACGATCATCTCACCGGTGTTAGTCGCGCTCGCCATGAGCTGTTCGATCCACTCTCCGCCGTGAAATCGTACCGACGCGCCGAACCTTCCGGCCGCCTCGCGGGCTCCGTGAGTTCGGGAGCAGTCGCGGAGAGGATACCGATATCGCTGACCAGAGAGATGCCTGGAGACGAAGGAGCGGTGGCGCGGAAACGACGGACGCCCCGCCGACCGGATCCGGAGATCCTGGTCGACGGGGCGTCCGAGGTCGGAGATTACTCGCCGACGCCGCGGATGTTCGCGGCCTGCGGGCCCTTGCGGCCCTGCTCGACGTCGTACTCGACGTGCTGGTTCTCGACGAGCTCGCGATAACCCTGCTTCGCGATGGCGGAGAAGTGCGCGAACACGTCGGCGCCTCCGTCGTCGGGAGCGATGAAGCCGAAGCCCTTTTCAGCGTTGAACCACTTAACGGTGCCAGTAGGCATTTCTTTTCCTTATGTGTTAATGACGCCGACCGGGGTCGGCGTCGTCAGAGTCCGCACGAGTGTGCGGTACCCGATCGACTCGTCCTCCGCGGGTGATACACGCGTCGGCCGGAGTCGTCCGGGTCGTCTAGGGGCTGAACTCGCGCCTCCGGGGGAGGGCGGCTCGGCGGGGGAGAACGTCCCGACCGCCGACGGAATCGGAGGAACGGGGGTCGAACGAGGAACGGCACGGCTTCCGCGGCGTCCTGTGAAGGGCGGTACCCGCGTGCGAGGCGGGCGTTCGAACCGGAGGACCGAGGGCGATGCGCTCGGTGGGTACGGTCACTATCAGGGGCTGAGTCTCTTCGTCGTGCGACTTCTCAGCCGTGGAATTCGGGCGATCGCCCAGGAGATGATTCGACTCTACGGGATCACTACCCCTGAGCGCGACCGCTGACGCCACACGGGCGCTTCCCAGGGCGCGTCACACGGTCTCCGGGCGCTTCTGCCGTGCCGGCTCGGCGGGATCCGCGGGGCCGTTCCAGATCGACACGATGCCCCAGACCACCGCCGCGATCGGCACAGCGAGCACGGCGCCGACGATCCCGGCCAGGACAGTGCCCACGGTCAGGGCGATCAGCACGATCAGCGGGTGCAGTTTGAGCGAGCGGGCCATCACGACCGGCTGGAGGAAGTTGCCCTCGAGCTGGTTCACCACGATGACCACCAGGATCACGATCAGCGCCGCGATCGGCCCGTTCGCGACCAAAGCGACGAGAGCGGCGAGGATGCCGGCGGCCGTCGCTCCGACGATCGGGATGAACGCGGTCAGGAAGACGATGACGGCCAGCGGGATCGCCAGCGGCACCTGGATGATCGCCAGAGCGACTCCGATGCCGAGCGCGTCGACCGCCGCGATGGTCGCCGTGCCGCGGACGTAACCGCCGAGCACGTCCACTGTCTTGTGCCCCACACGCTTGGCGCGCTCGTAGTCCGCGCCGGTGAAGGGACGCAGGAGGAACTCCCAGATCTTCGGCCCGTCCTTCATGAAGAAGAAGAGCACCACGATCATCAGCACCAGGCCGGTGATGAAGTTCGCCGCCGCCGAGACTCCGGCGAGCGCGCCGCTCCCGAACGAGCTCGAGGTGAGGAAGTCGACGACCGACTGGCGGGCCGACTCGATCTGCTCATCCGTGATCTGGAAAGGCAGGTGCTGCACGTAGTCCTGCAGCGAAGTGATGCCGTCGGAGGCGCTCCTGACCAGCTCGTCCCACTGGCTGCGGACCGCGACCGTGATCAGCCACGCGACCGCGCTGAGGATCGCGAGCAGACCGATCAGGGCCAGCCAGGTCGCGAGGATCGACGGCACGCCCTTGCGCCGCATCCACGCCAGCACCGGGTGGATCGCCGCGGCAAGGATGATTGCGATCATCACCGGGATGAGCACCAGCGTGAGCTGCGTCATCGCGAACACGAGCACCGAGGCCAGCAGCAGCACGACGACCACCTGCAGGCAGCGGGTGGCGAAGCGGCCGAGGCCGTCGCTCCAGGGGCGCCGTTGCGGTTCGGGTGCGCTGGGCCGCGGCTCGGCGGCGCTAGTCGAGGAGTCGGTGCGGTCGAAGAAGCCCATGACGGGACGGTATCGGCTCGGGCGAGCCTCCCGTCCCACCTTGACACCCCGTGCTGCACGCTCGACGCCCCGTGCGAGCCGAGCCCGAACCGCGTCGCACGGCGTGCGTCCCGGTCGGGCGACAGCTGCGAAATCCGTCGCGCAGCCCGAGAGTCGCAGGGTGAAACTACCTACCCGGCTCTCCGGAACGGAGGAGACCGTTGCGCTGGCGACGGATCCCGCACTACAGTCGCCGTGTTCATGCAGGCGCATGGGGTGCGGCACCCGAAGCCGCACTGCATCGCCCTGCTCGGAGCAGACGCCTCCGCCGGGAGGGATGAGGATCCTCTCCCGGCGGGAGGCGCACCGGGCCGCTCTGCTCGCGTGCCGTCGGCCCTATGCAGGGACGCGCACCGTCAGTCCGCCCGGCTCGATCCAGGTGCGGAACGCTGCGGTCGAGCCGAACGCATCGCCGTCGAGTTCAATTTCCTGCGCTCGCTCGAGGCGCACCGTGAGGTCCCGGCCCTTCACGTAGCGCAGCGCCGACACCTCCTTGGTCAGCCCCATCAGCTTCGTGCCGACGACGCCGCTGCGGCGGAGGACTCCGTTCTCCCACACGACCTTGAAGATGATCTGCGCCCAGCCGAAGAAGCCCTCGGGGCGCAGCAGCACGATGTCGAACTCGCCGTCGTCGACGGCCGCGTCCGGCAGCAGCAGGATGTTCGCGGGCAGTGCCCCGCAGTTGCCCACGATGATCGTGTGGGCGCGCACCCTGCGGGTCCTCGAGCCGTCGAGGCGGTAGCGGAATTCGAGCTGGTTCTTATCGAGCAGTGCCTTGCGCAGGGCGTCCACGTAGGCGAGCCAGCCGGCGCGCTTCTTGAGGTCGTCGTCGGTGTTGGCGAGCATCTTCGCGTCGATCCCGAGGCCCGCCATCACGACGTAGGCGTGGCGGTCGCGGCCCGTGGACGTCTCGATGTCGATCAGCCCGACGTCGATCGCGCGGTCCTTACCCGAGAAGGCGACGGTGAGGGAGTTGTCGATGTCGTCGAGCGTGAGAGTGAGGTTGCGGGCGAGCAGGTTGCCGGTGCCGGAGGGGAGCAGCGCGAGTGCGGCGCCGGAGCCACGCAGGGCCTCGGCGACGACCCGCACGGTGCCGTCGCCGCCGGCCGCGATCACGACGTCGGCACCCGCGTCGAGGGCCTGCCTCGTCTGGCCGGCCCCGGGATCCTCGACCGAGGTCTCGTACCAGAGCGTCTCCTCCCAGCCGGCGGCCGCTTCGGCGCGCGCGACAGCGGCCTTCACCGCCTCCAGGTCGACCTTGACGGGGTTGTAGACGAGGGCGGCGCGGCGCCGCTCAGGCATCGTCGCGGCTCTCGTCGAGCTCGTCGCCGTTCTCGTCGACCCGGCCCGGACGCACGGCGGCGTCCTCGCGGATGTCGATGCGGGTGTCGCCGGTATCGGTGGTCGTGACGTCGATGCGGGGGGCCGCGTCGGCCTCCGTCGCTTTCGGGGCGCTGGTCAGCTGGTCGCGGCGGTCGTCCGCGCTCTGGTCGGTCATGACCTGGACGGTAGCAGCGGGCAAGCGGCGCGCGCGTGGGCTTGCGGCGGAGCGCAACGTCAGCTGAGAGGCCTCGTCAGCCACCATCGTGGATGAGAAGGTGCCTCAGCTGACGTTGTGTCAGCGGCTCCGCGCTGCCTGGAGTCCCCAGAGCACCAGCGGGACCTGCAACGGCAGGCGCAGCAGGGTGATCGCGCGGGTCCGCGGCCGGCGGGCGTCGAGCGCCATCTGCACATTCCCGGGAAAAACCGCGGCCATCAGGGCGGCGGACGCGACACCGCCCAGACCGCGCGTGCGCGGGTGCAGCGTCGCCGCCGCGCAGGCCAGCTCCGCGACTCCCGAGACGAGGACCCAGCCGCGGGCCGAGCCGGGTATCCCGCGCGGCACGACGGCATCGAACGTCCGCGGATGCACCAGGTGCACGACTCCCGAGACCGCCATTGCCGCGACGAGGACGCGCGGGCCGGCGCCCAGGCGGCTCATCGTCCCTCCGCGCCGCGCTCGAGCGGAGCGACGTGGTCGAGGATGCGCCGCCACTCGCGGACCAGAGCCAGCCGCCCCGCGCCGTCGACCGATGCGGTGCGGGCCCGAGGGAGGCGGCTGCGGTACCAGCGGCCATCCTCGGCGCCGGCCACCGGATCCGCGTCGCCGTGCACGATCAGTGTCTCGGCGGCCACCGAATCGAGGTCCTCGGCCCAGGACCCGTCGCGGAGTGCCGCGAGGTCGGCCGCTGCGCCGCCCGGGCCCTGCCGCCAGCCCTCGCCGAGCATCCGCTCGAGCCGGTTGCGCAGGCCGCCGTGGCTGGCGAGCACGGGGTCATCGGAGTCGATGCCGAGTGCGTCCAGGCCCGGCTGCGTCTGCGGCAGGGCGGCGGCGATCGCGGCGGCGTCCTCCCCGCGGAGGGTCTCCCGGCGCTCCCAGGCGGAGGTCGGGCGCACGATCACTCCGGCCTGCGGGGGAGCGGGCGTGCCGACTAGCGCGAGGCGGTCGACGAGGTCGGGGTGCCGGGCGGCGAGCGAGAGCGCGAAGACTCCGCCGGAGCCCCAGCCGACCACACCGACGCTGCCGAAGCGGGCGCCCTCGACCATACGGGCGGTGCGCTCGGAGCGGCGCAGGAACTCGGCGAGGTCGTCCGCGCGGTCCTCGACGCGGCCGTGCCCGGCGTCGACCGGGTCGGAGGCGCCATAGCCGGGGCGGTCGAGGATCAGCAGGTGCAGGCCCCAGGGGCCCGTGACGATCGGATCGGGATCGAAACCGCCCGCGCCAGGAGTGGGATGGCAGAACACCACCAGCCGGTCGGCGACGGGGTCGCCCGCCGCCGAGACGCCCATCCCGCGGCCGGACCGCAGCTCGAAACGGTGGTTCGCCATGTCGCCTCCCGGTGCGCCGAGAGTAGGCGCCTCACCCCCATTCAACCGGACGCAGCAGGCCGCGTGCTGAGCCGTGTGCCCAACGAACCGCCCCCGCCCTCCCGCCTCCCGCCCCCTCGCTCTGATTCGTCACGAACGGCTCCGTGGGGGAGCGGATGACGACCGTTCGTGACGAATCGGAGCGCCGCCGCCGCGGGGGGTCAACCCCGGTGACACGGCGGCGGGCGTTCGGTGGACTGGATGATCTCTGCAGAAGGGATGCCCCATGATTCGCACAGCGCTACCCAAGACCGTCGACGACGTGGAGCTCGATCCGGTCGGCGAGGACGGCTGGCGCGTCCGCGCCCGAACCGAAGACCCGCAGGAGCCGGAGGCCGTGCTCGGCTTCATCACACCGGTGGGCGGCGGCTTCGAGGCGCACCGGCTCGGCCTCCCGCAGGAGGATGTGGCCTGCTCGTCACTGCAGGACGCCCTCGCGATGTACGTCGCCGAGGAGCCGCTGCCCGCGTGGATCCGCTCCGCCCGGAAGGACCCGAGCGTCGGCTTCCTCGGCGAGCACGAGGTCGTGGTCGGCACCCCTGAGGCGGAGGGGGCGGGCCTCCTGGTCGTGCACATCGACGGTGAGCGTGCTGGACACGTCGTCGCGACCACTCCGATCGCCTTCGTCGCCGAGCGCGGCGACCTCCCTCCGCTGGTGGTCGAGTCGATGGACGGGCTGCTGGCGCTCGTCTCGGGACTGCGGCCGTAATCTCTGCTCACCGGTGCTCGGGTCGGATCCTGATCCGGTCGCCGTCGGCGTGGCCGATGGTGGCTAACTCTCAGTGGACGGCGCACGACGAGCGCGCCGGCTCACGACAGGGGGCACGTCCAGGACCGGAACGGCGCGCTTCATGAACCAATCGACGTCGGGCACGGTGAAGGCGGCGAAACCGTGCTGAGGAGTGAAAAGGCTGAGGAGTGAAAAGGAGGCCCATCTCGATCAGTTCAGCTCTGGTGGGACCGGATTGCTGCGACGACCGGCCGAGGAGCGCGGCGACATCGCTCGCCTTCTGCGGCTCCGGACCGCAGAATCGGCCTTCGCCGTGCTCGACCGCCTCGAACTCGATGACCTCCCAGTTCTCCTCCAGCGCGATCGAGCGAAAGCTGTTCAGGAGGACCGTCTTCCCCACGCCCCGCAGGCCGGTGATGATCATGGACTGCTCCGTGCGCCCTCGCCGCAGACGACGAAGGAGGGTGCGGAAGGCCGTCGTCTGCTCGTCGCGACCGATCAGAGTCTCCGGTAGCGCTCCGGCGTTCGGCGTGGAGGGGTTGTCAACGGCATCCATGACGACGATTTTTTTGAGGTTTAGAGCGTTTTATCCAGATTCCCTCAAGCGCTCTTACTCTCAGAAAACGCGTCGAGCGCGCCAGGCCGTCAGCCCCTTCGGGACCCGATCCCGCCTTCTGAACCCCGAACCCGGGGATGGCTGGCAGGATGTACGGGACGGTCGGTGCGCAAAGGCGCGCCGCACGGACGGCACCGCCCGCTGAACAGCGGCCCCGCCGCCCCCGTCCCGCAGACCTCCACCCGCTCCCGACAGCGCTCACAGCGCCGGAGCGACACACCACCGCGGCCCGACCGGGCGCGCGGTCGGACCCTGCGCCGAGCGCATGCGTCCAGCCACTCCCTCCTGAAAGTCCCGCATGAGAAACGCCAGAACCGCCAAGCCCGCCCGCCACCACCTCGAGCTCCCCAAGCCCAAGCCCCTCGAGAAGGGCGCAATGCGGATCACTCCGCTCGGCGGCCTCGGCGAGATCGGCCGCAACATGACCGTCTTCGAGCACAAGGGCAAGCTGCTCATCGTCGACTGCGGCGTTCTCTTCCCCGAGGAGAACCAGCCCGGCATCGACGTGATCCTCCCCGACTTCGCCGCGATCCGCTCGCGCCTGAAGGACATCGAGGCCATCGTGCTCACCCACGGCCACGAGGATCACATCGGCGGTGTGCCGTACCTGCTGAAGGAGCGCGGCGACATCCCGATCATCGCCTCGACCTTCACCCTCGCGCTGATCAGCGCGAAGCTCACCGAGCACCGGATCACCCCGCGCACCCGCCCGGTGAAGGAGGGCGACCGCGTCGACGCCGGCGTTTTCAACCTCGAGTTCCTCGCGGTCAACCACTCCATCCCGGACGGCCTCGCCGTCGCGATCCGCACCGAGGCCGGCCTCGTGCTGCACACGGGTGACTTCAAGATGGATCAGTTCCCGCTGGACGGTCGCACCACCGACCTCCCCGGCTTCGCCCGCCTGGGCGATGAGGGAGTCGACCTGTTCCTGGTCGACTCCACCAACGCCGATGTCCCCGGCTTCGCGATCTCAGAGGGCGACCTCGCCCCCGCGATCGACCAGGTGTTCCGCACCGCGCCGCGCCGCATCGTCGTGTCGAGCTTTGCGAGCCATGTGCACCGCATCCAGCAGGTCCTCGACGCGGCGCACCGCCACGGCCGCAAGGTCGCTTTCGTCGGCCGCTCGATGGTGCGCAACATGGGCATCGCCGCCGATCTCGGCTACCTCAAGATCCCGGCCGGCCTCGTCGTGGACATGAAGATGCTCGAGAAGCTGCCCGCGACCGAGATCGTGATGATCTGCACCGGATCGCAGGGCGAGCCGATGGCGGCGCTCTCGCGGATGGCCAATAAGGACCACATCATCGACATCGGCCCCGGCGACACGGTGCTGCTGGCCAGCTCGCTGATCCCCGGTAACGAGAACGCGATCTACCGGATCATCAACGCCTTCACTCGCTGGGGCGCGACCGTTGTGCACAAGGGCAACGCCAAGGTGCACGTCTCGGGACACGCCAGCGCGGGCGAACTCGCCTACTGCTACAACATCCTCCGCCCCACGGCGGTGCTCCCCGTGCACGGCGAGTGGCGCCACCTCACCGCCAATGCGGCCATCGCGACTCGCACCGGGATCGACGAGAAGGACGTCTTCGTCATCGAGGACGGCGTCTCGATCGACCTGGTGAAGGGCCGCTCGCGCATCAGCGGGCGCATCCCGGCCGATCAGATCCTGGTCGACGGCACCACGATGGGCGTCGCGACCGAGGACGCCATGAACGATCGCATCGTGCTCGCGGAGGAGGGTGCCATCACGGTCCTCGCCATCGCCGACCTCGACCGGGGCACGCTCGGCGAGCCCGTCGATTTCTTCACTCGCGGCTTCGTCGAGGAGCCGGGTTGGAAGGCGAACGCGAGTAAGGCGATCGACGACGCGGTCCTGCAGGCCGCGGGCAAGCCGGTCGAGCTGGAGGCGATGGAGGCGTTGATCACGCGCACCCTCGGCCGCTGGCTGACTCGCCGTCACCGCCGCAATCCGGTCATCACGACGATCGTCGTCGAGGAGTAGGCGCCGCAGCGCCCGCGCTCCGCGCCACGCTCCTCCCGACACAAGTGTCGGGTGGTAGCGTGGCGCGCGCCCGCACTCTACGGGCCGAACAAGGAGGCGTCATGGCCAGCACTGAAGTCGCCGTCGAGATTCCGGCGGTGTCCGACGCTTCTCCGAGCAGGCGTCGCCCGGCGGTCCCCGCTGAGTCTGCGATCCAGGCGCGGGTCGCGCTCCTCATCGACTCGCTCGGAAGCGGCGCCGAGCTGGCGCGTCTCCTCGACGTCCATCGCGGCCAGCCGTCGCAGTGGAGCAAGGGCAACGAGCAGCCTGCGCCGCGGACGATCCAGCTGCTGCTCGATCTCGACTACGTCATGGCGAAGGCCCGGCAGGCGTGGTCGGGCCGCGCGGCGATCGACTGGCTGACCGGCTCCTGCGCCCTCCTCGACGGCGCGCGGCCGATCGACGTTCTCAAGGCGTCCGGCAGCACACCGGTTGTTCAGGCCCTCGACGTCGCAATGGCGTAGACCGTGCTGGTCTATCGGGTTTTCGCCCACGATCCGGAGGCGGGGCCCGGCGCCTCCGGGCACCCGGACCACGTCTACAGCCCGGCGCAGGGATTCTCCCGGCTCGACAATCCCGCGTCGTACACGACCTGGTACTTCGGGCAGACACCCGAGGTCGCGATCGGCGAGTCCTTCGGAGACCTGGCGGTGTGGTCCGAGGACATGTTCGAGACTCCGTGGTTGCGCGCCGGCCGACGTGTCCTCGGGGTGTTCGACATCCCCGACGACACGCCCCTGCTCGACCTCGATGACGCGAGGAGCCTCCTCGATCGGTCTCTGCGTCCCACGCAGGTCGTCACGCGGGTGCGCGCGGTGAGCCAGGCCTGGGCGCTGAGCGTGTTTCAGGAGCAGCGTCACGGCCGGCGGTGCTGGGACGGTGTGCGGTGGTGGTCCTACCAGCGCCCTCACTGGACGGTGCTCGGACTGTGGCACGAGCCGACGTCGCCGCCTCGATATCGGTTCGTCGAGGCGCAGCGGCTCTCCCGAGAGCATCCGGCGGTCGTGTCGGCGCGAGCCTCGCTGCAGAAGGCGTGGCACTAGCCGAGCCGGGCTGTCACGTCGGGGTGTGACGCCGACCTGTCACGTCTGCGTCTGCCTCCGCTACCCCCTGCCCCGCTCGCCGCGGGCGGAGCAGAGTGGGACGGTCGGCAGGTCGCCGACGCGAAGGGAGAGCGCCATGAGCACCGACCGCACCACGGGCGAGGACACCGACAAGACCGAGGACCTCCCCGATGGCACCGGGACGGACACCTCCTCCGGCGGCGGCGACACCGACACCGTCTCCGGTGGCGAGCCGGACGAGCCCACCGAGTAGAGCCGCGAACGATGCAGGGCGAGACCGACCGGTCCCGCCCTGCATCGTTGAGATCAGATCAGCGTTCCGTCGTTCAGATCAGCGGACCGTCGCTCTCGCTCGAGCGGCGCGTGACCTGCTCGCCGCTGGCCGGGTCGACGGCCGAGCGTGTGGTCGAGACGGCTTGGCGACGGCGTGTCAACAGGACCAGCCCGAGAATCAGGCCGACCGCTCCGGCCGCCATCAGGATGTAGCCGACCAGCTTGAGGTCGATCCCCGATACCTGCACGTCCACGGCGAAGGCGAGGACCGCGCCGACGATGAGGAGGAAGATTCCTGCTCCGATGCTCATTGCGTACTCCTTCTGACTGCCGCCGGAGCGCGCGCGGGGAGCGCGCAGGGGCACCGGCGATTGCCCCACGCTAGGCCCGGGGTCCAAAGCCCCCCAGGCCTTCCGGCGGAGGGTCCCGCGGGTGTAGGGCCGGGGCGGCGTCAGCGGTCGATGACGCGGAGCATCACGCGAGTACGGTCGGCGCGCGTCGCCAGGCCCTCGATCAGGAGGAACACCCGGTACTCGAGCCGGTACTTGCCCAGGAACACCCGGCCCAGCCGCTCGACCTCCCCGGCATCGGCGTCGATCCGGGCGGCCGCCTCGATCGGCACCGCGTAGTCGGAGACGCGGCCACGGCGGTCGCACGGCACCAGCGTCACCCGCGTGTCGTTGCGGATCCGCTTCACCTTTCCGCTGCGGCGGGGAGTGGTCACTATCAGCTCATCGCCGTCGCGGGCGATCCAGACCGGAGTCGAGACGGCATCGCCGGACCTGCGGTACGTGGTGAGGGAGACGAAGCGTTCGTCGGCGAGAGCGGACAGGGCGGGAGAGAGGGCCATGTCGGAAGTAGAGCGGCCGGGAGCGGCGACCGCAAGCCTCCTGGCCGCCCGCATTCGCCGCCGTAGGCTGAGAGGATGACCGATGCGTCGCCTCTGATCGGCCCGACCGAGGCGCCCGAGCTGCACGTGATGACCTACAACATCCGTCGTCGCATGCCCCGCCTGACCTCCCGCGCCGCCGACCAGTGGGGCCGCCGCCGCCCGCTCGTGCAGCGACTGCTGAAGCAGGAGCGGCCCTCGATCCTCGCCGTGCAGGAGGCGCTGCCGGATCAGTCGGCCGCTGTGCACGAGGCGATGGGCCCCTCCTTCGAGGCGATGGGCTTCGGCCGGGACGCCGACCGCGGCGGCGAGCGCGTGATGCTCTTCGTCGACCGCAGCCGCTTCGCCATCCGTCACTGGAGCCAGATCGCCCTCTCCGACACTCCGGACATCGCCGGCTCGCGCAGCTGGGGTAACCGGATCCCGCGCACAGCCGTGATCGCGGAGCTGACCGACTCTGCGACCAGCCGCGAGTTCACCGTGATCTCGACGCATTTCGACCACATCTCGCGACGCTCGCGCCAGCGCTCCGCCGAGCTGATCGCCGAGCGGGTGCTCGCGCTCGGCCGTCCCGCGATCGTCATGGGCGACACGAACACCGACATCGACACGGTCCCCTACCGTGCGCTGCTCGACGACGGCTGCCTCGTCGACTCCTGGGAGGCCGCCGAGCAGCAGCTCACCCACTCCTGGAGCACGTTCTCGAACTACCGGCCGCCCGCTCCGGGAAAGCGGATCGACTGGCTGCTCGCCAGCGAGGGCGCGTTCGAGGTCGTTTCGGCGGGTATTAACGCCGTCCGCTACGCAGGTGCGGCGCCGTCCGACCACGAACCGGTCCAGGCCGTGCTTCGCTTCACGAACCCGTGAGCAGTTCCGCCCTCGTCGAGACCTTCCTTCAACTCCCGCGCACCCGCGGTGAGTGGACGGCGGATGGTATTCGCGCGGTCGGGGCCGTGAGCATCGTGACGGCCGGCGTCGGCTGGGACCTGGTCGATGTGGCGGTGCTCGCGCTTGCCGCAATCGGCCTGGTGCTGCCGAGGTTCCTCGGCATCCGACCGGCACTCGACGCCGCGTTCGGGGTGGCGCTGCTCGTCGCCTCCTGGAGCAGCGTGCTCGGGCTCTACGAGGCGTGGCCGCAGTGGGACCTGGTGGTGCACTGCGTGCTCAACGGATTGATCGCCGCGGTGGCGTACATCGTGGCCGCGCGGGCCGGAGTCGTCCCGGCGGCGTCGGGTGAGCGCGGCTCGCTCGCTCCCGCGATCGTGCTCTGCGCGTGTTTCGGTACCACCGCGGGCGTGCTGTGGGAGTGGGGCGAGTGGGCGGGCCACCGCTTCATCGACTCCTCGATCTTCGTCGGCTATGAGGACACCCTCGGCGACCTCGCCGCGGGGACACTCGGCTCGGTCCTGGCGGGCGCGCTGATGCGCTTCTGGTCCGCGAAGTCCCGTGAGGTCCGACCCGGCTCCTCGCGCGACGTCGGAGCTGCGGCGTAGCGTGGCGGCATGTGCGGCCGCTTCGCGATGGACTCCGAGACCGATGAGCTGATCCGCGAGTTCGTCGCGGCCGGTGGGCACGCCGCGGACTGGGCGCCCGACTACAGCGTCGCCCCGACCGACATCGCGCCGATCGTGCGCGAGCGGGTCCACGACGGTGAGCGGGAGCGTGAACTCGAGCTCGCGTCCTGGGGCTTCACCCCGTCCTGGTCGACGGGGACGTCGACGGGAAAGCGGCCGTCGCCGATCAACGCGCGCCTCGAGTCGGTCGCGACCAACGGCCTGTTCCGCGGCGCGTTCGCCAAGCACCGCGCGATCGTCCCGATGCGCGGCTACTACGAGTGGGAGACGCGCGCCGACGGCAAGCAGCCGTGGTTTGTGCACGGTGAGGAGCCGATCCTCGCCGCCGCAGGCCTCTACACCGCCCGCACGGAGGGAGAGGGCTGGCACGTCTCGTTCACGATCATCACCCGTGAGGCCCGCGACGCCTCCGGCGAGGTGCACGACCGGATGCCGGTGTTCCTCACTCCCGACGCGCGCGACGCCTGGCTCGACCCGGTCCCGCTCGACTCCGCCGAGGAGATGCTCGCCACCCTCGACCGCGCCTCCGTCGCGATGGCCGCGACCGTCACCGCGTACCCGGTGGATCGTCGCGTGAACAACTCCCGCACGGTCGACCGTCGCGACCCGGGGCTGCTCACGCCGGTCGCCTGACGGCGCGAGGCATTCGGCGCCAACTCCGGTACTCCCGCCTCCCTCTCCCCTAACCTGAGGATCCGTCCGCGCATCAGGAGAGGTGAGATCCGCAGTGGACCTTAGGTACGACAACGAGGTCGCCGAGCGCCTGTGCTCCCGGCTGACCGCACTCGCCGCGGTGCTCGACGCGCAGTTCCCGGCGAGGAGTGGCCTGGTCGAGCAGGCGATGATCGACTTCTCGGGCACCTACTCGCGGATGTTCTACGAGGGCTTCCAGCAGGAGGTCGCGGACCGGCACCGGCTCGTCGACGAGCTGAACGGATTCGCCGCGCAGGTGACGGCCGTGTCCGGGCAGGCCGAGAGTGAGAGGCGGCGCAGGCGCGAGCTCGCCGAGTGGCGGGAGCGGGAGGCGCAGCGGGAGCAGGCCGCCGCCGATCCGCTGCTCGGTGCCCTGCGGGACCTGGAGCCGCTGCTCGATCCCAGGCGGCGCCCCCACTCGAGCGCGCAGTTCGGCGGATCCGGAGCGGCTGAGGGTGTTCGCCGGCGGCGTCCGATCGCTGGTGGACGAGGCGAACCACCCGCTCCTGCTGCTGCACTCGAGCTGGACCGACTTCCTCGACTCGTGCCCGTGGGGGCGAGTCGAGTACGTCGATGTGTTCACCGGAGCCGATTCCTTCCTCGCCATTCTCCTGGAGGACGCCGCTTGGGCCGAGCGAAGTGCGGCCGCCTTCGAGCAGGCCGGCGGCGTAGGGCTGACCGACGTCGCGCTCGACGCCCGCGCCTCCTTTCAGACACCGCGGGGCGTGCTCCGTCTGCTCGAACCGGGCCTCAGTGCGGCCGAGATCGCCGCGGAGTGGTCGCGCTTCGATCTCGCTGTCGAGGATGTGGCGGTGCTGCCGGTCTCGACGCGCCTGGGCCTCGCGGGTCTCGACGGGCTGCCCGCCGCCGTCCGCGATGCGGCGTCCCGGTCGCTCCTCGCTGACGCCATGCGCGACCCGGTGCGGATGCGCAGCTCGATGGGGCTGGCCGGGGCGACGGGGCTCTCGCTTGAGGACTTCGAGCGGCAGATCGGGGCGCTCGCGGCGGGCCTCGCGAAGGCCGACGAGCGCGCACGGCTGAACTCGACCGTCGCGCAGCTAGTCGGCTTCGGAACCGACGACTGCGCGCTGACCGCCGCGGTGTCAATCGGGGACCTCGACACAGCATCGACGGTCATCGTGAATGTGCCGGGCGCAGGGACGACACTCGAAGGCGTCAGAGAGAACGTCGACGCGGCCGCTGTGGTGAGAGAAGCCACGGTGAAGAACGGCGGCGGCTCGACCGCCGTTGTCGCCTGGCTCGGCTACCGGGCGCCGTCCTTGCCCGAGGTGAACACGACGACCCGGGCCGAGTCCGGCGCCGAGCGCTTCGCGACCTTCCTCGACGGCGTGGTCGAGTCCCGCGCAGGCTCGCCGCCGGAGCACCTGACCGTCACCGCCCACTCCTACGGGTCGACCCTCGTCGCCCTCGCCCTACAGCTCACCGAGCACCGCATCGACGACTTCGTCGCCTACGGCTCACCCGGCTTCGCTGCCGGCACGGAGGTCGACGAGCTGAACGCCGACGAGGTGCACGCTACCGAGGCAGCCGCCGATCACATCGCACGGAGGGGCCGCCGCTGGGCGATGGGCCGCCGGAGGGACCCGCGCGGCATCCCTGGTGTGGACGTGTTCTCCTCGGAGTCCGGCGAAGGCACGCGCGCCGTCACCGGGCACGACATGACGGCCGATGAGTCGAGCGGCGCCGTCGGCTACCTCTCGCGGGACTCCTCGACGACCGCGGCCATCGCGCGCATCGCCGTTGGAGGGAGGCCGTGAGACGCGGGGTGTGGCGGGCGCTGGCACTTGCGGTGGTGGTGACGATGACGAGCGCCGGGTGTGGCGCAGGAGAGGAGCGGGACATGCGGGATGCGGCGGGACTAACGCGCGAGGACATCGCGGGGCTGAGCCAGGAGCAGGAGTTCGCTCGGGTGAGCGAGAGGTACGCGCATCTGGAAGCGCTGCTGGCGGAGGCGCAGCATCAGATCAGCGACGCGGACTGGGAATGGATCAGCGTCGACTGGTTACCCTTCGGTGGGCTCGGCGCTGTAGGCGGCGGACTTCCCGGCGCCACCGAAAACAACAGCTACTACTTCGCTGCGAGCCGTGTCCTCGAGGTGCCGGGTGGCTCCGATGACGAGGCCGGGCTGGAGCCGATGCGGAGCTACGTCGTGTCGAAGGGTTGGGACTACTACACGCGGGAGATGACCGGGGAGCGGGACCTCTGGGCACAAACGGGCGACGGGTGGTGGGTGAACTGGTCGGTGAGAGAGAACGGTCGCTACTCGCTAGAGGTCGTCAGCGAGCTGTTCTGGTCGAATGACGCCACGGAGCTGATCATCGCGATCGGCGGCCGGAGCACGACGGTCGCGCCGGTCTCCTCGCCGCCGGGGGTCGTGATTCCGTTCCCGAAGTGGGAGGACTCGTTCACGCGCCCGCCGATCATGCGGCCGCCGCCGACGCCGCCGCCGACGTCACCGGTGCCGCCGGAGTCACCGGTGCCGCCGGAGTAAGAAGGCGGGAGGGCCGCAGCCACAGCCGCGGCGCTCCCGAGCGTCCTACGTCGTGCGCGCGTCCTACTTGGTGCCCGCGTGGCCCGGGAACGGCTTGCCGTTCAGCGAGACCTCGTCGGGGTCGACCTCGACATCGCCCACGTCGTCCGGTCCACCCGTGCCGGGCACGGTCTTCACCTCGGCCGAGCCGGACACGGCGGTGCGGCTCTCGGCCGGGTCCGAATCCTGCTTGGCCTCGGTCTCACGCTCGCTGCCGGGCGACTCCGAGATGTCCTTCTCGATGGTCTCGCTCTCGGAGGAAGTGGCGGGCGCCGCCCCCTCCGGCGTGCCGATGGTCGAGCCCTGATCGTCCTGCTCCGTGACGTTCTGCTGCGTGCGGTCCTGGTCCATGTCATCGCCTTTCGTCGGTACCTCCGACGCTACGTCGGGGCACGCATCCGGGCACCTGCTTGACAGCCCGGCCGGGGGGAGGGCGGCGCGCAGGGTCGACGTATTACCCTGGGTCGACGGTCGCACCGGGGGGCGCGGCACACCCGCCGCCGACCGCGAGGAGGACCCGTGGCATCCCACCGGACAGGCGACACCCGGATCGTCGGGACGACGGTCGACGGCCGGTACACCATCGAGGAACTCATCGGCCGGGGCGGAATGGCCACCGTCTACCGGGCGCGCGACGGCGTCCTCGGCCGCTCCGTCGCGCTGAAGATGTTCGCGCCCGGCATCGACGACGCGCAGGACCTGCAGCGCAAGGCCTCCGAGATCCGCCTGCTCGCGGCCCTCAACCACCCCGCGCTCGTCACCCTCTACGACGCGCACGACGGCGGCGACGACACGAACGGGCAGGCCTACATGGTGATGGAACTCGCCGAAGGGCCGAGCCTGTCCGAGCGGCTCGCGGAGGGCCCGGTCGCCCCGAACGACGTCGCCTCGATGGCGGGAGACCTCGGCGAGGCCCTGCACACGGTCCACGCGGCCGGAGTCGTGCACCGCGACGTGAAGCCGTCGAACGTGCTGCTCGTGCCGAGCCCGCTGACCAGTCGCGAGTTCCGCCCCAAGCTCGCCGACTTCGGCATCGCCTCCCTCATCGACGCGACGCGGATCACCGCGCCCGGCGCCCTCGTCGGTACCGCCGCCTACCTCAGCCCCGAGCAGGCGCACGGCGACCCGGTCACAGCAGCGAGCGACATCTACTCGCTCGGCCTCGTGCTCCTGGAGTCGCTGACCGGCCGCCGCCCGTTCACCGGCTCGGCGATCGAGGTCACGCTCGCGCGTCTGCTCCGCGACCCCGAGATCTCGGAGTCGCTCGGCAGCGGCTGGACCTCGCTCCTGACCGCGATGACACGGCGCGAGCCCGGCACTCGCCCGACCGCGCTGCAGGTGGCGGAGTCGGCACGCCGACTGATCGACCCGCGGCGCGATTCCCCGCCGGCGGCCATCGTCGTCCCCGACGTCGCCGGGACGCGGGTGCTGTCGACCGAACTGCTCGGCGCGACGGAGCCGATCACGCGGACGGAGGTGTTCGAGCCGACTCGTCCGCTCCCGGCCGACACGACGCCAGCGACCGAGGTGATCACTCCGACCCAGCGCACTGCCCCGGCCCCGCGCGTCGCCCCCGC
>NZ_PSWS01000062.1 GCF_002932875.1 Rathayibacter tritici
CCTCCCCCCTTGTAATCCGGCGACCCTTGTGCCCCGCCACCCCAGCCCGCTAGCGGAGCAGCCGCGACAGCACGCGGTCGGCGAGGACTTTGCCGCCGGTCTGGCAGGTCGGGCAGTACTGGAGCGTGGAGTCGTGGAAGATCACCTGGCGGACGGTGTCGCCACAGACTGGACAGGCTTCGCCGGTGCGGCCGTGGACACGCATCCCGAGCTTTTTCTCCCGCTTGAGGTCGGCGGCGTGCAGGCCCTCAGCGCGAGCGAGCGCCTCCTCCAGCGTGTAGCGGACCGCGGAGTAGAGACGGTCGAGCTCGTCGACGGTGAGCGCCGCGGGTTTGAACGGAGACATTCGCGCGACGTGCAGGATCTCGTCGGAGTAGGCATTGCCGATGCCGGCGATGCGCGACTGGTCGCGGAGAACGCCCTTCAGCTGCGCCCGGCCCGCGGTGGCGAGGATCGCGCCGAAGATCTCCTTCGTGAAAGCCGGATCGAGCGGGTCGGGCCCCAGGCGGGCGACGCCCGGCACATCGAGCGGGTCGGCGACGATCGAGAGCGCCAGGCTCTTCTTCGTGCCTGCCTCCGTTACGTCGAAGCCCGACCCGTCGTCGAGGGTCAACCGCGCGGCTAGCGGACCGCGGCCCGGCTTCACCGGAGCCGTCGGCCGCTCCGGACGCCAGCGAACCCAGCCGGCGCGGGCGAGGTGCAGCAGGACGTGCGCGTCTCCGACGGCGAGGTCGAGGAGCTTGCCGTGCCGCGTCACGCCGTGCACAATCTCGCCGGCCAGGGCCGAGGGTGGGATCGCCACCGTCTTCAGCGCGGAGATCGCGAACACATCGAGCCGTCTGAGCGTACGTCCGCCGAGACGCGCATTCAGGTCGAGCGTGAGCGCCTGGACCTCGGGGAGTTCGGGCATGCGACCACCCTGCCGCGCACCCCCGACCCCGTCCACCCCTGACCAGCGGATTCGCGAGCGCCTCAGGCGCCGAAGCGCGTCGCTGCGACCTTCCGCAGGAACAGCTCGTGGAAGCGGTAGTCGCCGGTGATCTCCGGATGAAAGGCCGTGCCGAGCAGAGCGCCCTGCTCTACCGCGACCACGCGACCGTCGGCCACGCTCGCGAGCGCCGTCGCCCGCTCCCCCAGCTCCTCCACGACCGGTGCCCGGATGAAGACTGCGTGCACAGGAGGATCACCGATCACCGGCACGTCCAGATCGGTTTCGAAGGAGTCGAGCTGATTGCCGAACGCGTTCCTGCGGACCGACACGTCCAGGCCGCCGAAACTGCGCTGGCCGTCGATCCGGTCGAGTACCCGATCGGCGAGCATGATCAGCCCGGCGCAGGTCCCGTAGACGGGCAGGCCCGCCTCGATCGCGTCGGCCACCGGCTCGGCGAGTCCGAAGAGCCGCGAGAGCTTGTCCATCACCGTCGATTCGCCGCCCGGGATGACCAGACCGGCGACGGACGCGAGCTCCTCTGGACGACGCACCAGCACCACCTCGGCGCCAAGCTCGCGCAGGACGTGGGCGTGCTCTCGGAAGTCCCCCTGCAGTGCAAGGACACCGACGCGGAGGCCCTCGAGGGACTCCCGCATCAGTCCTCCGCCAACCGGCGCCGTGTCCCGGCTACCAGCCACGCTCGGCGAGACGGTGCGGCGCGGGCACGTCGGCCACATTGATGCCGACCATCGCCTCGCCTAGGCCGCGCGACGCCTCCGCGACGACTTTCGCGTCGTCGAAGAAGGTGGTCGCCTTCACGATGGCGGCCGCGCGCTTGGCAGGCTCGCCCGACTTGAAGACGCCGGAGCCGACGAACACGCCGTCAGCCCCCAGCTGCATCATCAGCGCCGCGTCGGCCGGAGTCGCGACTCCGCCGGCAGTGAAGAGGACGACGGGGAGCGTGCCGGTGCGCGCGATCTCGACGACCAAGTCGTACGGCGCCTGCAGTTCCTTGGCCGCGACGTAGAGCTCGTCCTTCGTCATTGCAGCGAGGCGGTTGACCTCGGCCGAGATGGTACGGATGTGTTTGGTCGCCTCGGAGACGTCGCCCGTGCCGGCCTCACCCTTCGAGCGGATCATGGCCGCGCCCTCCGTGATGCGGCGCAACGCCTCGCCCAGGTTGGTCGCGCCGCAGACGAAGGGGACGGTGAAGTTCCACTTATCGATGTGGTTCACGTAGTCGGCAGGCGAGAGGACCTCGGACTCGTCGATGTAGTCGACGCCGAGCTCCTGCAGGATCTGCGCCTCGACGAAGTGGCCGATACGCGCCTTCGCCATGACGGGGATCGAGACGGCCGAGACGATGCCGTCGATCAGGTCGGGGTCGCTCATCCGCGCGACTCCGCCCTGCGAGCGAATGTCGGCGGGGACCCGCTCGAGCGCCATGACGGCGACCGCGCCGGCGTCCTCGGCGATCCGGGCCTGCTCGGCGTTGACGACGTCCATGATCACGCCGCCCTTGAGCATCTCGGCGAGACCGCGCTTGACGCGGCTCGAACCGAACTGCTCCGAGGCGGACGAGGACGAAGTGGTGGTGTCGGTCATGTTCGCGAGTCCTGTTCTATGCGGCGTCCCAGTCTACCGGGGCGGCCGGACCTACCGGGTCGGCCAGGCCGACGCGAGGCTCGCCCGGACGTCGCCGAGCAGCTGCGGGAGCGCCTTCGTGCGGGCGATGATCGGGAAAAAGTTGGCGTCGGTCGCCCAGCGCGGGACCACGTGCTGGTGCAAGTGCGCGGCGATCCCGGCTCCGGCGACCGCGCCCTGGTTCATTCCGAGGTTGAAGCCGTCGTTGTTCGACACCGAGCGGACAACGCGCATGGCCGTCTGGGTGAGCGACCCGACCTCGGCCACTTCCTCCGGGGTGGCCTCGTCGTAGAGCGGGATGTGCCGGTACGGGCAGACCAGGAGGTGACCGGAGTTGTACGGGAACAGGTTCAGCAGCACGTAGGCGTGCTCCCCGCGGGCCACGATCAGGGCCTCCTCATCGCTCAGCGTGGGAGCCACGCAGAAGGGGCAGTCGTCGGCGCCGGGCTGTCCCTTCTGGATGTAGACCATGCGGTGCGGCGTCCACAGCCGCTGGAACTCATCGGGCACGCCCGCGAGGTGCGCGGAGCCCTCCGCTCCGTCAGGCACGAGGTCAGGCACGAGGTCGGGCACGCTCAGACCTGCGCCTTCGTGGCGACGGCCTCGCGGATGCGCGCGACGGCGTCAGCGACCGGGATCCCGTTCTCCTGCGTGCCGTCCCGGAATCGGAAGCTGACGGCTCCGGCGTCGCGGTCCTTCTCGCCCACGATCATCTGGAACGGCACCTTCTGCAGCGTGGCGTTACGGATTTTCTTCTGCATCCGGTCGCTGGAGTAGTCGATCTCGGCGCGGATCCCGGAGCGCCTGAGCTCGCCGACGACCTCCTCGAGGTAGGGCAGGTACTCGTCGGCGATCGGGATCCCCACGACCTGCACCGGCGACAGCCAGACCGGGAACGCGCCCGCGTAGTGCTCGGTGAGAATGGCGAAAAAGCGCTCGATCGAGCCGAAGAGCGCGCGGTGGATCATCACGGGACGCTTCTTCGATCCGTCCGACGCGGTGTACTCGAGCTCGAAGCGCTCAGGCTGGTTGAAGTCGAGCTGGATCGTGGACATCTGCCAGGTGCGGCCGATGGCGTCGCGCGCCTGCACCGAGATCTTCGGACCGTAGAACGCCGCTCCCCCCGGATCGGGCACCAACTCGAGGCCGGAAGCGACGGCGACCGCGCGCAGCGAGGCGATCGCCTCCTCCCACTGCTCGGGCGCGCCGACGAACTTCGGGTTGCCCTCTTCATTGGTGGAGAGCTCGAGGTAGAAGTCGTCGAGGCCGTAGTCGCGCAGTACCTGCAGCACGAACTCCAGGTTGCGGGTCAGCTCGGCCGGCACGTCCTCCTGCGCGACGTAGATGTGGGCATCGTCCTGGGTGAGGCCTCGGACGCGGGTGAGTCCCTGGAGGGTTCCGCTCTTCTCGTAGCGGTACACCGTGCCGAACTCGGCCAGCCGCAGCGGCAGCTCGCGGTAGCTGCGGCCGCGCGAGCGGAAGATCAGGTTGTGGAACGGGCAGTTCATGGGCTTGAGGTAGTAGTCCTGGCCCTGGCGCGTGACGTTGCCGTCCTCGTCCTGCAGCTCGTCGAGGTGCATCGGGGGGAACATTCCCTCGGAGTACCACTGCAGGTGCCCGCTGGTCAGGAACAGGTCGCCCTTGGTGATGTGCGGCGTGTAGACGAGCTCGTAGCCGTGAGCGAGCAGCTGCTCGCGCATGTATTGCTCGATCTCGTAGCGGATGATCCCGCCCCTGGGGTGGAACACGGCCAGACCGGAGCCGATCTCGTCCGGGAACGAGAACAGGTCGAGCTCGTGGCCGAGCTTGCGGTGGTCGCGGCGGGCCGCCTCCTTGAGCCGGGCCTGGTACTCGCGCAGCTCGTCCTTCGTGGGCCAGGCAGTGCCGTACACGCGCTGGAGCTGGGGGTTCTTCTCGGAGCCGCGCCAGTACGCCGCCGCATTGCGGGTCAGGGCGTAGCCGTTGCCGATCATGCGGGTGTTGGGCAGGTGCGGGCCGCGGCAGAGGTCCTTCCACACCGTCTCGCCCGAGCGCGGGTCGACGTTGTCGTAGATGGTCAGCTCGGCGCCGCCGACCTCGACGCTCTCGTCTTCGGCTCCCCCGCCCTTGATGCCGATCAGTTCGAGCTTGTAGGGCTCGCCGGCGAGCTCGGCGCGCGCCTGCTCCTCGCTGACGACGCGGCGGACGAACCGCTGGCCCTGGCGCACGATGCGGTCCATCGCCTTCTCGAGCGCCTTCATCGCCTCGGGCGTGAAGGGCTCCTCGACGTCGAAGTCGTAGTAGAAGCCGTCGGTGACGGGCGGGCCGATGCCCAGCTTCGCCTCCGGATTGATCTGTTGCACGGCCTGCGCGAGCACGTGAGCGGTGGAGTGCCGGAGGATGTTCAGACCGTCGGGCGAGGAGATCAGCACCGGCTCGATGCGGTCGCCGGGGACGACGTCGGCGGCGAGGTCCTTGAGCTCACCGTTGACGCGGATCGCGACCACGGCCCGGTCGGTGAAGTGCGTGAATCCCGTGCCCGCCTCGGTGACGACCGAGTGGGATTCGTTCTCTGCGGGATTCGACAGTTCGTTCGACACGTGCGGGCACTCCTCGGGCTCGGCTGACCCCTCGACTGTAGTCGGCGGCGGCCACTCCCCGAGCGCGTCGGGAGTCAGCTCGTAGGCGCAGCAGACGGAGTGCTCCGACCCGGTGGAGGCGCCGAACGGGGGGATGGCGTGGCGCGAAGGATCGCCGTGGCCGCACCGGTGCCACGGGCGACGGGGTCGGCGGACATCCGCTTGCCGAAGAGCTGATCGGCACCGCTCTAGAATCAGCGCATGCCAGACGACTCCGCCCCACTGCCCGCGCCCGGGTGGTATCCGCACCCGGCCGATCTCGGCTCAGAGCTCTACTGGGACGGTGCAGCGTGGACCGACCGGTCCCGCCCGTCCTCCTCCGCGCCCGTCCCCGCGTACGGGACGCCCGAGGGCGCCCCGGAGCAGGAGCTCTACGCCTACCCCTCGGCTCCGTCGTCCACGGCCGGGCGCAATCCGATGGCGGTCGCGAGCCTCGTACTCGGCGTCCTGAGCCTGCTCATCAACCCGCTGCTGGTCCCGTCGATCCTGGCCATCGTCTTCTCCGTGCGCGGCCGGGCGGCCGCCGCAGTGGTCGGCGGCGGACGCGGGCTCGCGACGGCGGGACTCGTTACCGGGATCCTCGGCCTGGTGTCTGGCGTGTTCACCTTCGTGACCAACGTCTCGGCCGAACTCTTCGGCCTGGCCGGCTGACCGGGGTGCCGCTGCCGCCGATGCTCCGATGACCGCGCGCCGGAGTGCTCCCTGGCTCGTCGTCCTCGCGGTCGCACTCGCCGCCCTTGTGCTGCGCGGACCGATCGTCGCGGTCGCACCGGTGATCGACGTGGTGCGTGCGGACCTCGCGCTCTCGTCCGGCCAAGCGGGGATCCTCACCAGCATCCCCGTGCTCTGCTTCGCCCTGGCGACCCCACTCGCGCTGCTGGTGATCCGCCGGGTCGGGCCGGACGCCGCCGTCACGGTTACGGTGCTCGGCGTCGCGCTCGGCACGATCGTGCGCTCCATCGGCGATGTCGCGCCGGTCGTCGTGGGGACGATCCTGATCGGCGTGTTCATCACGGTCGGCAATGTCGTCCTCCCCGTCGTGATCCGCCGCGACGTCCCGCCCGAGCGTGTCGACCTGACGACCGGCGTGTACACCGCGGCCCTCAACATCGGGTCCACGATCACCTCGCTCGGGACCGCCCCACTCGCCCTCGCACTCGGCTGGCGTGGCGCCCTGCTCGTCTGGCTCGCGCTGAACGCGCTCGCGCTCGTCGGCTGGCTCCTCGCTGTCGGCTCTCCGGCGGCCCTGCTGCCGGCACCACGCCCCGCCCGCGCCGACCGTGAGTCGCCCGGGCCCGCCCCGCGCATCTTCCGCAGCGCCACCGTCCTCGCGCTCGCCCTGTGCTTCTCGAGCCAGGCGTTCTCGTACTACGGGGTGACCGCCTGGCTGCCGTCGCTGCTGGTCGACCGCAACGGCTTCTCGAGCGCGACGGCCGGTGCGAGCGCCTCCGTGTTTCAGCTCGCCGCGGTCGCCGGCGCGCTCGGCGTGCCGCTCCTGGTGCGCCGGCTGGGGCCGCTGGGCAGCATCGTGCTGGTGGGCCTGCTCTGGTGCACGGTGCCGGCGGGTCTGCTGCTCGCGCCGCAGCTCTGGGCCCTGTGGTGTGTTCTGGGCGGGGCGGCGCAGGGCGGCGGATTCACGGTGGTGTTCGTTCTCGTGGTGCGGCTCTCGCGCTCGGACGGGCACGCGTCACGGCTCTCGGCCACGGTGCAGGGCATCGGCTACGCCGTGGCCGCCACCGCGCCGACCGTCATCGGCTTCGCGCACGACGTGAGCGGGGGCTGGGCGGCGCCGCTGGTGACGGTGCTCGCCGCCACCTGCTCCTTCCTCCTCTTCGGGACGCTCGCCGCGGCGCGCCAGCGCCGGGCGTGACCATCGACACGTCCGATCGGAGAGTCAAGTGGGCCGTTCGAGAACTGTCCGACCCGTAGCGTGTCGGCATGGCCGAGAAGAGCACGACCCGTGAGAAGACCGCGCCCGATCCCGACGATGCACGTAAGCCCGATGACGTCACCGACATCACCAAGCGTTCCTGGTTCTACGTCCTCAAGAAGACGGCACGCGAATTCGGAGCCGACCAGTGCACCGACCTGGCTGCCGCGCTCACGTACTACGCCGTCCTCGCACTGTTCCCGGCCCTGCTCGCAATCGTGTCGGTGCTGGGCCTCTTCGGCCAGGCGCAAGCCACGACCGATCTGGTCCTCGACCTGATCGGCACCCTCGCATCCGGCCAGGTCGTCGACCTGCTGCGCGACCCGGTCCAGGCGTTGACCAGCTCCTCCGCCGCGGGCCTGGCCTTCGTGACGGGTGTCGTCGGCGCCATGTGGTCCGCCTCCGGCTACGTGGGCGCCTTCGGTCGAGCGATGAACCGGGTCTACCAGATCGACGAGGGCCGTCCCTTCTGGAAGCTCCGCCCGACGATGCTCGGCGTCACTGTCGTGACCGTCGTCCTGATCGTCGTCGCAGCGCTGATCCTGGTGCTCAGCGGGCCTGTCGCGTCGGCCGTCGGCGACGTGGTGGGCCTGGGGCCCGCCGCACTCACCGTCTGGAACATCGCCAAGTGGCCGGTGCTGCTCGTCATCGCGATCGTGATCATCGCGATCCTGTACTACTGGGCGCCCAACATCCGTCAGCCGAAGTTCCGGTGGATCAGCATCGGCTCGATCGTCGCCCTGGCGATCTGGCTGATCGCCTCGACCGGATTCGCGTTCTACGTCGCGAACTTCTCCAACTACAACAAGACCTACGGCTCCCTCGGCGCGGTGATCGTCTTCCTGCTCTGGATCTGGATCACCAACATCGCCCTGCTCTTCGGAGCCGAGTTCGACGCGGAGCTCGAGCGCGGCCGCGAGCTCCAGGCCGGCATCGAGGCGGAGGAGACCGTCCAGCTCCCCCCACGCGACACGGCGGCGAGCGACAAGAAGGCGGCGGCGCACGAGAAGGACGTCCGTGACGGCCGCTGGTTGCGCCTGTCCAGCGAAAACCGCGGCGACGCCGATGACCACGGCGAGGACGCAGAGAAGGACTGAGTCAGGACTCGGCCCTTCAGTCAGCGCAGATGTGCGATCTCGCGCCGAAGATCCACGCCGCTGAGACTGGATTCCAGCACAGGGAGCCCTCGGCCATGCGGGAGGAGAGGCCGTCGAGTCGGTCGCGCCAGACGGGCCAGGGGCCGGTCCCGCCGTGCAAAATACGCGCCAGTTCAGGGATCCGGAAGCCCTCGAGCGAGGGCCGCCGCGTCAGGTACGGTCCACTCATGCCCCCAGGGTGAGCGGCAGGACTCCGAAGACATCCGCAAGCTGCATCCCGCGCCAATCGGATCCTCCGAGTAGCGCGCCCCTACCCTTTTGGGCGTGCTGGAGCAGCCGCTCCGCGCGCCCGGTGACGAAGGAACCCCCGTGACGCAGAGCGACGACGACCTCGAGCCGGCGCAGCCCGACTTCTCCAGGGAGCAGGAGGGCTACCGGCCCGGCCTGAAGCCCCGACAGCTGCAGATGATCGCCATCGGCGGTGCGATCGGCACCGGTCTCTTCCTCGGCGCGGGCGGACGTCTCGCCTCCGCGGGCCCCTCGCTCGTGGTGGTCTACGCGGTCTGCGGCGGCTTCGCCTACCTCATCCTGCGCGCGCTCGGGGAGCTCGTGCTGCACCGGCCCAGCTCCGGGTCCTTCATTTCCTACGCCCGCGAGTTCCTGGGCGAGAAGGCCGCTTTCGTCGCGGGTTGGATGTACTTCCTGAACTGGGCGATGACAGCGATCGCCGACGTCACCGCGGTGGCCCTCTACGTGAAGTACTGGTCGCTGTTCTCCTCCGTGCCCCAGTGGTTGCTCGCCCTGATCGCCCTGGTCGTGGTGCTCTCGCTCAACCTGGTCTCGGTGAAGGTCTTCGGCGAGCTGGAGTTCTGGTTCGCGCTCATCAAGGTGACCGCACTGGTGGTCTTCCTCGTGATCGGAGTCGTCGTGCTCGCCGCGGGCTGGCCGCTGCAAGCCGGCCCCGTCACGGTCGATCCGGGAATCAGCCTCTGGAAGGACAACGGCGGCGTCCTCCCGGGCGGGCTGATCGCGAGCGTGCTGGTCGTCCAGGGAGTCGTCTTCGCCTACTCGGGCGTGGAGCTGGTGGGCACGGCGGCCGGCGAGACCGCCGAGCCGGCGAAGGTGATCCCTCGGGCGATCAACTCGGTCATCCTGCGCATCGCCGTCTTCTACGTCGGCTCGGTGCTGCTGCTGACCCTGCTCCTGCCCTACACGGCCTACTCGAAGGGCGAGAGTCCGTTCGTTACGTTCTTCAGCTCGCTCGGCGACGGCTCGTCGGGTGAGATCGCCGGCTCGATCATGAACTTCGTCGTCCTGACCGCCGCCCTCTCGAGCATCAACGCCGGGCTCTACTCGACGGGCCGGATCCTGCGCTCGATGGCCCTCAACGGCTCCGCTCCTGCTTTCACGGGGCGGATGAACAAGCAGGGAGTCCCCTACGGCGGCATCCTGCTCACCGCGAGCATCACGCTGGTCGGTATCGTGCTCAACCTCTTCGTTCCGGCGGAAGCGTTCGAGATCGTCCTCAATGTGTCGGCGCTGGGCATCGTCACCGGCTGGGGCATGATCGTCCTCTGCCAGATGCAGCTCCAGCGCTGGGCCGCCGAGGGCCGCCTCCAGCGCCCCTCCTTCCGAATGCCGGGCGCTCCCGTGACCTCATGGATCACCCTGGCCTTCCTGGTGATCGTCGTCATCCTGATCGCCGTCGACTTCCCCACGGGCACCTGGACCGTGGGGATCGTCGCCGTGATCGGTGTCCCGGCCCTCTTCGTCGGCTGGAACGTCGCCAAGCCCCGCATCCTGTCCATCGCCGCCGCCCGCGACGGCTTCACGGGCGCCCACCCCGTGATCGCCGCTCGACCCGCCTCCGAAGCCAAACGCGGCGAGAACGAGCGGCGTCGCGAGTAGACGAGGCCAGCGCCACCGCAGGTCGGCGCCGCCGCAGAGAGCGCAAGAGCAGCGTGTCGCCGGCGCTGAGCACGTGCGCGAGGTGCTGCGGGCGCGGCCCGGGGACGTCCCCTTTCGCGAGTCGCCCGGAGTCGCCCGCCTCGAGCGTGGGGCCGACGGTGAGGCGGCACTCGCGACAACGTCGACTCGGAGCCACTCCGCTTCCGTCCCCTCCGCGTAGAGGGCCAGCAATGCCCCGTCGGAGAGATCGCGACCCGGGGGCGAGAGCCCGTCGATACGCGTGCTCACGCCGCCGACGTCGCACTGTGGCGGAGGAAGGCGGGCGCACGCCAGCCGTCGAGTGAGCTCGAGGGTGTGCAGGGTGTTCTTGTTCAGGTCATGGCCGGGGTCGACGGTGATCAGCTCGGGCTCGCTGCGCGGGGCTCCCAGGCTGTGGGTGATCACGCGCTGGGCGGAGGAGGACGCGAGGACACCGAGCATCCCCGGGTCGTGCAGCCCGCTCGTGTCGTTGACCACGCCTGCCCCGGCGGCGATGCTCGCGCGGGCCACCTCGGCGCGCGTGGTGTCCACCGAGACCACCACGTCGCTCCGCTCAGCGATGCCCGCCACGACCGGAACGACCCGGTCGAGTTCCTCCTGCACCGAGACGGCCGGGCCGCGCCCGAAGGGCACCCCACCGATGTCGACCCAGTCGGCGCCGGACTCAGCGGCGCGCACTGCCGCCTGAATCGCGCTGTCCAGGGCGAAGGTGGAATCCCTGTCGTAGAAGGAGTCGGGGGTGCGGTTCACGACCGCCAGGACGGCGACCTGCCGCTCGACGTCGAACTCTCGTCCACCGATGCACCGCATCGTCCCCGGAGGCTCGAGCGGTCCACCCTCGACGGCCGCGGTGGTCACGCCACGGACGATCCTCGCCACTGCCACCGGGCCGACGACACCGCCGGAGTCTGGAAACGACAGAACCCTCGGCCAGGGGCCGAGGGTTCTCGTGGTGGGCGATACTGGGATCGAACCAGTGACCTCTTCCGTGTCAGGGAAGCGCGCTACCGCTGCGCCAATCGCCCGCTGCTCCCTGCGGAGCTCCTCGTTCGGCGAACGATCGAGGTGGATACGGGATTCGAACCCGTGTAGACGGCTTTGCAGGCCGCTGCCTCGCCTCTCGGCCAATCCACCGTGTACGGGATTCGGTGTCGGCGGCCCGAAGACCGTCCAGGTGGGAGGCGCCCGAGGGGTGCTTTCCCGATGACAACGGCCCGGGGGCCGGTGTTCGAGCGGATGACGAGATTCGAACTCGCGACCCTCACCTTGGCAAGGTGATGCGCTACCGCTGCGCCACATCCGCATGTAGGTCGTGCTGGTGTTGCTGTCGTGCTTGACGCACTGTCGTGCTTGTCCTGTCGTGCTTGTCGCACTGTCTCCCCGGCGCTTTCGCTGACCGGCTCGACCTAGAAGAATGTATACGACGCGAGCGCAGGTTTCCAAATCGAACGGGTACCGATTCTCGGCCCTGGACGGCGATTCCGCGTTTTCCCGAGCGAAACCGGGTTGTCACAGCCCGTTCACCCGGGCGTGGCGGGTGAGCGCGGTGCATCCGGGCCCCGCGGATCCGCTACGATCGACTCTCGGGTCGTCCAGCACGTCCCCTGGGGCGATTGGCGCAGTTGGTAGCGCGCTTCCTTCACACGGAAGAGGTCATCGGTTCGAGTCCGGTATCGCCCACCCTATGATGGGCCGCTCGCACGCTGTCTCCGGCGCGCTCGCCTGGGCCGCGGCAACCTCGGTGCCCGCCGTCGCGGTCTCTTTCGGCCTTGACGGGCTGCCGCTCGAACTGCGCTTAGTCGGTCTCGGGGTCACTGCGGGCTGGGCTTTGGCACCCGATGCCGACCACGCGAGCGCGACCATCTCCCGCTCTGCCCCCGGCGCGTCCCTCCTCACCGCGACCGCCGGCCGCATCAGCGGCGGGCACCGCCACGGGATGCACTCGCTGCTGGCTGTCGCCGTCGTCTGGTACCTGGTGCCGGTGCTCACTGCGCTGCGATTTTCGGTGCCGTTCGTGGGACCGGTCGCCGTCGCAGCCGCCATCACCCTGCCCGCCCTGGCCTTTGCGGCGAAGGCCGTCCGCGCCGCCCCCTCGTGGCCGATCGCCTGGGCCGGAGCGACGGTCGTCACCGTTCTCGTCGTGGCCCTCGCCGACGGCACCTGGGCATGGCTGCGGGTTGCCGCGACCCTGGGCTACCTCGTGCACCTCGCCGGCGACGCTCTCACCACCGAGGGGATCAACTGGCTGTGGCCGTTGCGCGTGCGCCTGCCGCACCGACTCCGCCGCACTCCGCTGCGCCATGTCTGGACCTCCGGCGGCTACGCCGCGCTCCCCGTGCTGGGCTCCGCCGGCTCGTGGCGCGAGACGATTCTGTACTGGCTGATGTGCGCGGCGACCATCGCCATCACCGCCTCCGTCCTCGCGGCCGAGCTGCGCTAGGGCGTGCGGATCGCGCCTCGAGCTTCCCTCCCCGCGCCTGCGACCCCTCGGGGCGCCTCTGCCCGCCTACTCTCACCAGCGACCCGGAGCGACGGTCGGGCAGACCCGACCACCGACACCGGCGCGGGGAAGTGGAGCGACGCGATGAAGATCTTCGCCGCGATGACGGTCAAGGACGAGGCGGACATCGTCGAGGACGTGATCCGTGCCGCGCTGTCCTGGGCGGATCTGGTCCTGGTGATGGACAACGGCAGCACCGACGGGACGTGGGAGGTGCTGGAACGGCTCGCCGCCTCCGAGGAGCGCGTCGTGCTCTGGGGCCGCTTCCTCGGGCGGTTCCGCGACTCGCTCCGTCAGCAGATCTTCGCCGACTTCCGGCACCTCTCGGCGCCGGGCGACTGGTGGTGCCGCCTCGACGCCGACGAGTTCTACCTCGACGACCCGAGGCAGTTCCTCGAGAGCCTGCCCTCCCGCGTCGACCACGTCTTCAGTGCATCGTTCCAGTTCTTCCTCACCGAGGAGGACCTCGCCCGCGAGCGGGAGAGCGGACCGGACCACTCCGCGATGTCCTGGTATCTCTGCAACCACTCCGAGATCCGCTTCGTGCAGCATCGCCCGCGGACGCTCTGGCCGCAGCACACCGTCTGGCCGCTCGGGCTCGCGCATCCCGCGACAACCCGGATCCGGCTGCGGCACTACCAGTATCGGACGGCCCAGCAGGTCCAGGGACGTCTGGCGGTTCGGGCAGCGAGCGGCCCCGACGCCGTGCTCTTCGGGCACGAGAAGGGCTCGGCCGAGCAGTGGTACCGGCGGCGCGGCCTCACCCCGCCGGCCGACCCGGCGCTCCAGGCCGCCCGGGTCGTCCTGACCTCCGAGCTGCAGAACTCCCCGGTGTTCGACCCGACTGCCGCGTATCCCGATCCGCCCCGACGCCGATCGCCGCAGCGGGCACTGGCCGAGAGCGTGATCGCGGCGGCCGAGGCGGTCTCAGCCCCGTTCCTGCGCCGCCTGGGCGACTGATCCGACCAGGTCAGAGCACCTTCCCCGGGTTCATGATTCCCAGCGGGTCGAACACCGCCTTGATGCCCCGCTGCAAGGACATCGAGTCCTCGCCCAGCTCCTGCGCCAGCCAGCGCCGCTTGAGCAGGCCCACGCCGTGTTCGCCCGTGAGCGTCCCGCCCAGGGACAGGGCGGTGCGGAAGAGTTCGGCCGCCGCCGTCCACACCTCCTCGCTCACACCGACGTCGCCCGCGGGCAGCACGAAGTTCGGGTGCAGGTTCCCGTCTCCCGCGTGCGCGACCGTGGGGATGTCGAGCCCCGTGCGCTGTTCTATGCCACGGATCGCCGCGAACATCGCCGGCAATGCGGAGCGGGGCACGCAGACGTCCTCGATCAGCACCCTGCCCTCGGCCTCGAGCGCCGGGTGGAAGGCGCGGCGGACGGCCAGCAGCGCCTCACCCTCCGCCGGATCCCCGGTCGCCTCAGCAACGCCCCCGGACGCGGTGACGATCTCGAGAATCCGCCGCGACTCCTGCATCGCTCCGGCGCCGTCCGCCTGCACGAGCAGGTAGGCCGCGCCGCGGTCCAGCGCCGCGCCGGTGTAGCGCGAGATCGCGGCGAGCGCCGCCTCGTCCATCAGCTCCATGACCGCGGGGCGGAGCCGGGCGGCGGTGATCGCGGCGGAGGCGGCGGCTGCAGCGACCACGCTCGGGAAGTACGCGCCGACGGTGACCATGCCTCCGCTCGGGATCGGCCGCAGCTTCACGGTCGCCTCGACGATCACGCCCAGGGTCCCCTCCGAGCCTGTCAGCAGCGCGGTGAGGTCGTAGCCGGTGACACCCTTCACGCTGCGGCGGCCGGTGCGGAGGAGGCGGCCGTCGGGGAGCACGACAGCGAGGCCGAGCACGGCCTCCCGGGTCACGCCGTACTTGGCGCACAGCAGTCCGCCCGCGTTGGTCGCGATGTTGCCGCCGATACTCGAGATCGCCTTACTCGCGGGATCGGGCGAGAACACGAGTCCGTGCGGGGCCACGGCATCCGAGAGCGCCTGGTTGATCACGCCGGGCTCGACGACCGCCAGCTCGTCCTCCAGCGACACCTCGAGGATCCGGTCCATCGCTGCGGTCGAGAGCACGAGTGCCCCCTCACTCGCGACTCCCCCGGCAGCCAGCCCCGTCCCCGCCCCGCGCGGAACCACCGGGATGCGGTACTGGGTGGCGATACGCAGGGCCGCCTGGACGTCGGCGATGCAGCGCGCCGTGACGAGCGCGAGAGCACGCCCCTGTGCGGCGTAGCCCGATTTGTCTGTGTGCACCCCCTCGAACTCCGGCCCCTCGGTGAGCACCGCGTCCCCGAGCGTGTCACGCAACAGCCGGAGGATCTCGTGATCGTGCATGATTCGCTCCCTGAGGTCGCGGGCGGGTCCTCCCGATCCTTCCACGGGCGCCCGGTGCGCTCTCAGTCGGCGGTCGCGTACACGCGCAGGCCGAGCGGGACGATACGCACCACGGCCTCATCGAAGCCGTCCCGGGTCCCGTCGAAGCACTCCGTCTCGCCGTCGTGCGCCCACTCGGGGTCGCTCCCCGCAGGCCTGCGCACGGCGACGGTGATCTCCGGCGTGGAGAACGACTCCACCACCGGCGCTCGCCAGCCGGGCACGCGCCCGAGCACCGGAGTGGCCGCGCGGCCGAGGAGGAGCGAGAACGCTCCGCGAGTGCGCGGAGTCCGTCCTGAATGCAGGATGCGCACATCGAGGTGGCCGTCATCGAGCCTGCGCCGCGCCAGCGGAGCAGCAGTGCGAGGGTGCTCCTGGTTCACGCCGACGAAATACGACCAGACGAGCTGCGTGCGCCCGTCGCGCCGGAGCTCGAACGGGTCGGTGCGCCGGACGACCGAAAAGGCCGCGATCACCGCGGCGAGCGGTTTACCGATCCGCTTCTCGCGCGTCTCCCGGGCCGCCACGAACTCGGGGTAGACGCCGATCGAGACCGTGTTCAGCACGGTCACCGGGTCTCCCCCGTCGGCGACCACCTCGGCAACGTCGACGTCTCGGCGCTCGCCGATCGTCGCCGCGTCCAGAGCGTCCTGGACAGTGAGCAGCCCCAGCGCCTTCGCGAAGTGGTTCATCGTTCCACCCGGCAGGACGAGCAGCGTCATCCCCTCGGCACGGGCGAGCGCGGCGCCGACCGAGACGGTGCCGTCTCCGCCGTAGATCCCGAGCACCGTGGGCGGAGCCTCGGTGGCCCGGGCCGCGTGCACCACCTCGGCGAGATCCTCGCCGTCGGCAAGCCGGTGCACCCGCGCCTTCGGGAAGCGTCCACGGATCAGCGGCTCCGGATCGGGCCGGTGCGAGTCTCGTCCCGCGCCGGGGTTCAGCACCACGAGCAGCGCCGCGCCGTCACCGAGCGGGCTGCGGTCCACCGGCGGCCGGATCGAGCGCTCCGAGACCGGAACGCGGCGCGGCTCGGCGGGAAGGACCACCCTGCCCAGGATCGCCACCGCCGCGCCGAGCACTGCGCCGCCGAGTACGTCCGAGAGCCAATGCACGCCCACATGCAGGCGCGAGAACGCGACCGCGGCGGCGAGCGGAGCGACGATCGCACCCGCCCGCGGCGACTCGAGCGCGACTCCCGCGGCGAAGGCGGCGGCGCTCGCCGCATGGCCCGACGGGAAGGACGGCGAGGCCGGCACCGTCGCGAGGCGCCGGCCGACCGGGACGTCGACGAGGAGGGGCCGATCGCCACCGAAGAGCCGCTTACCGACCACGTTCGCGAGAGCGCTGGCAGCGGCCAGTGAGGCGGTCCCGCGCAGGGCCTCGCGCGGTCGACCGGCCAGCAGGAGCAGCACGCCCACGCCGGTCCAGAGCAGGCCGTGGTCGGCGGAGCGGGAGAGCCCGACGAGGGCGGCGTCGATCAGGGGCGAGGAGCGCCGCGCATTCAGACGGCGAGCCGCGCGTGCATCCGCCCGGCGCACGACCCGCGGAACCGTGACGAGTCGGCGGAGCAGGACGGACGGGGGTCGGGTTCCGCGGAGGGCCATACGCTCAGCGTAGGAGGAGGCGCCTCCGCGGTCCCTGGTGCGCAGTCCCTGGTGCGCTGCCCGGGGCTATACCTCGCCGAACCCCGATTCGACCAGGTCGCCGAGCCGACGGACCGCCTCCTGAGCCTCGGGCCCCGTCGCCGAAAGCACTACCTCGTCCCCGCGGTCGAGTCCCAGTGACATCACACCGAGCAGACTCGTGGCGTCCTTGCCGTTGGCATCGATCCGGGCGTCGAAGGTCGCGGCGAGGGTCACGAAGTCGGCCGCGGGACGCGCATGCAGGCCGTTGGGGTTGATCAACCGGACGCGGCGCTGCACCTGCTCGTCGCTCGGCTCGTTCTCGTCGGCCACCGGCACCTCACCCCTGGCCGATTCCGCGGCGGCCAGCACCTCCTCCAGCGGGGCTCCCGTGCCCGCGGCGACGGCGGCCGCTACAGCCCCCTCGACCAGCGGAGCGTCGGCGATCCGCACCCGGGATCGCGCGTCGTCGTCGAGGAATTCCAGCGCCGTCTCGGCCGTCATGATCGCCGAGCCCAGGTCGCAGAGCACGACGACCCCCTCGCCGGAGTCGGCCGCGCCGAGCGCCGCCGTGATGCGCTCGAAGCTGGTGCCGATCCCACCCTCATCCGTCCCGCCGGCCGGCACCAGCGCGACCGTGGCCGCCATCTGCTCCGCGAGCTCGACCAGCCCCTCGGCCAGACGGGCACTGTGCGAGACCAGGACCAGGCCGACGCTCACTCCCCCGCCTCGGCCGCCGCGCGCAGCAGCAGCACTGTCGACACGCTGCCCGGATCGCGGTGCCCGATGGCGCGCTCGCCGAGGTAGCTGGCGCGCCCCTTGCGGGCGACCAACGGATCGGTGGACTCCGCTCCGCTCTGCGCCGCCTCCGCCGCTGCTGCGAGGACCGCTGCGGGGGATGCTCCGCCGTCGGCCGATGCTGTTGCCGCGTCCACCGCCGGCGTCCAGGCGTCGATCATCGTCTTGTCGCCCACCTCGGCCTTGCCGCGGAGAACGATGCCGTCCCGCGCCGCCGCTAGCAGCGCCGCGACATCCGCACCCTCGAGCACGTCCCGGCCCGCGACCGCGCCGGAGGCCTTCAGGAACGCCGTGCCGAACAGCGGACCGGAGGCACCCCCGACGGTCGAGATGAGCGTCGTCGCCACCAGCTTCAGCACGTCCGCCGGTGCCGCCGGCTCGGGCGTCGCCGCCAGCTTCGAGACGACGGCCTGGAAACCGCGGTCCATGTTCTCGCCGTGGTCACCGTCGCCGATCGCTCGGTCGAGCGTGATCAGCTCGACCCGGTGCTCCGCGATCGCCTCGGCGGCGCGACGGATCCACGCCATCGCCCACGCCACGTCGAGCCCGGCCCGCTGTGGCTCCTGCATCGTCGTCTCCTCCTCGTGCGCCGCCTGTGCGGCCCTGGTCCCGATCACGGTGTGCGCGTCGCCCCTCAGCGTCCCCAGCGCAGCGCCGCGGTCTGCACCGGAGTGTCCCACAGCGCGGTGAGCGCGTCGTCGAGCCTCAGCACCGTCAGCGAGAAGCCCTGCATCTCGAGCGACGTCGTGTAGTTGCCGACGAGGCTGCGGGTGACGGTGATCCCCTTCTCGGCCAACGCCTCGGCGGCCCGGCGGTAGGCGAGGTAGAGCTCGATCTGCGGAGTGCCGCCCATTCCGTTCAGCAGGAGCAGCACGTCGTCGCCGGAGGAGAACGGCAGGTCCTCGAGGAGGGGACCGAGGAGACGGTCGACGATGCGGTCGGCGGGCTCCAGCGCGATCTTCTCGCGGCCGGGCTCCCCGTGGATTCCGATGCCGATCTCGATCTCGTCCTCAGCCAGCTCGAAGCTCGGCTCGCCGGCGTGCGGCACGATGCACGGAGTGAGGGCGACGCCCATCGAGCGCACGTTCGCGATCACCGACTCGGCGATCGACGCCACCTCCTCGAGCGAGTCGCCCCGCTCGGCCGCGGCGCCCGCGATCCGCTCGACGAGCACGGTGCCGGCCACGCCGCGGCGGCCCGCCGTGTACAGGGAGTCCTTGACCGCGACATCGTCATCCACGATCACACTGCGCACCTCGATCCCCTCAGCGGCGGCCAGGTCGGCCGCGGTCTCGAAGTTCAGGACGTCGCCGGTGTAGTTCTTCACGATGTGCAGCACGCCCGCGCCGCCGTCCACGGCCTGCGTCGCCGCGACGATCGGGTCGGGAGTGGGCGAGGTGAAGACGGGGCCGGGCACGGCGGCGTCGAGCATCCCGAACCCGACGAAGCCCGCGTGCAACGGCTCGTGCCCGCTGCCGCCTCCACTGACGATGCCGACCTTGCCCGAGCGGGGAGCGTCCGCTCGCACCACGAACAGCGGATCGGACACCACCCGGACCAGGTCGGCGTGTGCGAGGCCGAAGCCGACCACCGACTCCGTGACGACGTTCTTCGGGTCGTTGATGAGCTTCTTCATCGAGGTCTCCTCCAGCGTCGCGGCCCACACCATCGCGGACAGCATGTCCACGGTACGCCCCGCGCTCGCGCCTACGGCAGCGGCAGGACCGCGAGCTGCGTCTCGTGCACCCACTCGTCGAGCTTGGCCGTGGCGGTACCGGAGTCGACGGCCTCGGCCGCGCGCTCCATCGACGTATGCAGGCGCTCCAGGATAGGCGTGCGCACTAGATCCGGGTCGCGCGCCAGGTCGAACGCCGCGAGGCCCGCAGCAGCATTCAGCAGCACGATGTCGCGCACCGGGCCGCTGTCGCCGGCGAGCACCGAGCGCACCACGCTCGCGTTGTAGGCGGCGTCGCGGCCGCGCAGCTCCTCGATCCGCCCGCGGCGCAGCCCGAGGTCGCGGGGGTCGAGGTCGTGCTCGACGACCGATCCGCGCGACACCTCCCAGATGTGGCTGTGCCCGGTGGTGGTGAGCTCGTCGAGCCCGTCGTCGCCCCGGAACACTAGAGCCGTCGCCCCACGGGTCTGGAACACCCCTACGACCAGCGGTACGCGGTCGAGGTGCGCGACCCCGACCGCGGACGCCTCCGGCCGCGCGGGGTTGCAGAGTGGACCGAGAAAGTTGAACACGGTCGGCACGCCCAACTCAGCGCGGACCGGTCCGGCATGCTGGAAGCCGGGGTGGAAGAGCGAGGCGAAAACGAACGCGATCCCCGTGCGCCGGAACACCTCAGCGACGCGCTCCGGAGAAAGGGAGAGATCGACTCCGAGGGCTGCGAGCACGTCGGAGGAGCCGGAGGAGGAGGACGCGGCCTTGTTCCCGTGCTTCACGACGGGCGTCCCCGCCGCGGCCGCGATGATCGACGCTGTCGAGGAGATGTTGACGGTGCCGAAGCGGTCCCCGCCCGTCCCGACGATGTCCAGCGCCATCGGATCCACATCCAACGGCACGGCGTGATCGAGAATCGCGTCGCGGAAACCGACGATCTCGTCGACCGTCTCGCCCTTCGCGCGAAGCGCCACCAGCAGCCCTGCGAGCTGCGCCGGGGTGGCCGCGCCCTCCATCACCTGCTCCATCGCCCACGTCGCCTCGGAGACGCTCAGATCGGAGGACTCGAGGAGTGCGCTGAGAACGTGCGGCCAGGACAGGGTTTCCGACATGGCTCCCAGATTATGCGACGAGGATCGCCTCCCGGCTAGTGCGAGTTCGGCGCCGTGCATCGGCCATAATGGTCTGTGTGACGAGCACCTCTCTCTCCCCCACGGCCACCGCGCCCGTAGTGAACCGACCCAACCCGGTCGCGGTCGGAACGATCGTCTGGCTGGGTAGTGAGGTCATGTTCTTCGCGGGCCTCTTCGCGATCTACTTCACCCTGCGCAGCACCTCCCCCGAGCTCTGGGCTGCCGAGACACAGATCCTCAACGTGCCCTACGCGGGCGTGAACACGGTGATCCTCGTGGCCTCCTCCTTCAGCTGCCAGTTCGGCGTGTTCGCCGCCGAGCGGCTTCAGCCGCGCGCGACGGGCCTCAGCCCGTTCAAGTGGGGCATGGTCGAGTGGTTCTTCCTCACCTACGCCCTTGGCGCCGTCTTCGTCTCGGGCCAGGTCCTCGAGTACGCGACCCTCGTCTCCGAGGGCGTCACCCTCTCCAGCAACGCCTACGGCTCCGCCTTCTACCTCACGACCGGCTTCCACGCCCTGCATGTCACCGGCGGCCTCCTCGCGTTCCTCCTCGTGATCGGTCGCGGCTTCGCGGTCAAGAACTTCGGCCACAAGGAGGCGACGAGCGCCATCGTCGTCTCGTACTACTGGCACTTCGTCGACGTCGTCTGGGTCGGCCTCTTCGCCGTCATCTACTTCCTCAAGTGATGCGCTCGCCGATGTCCCACTCCACTCCCGACCCCCGCAGGAAGGACGCCTCGATGGCCTCCCCGAAGACGAAGAGCCGAGCCAAGAAGGGTCGCCGTCACCCGCTCGCGACCCTGGCCCTGATCGCCATCGGCCTCGGGCTCACCGGCGGAACCTACGCGGCTGTCGGCGTCGCCACGTCGGCGTCGGCGGAGACCTCGTCCACCAGTCAGCAGACGATCGACGAGGGCTCCAAGCTCTTCGCCGCCAACTGCGCTACCTGCCACGGCCTCGATGCCGCGGGCACCGACAACGCTCCCTCGCTGATCGGCGTGGGCGCCGCATCCGTCGACTTCCAGGTCGGCACGGGCCGCATGCCCATGCAGATGCACGGCCCGCAGGCGCTCGAGAAGCCGGTCCAGTTCACCGACGAGCAGGTCGGCGAGCTCGCCGCCTACGTCGCATCGCTCGCGCCTGGCCCCGCAATCCCCGAGGGCGAGGTCCTCGACGGGCAGGGCGACTCCGCCAACGGCGCCGAAGGGTTCCGGATCAACTGCGCGATGTGCCACAACGTCGCGGGAGTCGGCGGCGCGCTCACCGGTGGCAAGTTCGCTCCCCAGCTGACCGGAGTGACCGAGGCGCACATCTACGAGGCGATGGTCACCGGCCCGCAGAACATGCCGGTCTTCAACGACCTGAACATCTCGCCCGAGGACAAGCGCGACATCATCTCGTACCTCAAGTACATCGAGGCCAACCCGTCCCCGGGCGGCTTCGCGCTCGGCTCCCTCGGGCCGGTGGCGGAGGGCCTGTTCCTCTGGATCTTCGGCCTCGGAGCCATCGTGGCGCTGACGGTGTGGATCACCGCACGATCCAATTAGACGAGCGCAGCGCCCTGACGGGCGCGACTGACCCACGGCACCGGCTGGTGTCGACACGGCGTGAAAAGGAGAACCATGGCAGAGCACGATGAGGGTGGCACGGACCTCGCCACCTCGTCGGCCACCGGGCACGGGACGGCACCGGCCGGCACCGCGGTCGTGACGCGGGACCGCGTCCAGGACCCGGGCCTCCCGCCGCACCGCCCCCGGATGACCGACCTCGACCCCAGGGTCGAGAAGCGTGCCGAGCGCACGGTGTACACGCTCTTCTACCTCTCCTTCGCGGGATCGATTTTCGCGGTTGCCGCCTATATGGCGTTTCCGATCACGGAGGACGTCGCGTCGGTCCGGTTGAACACGCTGTTCATCGGCCTGGGCATGTCTCTCGCGCTCCTGGGCATTGGCATCGCCGCCGTCCACTGGGGTAAGCAGCTGATGTCGGACCACGAGGGCATCGACATCCGCCACCCCGTCCGTAGCGCGGAACCCACCCGCGCTCGTGCTCTCGAGATCTTCGACCAGTCCGACAAGGAGTCCGGCTTCGGCCGCCGCTCGCTCGTCCGCAACAGCCTGATCGCCTCCCTCGTCGTGTTCCCCCTGCCCGCCGTGATCCTGTTCCGGGGCCTCGGCCCGCAGGACCAGAACCCCGTCGACCTCCTCAAGACCACACTGTGGCGAGAGGGCACGAGGCTCACCCTGGACCCTTCGGGAGCGCCGATCCTCGCATCGGACGTCACCCTGGGATCCGCCTTCCACGTCATCCCGGAGGGCCTCGAGGACGCCGAAGGCAAGCTGGAGGAGAAGGCCAAGGCCGCTGTCCTCCTGATGCGCCTGAAGCCGGAGGACCTCATCGTCAGTGAGGGTCGCGAGACCTGGAACTACGACGGAATCGTCGCCTACTCCAAGATCTGCACGCACGTCGGTTGCCCTGTGGCGCTGTACGAGCAGCAGACCCACCACCTGCTGTGCCCGTGCCACCAGTCGCAATTCGACATCACGCGCGAGGCCGCCGTCATTTTCGGCCCGGCGAAGCGTCCGCTTCCACAGCTCCCCATCACCGTCGACGCCGAGGGTTACCTGGTCGCCAGAAGCGACTTCACGGAGCCCGTCGGTCCGTCCTTCTGGGAGCGATGACTCACATGTCCACCACCACCCCCTCACGCCCCTCGAGTTCCCCCACGGAGCCCGAGGACGGCGTCATTCTCGGATCCGGCACGTTCCAGAAGGGCTATGTCGGAGCGGCGTCGAACTACATCGACGAACGCACGAGCATCTCAGCGGTCGTCAAGGAGTTCGGTCGGAAGATCTTCCCCGACCACTGGTCCTTCCTCCTCGGCGAGGTTGCGCTCTACAGCTTCGTCATTATCCTGCTGTCGGGCACCTTCCTCACCTTCTTCTTCCAGGCCTCGATGGTCGAGACGCACTACGAGGGCAGTTATCTGCCCCTCAAGGGCATCGAGATGTCGGCGGCCATGTCCTCCTCGCTGGACATCTCGTTCGACGTTCGCGGCGGCCTGCTGATGCGGCAGATCCACCACTGGGCGGCGCTGCTGTTCGTGGCCTCGATCGGTTTGCACATGCTGCGCATCTTCTTCACCGGTGCGTTCCGCAAGCCGCGCGAGCTGAACTGGGTGATCGGCTTCGTCCTGTTCATCCTCGCGATGGCCGAGGGCTTTACCGGCTACTCCCTCCCGGACGACCTGCTCTCGGGCAACGGCCTGCGCATCATCGACGGCATGGTCAAGGGCATCCCGATCGTGGGCACCTGGATCTCGTTCCTGCTTTTCGGCGGCGAGTTCCCGGGAACCGACATCGTCGGCCGCCTCTACACCCTGCACATCCTGCTGCTGCCGGCGCTGGTGCTCGCGTTTATCGCCCTGCACCTCGTGTTCGTAGTCGTCCACAAGCACACCCAGTTCCCCGGAGCGGGCAAGACGGAGCAGAACGTCGTCGGCTACCCGGTGTTGCCGGTCTACGCCGCCAAGGCCGGTGGATTCTTCTTCATCGTCTTCGGCGTCGTCGTCCTCATCGCGTCGCTGTTCACGATCAACCCGATCTGGAACTACGGCCCGTACGACCCCTCCCCCGTCTCCGCGGGAACCCAGCCCGACTGGTACATCGGCTTCGCCGACGGTGCCCTGCGTCTGGTCCCGCCGGGACTCGAGTGGGCCATCCCCGGCATCGGAACCCTGTCGTTCAACATTCTGATTCCGCTGGTCGGTCTCGGACTGTTCATCGCCGTGGTGATGCTGTACCCGTTCCTCGAGGCGTGGATCACCGGTGACAAGCGCGAGCACCACCTGCTCGACCGCCCGCGCAACGCCGCGACCCGCACGGCGATCGGTGCCGCTGGAGTCAGCTTCTACGCCGTCCTCTGGGCTGCTGCGTCGTCCGACCTCATCGCGACCCACTTCCACCTCACGATGGAGGGAGTGATTCACGGCCTGCAGTTCCTGCTGATCGCGGGACCGTTCATCGCCTACTTCATCACCAAGCGCATCTGCCTCGCGTTGCAGAAGAAGGACCGCGAGATTGCGCTGCACGGCTTCGAGTCGGGACGCATCGTCCGCCTCCCGGGTGGCGAGTTCATCGAGGTCCACCAGCAGCTCGACGAGTACGAGCGCTGGAAGCTGGTTGGTCAGGACGAGTACGAGCCGCTGATGATCCGCCCGGACTCGCGTGGACGCATCACCGCCCCGCAGCGCGTGCGTGCGGGACTGTCCCGCTGGTTCTTCGAGGACCGGATCACCCCCGTCACTCAGAAGGAACTCGAGAGCTCGCACAGCGAGCACTGACCCTCCCTCATCGAAGGGCCCGGACGTTCATTCGTCCGGGCCCTTCGTCGTTCCCGGGCGAGGGATCGGTGGACGTGTTCGATCTCTTCCCGGAGTCTGCGGGCGCCTGGGGGCGGGACGTCGTCGGGTGATGTGGCAGGGCGATCGTGCGGCGCAGCCCGCCGGTCGAGGTGATGGCTGTTTCGTCCTCGTGGACCTCGGCGCGAGGGACTCGGGAGCGGTCATCGATGACGGCGTGCACGACCTCGGGCGGTGCGCGACGCGTGCCGGTCGTGCACAGGGGGGCGGCTCGAGGATCTGGGCGGCGAGGAGCCGGTCTCCGCGGGGCGCCGTCAAGACCCGCATCGAGCCCCAAGCTCAGTCGCCCCCTCAGCGAGCACGGGCGTGTCCCACCCGCACCGGGGTATGCGAAAGGGCCGGGTGCCCGAAGCCGAAGCCCTCGTGCGCCCGGCCCTCGGCCGAGAAATGCCTTAGCGGGCGAAGTACCCGCGGTAATACTCGTACACCCAGCCGGCGATCGCGACGAGGAAGAGACCGACCGCGATGTAGGTGATCCAGAAGCCGACGGCAAGGCCGAGGAAGCCCAGAGCTGCGGAGCCGCCGAGGATCAGCGGCCACCAGCTCCACGGACTGAAGAAGCCCAGTTCGGGGTCTCCGTCATCGATGTCGGCGTCGAGGCGATCCTCGGGCAGCTCCGCGCCCTGCGCCTGATGCACGCGGCCGACATAGAACGCGATGAACGCACCCAGCACGGCCGAGAGACCAATCGCGACTGCGCCTACCCACTCCACCTGGCCCGTGTCCAGCAGGGACCAGACGATATAGGTGACGTCGGCGACAAGGAAGAAGCCCGCGAGGAGCCAGAACAGATTGACGTTGGCGCGCATAGCCCTACTTCACCATGCCTTCGGACTTGTCGTACGTGGGGGCGTCCGGGGCGTCCTTCGCCGGACCGATGCCGACGGGGATACCGGCCTCGGGGTGGTTCAGGTCGAACGCCGGAGCCTCGCTGCGAATGCGCGGGATCGAGGTGAAGTTGTGGCGGGGCGGGGGGCACGAGGTCGCCCACTCCAGCGACCGTGAGAAGCCCCACGGGTCATTCACCGTCACCTTGGGCGCCGTGCGGGCTGTGATGTACACGTTCAAGAAGAACGGGATCAGCGAGACCGCAAGAATCATCGCTCCGACCGTGGACAGCTGGTTCATCCAGGTGAAGCCGTCCTCGGGCAGATAGCTGGCATAGCGGCGGGGCATGCCCATGACGCCGAGCCAGTGCTGGATGAGGAACGTGGTGTGGAAGCCGATGAACAGGAGCCAGAAGTGCCACTTGCCCAGCGTCTCGTTGAGCATCTTTCCGGTCCACTTGGGCCACCAGAAGTAGAAGCCCGAGAACATTGCGAAGACGACGGTGCCGAAGACGACGTAGTGGAAGTGCGCCACCACGAAGTAGGAGTCGGACACGTGGAAGTCCAGCGGGGGCGACGCGAGGATAACGCCGGTGAGGCCGCCAAAGGTGAAGGTGACCAGGAAGCCGATCGCCCAGATCATCGGCGTCTCGAAGGTCACCGAGCCGCGCCACATCGTGCCGACCCAGTTGAAGATCTTCACGCCGGTCGGCACCGCGATCAGCATCGTCATCAGCGAGAAGAACGGCAGCAGGACCGAGCCGGTGACGTACATGTGGTGGGCCCACACCGTCACGGAGAGAGCGGCGATGGAGATCGTCGCGTAGATCAGCGTCTTGTAGCCGAAGATCGGCTTGCGGCTGAAGACCGGGAACACCTCCGACACGATGCCGAAGAACGGCAGCGCGATGATGTACACCTCGGGGTGGCCGAAGAACCAGAACAGGTGCTGCCAGAGCAGGACTCCGCCATTGGCCGCGTCGTAGATGTGCGCGTCGAAGACGCGGTCGGCACCGAGGGCGAACATCGCGGCGGCGAGCACCGGGAAGGCGAGCAGCACCAGGATCGAGGTCACCAGGATGTTCCAGGTGAAGATCGGCATGCGGAACATGGTCATGCCCGGAGCGCGCATCGTGATGACCGTGGTGATGAAGTTCACCGCACCGAGAATCGTGCCGAAGCCCGAGAGAGCGAGGCCGAACACCCAGAGGTTGCCGCCCAACCCCGGCGAGAACGTCGTACTGGACAGGGGCGCGTAGGCGAACCATCCGAACGAGGCCGCACCCTGCGGGGTGATGAAGCCTGCGACAGCGATCAGCGAGCCGAAGCTGTAGAGCCAGTATGCGAACGCGTTCAAGCGCGGGAACGCGACGTCGGGGGCGCCGATCTGCAACGGCATCAAGACGTTGGCGAACCCGGCGAACAACGGCGTCGCGAACATCAGCAGCATGATCGTGCCGTGCATCGTGAACAACTGGTTGTACTGCTCGCGCGTCTCGACCACATTCAGGCCGGGCTCGAACAGCTGGGCGCGGATGACCAGCGCCATCACGCCCGCGATGCAGAAGTAGATGAACGACGTGATCAGGTACATGTACCCGATGACCTTGTGGTCGGTCGACGTCATCCAGCGGACGAGGACGTTCGCCTTGCGCTGGACCGGCGGCGTGCCGGTCGTGCGCGTCGGGCGGGGTGCTGTGGCGGTGCTCATGCTCCCTTACTCCTCGTTCTCGCGGGCCGGCGCGCCGGTTCCCGGAAGGTTCGAATTGCGGTTGTACTCCGCGCCGAGCTGACCGGTCTGGCCGGCGTCGCGCAGGGACTGGATGTAGTCGTCGTACTCGGCCTGCGAGACGACCTTGACGTTGAAGAGCATCGCGGAGTGGTATTCGCCGCAGAACTCAGCGCACCTGCCGCTCTGGGTCCCCTCCTTGAGCGGCGTGACGTACATGTAGTTCGTCTTACCGGGGATCATGTCTTTTTTGTAGAGGAATTCGGCGATCCAGAACGAGTGGATGACGTCGCGGGAATCGAGCTGAATTTTGATCTTCTTGCCCACCGGCAGATAGAGCGTGGGAACCTCGGACTCGACGAGCGAACCCGCTGGGTCGGCGCCCTCCTGGTACTGCCCCTGGATTCCGGCCGAGTAGACGTTCTCGTCGACGTAGTTGAAGTCCCACGCCCACTGCTTGCCGTACACCTGGATGGTCTCGTCCGGGTCGTCGTAGGGCTCCTCGATGGCAGCCTGGTCGCGCGCAGTGAAGGCGAAGAAGCCGATCACGAGAATCAGCGGCACGATCGTGTAGAAGATCTCGATCGGCATGTTGTACCGCAACTGGACCGGCAGGCCGGTCTGGCCCTTGCGACGGCGGTAGACGACCACCGCCCAGATGGTGAGACCCCACGTGACGACGCCGACGGCGAGCAGGACGATCCAGGAGGTGACCCAGAGTCCGATGACGCGATCCACGTGGTTCGTCGTGCCGGGCTCAGTGGGAAGCCAGCCCTGGAGCTGCTCCTGCGTGCAGCCCGCGAGGACGAGGGCGAGGGCTCCTGCGACGGGGGCAGCGACCCATCTGCGGATTCGGCGATTGAAGCGCACCGGTGACCTTTCGGAAGACTGGGGACCAGTTCACACGAAACTGTATTAGACCGGCCCTAGCCTACCCTTCCGCTCCGGCGCCCCGATGCACGACGACCCGCTCTTGACGTCCTGCCCCCGTGGTGCAGTCGTGACGAGCGGCCCCGACTCAGGGCCGCTCGGGGTCAGTGGAAGCTGTCGCCGCAGGCGCAGCTACCGCCCGCGTTGGGGTTGTCGATCGTAAAACCCTGCTTCTGGATGGTGTCCTCGAAGTCGATGGAGGCGCCGTCGAGGTAGGGCACGCTCATCTTGTCGACGACGAGGCCGACGCCCTCGAACTCGACCGCCGCGTCGCCCTCGAGAGTGCGCTCGTCGAAGTAGAGCTGGTAGATCAGGCCCGAGCAGCCGCCGGGCTGCACGGCGACTCGAAGGCGGAGGTCGTCGCGACCCTCCTGCTCGAGCAGGCTCTTGACCTTCGCAGCGGCGGTCGGGGTCATCGAGACGCCGTGGGCCGTGCTCGGCTGGGTGGCGACGGGGGTCGCCGTCTGGTCGGTCAGTATGTCTGACATGTCACTCCTCAGGGGACGGGCGGAACGGTCGTCGTGCCTTCCGGGATTCTACGGCTGAAACCCGCCTGCACACCGGGATATTCCCTCGCCGGCGGTTAGTCGCGATGGGCGGTCGCGCGCAGGAGGAACAGCGCCTCGGTCTGCGCGGCTCGCTTGAAGACGCCCAGGTGCAGCGACTCGTTGGGGCTGTGTGCGCGCGAGTCGGGGTCTTCGACTCCGGTGACCAGGATCTGCGCCGTCGGGAACTCGCGCACCAGGTCGGCGATGAAGGGGATGCTCCCGCCGATGCCGGTCTCCAGCGGTTCGCGTCCCCAGGCGTCCGCCATCGCGCCCTTGACCAGGTCCACCGCCCAGCCGGTCGCGTCGACGAGGAAGGGGTTCCCGGTACTGACATCGTCGATCGCCAGGTGCGCGCCGAACGGGGCGTTGGCGTGCAGGTGGCGCTCGATCGCGGTGGAGGCCTGCTCCGCGTCCTGGCCCGGGGCGATGCGCGCGCTGATCTTCACCCGCACCGACGGCACGAGGGTGTTGGACGCGTCGACGACCGCGGGGGCGTCGATCCCGGTGACGGTGACCGCCGGCTTCGACCACAGGCGCGAGAGGATCGTGCCGGTACCGATCGGCGAGACGCCGTCGAGGAGGCCGGAGTCACGGCGCAGGTCCTCCTCCGTCATGTCGGGGACCGTACCGTCGTGCTCGGTGAGACCGGCGATCGCGACCGAGCCGTCCTCGTCCCAGAGCGTCGAGAGCAGGCGGACTGCCGCGAGCATCGCGTCCGGGACCGCTCCGCCGAGCATGCCCGAGTGCGAGGCGTGGGCGAGGGTGCTGATCGTGAGGGTGAAGGTGACATTACCGCGCAGGCCCACGGTCAGCGCGGGGGTGTCGACGTCCCAATTATCACTGTCGGCCACGATGATCGCGTCGGCCCGGAGGGCGCTGTGGTGCTCGCGAAGGAAGGTGGGGAAGGAGCGGGAGCCGAACTCCTCCTCCCCCTCGATGAAGAGGACGAGCCCGAGTTCGAAGTCTTCGCCCGCGACCTCGCGCAGCGCCCGGACCGCGGCGAGATGCGAGACGACACCGGCCTTGTCGTCGGCGGCGCCGCGGCCGTAGAGGCGGTCGCCGCGCACGGTCGGCTCGAACGGAGGGGTCTCCCACGCCGACTCTGCACCCTGGGGCTGCACGTCGTGGTGAGCGTAGAGCAGGACGGTCGGCGCCCCGTTGCGGGCGGCGCGGGTCGCGAGCACCGCGGGCTGACCGAGCACGTCGGTGCCGTCGATCGTGGCGCTGTGGAGTGCGATGTCGTCAAAGACGCCGGTCTCCCGCGCGAGCTCGGCGATGGCCTCGGCGCTGGCGGCCACCCGGGTGGCGTCGAAGCCGTCCCACGAGACGGACGGGATCCGCACCAGCTGCCCGAGCTGGGCGAGCGAGCGCGGCAGGTCGTCGCGGACGGCGGCGAGGACGGCCTCCTCATCGGAGGAGAGTACGGACGGAGTCGAAGCGTCGTGAGCCATGCAGGTAATCTTAAGAGATCCCCGAATCCAAGGACGTTCCCCGTGGCCAAGCACCCGATTGCAACCGACACGCCCGACGACGCCGGCTCCCCCGGCGCCGGCAAGGGGCGGCCGACGCCGACCCGGCGCGAGCAGGAGCTGGCCCGCAAGCGTCCACTGGTCGTCACCGACCGCAAGCAGGCCGCGCGCGACGCCCGCGAGAAGGCCGCGGTCTCCCGTGAGCAGGCTCGCCTCGGACTCGCCGCCGGCGACCAGCGCTACCTACCGCTGCGTGACAAGGGCCCCCAGCGCAGGTTCGTCCGCGATTGGGTGGACGCGCGCTTCAGCCTCGGTGAGTTCCTCATCCCGGTGATGGTCGTAGTCCTCCTGCTGAGCTTCTTCCCGCAGCCCGAGCTGCAGTACGTGACGCTCGTCATCCTCTGGGTGTTCTTTCTCGTCGCGGTAATCGACTGCATCCTCCTCGGCATCCGTCTGCGGCGGAAGCTGGCGGAGCGCTACGGCGCCGACAAGGTCGAGAAGGGCATCCGCTGGTACGCCGCGATGCGCGCCCTCCAGTTGCGCGTGATGCGCCTGCCCAAGCCGCAGGTCAAGCGCGGCGCCTTCCCCGAGTAGTCGGGCGGGAACGCCGAGGGCCGACAGCAGGGCGGCTCAGGAGTCGCGGGCCAGTCCCCGGTTGATCGCCCGGGCCCAGAGGGGTCCGCGGTAGATGAAGGCGGTGTAGCCCTGGACGAGGGTGGCGCCGGCGGCGAGACGCTGCCGCACGTCTGCGGCCGTCTCGATCCCACCGACCGAGATCACGCAGAACCCCGCGGGGACGACGGCGCGGAGCACGCGCAGCACCTCGAGTGACCGGGCCGCTAGCGGAGCCCCGGAGAGGCCGCCGACTCCGGCCGCCTCGACCACGGACCGGTCGGCGACGAGGCCTTCGCGCGAGAGCGTCGTATTGGTCGCCATGATGCCGTCTAAGCCCAGCCGGACCGCGAGCTCGGCAACGCGGCGGACCTCGTCGTCGGAGAGGTCGGGGGCGATCTTGACCAGCAGGGGCGTCGCGTCGGCGGCGTCCTTGACCGCGGCGAGCAGGGGCTCGAGGCGGTCGATCTCCTGCAGGCCGCGCAAGCCGGGGGTGTTCGGCGAGCTCACGTTCACGACAAGGTAGTCGGCAAGCGGCGCGAGGAGCCGGGTGCTGATCAGGTAGTCCTCGACCGCATCGTCCACCTCGACCACTCGGCTCTTGCCGATGTTCACACCGATCACCGGTCGGCGGCGTGCGCTGCGCAGGCGGACGAGGCGCTTCGCCGCGGCCTGCGCGCCGTGATTGTTGAAGCCCATCCGGTTGATGACGGCCCGATCGGCGATCAGACGAAACAGGCGCGGCCGAGCGTTGCCCGGCTGCTCCCGAGCGGTCAGCGTCCCCACCTCGACGTGCCCGAACCCCAGCGCGCCGAGGCCCAGGACCGCGGTGGCGTCCTTGTCGAAGCCGGCGGCGACTCCGAAGGGCGTCTCGAAGCGGAGTCCGAGCGCCTCGACCGACGGGGTGCCCCGCGGCACGGTCAGGCGCCGCAACGCCGGGGCGACGCCGCCAAGAGCCCTGATCACCGGGAAGCTGAGGTGGTGCGCCTGCTCGGGGTCGAGGCGACGCAGGAGGGTGCGGAACAGCAGCGGGTACACGGGGGCCTCAGATCTCGTCGGCGCGGTTCGGCACGGAGCCGCGTTCGGCGCGAAGCTGCGTGATCGCCGACTCGAAGTCATCGAGCGAGTCGAACGCCTGGTACACGCTGGCGAAGCGGAGGTAGGCCACCTCGTCGAGCTCGCGCAGCGGCGGCAGAATGGCGAGGCCGATGTCGTTGGCGTCGATCTGGGAGGCACCGGTCGAGCGGATGCTCTCCTCCACCCGCTGCGCGAGCACCGCCAGATCGGAGTCGGTGACGGGACGTCCCTGGCAAGCCTTCCGGACGCCGCTGACGATCTTCTCGCGGCTGAATGGCTCCACGACTCCGCTGCGCTTGATCACAACGAGGCTCGCGGTCTCGGTGGTTGAGAAGCGACGTCCGCAGGACGGGCATTGGCGGCGGCGACGGATGGAGAGACCGTCGTCGCTCGTGCGGGAGTCGATCACGCGGGAGTCGGGGTGCCGGCAGAAGGGGCAGAACATCGAGGGCCTCTCGGTCTCAGGCGAAGCGGGCGTCGACGGCGTCCCCGTGAGCGGGTAGGGCCTCGGCGTCGCTGAGAGCGCGGATGTGCGGGGCGACCCGCTCGAGCGCTGCGCGGTCGTACGAGATCAGCTGCTGCGGGCGGAGGAACGTATAGGCGCCGAGCCCCGAAGAGAAACGCGCCTGCCCAAGTGTCGGCAGCACGTGGTTGGATCCGGCGAGGTAGTCGCCGAGGCTGACCGGAGTGGTGGGGCCGAGGAAGATCGCGCCGGCGTCGTGGATCCGCTCCGCCATCGCGACCGGGTCGACCGTGTGCAGCTCGAGGTGTTCGGGGCCGTAGGCGTCACTGAATGCGCAGGCGAGGTCGAGGTCGTCGACGATCACGAGCGCCGACTGCGGGCCGCCGAGCGCGATCGCGACCCGCTCGGCGTGCTGGGTGCCTGCCGCCTGCTCGGCGACCTCGCGCTGCACGGCTGCGGCGAGGTTGGCGCTGTCCGTCACCAGGACCGCCGACGCGGCCTCGTCGTGCTCGGCCTGACTGACCAGGTCGGCAGCGACCAGGCGCGGGTCGGCGGAGTCGTCGGCGATGACGAGAATCTCCGTTGGGCCGGCCTCGGAGTCGATGCCGACCTGGCCGAGCACCTGGCGCTTCGCCGTGGTGACCCAAATATTGCCCGGGCCGGTGATGATGCTGACGGGATCGAGGCCGATCGAGTCGACACCGTAGGCCAGCGCGGCGACTGCGCCCGCGCCTCCGAGCGCGTAGACCTCGTCGATGCCCAGCAGCGCGGCAGCCGCGAGGATCGTGGGGTGCACGGAGCCGCCGAATGCCTTCTGCGGCGGCGAGACCAGGGCGATGGAGGCGACACCGGCGGCCTGGGCGGGCACCGCGTTCATCACGACGCTCGAGGGGTAGACCGCTTTGCCGCCGGGGACGTAGAGGCCGGCGCGAGCGACGGGCTGCCAGCGCTGGGTGACGGTGGCGCCGTCGTCGAGCTCAGTCGTGCGGGCCGGCGGGATCTGCGCGGCGCTGGCGCGACGGACACGGGCGATCGCCTCCTCGAGAGCGCGGCGGATAGCCGGGTCGAGGCGGTCCAGGGCCTGCGCGATCTGCTCGGCGGGCACGCGGAGGTGCGGGGGGCGCACGCCGTCCAGCCGCTCCGACTGATCGAGCAGCGCGTCGGCACCGCGCGCGCGGACGTCGGCGATCAGCTCGGTGACCACGGGCCCGACGGCCGCGGAGGTACCCGGATTGCGGGGTACGAGGTCGAGGAGCTCGGCGGCGGAGGGACGACGGCCGCGGAGGTCGAGGGTCTGGATCATGGCCGCCCCAGTCTACGCGCCGCCCTCCCCGGCTCCCTCGCCCCCGCTGCGCCTCGACCACCAGGCCCGGCCGCGCAACGCCCATCCCGCAGCCACCCCTTCGCCGCCACACCCAAGGCGAACCGCCGATCCGCGTCCCAGCGGATCGCCGTAGCCGCACGCACCCCGCTCCACACAACCCCGCCACCCTCCCCAGCCAACCGCGCCGAGCCGGGCAGGGACCGGCTCACCACGCCCAAGGCGAACCGCCGATCCGCGTCCCAGCGGATCGCCGTCGCCGCACGCACTCCGCTCCACACAACCCCGACACCCTCCCCAGCCAACCGCGCCGAGCCGGGCAGGGACCGGCTCGGAAGTCAGTACAGACAGTTCGGCCCCAGCAGGCTCTTCAGCTCCCCGAACAGGTCCGGCGTGATCCGCACCGGGAACGGCACCTCGAAGACGCGCGCGGTGTCGCCCTTGATGAGCTTCAGGCGGACCTCGGTCCGGCCCGAGTGGCGGATGAGCACGTCGCTGAGCTGCGAGATCGTGTCGGTGGTCGCGCGCGGCTCGGGCATCGAGACGGTGAGCGGTCCGGAGTCGCCGTCCTGGCTCATCTCGGGGGCGAAGAGGCTGAACGCGTGCAGGTTCATCCCGTCGTCGCGCATGCTGACGCGGCCACGGACAACGACGATGGAGTCGTTGGTGAGCGCGGGGGCGAACTCCTGGTACGCCTTCCCCATGAACATGCAGGTGATCTCGCCGCCGAAGTCCTCGACCTGGATCATCCCGTACTGGTTGCCGGAGGCTTTGGCCATCCGGTGTTGGACGCTCGTGACGAGGCCAGCGACGACCACGGTCTCGCCGTCGGCGATCGTCTCCGAGATCAGCAGGTCGGCGATGGTCGTGCTGTAGTGCTTGGCGAGCTCGGTCTCGAGCCCGGCGAGCGGATGGTCGGACACGTACAGGCCGAGCATGTCGCGTTCGAAGGCGAGCTTGTCCCGCTTGGCCCATTCCGGACGCTCGGGCACCTGGATCGCGGCCTGCGGCTCGTCCCAGAGGCTGTCGAAGTCGAAGCCGACCTGGCCGTTGGCCTCGTTGCGCTTCTCCCCGACGGCGGCCTCGACGGCATCCTCGTGCACCTCGACGAGGGCGCGGCGAGTCGAGCCGAGCGAATCGAAGGCTCCGGCTTTGATCAGCGATTCGATGGTGCGCTTGTTCGCCACCTGGAGCGGCACCTTGCGGAGGAAGTCGTGGAACGTCTCGAATCGCCCCTTCTCCTCGCGTGCGGCGCGGATCCCCTCGACCACGTTCGTTCCGACGTTGCGGACGGCGCCGAGACCGAAGCGGATGTCGGTGCCGACCGCGGTGAAGAAGCCGATCGACTCGTTGACGTCCGGCGGAAGCACCTTGATCCCCATCCGCCGGCACTCGTTGAGGTAGGCGGCCATCTTGTCCTTGGAGTCGCCGACGCTGGTGAGCAGCGCGGCCATGTACTCAGCGGGGTAGTGGGCCTTGAGGTAGGCGGTCCAGTAGGACACCACTCCGTACGCCGCCGAGTGCGCCTTGTTGAAGGCGTAGTCGGAGAAGGGCAGGAGGATGTCCCAGAGGGTCTTGACGGCCTCCATCGAGTAGCCGTTGGCGATCATGCCGCCGGAGAAGCCCTCGAACTGCTTGTCGAGCTCGGACTTCTTCTTCTTGCCCATCGCGCGCCGCAGCAGGTCGGCCTGCGCGAGGGTGAAGCCCGCGAGCTTCTGCGCGATCGACATGACCTGCTCCTGGTACACGATCAGGCCGTACGTCCCACCGAGCACCTCCGAGAGCGGCTCCTCGAGCTCGGGGTGGATCGGGGTGATCTGCTGCACGCCGTTCTTGCGCAGCGCGTAGTTGGTGTGGGAGTCGGCGCCCATCGGTCCCGGGCGGTAGAGCGCGAGGACCGCGGAGATGTCCTCGAAGTTGTCCGGTTTCATCAGGCGCAGCAGCCCGCGCATCGGTCCGCCGTCGAGCTGGAACACGCCGAGGGTGTCTCCGCGGGCCAGCAGCTCGTAGGCCGCCGGGTCGTCGAGTTCGAGGTCCTCCAGCACGAGATCCTGCTTGCGGTTCGCACGGATGTTGTCGAGGGCGTCGTCGATGATCGTGAGGTTCCGCAGCCCCAGGAAGTCCATCTTGATCAGGCCGAGGGATTCGCACGCGGGGTAGTCGAACTGCGTGACGATCTGACCGTCCTGCTCCCGCTTCATGATCGGGATGATGTCGAGCAGCGGATCGCTGGACATGATGACGCCGGCCGCGTGCACGCCCCACTGGCGCTTGAGGTTCTCGAGTCCGAGCGCGGTGTCGAAGACCAGCTTGGCCTGCGGATCCTCGGCGATCACAGTGCGGACGTCGAGCGCCTCCTTGTAGCGGGCGTGTGCGGGGTCGTTGATTCCGCTGAGCGGGATGTCCTTGCCCATGATCGCGGGCGGCATCGCCTTTGTCAGCTTCTCGCCCATCCCGAACGGGAAGCCGAGGACTCGTGAGGCATCTTTGAGTGCCTGCTTCGCCTTGATCGTGCCGTAGGTGACGATCTGGGCGACGCGCTCGTCACCGTACTTGTCGGTGACATACCGGATGACCTCGCCGCGGCGACGGTCGTCGAAGTCGACGTCGAAGTCGGGCATCGAGACGCGGTCCGGGTTGAGGAACCGCTCGAAGATCAGGCCGTGGCGCAGCGGATCGAGGTCGGTGATCTTCATCGCGTAGGCGGCCATCGACCCCGCGCCGGAACCGCGGCCGGGGCCGACCCTTATCCCGTTGCGCTTGGACCAGTTGATGAAGTCGGCGACGACGAGGAAGTAACCGGGGAAGCCCATCTGCAGGATGACCTGCGTCTCGTAGTCGGCGCGAGCGCGCACCTCCTCCGAGACACCGTCCGGGTAGCGCTCGCGCAGTCCGGCCTCGACCTCTTTCACGAACCAGGTGTCCTCGGTCTCGCCCTCGGGGACCGGGAAGCGGGGCATGTAGTTGGCGGACGTGTCGAACTGCACGTCGCAGCGCTCGGCGATGAGGAGTGTGTTGTCGCAGGCCTCGGGGTGGTCGCGGAAGACCTGGCGCATCTCGCGCGGCGACTTGAGGTAGAACTCGTCCGCGTCGAACTTGAAACGCTTGGGGTCATCGAGCGTTGTGCCGGACTGCACGCAGAGCAGCGCGGCGTGCGACGTCGCGTCGTGCGCGTGGGTGTAGTGCAGGTCGTTAGTGGCGACGAGCGGGAGGCCCACATCCTTGGCGAGCCGGATGACGTCGCCGATGACCCGCCGCTCGATGTCGAGACCGTGGTCCATGATCTCGGCGAAGAAGTTCTCTGCGCCGAAGATGTCGCGGTAGTCGGCGGCCGCCTGCCGCGCCTCCTTGTACTGCCCCAGGCGGAGGCGGGTCTGCACCTCACCGCTCGGGCAGCCGGTCGTGCCGATCAGCCCCTCGGAGTACTGCGAGAGGATCTCGCGGTCCATCCGCGGTTTGAAGTAGTAGCCCTCGATCGAGGCGCGCGAGGAGAGGCGGAAGAGGTTGTGCATGCCCGTCGTGGTCGAGCTGAGCAGCGTCATGTGTGTATAGGCGCCGGAGCCGGACACGTCATCGCCGCCCCCGTCGCCCCAGCGGATCCGCGTCTTGTCGGAGCGGTGCGTGCCCGGAGTGAGGTACGCCTCGGTGCCGATGATGGGCTTGATCCCCGCCGCCGTCGCGGTGCGCCAGAAGTCGAAGGCTCCGAACACGTTCCCGTGGTCGGTCACGGCGATCGCCGGCATGCCCTCCTCGACCGCCGCATCGATCAGCGGCTTCACCCGCGCGGCACCGTCGAGCATCGAGTACTCACTGTGCACGTGCAGGTGGACGAAGGAATCGTTACTCGGCAAGGATGCGCCTCCGGCGGACTGCGGGCAGGGGAGGGACGGCCGGCGACCCGGGAGGGCCCGTGGGCACGACGGGAAGAAGTCTAACCGCGCCGGACGCGGCTCCCGCCCGGAGGGCGCGGATCACTCTCCGCGGAGTACCTCCAGGGCGTGCGCGAGGTCGTCGGGGTAGGCGGCCTCGAACTGCACCCACTCCCCCGTGCCCGGGTGCGTGAATCCGAGCCGGACCGCGTCGAGCCACTGGCGGGAGAGGCCGAGGCGCTTCGAGAGGGTCGGATCGGCTCCGTACATCGCGTCGCCGACGCACGGGTGGCGCTGTGCGGCCATGTGCACGCGGATCTGGTGGGTGCGACCGGTCTCGAGGTGGATCTCGAGGAGGGAGGCGAACGGGAAGGCCTCGATCGTCTCGTAGTGAGTGACCGAGGGCTTGCCGTCGGCGCGGACCGCGAACTTCCAGTCCGAGGACGGGTGACGGCCGAGCGGAGCGTCGATGGTGCCCGCGAGCGGATCCGGATGGCCCTGCACGACCGCGTGGTACACCTTCTCGACCGTGCGGTCGTGGAACGCGCGCTTGAGGTGGGTGTAGGCCTGCTCCGACTTCGCGACGACCATGAGGCCGCTCGTTCCGGCGTCGAGGCGGTGCACGATGCCGGCCCGCTCCGCCGCTCCGGAGGTCGAGATCCGGAAACCGGCAGCGGCGAGGGCGCCGAGCACCGTCGGCCCCTCCCAGCCCACGGCGGGGTGCGCAGCGACCCCGACCGGCTTGTCGATCACGACGATGTCGTCGTCGTCGTGCACGATGCCGAGGTCGGGGACCGCGATCGGCACGATCCGAGGCTCCTCGCGCGCGGTCCACTCGACGCTCAGCCAGGCGCCGGAGCGCACTCGGTCGCTCTTGTCGAGGACCCGGCCATCGACGCTCACTCCGCCGGCCTCGGCCACCTCAGCCGCGAAGGTGCGCGAAAAGCCGAGCAACTTGGCGACGGCCGCATCGACGCGCAGGCCGTCGAGCCCGTCCGGGACCGGCAGCTCTCGGGACTGCACCATCAGCGTCCGCCGCGGCTGCCGTCGAGCCCGATGCCGCGCAGGCTCAGCAGAACGAACAGGGCCATCGCCGTGCAGATCGCGACGTCGGCGACGTTGTAGATCGCCGGGAGCAGCCACGGCGTGAAGAGGAAGTCGACGACGTGTCCGAGCCCGAAGGAGGGTTCCCGGAACAGCCGGTCGAAGAGGTTGCCGAGCGTGCCGCCGAGCAGCAGTCCGAAGAAGACCGCCCACGGAGTGGACCGGATGCGGCGAGAGAACCAGATGACCGCGATGACGACGCAGGCCGCGATGATCGAGAAGATCCACGTCGATCCGCTCGCCAGAGAGAAGGCCGCACCCGGATTTTTCACGTAGTGCAGGATCAGCACGTCACCGAGAACGTGAACGTCCTCGCCGAGGGTCAGAGTCGTCGTGACCAGGAATTTCGCGATCTGATCGATCGCGAAGACCGCGAGCGCGACGAGGCCGAGGGTGACGAGCACCCTCGGCCTGACGTCCGCTGCGGCGGAACTACGCCCCAAAGCCCGACAGCGAGGACTCCGACGTCGCCGGCTGGGTGTCGAGGTCGCGAAGCTGACCCTCGATGTAGCTCTTGAGCTTCTGGCGGTACTCGCGCTCGAAGGTGCGGAGCTCGTCGATGCGGTGTTCGACGGTTGCCCGCTCCTCCTCGAGCTTCGCAATCTGCTGGCGCTGTGCGGCCTCTGCCTCGGCGACCAGACGCGCGGCGGTCGCACGACCCTCGGCGACCAGGGCGTCGCGCTTCTCGGCACCCTCACGTACGTGCTCCTCGTGCAGGCGGCGAGCCAGCTGGAGAAGCCCGCTGGAACTCTCGGCCTCATCGACCGGGGCTGACTGCTGGGCACCGCTCGGAGCGGTGACCGGAGCGGGAGCCGGGGTGGGCTCCGGCTCGGGCTGCGGCTCCGGCTCGGGCGCCTCGTCGACGACCGGGGCAGGAGCAGGAGTGCTCTCGCGCGGGGCGTCGGAGACGCGGGCATCCGAGGGGCGGCTGTCGCCGGAGGAGAGGCGCTGACGCAGTTCCTCGTTCTCCTGGTTCAGGCGGCGAAGCTCCACGACGACCTCGTCGAGGAAGTCGTCGACCTCGTCCTGGTCGTATCCCTCGCGGAACTTGGTCGGCTGGAACCGCTTATTGACAACGTCTTCGGGAGTGAGCGCCATGGCTTTCCACCTTCGATTTCAAGTAGGTACACGTCTAACAACGCGCGACTAAAGCTAGCAACTTCAGGCGCACGGCGCAGTGCTGACACCGCGGGGAACGTCCGGACGTGCCAACGATACGACGCGTCAACGATACGACGTGTCAACGATACGACGTGTCAACGATACAGGGACGTCTAGGCTCGCTGTAGCCACGTCGCGATGTACATGCCCACGATGACGCAGAGCATGGTGAGACTCCAGCCGAAGTCGAGGGCGATCGGGCCGATCGAGACCGGCTTGATCAACCGGCGAAAAAAGCCGATCGGGGGGTCAGTGACCGTGTAGACGCCCTCCGCGGCGACGAGGCCGGCACCGCGCGGGCGCCAGTCGCGACGGATGACGCGGACGAGGTCGAGCACGAACCGCGCCCACATCGCGAAGAAGTAGAGCAGGAGCACGAAGTAGAGGACGCTCCCGAGGAGCGAGACGACGGAGTTCACCGGGGGCCAGGGCTCCCCGAGGTCAAGACTTCGCAAAGAACGACGCGTCGGCGTCACTCTCGGCCGAGGCGGAGTCGCCGGCGACGGTGATGTGCGACGGGGAGAGCAGGAACACCTTGCTCGTCACCCGCTCGATACGGCCGTAGAGCCCCTGCGAGAGTCCGCTCGCGAAGTCGATGAGGCGGCGGGCGTCCGCATCGCTCATCTGCGAGAGGTTGATGATCACGGGGATGCCGTCGCGGAAGTTCTCCGCGATGACCTGCGCGTCACGGTACTGCTTCGGGTGGACGGTGAGGATCTCGTTCATCTCGGCGTGTGCCGTCGCCTTCGGGGTCTGGGGGGTGGGCTTGCGGAGCGGGGTGACCGTCGCGCGCGGCTGCTGCACCGGCTCGACGGGCGGGACGGGCTGCACCGGGGAGACCGGTGCGCGGTGGGCCGTCGCCGGGGCCGCCTCGACGGGCTCTGCGCGCTCGTACTCGACCTCTTCATCGGCGAGTCCGAGGTAGACCATCGTCTTCTTCAGCGGGTTGGCCATGGTGTCCTCCGTGTTGTGTGTGCTCCCACAGGTGGGTCATCACGAGGTTAGGTGCGGGCGGGGCGTTCTCCGGTGATTGCCGTCCCGATTCGCAGGTGTGTCGCACCCTCGGCGATCGCCTCGGCAAAGTCGTGCGACATCCCCGCCGAGATCGCTGTCGCGGCGGGGTCGATGGAGCGCAGCCGCTCCGAGGTCGCACGCAGCCGGGCGAAGGCGGGACGGGGCTCCTCGCCCAGCGGAGCGACCGCCATCACTCCGCGCAGGGTCAGCCCGGGAGCCTGCGCGAGGGCTTCGGCGAGGGGCTCGATCTCGGCCGGGGCCGCTCCCCCGCGGTCCGGATCCTCGGTGAGGTTGACCTGCAGGAAGACGTCGAGCGGCTCCTCGCCGGTGTCGAGCAGCGGGACGAGTGCGAGCCGGTCGACGGAGTGGACCGCGCTCGCATAGCGGCGGACCTGCCGGGCCTTCTTGCTCTGGAGCTGCCCGAGGAAGTGCCAGCGCGCCGCGCTACCCGCGAGGTCGACCGACTTCTCCTGAGCCTCCTGGTGCCTGTTCTCGCCGAAGTCGACGACACCCAGCTCGAGGAGGTCGCGCAGCACGGAGACCGGGTGGAACTTGGTCACCACAATGGTCGTCACCGAGGAGGCCTCGCGACCGACCGAGCGGGCCGCGTCGGCGACCCGCTCGGAGACCTCGGCCCAGCGCGCGGCCAGCTCCGGATCAGCCACGGTTACTTGAGGAAGTCCGGGATGTCCAGGTCGCTGTCGTCCTCGTCGAAGGACGGGTCGGCGACAGGGGCCGGAGCGGCGACAGGGGTGCTCGACCAGATCGAGCCGGCAGCGGGCGGCGCGGCGGGAGCCGGAACGGGAGCCGGCTCGGCGGTCGGCTCGGCCGCGGAACTCTGCTGCTGGCGAGGCTGGGCGATCGCGGCCGGAGCGGTCCCGCCCGGCTCGCCGCCGTCGAAGCCCGCGGCGATGACGGTCACGCGCACCTCGTCACCGAGCGTGTCGTCGATCACCGCGCCGAAGATGATGTTCGCCTCGGCGTGCACCGCCTCCTGAACGAGGCGGGCCGCATCGTTGATCTCGAAGATGCCGAGGTTCGACCCGCCCTGGATCGAGAGCAGCACGCCGTGCGCGCCGTCGATACTGGCCTCGAGCAGCGGGGAGGCGACGGCCAGCTCGGCCGCCTTGATCGCCCGATCGGCACCGCGCGAGGAGCCGATGCCCATCAGCGCCGAACCTGCGCCCTGCATGACCGACTTCACGTCGGCGAAGTCGAGGTTGATCAGGCCGGGGGTGGTGATCAGGTCGGTGATGCCCTGGACACCGGCGAGCAGTACCTGGTCGGCCGTCGCGAACGCCTCCAGCATCGAGATCCCGCGGTCGCTGATCTCGAGGAGGCGATCGTTCGGGACGACAATGAGGGTGTCGACCTCGTTCTTGAGCGTCGCGACGCCGGCCTCGGCCTGGGTCTGGCGGCGGCGGCCCTCGAAGCCGAAGGGCTTGGTCACGACGCCGATGGTCAGCGCGCCGATCGACTTGGCGATGCGCGCGACGACGGGCGCGCCTCCGGTGCCGGTTCCGCCGCCCTCGCCCGCGGTGACGAAGACCATGTCGGCCCCGGCGAGGACCTCCTCGATCTCCTCGGCGTGGTCCTCGGCGGCACGGCGGCCGACCTCGGGGTCGGCACCTGCGCCGAGACCGCGGGTCAGCTCACGTCCGACGTCGAGCTTGACGTCGGCGTCGCTGAGCAGGAGCGCTTGAGCGTCCGTATTGATCGCGATGAATTCGACACCGCGCAGGCCGAGCTCGATCATGCGGTTGACGGCGTTGACGCCGCCACCGCCGATGCCGACGACCTTGATCACGGCGAGGTAGTTCTGGTTTGAAGTCACGTCTCCGGCCTCCGGGCTGAACCTTAAACCTGTAGTTGAGGCTTAAAGTTATGCTGAGTATGCATTTGGGGTTCGGCTCTGACGGTAGGCGGAGTCCGGTCGCGCTCCCAGCAGACACGCCAGCAACGCCCGAAAGAACGCGCGGATCCGCCGGACCTTAAGATCGGGGCGCGACGACCGCGGCTTCGGGCGAGGACACGTCGTAGCTGCCGACGGCGGCCGGATCGGTTGCGGCCATCAGCTTCTCGAGCACGACGGCCTTGAGCGCCGACTCGTCGGAGCCGCCCCACACCACGGACGCGCCGTTCTGCAGGGTGAGCGCGACATCGTCACCGGTCGTGGCCGTGGCGGCCGTGACCTGCGCGGCGAGCGAGGCGGGCAGTGCGCGCAGCACACGCGCGGTGGCGCGGAAGCCCGCTCCGGACGCGTCACCTGATGGGGTGGTGAGGACCGGATAGCCCGGCTGCGCCGCGTCCGCCGATTCGATGACCACTCCTGCCGCATCGACGAGCTCGAACCGGCCGCCCTTCGCGATCACGCCGAGCGGGGAGCGCTCGATGATCGAGACGACGAGGGTACTCGGCGGCCGGGTCTGCACCGAGTAGCTCTGGATGAGCGGCGACGCCCCCAGCACCCGGCCGACCTCGTCGCGGTCGACGAGGGTGAGCGGCACACCGAGCTGATCGTCGAGCGCGCTCTGCATGGCGGCAGCATCAACACGCTGGGTGCCCGTGATCTCGATCGTGCGTACCGCCATCAGCGGCGAGTACGCGGCGACACCGACCACCGCCGCTAGAGCGACCAGCGACCCGGCGACGACGAGAGCGATCAGGCGCCGCCGACGAGCGCGCTTGGTGAAGCGGCGGACCTCACCGCGCTCGTAGCGCCTCCGCTCCCGAGCGGCCCGCGAGACGGCGCGGCGCTCGGCGCCCGGCAGCCTGAGGCCGGCGAGGGTGCGGCGGGCGGCGTCCAGACGCGAAGGCTCCTGCTCGGAGCGCGTGGGGTCCACGCGGACCGAGGAGACGACGTGGACCGGCTCGGTGTCCGGCTCCGCGGTACGCGCTCCGTCGCCGCGGCCGGGCAAGGGTGCACGGGCGCCGTCGGGCCGCCTCACAGCAGCTCCTCCGCGGCGGGCGTGTGAGCTGCGGTCATCGAGCGACCGGCGCGGCCTCGCTCGCGCCGAGCGACTCGAGCACCTGCGGGATGATCCGGTAGACATCGCCGCAACCGAGCGTGATGACGAAGTCGCCCTCGCGCGCGATCTCGGCGGTGCGGCGGGCCGCCTCCGCCCAGTCCGGCACGAACGAGACGCGGGACGGATCGGCGAACTTCTCGCTGACCAGCGCGCCGGTGACTCCGGGCTCCGGGTCCTCGCGCGCACCGTAGACGTCGAGAACGACCGTCTCGTCGGCGTAGCGCTCCAGCGTCTCGGCGAACTCGCGGGCGAAGAGGCGAGTGCGGCTGTACAGGTGCGGCTGGTGCACTGCGATGATGCGGCCCGCACCGACCACCGTACGCGCGGCGGAAAGAGCGGCCGCGACCTCGGTGGGATGGTGGGCGTAGTCGTCGTACACGCTGACGCCGCGGACCGCGCCGTGCAGCTCGAAGCGGCGCTCCGTTCCTCCGAACGCCGCCACGGCCTCGAGCGAGGCCGCCGGGTCGAAGCCCAGCCCCACCAGCACCGCGAAGGCACCGGCCGCGTTGATCGCGTTGTGCCGACCGGGGATGCGCAGGCGGGCGGAGTAGCGGCGCCCCTGGTACTCGAGCGAGAAGCCGACCGGACCCACCAGCTCGAGATCGACGACGCGGACGTCCGCTCCCACGTCCTCGCCGAAGGTCACCACCCGGCGGTCGACGATCCGCTCGGCGACGCGGACGGCGCCCGGGTCGTCGGAGGAGAGGACGACCAGTTCGCTCGCGGAGGACGCGAAGGTGACGAAAGCCTCCTCGAAGGCCTCGAGCGAGCCGTAGTGGTCGAGGTGGTCCGGGTCGACGTTCGTGATGAGCGCGACCGCGGGGTCGTAGAGGAGGAAGCTGCCATCGGACTCGTCCGCCTCGACCACGAAGACCTCGCCGGCTCCGGCGGCGGAGGAGGTACCGAGGCTCTCGATGATCCCGCCGTTAACGAAGCTCGGGTCGGCGTCGACGCCGAGCAGGCCCGTCACGATCATCCCGGTCGAGGTGGTCTTGCCGTGCGCGCCGGCGACCGCGACCAGGCGCTTGCCGCGCACCAGCCAGGCGAGCGCCTGCGAGCGGTGCAGGACGGGCAGGCCGCGCTCCTTCGCGAGCAGGTACTCGGGGTTGTCAGGCCAGAGCGCCGAGGTGACCACGACCGCTTCGGCGTCGCCCAGAGTGGCCGCGTCATGCCCGATGGCGACCGGGACCCCGAGTTCGCGCAGCTGCTCGATCGGGTGCGACTCACGCACGTCCGAGCCGGTGACCCGGTGGCCGGCGTGCTGGAACAGGCGCGCGATCCCGCTCATCCCGGAGCCGCCGATGCCGATGAAGTGGACCGAGCCGAGCTCGTCGGGGACGGTGATGCCGAGGTCGGGCTTGATCACGGGGCTCTCGCTTTCGGGTGGGACACGGCGGGCGGAAGGTGCCTTGCTCGGTGCGCCGGATCAGTGTAAACGCTGGGCCGGAGTGCGCCCCCGAGCCGCGCGGAGCGACCTCATCTCGGCGCGGTGAGACTCGACTCGATCAGGTCCACGAGCCTCCCGGAGCCGTCGCGCACGCCGATGCGAGCCGCCCTGCACGCCATCTCGTCGCGGCGGACGGCATCGCCCAGCAGCGGTACGAGCTCGCGCTCGACCCAACCGGGGAGGAAGGCCGCGTCCTCGACGAGGACGGCCCCACGAGCATCGACCACGCCGCGCGCGTTGAAGCGCTGCTCGCCGTTGCCGACCGGGTACGGGACGTAGACCGCGGGCAGGCCCAGCGCGGTCAGCTCACTGACGGTCGCCGCGCCGGCACGGGAGACGGCGACGTCGGCGGCCGAGAGCGCGAGGTCCATCCGGTCGCAGTAGGAGAGGAGGTGATAGCCCGCGATACCGGGGTCCGTGATCTCTGCGCGGCCGCCGGTGATGTGCAGGATCTGGAAGCCGGTGGCGACGAGGGCGGGGGCGGCGGCGTGCACGGTCGCGTTGATCCGCCGGGCGCCGAGGGAGCCACCGGTGACCAGGAGGGTCGACCGCGACGGATCCAGACCCAGCGCGGCCATTGCCTCGTCGCGGCGGGCGGCGCGGTCGAGCTGCGCGATCTCGCGGCGCAGCGGCATCCCTACCATCCGCGCGTGCGGCAGCGAAGTGCCCTCGAACGCGACGCCGACGGAGCGAGTCGCGCGGGCGCCGAGGCGATTGGCCAGCCCGGGGCGCGCGTTCGCCTCGTGCACGGTGAAGGGGACGCCGGCGCGACGGGCGGCGAGGTAGGCGGGGGCCGCGGCGTACCCGCCGAAACCGACGACCGCGTCGATCCGCCGTTCACGAATCGTCCGCACGATCCCGGCGACGGTGGCGCCGAAGGCGCCCGGGAAGCGCAGCGCGGCCGGGTTCGGCCGCCGCGGGAACGGCAGGCGCGGAATCACCGAGAGTTCGTAGCCGCGCAGGGGGACCAGACGCGCCTCCAGTCCCTCAGCGGTGCCCAGCACCAGCACCTCGTCGTTCGGACGCCGCGAGCGGATCTCGTCGGCGGTCGCGAGCAGCGGATTCACGTGGCCGGCTGTGCCGCCACCGGCGAGCAGGTAGCGGGTCACTCGGCCGCCGCCTTCCTGCGGCGCAGGACGCCCGCGCCGGGCAGGGGCGCTGTCTGCGTGCGGGCGAAGGAGAGGACGACGCCGATGGCGAGGAGCGAGCTGAGCAGAGCGGTGCCTCCGGAGGAGATCAGCGGCAGGGGGACCCCGAGCACGGGGAGCACCCCCAGCACCACGCCGATGTTGACGAAGGCCTGGCCGATCAGCCAGACCATGATCGCGCCCGTGCTGATCCGCACGAACGGATCGGTGGAGGCGTGGATGACGCGGAAGAATGCGACGGCGAGCACGACGAACAACGCCAGCACGACGATCGCGCCGATCAGTCCGAGCTCCTCGCCGATGATCGCGAAGATGTAGTCGTTGTCGGCGGCGGGCAGCCACGACCACTTGGCCTTGGAGTTGCCCAGGCCCACGCCGAAGATCCCGCCGGAAGCCATCGCCCAGGTGCCGTGCACCGGCTGCCAGCACGAGTTCTGGTACTCCTCGACGTTCGAGCAGTCGCCGAGGAAGGACATGATCCGGGTGAGCCGGTTGTCACTCGATACGGCGAACAGCACCGCTCCGATCGCCCCGACGACCACGATCGGGACGAGGATCCGCATCTGCACGTTCGCGTAGAAGAGCGCCGCGAGGACGATGCCCGCCATGATGACGACCGTCCCGAGGTCGCCGCCGATCAGGACCAGGCCGATCGCGAAGCCGCCGACGATGAGGACCGGGACGAGCGCGTCCTTCCAGTCCTTCGCCGAGCGGTAGCGGCGGGCGAGCAGGAGCCCCAGCCAGAGCGCGAGGGCGAGCTTGATGATCTCGGACGGCTGCATGCTGAACGCGCCGAGTCGGATCCAGTTGCGGTTGCCGCCGACGGATTCGCCGAGCGGCGTGAAAAGCACGAGACCCTGCAGGACGCAGCCGGCCACGAGCAAGGCGGGCGTGATCCGCTTCCAGACAGTGACGGGCAGTCGCGAGACCACCAGCATCATCGGGATGCCGAGTAGCGCGAAGCCGCCCTGGCGCAGGAACCCGCCGAACGAGTCATCGCTCGACACGTAGGAGGTGACCGACGAGGAGGAGAGCACCATCGTCAGCCCGAACAGCACCAGGAAGAGCGTGGTGCCGAAGAGCAGGTAGAAGTTCGGCGAGTGGGAAGCGAAGACCTTCGAGAGGACGATCCGCGCGGAGCGGGCCCCGCTCCGGTCCTTCCCGCGCGACTCAGTGCGCGAGCGGCCCGCGAGGCGGCTCGTCGTCGGAGCGGTCATCGGCTCCCCCTCCCAGGTGTGTCGCCACGGCGGCCACGAAGGAGCGGCCCCGAGCCGCGTAGTCGCGGAACTGGTCCATCGAGGCTGCAGCGGGTGCGAGCAGAACGACATCGCCCGGGCGGGCGAGCGTCGCGGCGGCCTCGACGGCCGCCTGCATCACGGCACCAGTGTCGTCCGGGACGACCTCGCGCACGGGGAGGGCGGGCGCGTGTCGCCCGAATGCGCCGAGCAGCGCCGAGCGATCCGCGCCGATCACCACCGCACCGCGCAGTCGGTTGACGTGCGCGGCGACCAGGGCATCCACGTCGACTCCCTTGAGCAGCCCGCCGACGACCCAGACGACCGACGGATAGGCGCGCAGCGAGGCGTCGGCGGCATGCGGATTCGTCGCCTTGGAGTCGTTCACCCAGGTCACCCCCGAGCGCTCGGCCACGACCTGGATGCGGTGCTCGTCGAGCTCGAAGCTCGCCAGCGCCCGGCGGATCGCGGCGACCTCGATCCCGCAGGCACGGGAGAGCGCGGCCGCCGCCAGGACGTTCTGCACGATGTGCGGTGCGGCGAGGTGACGCTCGGCGAGCTCGTCGACGGTGGCGATCTCGAGCGCGCTGGTGCGCCGGTCCTCGAGGAAGGCGCGGTCGCAGAGGATGCCGTCGACGACACCGAAGTCGCTGGGCCCGGGCACGCCCAGGCCGAAGCCGATCGCGCGCGCTCCCTCGATCACGTCGGCGTCCAGCACCATCTGCTCGGTCGCCGCATCCGCCCGGTTGTACACACAGGCGACGCGTGTTCCGGCGTAGACCTTCCCCTTGGCGGCGCGGTACGCCTCGAAGGAGCCGTGCCAGTCCAGGTGGTCGTCGGCGATGTTGAGGCAGGTGCTCGCGATCGGCTCGATCGCGCCCAGATAGTGCAGCTGGTAGCTCGAGAGCTCGACGACGAGGACGTCGAAGCCCTGCGGGTCACGGACGGCGTCGAGCACGGGGACGCCGATGTTGCCACACGGAGCGGCGCGGAGATCGCCGGCCACGAGCATCGTCGCCGTGAGCTGGACGGTCGTGGTCTTGCCGTTGGTCCCGGTCACGACCACCCAGTCCGCCGGAGTGCCGTCGGCCCTGAGGACCTTGTCGCGGACCCGCCAGGCCAGCTCGACATCGCCCCACACGATGATCCCGGACTCCCGCGCCCACCGCAGGATCGGGTGCGTCGGCCGGAAGCCGGGTGAGACCACGACCAGCTCCGGTGCGAACGAGCGCAGCTCCTCCGGGGCCGAGTCGAGGCTGTCCGCGCGGTGCAGGCGCGCACCGATCACCTCGAGCAGGCGCTCGCGCTCCTCGTCGGCGCGGTCGGCGAGCACCAGCACCTCCGAGCCGAGCTCGGTCAGCGTGTCGGCTACCGAGAACCCCGTGACGCCCAGGCCCAGCACGGCGACCCGCAGGCCCCGCCAGTTCGAGTGCCAGCTGCGGAGGGAGTCGAGACGGGTGCGATCGGTCATTCCAGCGAGAGCCATTCCAGGTAGAAGAGCCCGACACCGGCGGCGACGAAGATGCCGGCGATGATCCAGAAGCGGACGACGACGGTGATCTCGGCCCAGCCCTTGAGCTCGAAGTGGTGGTGGAGCGGGCTCATCAGGAAGATGCGCTTACCCCGGGTCAGCTTGAAGTAGATCCGCTGCAGGATCACCGAGCCGGTCACGATCACGAACAGCCCGCCGATGAGGATGACGAGCAGCTCGGTGCGGGTGAGGATCGCCAGGGCCGCGAGCGCGCCACCCAGGCCGAGGGATCCGGTGTCGCCCATGAAGATCTGGGCCGGCGAGGTGTTCCACCAGAGAAAGCCGACTAGGGCCCCGGAGACCGCCGCCGCGATGATCGCCAGATCGAAGGGATCGCTCACCTGGTAGCACTTGTCGACGACTTCGGGGCTGAGGCGCTGGTCGAAGCACCACTGGTTCGACTGCCAGAAGCCGATGATGACGTAGGAGCCGATCGCGAGAATCGAGGACCCGGTCGCGAGGCCGTCGAGGCCGTCGGCGACGTTCACCCCGTTCGAGGTACTGGTGACGATGACGCAGATCCACAGCACGAACAGGCCGATGCCGATCCACCCGAGGGCGGCGAAGTCGAACGGCAGGTCGCGGATGAACGAGATCGAGGTGGACGCGGGCGTGAGCCCGTTGGAGTCGCGGACCATGATCGCGATGACGGCGAAGGCCGCCGCGACGACCACCTGCCCGGTGATCTTCGCCCAGCCGCCGAGCCCGAGGCTGCGCTGGTTGCGGGTCTTGAGGAAGTCGTCGACGAAGCCGACGAGCCCGAGTCCGACCATCATGAACAGCACGAGCAGCGCGGAGGGGGCGATCGCACGGTTGCCGAACAGCATTCCGAGGAAGTAGCCGACCACGGTGCCGATGATGATGACGATGCCCCCCATCGTCGCCGTGCCGTGCTTGACGTGGTGCGATTTCGGCCCGTCCTCGCGGATGAACTGGCCCCACTGCAGGCGGTGGAAGAGGCGGATGAACAGGGGCGTCATCAGGAGCGTGAACGCTCCGGAGAGCGCGCCGGCCAGCAGGAGTGCCCTCATCGGTGGCGCTCCCCGAGACGCTCGGCGAGGAAACGCAGGCCCGCGGAGTTGGAGGACTTGACCAGCACGGTGTCACCCGGGCGCAGGTACTCCTCCAGGAACGCGAACGCCTCGTCCGAGGTCTCGGCGAAAACGGACTCGCCGCTCCAGGACCCCTCGCGCTCGGCCGCGACGTGGATACGCCGGGCGCCGCGGCCCACCACGACGATCTGGGCGATGTTCAAGCGCACGGCCAGCAGGCCGACGCGATCGTGCTCCTCGTCGGCCCACTCGCCGAGTTCGCTCATCTCGCCCAGGACCGCGACTGTGCGCCCCTGGGGCTTCGCGATCTGGGCGAGCGTGCGCAGCGCGGCGGCGGTGGAGTCGGGGCTCGCGTTGTAGGCGTCATTGATGACGCGGACGTCCTCGCCGCCGAGGACCTCCATCCGGCCGCGCTCGGCGAGGGTGACGGTGGCGAGCGCGTCCACGATCGCGGGCAGCGTCACTCCGACCGAGAGCGCGGCGGCGGTCGCCGCGAGGGCGTTCATCACGTGGTGCTCGCCGAGGACGCGCAGCAGGAGCTCGGCACGGGCGGACTCCCGGCCCTCCCCCGCTGCGACCTCGATCGTGAAGCGGGTGCCGTCCGGGGTGGCGTCGATGTCGACGGCGCGAACATCAGCGCTCTCGCCGCGGCCGAACCAGAGGACGCGAGCGGCGGCGCGGGCCGCCATCGAGGCGACACGGCCATCATCAGCGTTCAGCACGGCGACGTCGTCGACGGTGAGGTCGGCGACCATTTCGGTCTTGGCCTCGAGCGTGCGCTCGATCCCGCCGAACTCCCCCGCGTGCGCGAGGCCCACCGCGAGCACGACGCCGACATCCGGCTTCGCCATCCGGACGAGGCGGCGGATCTCGCCGACCGCGCTCGCCCCCATCTCGGCGACGAGGAAGCGCGTCGACTCCGACACCTGCAGCATCGTGATCGGCGCACCGACCTCGTTGTTGAAGGAGCCGCGCGGCGCGACCGTCTCGCCGACGCGCTCGAGGATCGTGCGCAGGAGGTTCTTGGTCGTCGTCTTGCCGTTCGAACCGGTAACACCGATGACGGTGAGCCCACCCTTCGCTCGCACACGGCGGACGACCTCGGTCGCGAGGGCGCCGAGCGCCTCGACCGAGTCGTCGACGAGAACCTGCGGCACGTCGAGGTCGAGCGGACGCTCCACGATCAGGAGCGCAGCCCCGTGCTCGAGCGCGGCGGGCGCGAAGAGGTGGCCGTCGGTGTGCTCGCCGCGCTTGGCGACGAAGATCCCGCCGGGCGCGATCTCGCGGGAATCGGTCTCGGTCGCTCCGTCCACAACGGTGGCGGCCGTGGCGGCCGAGCCGGCCAGGTGGAGGCGGCCGGAGACGGCCTCGGCGATCTCGGTGAGGGTGAGGGCGATCATCTACAGCCAGCCTGCCTCACGCAGTGCGTCACGGACGTCGTCTCTGGCCGAATACGGCATGTGCACTCCTGCGATCTCCTGGTGGTCCTCGTGGCCGGGCCCGGCGTAGAGGATCGAGTCCCCTTCGTGCGCGAGAGCGACGGCAGCGCGCACGGCCGCGCGCGGGTCGGCGATCTCGTGGATCTCCCGGTCGGGCGCGGCGGCCCGGGCCCCCTGGAGGAGCGCGGCACGGATGGCGGCCGGATCCTCCCAGCGCGGGTGGAAGTCGGTCACGATCACGACGTCGGCCAGACGCGCCGCGATGGCGCCCATGTCGCTGCGCTTCGTGGTGTCGCGGTCGCCGTCGGCACCGAACACCATGAACAGGCGACCGGGAGTGATGGTCCGCAGCGCCTCGAGCGCGTTCTGGAAAGCGTCAGGAGTGTGGCCGTAGTCGACGTAGACGCGCGGCCCGCGCACGCCCGAGACCAGTTCGGCGCGGCCGGGGATGTAGACGTCGAGCCGACTGTCCTCCAGCGCGTGCGCGATGGCGTCCAGGTCGAAACCCGACTCCACCAGCATCACGATCGCGAGCGCCGCGTTCGCCGCCATGTACCAGCCGATCAGCGAGACGGTGACGACGACGGAGCGGTTCTCGGGCCCGTCGAGGCGGAACATGGTGCTGTCGGCGGTCGCGTCGACGACGGTCATCGACCAGTCGGCGGGAGTGGTGGGGGCGACTCCGACGACCGACGAGCTGGCGAGCGTCGCGACGGGAATGCGGCTGCGCTCGGCGAGCTCGCGGCCCCACGCGCTGTCCACGGTGACGACACCGCGTCGCGCCCGCTCCGGCTCGAAAAGGTCGGCCTTGGCCTCGAAGTACTCGCGCATGTCGGAGTAGTCGTCGAGGTGGTCGTGGCTGAGGTTGGTGAAGCCGACGACGTCGAAGACGAGGCCGTCGATCCGATGCCGACTGAGCGCCTGCGCCGAGACCTCGATCGAGACCGCGCGGACGGCGGACTCGCGCATCCGGGCCAGCAGGCCGTGCAGCTCGCTCGCCTCGGGAGTGGTCAGCGAGCTGACGACCGCGACATCGCCGATGCGCCGCTCCGCCGTGGAGCTGAGCCCCGAGACGACCCCGAGCCGGCGCAGCAGGGCGTCGAGGAGGTAGACGGCGCTCGTCTTGCCGTTCGTGCCCGTCACTCCGAAGAGCGTCGGCACGTCCTCGCGCGTGCGGTGGATCCACGCGGCGACATCGCCCAGGGCGGCACGCGGATCGGGGGTCACCAGGACGGGGAGGCCGCTGTCGGCGGCGAGCTCCGCACCGGCGGGATCGGTCAGCACGGCCACAGCGCCGGACGCGGCAGCCGCGGACGCGAAGGCCGCGCCATGTGCCCGCCGCCCCGCGACACCGACGTAGAGATCGCCGGATTCGACCTGGTTCGAGTCGAGAGTGACCCCGCTCACCTCGACGCCCTCGACACCGACGACCGGCCCGAGCGAGAACTCGGCGACGAGCTGGGAGAGGCTGCGCGGCACGGGGTGCTCGGGGCGGAGGGAGGACTGCGGGCGAGGGTCGTGCACTGCCCGCTCTTTCTCTCGTTCTGGTACCTGGATCGCGGTCCCGGCCGGGCTCACCACGTCGTGGGGTACTCGACGGGAGGAACCGTGGACGGCTCCACCCGGTTGGTCTTGAGCACCTGCGTCATGACCTGCTGGAATACCGGAGCCGTCGCTTGGGACGTATTCATCTTAACCGGATCGGCGATGGTGACCGTCACGACGTACTCCGGGTCCTCCGCCGGAGCGAGTCCGGCGAGCGAGACCGTGTAGCTCTTCGAGTAGCCGCCCTTGCCGTCCGGCTGCTGAGCGGTGCCGGTCTTGGTGGCGATGTTGTAGCCGTCGATGTGGATGTCCTTCGCCAGCCAACCCTCGTTGTAATGAGTCTGCAGCATGTCGACAACCTGCTTGGCCGCCGAACTCGAGACCACCTGGGACCCCGTCGAGTCGGGCACGTCCACCTCCGAGCCCTCGGCCGTGGTGCAGCCCGCGATCAGCTGCGCCGGGAGCCGGACTCCGCCGTTGCCGAGCGTCTGGTAGATGCTCGCGACCTGCACGGCGGTCGCTGAAACGCCCTGGCCGAACATCGTCGTGTAGTTCGTCTGGTTGTCCCAGTCCTGGTAGTCGGCGAGGAGGCCGCCCTCCTCGCCGGGGAAGCCGCTGGTGGTGGGGGCGCCGAGGCCGAACTTCTGCAGGTAGTCGTACCGGGTCTGGGCCGACAGGCGAGAGCCGAGCATCGAGATACCGACGTTGGAGGAGTCCTTCAGGATGCCGGTCAGCGTGTAGTTCGTCGGCGTGTGCGAGAAGTCGTCACTGAACGACGCGCCGTCCTTCTCGAAGGCGTCCGGAACGACGACGTGCGTCGTCGGGCTTGCCTGGTCCTGGTCGATCAGCATCGCGGCCGTCATCGGCTTGAAGGTGGAGCCCGGCTCGAAGGGCGCCCGGAAGGCGCGCGAGCTGCGGTCCGCCGAGCCGCTCGCCTCGACGTTGTTCGGGTCGACGGTCGGAGTCTCTGCGACGGTGAGCAGCTTGCCGGTCTTGACCTCCTGCACCACGACGATCCCGTAGCTACCACCGACCTCGGCGACCCGCTGCGAGAGAACCTGCTGCGAGTAGTACTGCAGGTCGGAGTCGATGGTGAGCTTCAGCGTCCCGCCGTCCACGGCCGGTGTCTCTGAGACGGTGCTGCCCGGGATCCGAACGTAGTCGGCGCTGCGCTCGTAGCTCTCGGAGCCGTTCTGCCCGGCGAGGCAGGTGTTCTCGGCGTACTCCATGCCCTCCTGGGCGGCTCCGTCCGCTCCGACGTAGCCGACGAGGTTGCCGGCCACCGCGCCATTGGGGTAGCTGCGGCCCTGCTGCGTCTCGAAGTAGGTCCACGGGATGTCGAGCGCGACGAGCTTCTGGTACGCCTCCAGGTCGAGCCCCTCGGCGAGGACCAGGTAGTTGGCCTTCGCGTCCTTCGCCAGTGCCGCGTCGACCGCTCCGGTGATCTGCTCGATGGTCTGGCCGGTGACGGCGCCGATCTCAGAGGCGGCCTGCTGGACGCTGACCATGACCTTCTGGTCGCCGCCCAGCTCACGCGGGAACTCCGCGACGTTCTTCGGCGAGGTCGTCAGACGGTAGCGCGTGGTGGTGTCCGCGAGCACTGTTCCGGAGCGGTCCACGATCGGACCGCGCTGACCGTAGGTGACAACGCTGTTCGACTGGTTCTGGGCGGCCGCATCGGTGAGCTCGTTCGCCCGCACGATCTGGATGTCGACCAGCTTGCCGATGAAAAGTCCGACGACGGCGACGATGATGACGAACGTGACGGCCGTGCGGCGTCTACTCGAGCGGTGGTGTCTCACTGCGGCGGTGTCCTTCTGTGCATCAGTGCGGGCTGCGTCAGTGTGTGATGGGCGCGGGCAACTCGCCCTGCAACGGTACGGCTGCACCGTCGACGGCCGGGGAGGACGCGCTCGCACCCGATTGAAGAGCAGGAACGAGAGCGTTCGACACCAGTGGCGTCGCGGCGGTACCCGCGACCTCGCTCGAGCTGGCCGAGGACGGGTCGCCGAGGACGGCGCCGTCGGAGAGGCGGAGGTAGACGGGCGCGGTGTTCGCGACCATGCCCAGGCCCTGCGCCGCCGTGGCGAGGTTCTGCGGCGAACTCAGCGTGTCGACCGCGTTCTGCTTCTCTGCGTTGCTGCGAGTGAGCGACTTCTGCTCGGTCTGTAGCGCCGAGATCTGGTAGGCCCCCTGCGAGAGTCCGACGCTCACCAGGAGCTGCACCACGATGATCGCGAACAGTCCGGCGACGGCGACGATCCCGTAGACAAGCGTGGGACGCGATTTCACCCGGCCCGACGGGACGGCTTCAATCCGGGGGCCGGGCGTGCGCTCCTCGGGACGTGCCCGACGGGCGGTGTCGATAATGGCGGGGTCGATGACGGCGGTAGCGCTCATGCAGTGCTCCTGATCCTCTCGGCCGCGCGCAGACGCACGGGTGTCGCTCGGGGGTTCTGGGCCTTCTCGTCCTCGGAGGCGAGCTCGGCCCCGCGGATGACGAGTCGGAACTCGGGTCGGTGTTCCGGCAGCTCCATCGGGAGACCGTCCGGGGCAGTGGAGGAGGACGCGGCCTGGAGCGCGCGCTTGACGATGCGGTCCTCGAGCGACTGGTACGCCTCGACGACGATCCGCCCGCCGACGCCGATCCGGGCCAGTGCCGAGGGAATCGCCCGCCCGAGAACGGACAACTCCTGATTGACCTCGATCCGCAGCGCCTGAAAGACGCGCTTGGCGGGGTGGCCGTTGCGCTGGATCGCGACCGGGGTCGCCGCCTGGATGATCTCGACCAGCCGGCCGGAGCGCTCCAGCGGGCCCTCGCGGCGCGCCTCGACAATCTTTTTCGCGTAGCGAGCAGCGAGCCGCTCCTCGCCGTACTCGTGGAAGAGTCGGCGCAGGGCGCTCTCGTCGTACTCGGCGAGAACGGTCGCCGCAGTGAGCGGGGCGGTCGAGTCCATCCGCATGTCCAGCGGCGCGTCCTTGGAGTAGGAGAAACCGCGCTCGGTCTCGTCGAGCTGGAGCGAGGAGACGCCGAGGTCGAAAAGCGCGCCGTCGATCGTGTCGATGCCCAGCTCGTCGAGCACGTCCGGCAGCTCATCGTAGACGGCGTGCACGAGGTCGATCCGGGAGGCGTGGGCCGCGAGCCTCTCCCCCGCGAGCTGCAGGGCCTCGGGGTCACGATCCAGACCGACGAGGTGCAGCCCCGGGAAGCGCTCGAGCAACGCGAGCGAGTGCCCGCCCATGCCGAGCGTCGCATCCACGACCACTGCCCCGTCGCGCTCTAGCGCCGGTGCCAGGAGTTCGACGCAGCGCTCGAGCAGCACGGGGAGGTGCCGCTGCTCGGTGGGGCGGGGGGTGTTCTGGGGAGTGTTCTCTGTCATGGCGGTCCCGCCGGTCCCGATCCTGTCGCCCGATCCCCATCCAGCTCGCGTCCGGACACCGGGGAAGGTGCGTCCGGGCGCCGAGTGGCTGGGAGTCGCGCGACAGGAGCTAGAACAGGCCGGGGATCACCTCCTCCTGAGTGTCGGAGAACACGGACTCCTGCTCGTGCAGGTAGCTCTCCCAGGCGTCCTGCGCCCAGATCTCGGCGCGGTTGCCCGCCCCGATGACGGTCAGGTCGCGGTCCAGCCCGGCGTAAGCGCGCAGCGGAGCCGGCAGGGTCACGCGGTTTTGCTTGTCCGGCATCTCGGCGCTCGCCCCCGAGAGGAACACCCGGAGGAAGTCGCGTGCCTGCTTGCTGGTCACCGGCGCCTGCCGGATCTTCTCGTGCATCACCTCGAACTCGGCCTGGCTGAACACGTAGAGGCACCGCTCCTGGCCGCGCGTGACGACGACTCCGGAGGAGAGCTCGTCGCGGAACTTGGCGGGGAGGATCACACGGCCCTTCTCGTCGAGTTTGGGGGAATGGGTGCCGAGGAACACGGACTGCCCCCCAGTTCTTCCGGCCACGGATGGTGTGTCCTCCACAGTACTCCACTTCCCCCCACTCACAACCCGGGCACAGGCCGTGGCGCGCCGAAGGGACCCCCGTGATCCGCGTCATTCCGCGGATCCGTGATGGTGGGGCGAAGTGGAGGAGAACTGCGGCTGAGGGGAGGGCCGAGGCACGAAAAAAGGGCCGATCCGTGAGGATCGACCCTGGGGTGGAGCGGAGGGGGGGGCTAGCCGCGCCCGTCTCCGCGGTTGTCCCACCTGTCGTTCAGACGGTCCATGAAACCGGAGCCCTGGCGGTTGCCCGTGCGGGGCCTGGTCTGCCGACCGACGTCGGGGAGCCCGGGCGCGGAGGAACCACCGGCTGCCGGCCGCATCGCGACGATCACACCGCCGAGCATGAACGCGAAGCCGAGGATGCCGACGAGGGGCTGACGCACGACCACGCCCGCCACGAGGACGCCGAGACCGAGGATGCCGAGGAGGATGCCGAGCACCAGAGCGCGGTAGTTGGTGCCGCCGCGCCCCTTGCCGACCGCCGCCACGAAATCGGCATCGTTCTGATAGAGGTTGCGCTCCATCTCATCGAGGAGCCGTTGCTCGTGTTCCGAAAGCGGCATCATGACCCCTTCAGGGTGTGGCGTCGATAGGGCGTGGCGTCGATCCTTCCGCGGAACGACACCGAGTAGGCGGGGTCTGGGCTCGAGCGGTCGGGCGGCGCTTCAGTGTAGACCGAGCCCGACGCAGTCACCAGGCACCTTCGGTGCATAGGCTGGTCGGGTGAACCACAGCTCTCGACTCATCGATCGCGTCCAGCTCCGAATCGATGAATTCCTCACCGGGCGCACACCAATTCTGCGCTCCATAGGAGAGGACGTCTCCGCCCTCGGCGACCTTTCGCGGGACTTTCTCAGCGGGGGCAAGCGGTTTCGCGCGCGCTTCTGCGAGGCGGGCTGGAACGCCGTCTCGAGCGCCCCGAGCCAGGCCCACCCGAGTGGCTCCGATCCGATCGCTCGAGTCGGGGCGAGCCTTGAGCTGTTCCACGCGGCGGCGCTCGTGCACGACGACGTGATCGACAACTCCGACACCCGCCGCGGCGCGCCTGCGGCGCACCGGCGCTTCTCCTTCCTCCACGCCGACGGCGACTGGAGCGGAGACCGCGACGAGTTCGGCCGTTCCTCCGCGATCCTCCTGGGCGACCTACTCCTGGTCTGGTCCGACGAGATCTTCGCCGACGCGGAGTGGTCGCTCGGCGACCGCGCCGCCGCCGAGCGCGCACGAGCCGAGTTCAACCTGATGCGCACCGAAGTCACCCTGGGCCAGTACCTGGACATCCTCGAAGAGAGCGCGTGGGTGCGCCACCCCGAGCACGAGCACCTGGAGCGAGCCGAGCGGGTGGTCGTGTATAAGAGCGCCAAGTACAGCATCGAGGCGCCACTCGCGATCGGAGGCTCGCTGGCCGGCGGTGATGACGCCCAGCTCGACGCGCTGCGCCGCTTCGGACTCCCGGTCGGGATCGCGTTCCAGCTGCGCGACGACGTACTCGGCGTCTTCGGCGACCCGGCCGTGACGGGCAAGCCCGCCGGCGACGACCTGCGTGAGGGCAAGCGCACCGTGCTGCTCGGGCTGGCCCGCGGCGCCTGCTCGCCGAGCGATCGAGCCGAACTCGACGCCGTTGTCGGCCACAGCGATGCCGACGCGGCCGCGATCGCGCGCGCGCAGGAGATCGTCGCGGGCAGCGGTGCCCTGGAGCAGCTGGAGGAGCGGATCGCCCATGAGGTTCAGGCCGCGACGGCGGTCCTCCCCGACGCGCCGCTGCGAGCCGAGGGCATCGCCGAACTCCGCGAGCTGGCAGCGCAGGTCACGGTCCGCACCTCCTAGGAGCGGATCCAGGGCTCAGGCCAGGGCCTGGGCCACCCGACGGACCTCGGCCTTGCGACCGGCGCGGAGGGCGAGGATCGGGCTCGTGCCCAGGCTCTCCTCAACGGCCAGCAGCCAGTCGACGGCCTCATCGTCGGTGAAGCCGGAGTCCGCGAGCAGGATCGCGGTGCCCCGGATCTCCGTCATCGGCTCGCCCTCGCGGAGGAAGAGGGCCGGCACCTTCAGGACACCGTCCCGGCGGCTGCCGAGCAGGTGGCGCTCCTCGAGGAGGCGGCGGACCCGGCCGGCGCCGAGTCCGGTCAGCTCTACGAGGTCGGGGACGGTCAACCACTCCAGCTCGGAGTCGGTCGAGGTGGCGGGGGCAGCGGACGAGTCGGTCACCCGTTAAGACTGCCACGAGCCCGCAGGGCCGCCAACCGCGACGGCGGCCAGGTGGGACGGGCCGGGTCCTGCGCCGCCCGGGCGTCGCTCACCGGTTCCGCCGGGGGTCTTGCCTAGACTCATCGCGTGACCACCAGCCAGCTCGACCCTCTCCTCGGCCGTCTCGTCGACGGCCGGTACGAGGTGCGCTCGCGAATTGCGCGGGGCGGCATGGCAACCGTCTATCTGGCACACGATCAGCGCCTTGAGCGCCGCGTCGCGATGAAGGTCATGCACGGTCACCTCTCCGATGATGCGACCTTCAAGAACCGCTTCGTCCAGGAGGCGCGCTCGGCCGCCCGCCTCGCCCATCCGAACGTCGTGAGCGTCTTCGACCAGGGCCAGGACTCGGACATGGCCTACCTGGTGATGGAGTATCTCCCCGGCATCACCCTGCGCGACCTGCTGAAGGAACGCGGCCGATTGACCGCCCAGCAGGTGGTCGACATCATGCACTCGGTGCTCTCCGGTCTCGCCGCCGCGCACCGAGCCGGCATCCTGCACCGCGACCTCAAGCCAGAGAACGTCCTCCTCGCCGATGATGGCCGGATCAAGATCGGCGACTTCGGCCTCGCTCGCGCCGCCTCCGCGAACACCGCCTCCGGCCAGGCGCTCCTGGGCACCATCGCCTACCTCTCCCCCGAGCTGGTCACCCGCGGTACCGCCGACACCCGCAGCGACATCTACGCCATCGGGATCATGATCTACGAGATGCTCACCGGCCAGCAGCCCTTCACGGGCGAGCAGCCGATGCAGATCGCCTACCAGCACGCGAACGACTCCGTGCCCTACCCGAGTGCGACGGTCGCCTCAGTGCCCACCTCGCTCGATGAGCTCGTGCTCTGGGCGACCGAGCGCGACCCGGACATGCGCCCCCGGGACGCCGGAGTCATGCTCGCGCAGCTGCTCGAGGCCGAACGCCTGATGGGCATCACTCCGAGCGACCGGCGCGGCGACACCCAGGCGGTCGCTCCGCTCCCCGTTCCCGAACCGGCGACGGCCCTCTTCGCCCCGGCGGAGCCCGGCCGCACCTCGGTCATCGAGCGCTCGCCGGCTACCGGCGCCGTCCTGGTGATGGACGAGGACGACGACACGGTCGCCCGTCTCGCCGCGAAGCGCCGCGTCCGGCGGCGCCGTGGAGTCCTGCTGACGGTGGTCGTGCTCCTCCTCGCCCTGATCGGCGGAGGAACGGCCTGGTGGTTCGGCGAGGGACCGGGGGCGATCGTGTCGATCCCGAACGTCGTCAGCCAGTCCCAGCAAGACGCGACGACCCAGCTGCAGGCGCAGGGGTTCGAGGTAGAGCCGCAGGCGGCACCCGACCTCACCGTTCCCGCGGGCACAGTCATGAGTTCCGATCCGCCCGGCGGGCAGGGAGTGCACAAGGGCTCCGTCATCACCCTGACGGTCTCCAGCGGGCCGCGCCAGCTGCCGGTCCCCGATCTCGCCGGCCTCTCGGAGGCCGACGCGACCGCGAAGGTCGCCGCAGGCTCCTTCACCGTCGGCGATGTGTCGAGAAGGTTCGACGCCGACGTCGCGGCGGGCGTGGTCATCTCCGCCGCGCTCCCCGACGGCTCCGCGCTGCCCAAGACGATGTCGGAGACCAGCAGCATCGCGATGGTGGTGAGCCTCGGACCGATCCCCAACGTCGTCGGTCTCTCGATCGACGACGCGACAGCGAAGGCGAAGGCCGCAGGCCTCGCGCTCGACCGCAGCGGCGAGGACTGGAGCGACACGGTCGCCGTCGGCGTGGTCCTCACCCAGGCGAACCCGGAGGCACCGGCGGTGACGGGAGACGCCATCTCCGTCGTCACCTCGAAGGGCCCGAAGCCGGTGGCCGTACCGAACCTGGTCGGGATGAACCGCGACCAGGCGAAGGCGGCCCTCGAGGCGGCAAACCTCGCGTGGAGCTACTCGCTGACCACCCTCGGTCCGCTGATCGACGCGGCGCCGAACGAGCTGACGAAGGTCACCAACCAGTCCAACAAGGCCGGTGACCTCGTGCAGCGCGGGACGACCATCCAGCTGTCCATCACGATCACGACCTGACGTCCCGGAGGCCGAGCCGCCCCTGAGCGACGGGTCGACCGGCGGGACGGAGTCAGAGTGCGCGGCCGCGCAGCTCCTCAGCCACAAGGAAGGCGAGTTCGAGCGACTGCATGTGGTTGAGCCGCGGGTCGCAGACCGACTCGTAGCGGGTGGCCAGCGTCGCCTCATCGATGTGCTCCGAGCCGCCGAGGCACTCGGTGACGTCGTCGCCCGTGAGCTCCACGTGGATGCCGCCCGGGTGCGTTCCCGCCGCTCGGTGCGCCTCGAAGAAGCCCTTCACCTCGTCGACCACGTCGTCGAAGCGCCGGGTCTTGTAGCCGGTCGGGGTCGTCAGCCCGTTGCCGTGCATCGGGTCGGTGACCCACAGCGGCAGGGCGTCGCTGCGCGTGACCGCCTCGAGCAGCGGCGGCAGCGCGTCGCGGATCTTTCCGGCTCCCATCCGGGTGATGAAGGTGAGCCGGCCGGGCTCGCGCTCCGGGTCGAGCTTGTCGATCAGCTCGAGCATGGTCTCCGGCGTCGTCGAGGGGCCGAGCTTCACGCCGATCGGGTTGCGCACGCGCGAGAGGAAGTCGACGTGAGCGCCGTCGAGATCGCGAGTGCGCTCACCGATCCAGATGAAGTGGCTCGACGTGTTGTACGGCGTGCCGGTGCGTGAGTCGATCCGCGTCATCGGGCGCTCGTAGTCCATCAGCAGGCCCTCGTGACCCGTGTAGAACTCGGTGCGCTGCATGCCCTCGAAGTCGGCCCCGCAGGCCACCATGAACTTGACCGCGCGATCGATTTCCCGGGCCAGCTGCTCGTAGCGCTGATTCTGCGGATTCTCGGTGAAGCCCTTGTTCCAGTAGTGGACGAGACGCAGGTCGGCGAACCCTCCCTGCGTGAAGGCGCGGATGAGGTTCAGGGTCGAGGCTGCCGTGTGGTACCCCTGCACGATGCGGCGCGGATCCGCGGCACGCGACTCCGGAGTGAAGTCGTAGCCGTTCACGATGTCGCCGCGGTAGGCCGGCAGCGTCACGTCGCCGCGGGTCTCGAGGTCGCTTGAGCGCGGCTTGGCGAACTGGCCGGCCATGCGGCCCATCTTGATAACCGGCATGCTCGCGCCGTAGGTGAGGACGACGGCCATCTGCAGCACCGTCTTGACCCGGTTGCGGATCTGGTCCGCGGTCGCTCCCGCGAAGGTCTCGGCGCAGTCGCCGCCCTGCAGCAGGAAGGCCTCGCCACGGGCCGCGGCTCCGAGGCGCTCGCGCAGCTGGTCCACTTCGCCGGCGAAGACGAGCGGCGGCAACGCGGCGACCTCGGCGGACGCCTTCGTCACGGCCTCGATGTCGGGCCAGTGCGGCTGCTGCTTGATCTCGAGCTCCCGCCACGAGTCCAGGCCGGCGACCACGGAGGGGGCGGCGAGGACGTACGGTTCGTTCGGATCGATGACCACGAGGGTGTTCCCGGTTCTAACGGGCGCCAGCGGCGCGCGGAGGGCCGCCGCCCGGACGGACGGCAGCGGTTGACGAGCTTATCGCCTGGGCGGCGGTGCGGCCGGGCAAGGGCGCCGAACGGGCGCTCAGCGGGTGAGCGCCGCGCGCTTCTCCTTGACCGAGGTCGCATAGACGTCGAGATACTCCTGTCCGCTCAGGGCAAGGAGCTCGTACATGATCTCGTCCGTGATCGAGCGGAGGATAAAGCGGTCGCCCTCCATGCCCTCGAAGCGGCTGAAGTCGAGCGGCTCGCCGAACACGATGCCAATCCGACCGAGTGCGGGCAGGCGCTTACCGATCGGCATGATCCTGGCGGTGTCGATCATCGCGACGGGGATGACGGGCACGCGCCCCTCGAGGACCATCCGGGCGACTCCGGTGCGGCCGCGGTACATCCGCCCGTCGGGGCTTCGCGTGCCCTCGGGATAAATGCCCAGCGCGTGGCCGCCGGCGAGAACGCGCAGCCCCGTGTTGAGCGAGGCCTCCGACGCCTTGCCACCGGAGCGGTCGATCGGCAGCATCCCGGTGGCGGTGAAGAACGTCTTCGTCGCCCAGCCCTTGAGTCCCTTGCCGGTGAAGTAGTCGCTCTTCGCCAAGAACACCATGTTGCGCTCGATCACCAGCGGGAGGATCACGGAGTCGATGAACGAGAGGTGGTTGCTGGCGAGGATCACACCACCGCTCGCGGGAATGCGATCGGCACCGACCACCCACGGGCGGAAAATCGTCTTCAGGAGCGGGCCCGCGACGATGTGCTTCATGAACCAGTAGAACATCGGGCTCCTCGGCGGTGCGGTGGGTCGGGTGCGGCGGGTGGCGTCAGAGGGAGTTCGCGTGCACGCGCGCGAGGTCGGCGGCCCCGACGACTCCGGCGTCGTTGACGAGCTCGGCGATACGGAACTCGGGCTCCGGGTGGAACCCTCGGGCGGGCAGATTGTCGACGTAGGCCTGGCGGATCGGGTCCAGCAGCAGATCCCCGGCCTGCGCCACTCCCCCGCCGATGACGAACATCTGCGGGTCGAGGACGGCACTGAGGCTGGCGGCCGCCTCGCCCAGCCAGTGGCCGAGCTGGCGCAGCGCGGCGAGGGCGCCGAGGTCACCCGCCGTGATCAGCTCGGAGATGACGTGTCCGGTCAACTCGCCGCCGTTGCGGGTGCGGGCGTCAGCGATGCCCTGGCCGATCCCGCCCGCGTCGGCGAGCTCGCCGGCGAAACGCTGGAGCGCGCGCCCCGAACCGTACTGTTCGATGCAGCCACGGGCACCGCAGCCGCAGGGCAGACCACCGGGGACGACACGCATGTGCCCGATCTCAGCCGCGGCGCCGAAGCCGCCGCGCAACAGCCGGTCGTTGATCACGATCGCGCCGCCCACTCCGGTGCCGATCGTGAGCATCAGCATGTCGCTGACGAGACGGCCGGAGCCATAGCGGAACTCGGCCCAGCCCGCGGCGTTCGCGTCGTTCTCGATGATGATCGGGAGGTCGATACGGGCCGACAGCTTCTCGCGGAAGGGCTCGTTGCGCCAATTGATGTTCGGGGCGTAGTAGACGATCGACTGGGACGCGTCGATGAAACCGGCGGCGGCGACTCCAACTGCGGCGACGTCCCCAGGGAGCAGGCCCGAGCGCAGGTGCTCGACCATCTCCACGACGACGTCGACAATCAGCTCGGGGTGCCCGGCGGGAGTGGGCCGACGGTCCTCGCGGAGGATCCCGCCGAACTCATCGACCAGGGCTCCGGCGATCTTCGTGCCGCCGATGTCGATCCCGATCGCGTGCACGCGCACCGCCTTCCCGTCGTCACCGGCGCTGGAGCGACGGCGGGCCGACCTGAGCGGCGGCCAGATCGAGTGTAGTGACCGAGGGGTGCCCGGTGCGGCTCGGCGATGAGACCCGGCGGGGTGTGTCGGCTCTGCGCCGGATTGTCAGCCTGAAAAGATCCACAGCTTCGACGACGCCGCTAGGGTGGAGGCGACGTTGATTCAGGTACCGAAGGAGTTGCCGTGGACCAGTTCGATTCTCCCCTCGTGGTGGCGGCCGACCCGCAGGCTAACGCGACCGCCCTCCTCCTGGACCGCGTGCGCGAAACGCCCGAGCGGCCGCTGTTCGCGTTGCCCGACGGCGCGCACTGGCGCGACGTGACGGCGCAGGAGTTCCTCGATCAGGTCACCGCGCTCGCCAAGGGGCTCGTCGCCGCCGGTGTCGAGCCGGGCGAGAAAGTCGGGCTGATCTGCACGACCCGCTACGAGTGGACGCTGATCGACTTCGCCGTCTGGTTCGCCGGCGGTGTCCTCGTCCCCGTGTACGAGACGTCCTCCCCCGCCCAGGTGCAGTGGAATCTCGCCGACTCGGGCGCTCATGCCGTGATCGTCGAAACCGCCGAGCACTTCGCCCGCTTCGACGAGGTCCGCGCCGATCTGCCGGAGGTCCGTCTCGCCTGGCAGATCGGGCTCGGCGACCTCGACAAGCTCGTCGCGCGCGGCGTCGACGTCCCGAACGCCGAGATCGAGCGCCGCCGCTCGCTGGCAGCCGGTGCCGACATCGCGACGATCATCTACACCTCCGGCTCCACCGGCCGCCCCAAGGGCTGCATCATCAGGCACTCGAATTTTGTCGAGCTCAGCCGCAACTCGGCGGTTGCCCTCACGGAGCTGATTCACCAGCCCGGCGCGTCGACACTACTGTTCATCACCACGGCGCACGTGTTCGCCCGCTTCATCGCGATCCTGTGCGTGCACGGCGGGGTGAAAGTCGGGCATCAGGCCGACACCAAGCAGCTGCTCCCCTCGCTCGCCTCCTTCAAGCCGACCTTCCTCCTGGCCGTCCCGCGCGTGTTCGAGAAGGTGTACAACTCCGCCGAGCAGAAGGCCGAGGCCGCGGGGCGGGGGACGATCTTCCGTCGCGCCGCCGATGTCGCGGTCGCCCATTCGATGGCCGCGGAGGCGGGCTCGGTGCCGTTCGCGCTGAGGCTGCAGTTCCTGCTCTTCGACCGGCTCGTCTACTCGAAGTTGCGGGCCGCGATGGGCGGCAGTGTGCGCTTCGCCGTCTCGGGGTCCGCGCCGCTGGGCGACCGGCTCGGGCACTTCTTTCACAGCCTCGGCATCAAGATCCTCGAGGGCTATGGCCTCACCGAGACGACGGCGCCCGCCACAGTGAACCGTACGGAACGGTTCAAGATCGGTTCGGTCGGTCCGGCGCTGCCGGGCGTCTCGGTGCGGATCGTGGACGACGGCGAAATCCAGGTGCGCGGGATCGACGTCTTCGGCGGCTATTGGAACAACGAGGCGGCCACGGCGGAGGCGTTCGACGGCGAGTGGTCCCGGACGGGTGATCTCGGAACGCTCGATGAGGACGGCTACCTGCGGGTCACGGGCCGGAAGAAGGAGATCATCGTCACGGCGGGTGGCAAGAATGTGGCGCCGGCCGCGCTTGAGGACCCGATCCGGGCGAATCCTCTGGTCGGTCAGGTCGTTGTCGTGGGGGATCAGCGTCCGTTCATCGCCGCGCTGGTCACGCTCGACTCCGAGATGTTGCCGACCTGGCTGGCGAACAACGGGCAGGAGGCGGGTCTGTCGCTCGAGGCTGCGGCCGTGAATCCGGCTGTGCTGGCTGAGGTGCAGCGGGCCGTCGATGCGGCGAACGAGCGCGTGTCCCGTGCCGAGTCGGTCCGGAAGTTCGTGATCCTGCCGACCGAGTTCACGGAGGCCAGCGGTCACCTGACCCCGAAGATGAGCATCAAGCGGAACGTCATCCTCGCCGATTTCGCCGACACCATCGCCGCCGTCTACTCCGCCGCCCCCGCCACCGAGGGCATCTCCCTCCGCTGACTCGCTTTCCCGTCGGCGAAACGCACCCCGCTCTCCGAAACGCACCCACCTCAACAGGCCAACCGCGCCGAGCCGGGCAGGGACCGGCTCGGAAATTAGCGGAGCCGTATCCGGCAAAGCGCGTCCCAGCGCTTTCCCGTCGGCGAAACGCACCCCGCTCTCCGAAACGCACCCACCCCGAACGGCCAACCGCGCCGAGCCGGGCAGGGACCGGCTCGGAAATAAGCGGAGCCGTATCCGGCAAAGCGCGTCCCAGCGCTTTCCCGTCGGCGAAACGCACCCCGCTCTCCGAAACGCACGCACCTCAACAAGCCAACCGCGCCGAGCCGGGCAGGGACCGGCTCGGAATCAACTCAGAACCAGTGGGATTCGCGGACGGCTTTCATGGCGGCGCGGCGGTCGTCCTTCGACAGGCGGTCGAGGTAGAGGCGTCCATCGAGGTGGTCGCATTCGTGTTGGAGGGCCTGGGCCATCAGACCGTCGCCTTCGAGGACGATGTCGTTGCCGTCGAGGTCGGTACCGCGGACTTTCGCGTGCGGGTAGCGGATCGCCGGGTACCAGAGGTTCGGGACGGAGAGGCAGCCTTCGTCCACGGGCTGCGGTTCTCCGTTGAGCTCGATGATCTCGGGGTTCAGGACGTAGCCGATCACGCCGTCGACGTTGTAGCTGAAGGCGCGGAGGTTGACGCCGATCTGGGGGGCGGCGACGCCGGCTCGTCCGGGCGGGCGGACGCTGTCGAGGAGGTCGTCGACGAGGCCGCGAACTCCGGCGTCGACCGTGTCGATCATCGAGGACGGGGTCTTCAGCACCGGGTCCCCGAAGATCCGGATCTGGCGTTCGGTCATGTGGTGCGCTCCCTCAGGGCCTCCTCCGCGCTCAGGAGGGCGTTCTCGACGACTTCGCTCGCTGCGGGGTGCGGCCAGTACTGGCTGCGGGCGAGTCCGCGGATGCCGATGCCGGCGCTGGCGGCGTGGACGAGCGGCTGAATGAGGATACTGGCCTGCGGCCCGATGATGTGCGCGCCGAGGAGGGCGCCGTCGAGTCCGACGACCAGGAGGCAGGCGCTGGAGTCGTCTTCGAGCGCCCAGCCGAATGCGGTGGAGCCGTACTCCTGGGTGACGGTGATCACGTCACGGCCCTGCTCGCGGGCTTGGGCGGCGCTGAGGCCGAAGTGGGCGATCTGCGGGTGGGCGAAGATCGCGCCCGGCACCGGCGAGAGCGTGTTCGAGAGCAGCTCCCGCGGGTGGAGGAGGTTGTGCGCGACGAGTCGCGCCTCGTGGTTGGCAACGTGTTTCAGCTGCCAGCGCGACGAGACGTCTCCGAGCGCGAAGAGCCCCGGCACGGGGCGCCCGCCGGAGAGCACGCGCTGTTCGGAGTCGACGCTGATCCGGCCGTCCTCGTGCAGGTCGATGCCAACAGTCGCGGCGGCGACAGTGTCGCTGTTGGCTTGGCGGCCGAGGGCCACCAGGAGCAGGTCGGTCTCGACCGTGGTGCCGTCCTCGAGGGCGACGTGCAGGCCGTCGTCGCGGGCGTCCACGCTGTCGACGCTCACGCCGGTCAGCACGGTGTAGCGCTCTGCGGCGATCGCGGTGAAGCGGCGGGCGACGTCCTCGTCGAGGGCGCGGAGGAGCCGGTCGCTGCGGACGGCGACGGTGACCGCGGTGCCGAAGGAGGAGAAGACATGCGCGAACTCGACGGCGACCGCGCCTCCGCCGAGGATCAGCATCCGCTCGGGGAGCTCGTCGAGCCGCATCACGGAGGAGGAGTCATGGATGCGCGGGTCGGGCTCGTAGGCCGCGAGGAGGGGCCGCGGCCGAGAACCGGCGGCGATGACCACCTGCGGAGCGCTGATGCGCGCTCCGCTCGCGCTGGCGAGAACGTGCGGCCGGACGCCGTCGCCGAGGGATTCGAAGCCGAAGCTCTCGCGCAGGACCGTCACGTTCGGGGAGCGCTGGTCGCGGTACTCGAAGCCGCCCTCGCTGATCGCGTCGATCCGACCGAAAACCCGATCGCGGACCTCGGCCCACTCGGGGCGCTGGAGCCGGGAGCGCACGCCGATCCGCTCGCCCTGGTCGACGTCGGTGACGACATCGGCGACGTGGACGAACATCTTCGTGGGGATACAGCCCGCGTTGAGGCAGGTGCCGCCGAACCACTCGCCGTCGTCGAGGATCGCGACCCGCAGGTCGTCGAACTCGGGTCCGACGATCGAGTTGCCGGATCCCGCGCCGATCACGATCAGGTCGAAGGCGTCGATCCGGCTGGTGTCACCCCGAGTGACATCGACAAGATCAGACACGCCGAACCGGCATCCCTTCGACGACGAGCGCGGCGAGCAGGCGCGCCGCCTCCTTCGTGCCCTCCCGCAGCTGCTCCCACTTCACGACGGACCCGGCGGCGAGTACGGGGTCGTACGGGATGCGGACGATGTCGCGGACGCGGGAGCGGAAGTGCGACTCGATCTCCTCCAGCTTGACCAGGCTCGTGCCCTGCGTCGCCGTGTTGAGCGCGACGACCGCGTTGCGCACCAGGTCGCCGTAGCCGTTCGCGTCGAGCCAGGTGAGGGTCTCGGAGGCGAGGCGCGCCTCGTCGACGCTGCCGCCCGAGACGATCACGACGGTATCCGCTCGCTGCAGCGTCGGCCGCATCACCGAGTGCACGATCCCCGTGCCGCAGTCGGTGAGCATGATCGAGTAGAAGCGCTCGACCAGGTCGGCGACGACGTTGTAGTCGTTCTCGTCGAACGCCTCGGAGAGCTGCGGGTCGGTGTCCGAGGCGAGAACGTCGAGGCGGGTCTCGTCGCGCGAGACCATCGTCGAGAACTCGGTGAAGCCGGTCACGCCGGCGGCGCGGTTCACGACGTCGCGGACCGTCGCCCGCGTCTGCTTCGGCACGCGCTCGGCCAGCGTGCCGCGGTCCGGGTTGGCGTCCACGGCGATGATGCGGTCCTCACGGGCATCGGCGAGGGCCATGCCGAGCAGCGTCGTAACCGTGGTCTTGCCGACGCCGCCCTTGCGAGTCATGACCGGGACGAAGCGGGTGCCGCCCTCGAACTGCCGACCGATCCGCTCATCCATCGCCTTCCACGCCTTCACTTTGGCGGAGTCGCCGAGGTTGACCGTGTGGAAGCTGACGCCATACAGGAAGCGGTGCCAGCCGCCGGTGGGGGCGGGCCGCGTCTTGCGGTTGACCTCGAGCAGCCGGTCCGGCGTGAGCATCGACGCCGACTCGGGTGCCGCTGCGCTCGGCTCAGTCGGAGTGGGAGCCGCGCTCGAAGACTCGGCACGGAGGCGGTCGCGGCGGGTGGGTCCGGCGGCGTGCTCGCCCGCGGGCTCGTCGGGCGCCGGCAGCGGGGCCCGGGTCGGGATGCCTGCCGTGACGGGTCCGTGCGCGACCGGTCCGTGCGCGGCAGGAGCGGGCGCGTCGGGAATGCGCGCCGAACCAGGAGTGGGCTCCGGCGGCAGGAGGGCGTGCGAGCGGGTGGGCGGTAGGCCGAGGCGGCCGACATCGATCGCCTCTTCGTCCTCGACGGGCGCGGGAGCGGTGGAGCGGCGCCGCGGGCCGGGCGGAGTGATTCGCACCCCGTCGGGCAGGAGGGTCGGTGCGGTGTCGGTCGGCCGCGGAGAGTACTGACCCGACTCCCGGGCCGCGTCCAGGGCGGTTCGCGGTGTGGGACCGGTCTCGGTGTCGGGCTGTTCGTCGTTGCGCTCATCCATGCGAACGAGCCTCCTTCCGCTTGCGATGAGTGTACCGGCGGGCTCGGATCGCACCGGGCGGCTTGGTCGGAGCCCGCCGCTGCTGCTAGTGGGACGCGCCTGCGCAGGCCCCGCGGACGACGTGTGCAGACAACGGTTAGGTTCTGCCGCCCGGGGGAACGTAAAGTAGTCAGCCATGCATGTACTCAGCGTGAGCTCCCTCAAGGGCGGCGTCGGCAAGACCACGGTGACCCTCGGCCTTGCATCCGCGGCGTTCTCGAAGGGCCTGCGAACGCTGGTCGTCGACCTCGATCCCCAGTCAGATGTGTCGACCGGAATGGACATCAATGTCGCCGGTCACCTCAACATCGCCGATGTCCTGACGTCGCCGAAGGAGAAGATCGTCCGCTCGGCGATCGCTCCCTCCGGTTGGACCAAGGAGCACCACGGCACGATCGACGTCCTGATCGGCAGCCCGTCCGCGATCAACTTCGACGGACCGCATCCCAGCATCCGCGACATCTGGAAGCTCGAGGAGGCCCTCGCCAGCGTCGAGGCCGACTACGACCTCGTTCTGATCGACTGCGCCCCCTCGCTCAACGCGCTCACCCGCACGGCGTGGGCGGCGAGTGACCGCGTGGCCGTCGTCACTGAGCCCGGCCTGTTCTCGGTGGCCGCCGCCGACCGTGCGCTGCGGGCGATCGAGGAGATCCGGCGCGGCCTGAGCCCGCGCCTGCAGCCACTCGGCATCATCGTCAACCGCGCTCGCGTCCAGTCGCTCGAGCACCAGTTCCGGATCAAGGAGCTGCGTGACATGTTCGGGCCGCTCGTGCTCAGCCCGCAGCTGCCCGAGCGGACCTCGCTTCAGCAGGCGCAGGGCGCGGCGAAGCCCGTCCACGTCTGGCCCGGTGAGAGCGCGCAGGAGATGGCGCACAACTTCGATCTGCTGCTCGACCGGGTCATCAGGACCGGCCGCATCGGCGAGCAGGTGTCGGCCGCTCAGTAGTGGCCGGCGGCGGCGTACCGGGACCGGGAGAAGAGCCAGCCCTCTCAGCCGGCGCGGCGGGAGGCGCGGCGCTGCGCGAGTTCGTCGGTGGGATCGACCGACTGGTGGTCGAGTTCGACCAGGCTCGACTCGACCTCACGGAGCACCTTGCCGACGGCGATACCGAAAACGCCCTGGCCCCGGCTGAGCAGGTCGATGACCTCGTCGTCCGACGTGCAGAGGTAGACGCTCGCGCCGTCGCTCATCAGTGTCGTCTGCGCGAGATCATCGACTCCGGACTCGCGGAGCTGCGTGACGGCCGTGCGGATCTGCTGGAGCGAGATACCGGTGTCGAGGAGACGCTTGACGAGCTTCAGGACGAGAATGTCGCGGAAGCCGTAGAGGCGCTGTGTGCCGGAGCCGGAGGCGCCGCGGACGGTGGGCTCGACGAGCCCGGTGCGGGCCCAGTAGTCGAGCTGGCGGTAGGTGATGCCGGCAGCGCGGGCCGCGACGGCCCCTCGGTAGCCAGCGTCGGCGTCGAGTTCGGGCAGTCCGTCGGTAAACAGGAGGAGGTCGCGCTGGCCGCTGACGTCGCGGCTGACTTCTCTCATTCCTGTGCCTTTCGGATCCGGACGCCGGATCCTCCGAACGCGCTCCCTACCGTACCGACCGGGACCGGCCGAGTAAACGACATCGGCCTCGGGGTCGCGGCGTGTCGCACGGGGCCCTCCGCTGCGGGCGGAGCGGCGCTCACGAGCGGGCGATCCGCGAGAGGGCGCTGCGCACCATCGCCCCGCGGATCGTGCCCAGCTGGGCGGCCAGGCTCACCGCGTTCTCGGCGGCGCCGGCCGACCCCGAAGCCTCGCCGCGGCGCGCACTCGAGGCGACGACGCTCTCGATGAGGGACATTTCGCGTTCGACGGCGACCCGCAGCGGTCGGAGGTGGCGCGGCTCGATGCCCGAGCGGCCGAGGTCGACGAGTGCCTTGAGCGTTGTCACGGCCTCGTCGCCGAACACGTCCCCGCCTCGCACGAGACCCGCGGCGATCGCCTCCTGAACGAGGGCGGGCGTGGCGCCGGACTCGGCCACCAGCCCTTGCCTGGTCAGCCGGGTGGCCGGGCCGAGGAGCGAGGCTCCAGGACCCCCGACGCCCGCGGGCAGCGTGGGCTCGCGTCCGGCATCGATGTCGTCGAGGTATCCGCGGATCACTTTGAGCGGCAGGTAGTGGTCACGCTGCAGCGCGAGGATCATCCGGAGTCGCTCGACGTCGGACGGGGAGAACTTGCGGTACCCGGAGTCGGTGCGGGCCGGCGAGACGAGCCCCTGCTCCTCCAAGAAGCGCAACTTGGACGGGGTGACATCCGGGAACTCAGTGGTCAGCCGGGCCAGCACCTGCCCGATGCTCAGCAGAGCGGCGGAACCGGTGGGGAGGGCGCGCGCCGAGGAGCGGCCCACGGCTCACGCGTCCGGAGCAGCGACGAGGTCGGCGCGGGACGCGTAGAAGGTGAGGCGGAACTTGCCGACCTGCACCTCGGAGCCGTCGGTGAGGATCGCGGACTCGATCCGAACCCCGTCGAAGTAGGTGCCGTTCAGGGAGCCGAGGTCGTGGACCTCGAAGGAGGTGCCCCGACGAACGAACTCCGCGTGCCGACGCGAGACCGTGACGTCGTCGAGGAAGATGCCCGCGTCGGGGTGACGGCCGACCGTCGTCGAGTCGGTGTCGAGGAGGAACCGGGCGCCGGTGTTGGGCCCGCGACGCACGACGAGCAGCGCCGAGCCGGAGGGCAGGGCACCGACGGCCTCGGCCTCCTCGCGGGACGCGCGGTTGTCGAGAGCGGCGAGCTGGGCGCCGATGTCGTCGGTGAACGTCAGAGTCGTCTCCGTCGACGGCTCACCGGGAACGGACTTGTGCTGGGCGGATGATGCTCCACCGACGGGCTCGACCAAGACGTACCTCCTATCCGCTCAGCGTATCCGAATCGTGACCCTCGCCGGACCCGTGAGCACCTGAGCGGACCCCGAGGACGAGGTCCCGGGTCTGCACGGCATAGACGACCCCGGCCCACCAGTAGAGGAACGCGCCCCAGAGCGCGAACGCCCAGGCGATGGGCAGGGAGGCGGGCGACAGCGCCGGGAAGGCCTGCCCCAGCATGATCAGCGGGAGGGCGTAGAAGAGGCAGAAGGTCGCGAATTTACCCAGGTGGTGCACGGGAAGCGGGCCGTAGCCGTGACTGGCCAGGACGACCGCCAGCACGACGAGCATGAGGTCGCGGGCCAGCAGCACCGCCACGAGCCACCAGGGCACCAGCCCACGGGCGGCGAGCCCCACAACGGTGGCGAAGATGTAGAGCCGGTCGGCGGCGGGATCGAGGACGCGGCCCAGGCGCGTCATCTGGTCGAAGCGGCGCGCGATCCAGCCGTCGAGGTAGTCGGTGAGGCTCGAGACGACGAGAGCGAGGAGCGCGAGGGCGTCCTCACCGGAGACAACCAGCACGAGGAAGACGGGCACCAGCGCCAGGCGCACCAGGCTGAGGACGTTCGGGACCGTCCAGATCCGGTCCTCACCGGTGCGTGCCATGCGCCCAGCCTAGGCGGGGCGCACTGCGGCGGGCTCAGCGCTTGTCGCGCCAGACGCGCTCGAAGGGCAGGCGCCAGGCGTGCGGAGCGATCAGCTGGTGGATCGCGTTCGGCCCCCAGGAGCCGGGCGCGTAGAGGCGGACGGGCGGCGGGTCCTGCAGAAGGGGCGCCGACACCTCCCACAGCCGCTCGATACCCTCGGCCGTCGTGAACAGGGTGTGGTCTCCGCGCATCGCGTCGAGGATCAGGCGCTCGTAGGCCTCGAGCGCGTCGCCGGCGCGATCGGTCTCCTGCAGCGCGAACTGCATGCTCAGCTTGTCCAACCGCATCCCGGGGCCCGGCCGCTTCCCGTAGAAGGAGAGCGAGACCTTCGAGGCGTCGGCGAGGTCGAACGTGAGGTGGTCGGGGCCGTGCGCGCCGACTCCGGAGCCCTGGGGGAACATGCTCTTCGGCGGCTCGCGGAACGCGATCGAGATGATGCGCTGGCCCTCCGCCATCCGCTTGCCGGTGCGGAGGTAGAACGGGACACCGGCCCAGCGCCAATTGTCGATCTCGCACTTCAGCGCGACGAAGGTGTCGGTCTCGGAGTCGGCGGCGACGCCGGGCTCGTCACGGTAGCCGATGTACTGGCCCCGCACGACGTTCTCGGGGTTCAGCGGGCGCATCGAGCGGAAGACCTTGTTCTTCTCCTCGCTGATCGCCTGCGGCTCGAGCGCGGTCGGCGGCTCCATCGCCATGAAGGCGAGCACCTGGAAGAGGTGGGTGACCACCATGTCCTTGTAGGCGCCGGTCGACTCGTAGAACTCGGCGCGGCGGTCCAGCGTGAGGCGCTCGGGGATGTCGATCTGAACGTGATCGATGAAGTTGCGGTTCCAGATCGGCTCGAACAGGCCATTGGCGAAGCGGAAGGCGAGGATGTTCTGCGCCGGCTCCTTGCCGAGGAAGTGGTCGATCCGGAAGATCTGCTCCTCGCCGAAGGTCTCGTGCAGCTCGGCGTTGAGCACGACGGCGCTCTCGAGGTCGACGCCGAACGGCTTCTCCATGATGATCCGCGACCGCTCGACCAGGCCGGCCTCGGCGAGCATTCGCACGACCGAGAGCGCCGCCCTGGGCGGAACGCTGAGGTAGTGCAGGCGGCTGACGTCCGGGCCCAGGACCGCCTCGGCGTCGGTCACGGCGGCCGCCAGTGCGGCGGGGCCGGCGGACTGCGGGACGTAGCGGAGCTTGGAGGCGAATTCATCCCACTGCGCCGGCGTGAGGGAGCGGCTGCCGAACTCGTCGTAGGCGAGCTTCGCGAAGGCACGGAACGAGTCGTCGTCGTGCTCTTCGAGCGAGGTACCGACGATCTGCAGATCGGGAGCGAGGGAGGAGAGCGCGAGGTGGGCCATGCCCGGGATGAGCTTGCGCCGGGCCAGATCGCCGACAGCGCCGAACAGCACGACGACGTGAGGTGCTGCCTGCTCGGTCTGAACGGCGGGAGCGGAGGGTGCGGTTGTCACGGTCACTCCTTGATCATTCCAGTTCGGATCGTGACCGCGGCGTCGTGTGCTGGATACGCGCCGCCGCTAAGGTCTCTCCCGTGCCTTCGTTCTCCGACGCGTCCGCCGCACCCGCCTCCTCCGCCGCCCCGTCCTCCGCCGACGGGACGACCGCGCCCGTGCTCGAGGAGAGGATCCGCGCCGACGTCCATCTTCTGGGCGAACTGCTCGGCCAGGTCCTGCGCGAATCGGGTGAGCCCGCGCTCTACGAGGACGTGGAGCGCCTCAGGGCTCTGACGATCAGCGCCTACGACAGCGGCGACGCGGCGGGGACGGCCGAGGCGGAGGAGTTCGTGGCCTCGCTCTCGCTCGAGCGCGCCGAGGAGGTGGCCCGAGCCTTCACCTGCTACTTCCATCTCGTCAACGTGGCGGAGGAGTTCCACCGGGTGCGGGTGCTGCGCCGCCGCGAGGCGGATGCAGGCGCGCAGTCGCCGGAGGATTCGATCCTCGCCTCGATGCGCCGCCTCACCGGCGAGCTCGGCGAGGCCGAGGCGTTCGCACGCCTCTCCCGCCTGGAGTTCCGCCCCGTTCTGACGGCGCACCCGACCGAGGCCCGCCGTCGTGCGGTTGCCTCGACCATCCGGCGCATCAGCGACCTGCTCGAGCAGCGCGACGATCCGCGCATGGGCGGAGTCGTGCTGGTCGAGATCCGTCGTCGGCTGCTGGCCGAGGTCGACACTCTCTGGCGCACGGCGCCGCTGCGCGAGTCGAAGCCGACTCCGCTGGACGAGGTGCGCACGGCGATGAGCGTGTTCGACGAGTCGCTGTTCTCGGTGCTCCCCCGGGTCTACCGCCGCCTCGACGACGCCCTGCTCGGTGAGGGCTCGGGCACGCGCGCGCCGGTCGCGCCGGCCTTCGTCCGCCTGGGCACCTGGATCGGCGGTGATCGCGACGGTAACCCGTTCGTCACGGCCGAGACGACCCTCGCGGCGGTCGACATCGCCTCGGAGCACGTCCTGATGGGCCTCGAGCGCGTCGCCCGTCGCGTGGGCCGCGCGCTGACGCTCGATGCGTCGACCACTCCGCCCTCCGCCGCCGTCGAGGCGCTCTGGGCGTCCTGCGTCGAGCGCGCCCCCGAGCTCGCCACCGACATCGCCGAGCGCTCCCCCAACGAGACGCACCGGCGGGTCCTGCTCTTCGCGGCCGAGCGCCTGGCCGCGACACGCTCCGAGGGGCCGCTGGCCTACTCCGCCGCCACCGAGCTGCTCGGCGAGCTGCGCACGCTGCAGGAGTCCCTGGTCGAGGCCGACGACGTCCGCGCGGCCTACGGCGACCTGCAGGACTTCGTCTGGCAGCTCGAGACCTTCGGCTTCCACCTGGCCGAGATCGAGGTGCGCCAGCACTCGAAGGTCCACCGCGAGACGATCGCCGCACTCCGCGCCGGCGAGGAGCTGGATGATCGTGGCCGCGAGGTCTTGGCGGTGTTCCGCGCGATCGCGAGGGTCCAGGAGCGCTTCGGCACCGGTGCCGCGCGGCGCTACATCGTCTCGTTCACGCAGTCGGCCGACGACCTCCGCACGGTCTTCGAGCTGGCGGAGGCGGCCACCGACGGCGAGCCGCCGATCATCGACGCGGTCCCGCTCTTCGAGACCTTCGCCGACCTCGACGCGTCCACCGACATCCTCGCCGAGATGATCCGCCTCCCTCAGGTGCAGGCGCGCCTCGCGGCGACGGGCAACCGCCTCGAGGTGATGCTGGGCTACTCCGACTCGTCGAAGGACGTCGGACCGGTCTCGGCGACGCTCGCGCTCTACGACGCGCAGGCGCGCATCGCGCAGTGGGCGGCCGACGAGGGGATCGTGCTGACGCTGTTCCACGGCCGCGGCGGCGCGCTCGGTCGCGGCGGCGGGCCGGCCAACCGTGCCGTGCTCGCGCAGCCGCCGGGATCGGTGGACGGCCGCTTCAAGCTGACGGAGCAGGGCGAGGTCATCTTCGCCCGCTACGGCAACCCGGACATCGCGACCCGGCACATCGAGCAGGTGGCGGGCGCGACGCTGCTCGCCTCCTCCCCCGCGGTCGGCGAGCGCAATGCCGCAGCCGCGGAGCGCTTCGCCGAGGTCGCCGCGACGATGGACCGCGAGTCGCGCCGCCGCTTCTTCGAGCTGGTGAAGGCCGACGGCTTCGCGCCGTGGTTCGCCCGGGTGACCCCGCAGGAGGAGGTGGGCCTGCTCGCGCTCGGCTCGCGTCCCGCCCGTCGCGGGCTCTCCGTCGAATCGCTCGAGGACCTGCGCGCGATCCCCTGGGTCTTCGCGTGGACGCAGGCCCGGGTCAACCTGACCGGCTGGTTCGGTCTGGGCAGTGCCCTCGAGGCGGTCGGCGACCTGGACCTGCTGCGCGAGGCCTACGCCTCCTGGCCGCTGTTCACGACAATGGTCGACAACGTCGAGATGTCGCTCGCGAAGACCGACGAGGGCATCGCCCGCCGCTACCTCGCCCTCGACTCCCGGGACGATCTCGCCGGGCTCGTGCTCGAGGAGATGGCGCTCACCCGCCGGTGGGTGCTCTCGATCACCGGCGAGGAGAGCCTGCTCACCGGCCACCGCGTGCTCGGCCGCGCGGTGCGGCTGCGCACCCCCTACGTCAACGCGCTCTCGCTCCTGCAGCTGCGGGCGCTGCGGGCGCTGCGCACCGACCCCGGAGGACCGGGGACAGAGCAGAACCAGCGGTTGCTGCTGCTCGCGGTCAACGGCGTCGCGGCGGGGTTGCAGAACACGGGCTGACCCCGCTCCGGAACGGCGGAACCCCCGGCGGCCTCACGGCTGACGGGGGTTCCGGCGCGTCTGCTGGCGGATCAGGCCTGCTGGGCGGCCTTCGCCTCCTCGTACTGACGGCGCACGTCGTCCATGTCGAGTCCACGGACCTGCTCGATGAGGGTGTCGAGAGCGGGGGCCGGCAGTGCGCCGGGCTGAGCCATCAGCGGAATGCCGTCGCGGTACACGACGAGGGTGGGGATGGAGGAGATGCCGTAGCTCGCGGCGAGCTGCTGCTGGTCCTCCGTGTCGACCTTCGCGAAGGTGATGTCGGCGTTCTTCTCGCTCGTGGCCTCGAAGACCGGAGCGAACTGCTTGCACGGGCCGCACCAGTCGGCCCAGAAGTCGATGAGGACGATGCCGTCGGCGATCGTCTGGTCGTGAGAGTCGAGGGTCATCGCAGTCGTAGCCATGCGGGGTGCAACCGGACTCCCCCGCGGCCTATTCCCGGAGGGGATCGAGGAGCTCGAGCAGCGTCCGCGGCCCGACGGCGGCCGCGCCGAGCGCCTCGATGCGTGCGACGAGACCGCGGTCGGCCGTGACGACGACCGCCGACTCCTGCCCGCCGACGAGGTCGACGATCGCGTCATCGCCCGACCCTGCGGCCGTGTGCACGGCCACTCGGTCCTCCCCAGCGAGGAGAGCCGTGCGGGCGGCGCGCGCCGCTCCCTCGAGCACCACAGCGATGCGCGGCCAGACCGTCTCGGCCTCGACTCCCAGAAGACGCCCGGGGACGCCGACGGCCGCGAGCCGAGCGAGAGCGGCGAGGAGGCGCTCAGCGGCTCCGGCGCGGTCCCGCCACCAGCCGTCGGGGCGCGAGCCGACCACGTTGGCGGCGTCCACGACGAGCACCGGGATCGAGGATCCGAGCGCGCGCAGACCCGGCCAGGCCGCTGCGAACCCGGGGTGCAGCGGCAGCGAGTCGACGTCCTCCGGCGCGACCCAGCGCAGCTCCGTGCTCTCGGCGTCGCTGATGCGCGGGACGAAATGCTCGCGGGCCTCGGCCAGAACGGTCGAGTAGCTCCACGGGCCGATCACGACCACGCTGGAGAGCACGGGCAGGATCAGTTCGGTGGGGACGCCCGCCTCCTCCTCCGACTCCCGGAGAGCGGCCTCGAACGCCGTCTCCTCCGGATGCCGGGCCCCGCCGGGCAGGCCCCACGTGTCGCCGAAGTGGCTCCAGCTGACGCGGTGCTGGAGCAGGACGCGGCCGGACGGATCACGCAGGAGCAGTCCGGCGGCGCCGAAGCGGCCCCAGAAGCGGCGCCCGTCGCCGATCTCGACCCAGCCGTCGCCGAGGGAGGCGTCGAAAGGGTGGCGCGGGAGCTCGGCGTCGGTGCCGGGGTCCTTTCTGGTCATGCCCTCCAGCCTCCCACACCGCGGTCACTGCCTCCGCCGCCGCCGACCTGGCACAATCGGACGATGCGCCGCCTGAGACTTCTCCGCCTCGCGACGCTCGCCTGGCTCGCGCTGATCGCACTGATCACGCTGACGCCCGCGCCGTACCCGGCAGGCGAGCCGAACTCGCTGATCCGCGGGATCATCGCCTTCCTCGCCTCGACTCCACTCACCGGCTGGTTCGACTTCGCAGTGGCGGAGTTCACCGCGAACGTGCTGCTCTTCGTGCCGCTCGGTGCGCTGATCGCCGCGCAGCTGCCGGCGGGGCGGCGCCTGGTGGCCGCGCCGATCGGGCTGGGAGTCTCGGTGGTCGTCGAGACGGCACAGCTGCTCTGGCTGCCCAGCCGTGTCGCCGATGTGCACGATCTGGTCTCGAACGGCAGCGGCTCGCTGATCGGCGCACTGCTGGTGATCGTGCTGCCACGCCTCTCCCCCCGCTCCCGCTCCCGGAAGGAATTCACCGCCCGTGCCCGCTGACACCCTCGTCGTTCTCAACCGCCCCTCCCTCGCCGCCGACCCGCACTCGCCGGGCGGACCCGCTTACCGCGTCGACGCGGGCGGGAGCGGCGACCTCGACGTCACCGACCTCGGATTCACCCGCGGAGACGGAGTGTTCGAGACGATCAATCTCGTCGACGGACGGCTGCAGGCCCTCGACGCTCATCTGGACCGGTTCGAGCGCTCGGCCCGCATGCTCGATCTGCCCCAGCCCGACCGAGCGGCGTGGGTTGAGGCGATCGCCGCGGCGGTCGCCGCGCACCCTCGCGTCGCCGAGGCGATGCTGAAGACGATCCTGACCCGCGGTGTCGAGGGCGGTGGTCGGCCGACCGGCGTCGTCTTCGTGCAGACCAGTCCGGACTTCGGCCCGGCCCGCCGCGACGGCGTCCGAGTGGTGCTGCTGGATCGGGGTCTGCGCTCGGACGTCCAGGAGACCTCGCCCTGGCTGCTCGCGGGAGCGAAGACGCTCTCCTACGCGGTGAACCGGGCGGCCTCGCGCGAGGCGGCCCGCCGCGGAGCGGACGATGCAGTGTTCGTCTCGAGCGACGGTTACCTGCTCGAGGGGCCGTCCGCGAACCTCGTCCTGCTGGCGACCGGCGAGCTGGTGACGCCCCCGCCGAGTCTCGGGCTGCTGCCCGGCACCACGCAGGCCGACCTGTTCGCGCTCGCTCCGGGCCTGGGCCTCGGCACGGCGGTCCGTCCGCTGCGCGCGGGCGACCTGGAGGCGGCGGACGCGGCGTGGTTGGTGTCCAGCGCACGCAACGCCGCTCCGATCCGCGCCGTCGACGGGGTCGATCGCCGCGTCGACCCGGACCTCTCGGCCCGGATCAACGCTGCGCTCCTCGCCCGCTGAGAGCCGCTCCGGCGACTCTCGTGGGCGAATGGGTCAGGAGAGGCCGTCGACGTCCGCAGGTCCGCGGCTGATCAGTCCGCCGCGGACGTGCTCGACGGTCGGGTCGAGCTGGACGGGCCCGCGCTCGTCGGCCGCCTCATCGTTGATGACGGCCGAGACGATGCCGCGCCAGTCGGTGCCCTCGGCCACGGCGTCCTCGGAGCCGACGCGGCGGGTGACGAACACGGCCTCCGACTCCTCGCCCGCGTGCGAGATGACGGCGAGCACACCGACGGTGCGGCCGCCCGGGTGCTCGATCCGCCACTCCTCGTGCCCGGACGGGACGAGCGAGAACTCCAGGCCGGCGTGCGGGAAGCCGGTGGGACGCAACTCGGACGGCGAGCCGCTCTGCGGGGGCGCGCCGCGCGTGGGCACACCGGTGCCCTCGCCGCTCGTCGTGCTCATGCCGACGTCGCCGCGGGTACCGCCGGCCCCGGAGCTGTCGTTCGCGGCGACCATACGGTCCTCGCCGCTCTGCAGGGCGTCGTCCGCTCCGGTGTAGATGCTGTCGTCTCGGTTCATGGGAACCTCCTTGTCGGCGGCCAGTGTAGGACCGCGGGGTGGGGTAGGACGCGGAGTGCCGGCGAGCGGGCCCCGTTTCGTAGACTGGGCGGATGCAGATCCCGGTGACCGGTGCCGTGCGGGTGGACGCCTGGCTCTGGGCGGTCCGTGTCTACAAGACCCGCTCCGCCGCGACGACCGCAGCGCGAGCCGGCCACATCCGCGTGAACGGGGAGCGGGCGAAGGCGGCGCAGACCGTGCGTGTCGGCGACGAGGTCCGCGCCCGCATCGGCGGGTTCGACCGGGAGCTGATCGTCCGGGGACTCGTGGTCAAGCGGGTCGGAGCGCCGGTCGCCGCCGAGTGCATGGAGGACCACACGCCGCCACCGCCACCCCGGGAGTCCGCCCCGGGCGTGATCGTCCGCGACCGCGGGGCGGGCCGCCCCACCAAGCGCGACCGGCGCGACATCGAGCGGCTCCGCGGGTTCTGACGCCTCGGCCGCTCAGGGAGCGAGGGCGCGCAGGCGCTCGAGCAGCCCCTCTGCCGCCTCGTCGAGGAAACGCTGCTGCAGCTCGTCGCCGACCTGCACGAGGGCGATGTCGGTGAAGCCCGCCTCGATGTAGGGCACGAAGCTCTGGGCGAGCTCGTCGAGGTCGGGTCCACAAGCGATCTGCTCGGCGACGTCCTCCGGCCGGACGAACTGGCTCGCTCCGGCGAATCCCGCGGGTGTGGGCAGGTCGGAGTTGACCGCCCAGCCGCCGGCGAACCAGCGGAACTGCTCGTGGGCGAGCGCCACGCCCTGCTCCTTATTGGGCGCCCAGCAGATCGGGATCTGGCCGATCGTGCGCGAGGGGGCGGCATCCGCGCCCCGGACCGAGGTCCACTGCGAGATCAGCTCGGCGTCGGCCTCGGTCGTGATCAGGTGGTCGCCGATCGGTGCGAAGCGCGCGATCGACTTCTCTCCGGAGACGGCGAGGCCGATCTGGACCGGCGTGTCCGGCAGGTCCCAGATGCGGGCCGAGTCGACGCGGAAGTACTCGCCCTCCCAGGTCACCAGCTCGCCGGTATGCAGCTCGCGGATGAGGTGCACGGCCTCCTCGAGCATGTCCTGGCGCACGGCAACCGAGGGCCAGCCTTCGCCGACGACGTGCTCGTTGAGGTTCTCGCCCGAGCCCAGGCCCAGGGTGAAGCGGTCGTCCGAGAGGATCGCGAGCGTGGCCGCCTTCTGCGCGACCACGGCGGGGTGGTAGCGGATGGTCGGCGCCGTGACGTACGTCGTGAGGTCGATGGTCGAGGTCGCCTGCGCGACGGCACCGAGCAGGGTCCAGGCGTACGAGGCGTGCCCCTGCTCCGTCAGCCAGGGCGAGTAGTGGTCGCTCGAAACCGCGAACTCGAAGCCGAGTCGCTCGGCGTCGACCGCGTAGCCCACCAGCTGCTTGGGTCCGCTCTGCTCGGTCATCAGGGTGTAGCCGAATCTCACCATCGTCCGTCCTCGTTCCGCTCGTTGTGGGATGCCCGGAGGCACCTCCCATGCTGGGTCGGGAGCGGAGTGCGCGCTAACCCCTTGCCCCGACCGCGAGCGGCGGCTAGCGAGGAGTCAGACGAAGCGGATGCGGTTCTGCACGCGGGTGCGCACCTCGAACGACTCGCCGTAGCCACCCAGGCGCGGGTCGTCGATGCCGGAGCGCAGCAGCTGCGGCAACAGCGAGCGACGGAGGACGACGGCGCCCTGATGCCGGCCGCGCTCGACCTGCTCGAACGGCTGCTCCAGCGCGTCATCCGGGACGACGACGACGCTCGCCGAGAAGCGGACGCCCAGCTCGCGGCCGAGTCGCCGCGCAGCCTTGGCGAGCGACGCGATCGGCTTCTCGTCCTCGGCGATCCCGGGGCCCTCCAGCTCGCCCTTGCGCAGCCGCACCGGGTCGCCCCAGTCCGCGGAGGTGAGGGCGAGCAGACCCGCCGGACCGAGCACGAGGTGGTCGATTTTGAGACCGCCGTCGCCCACCGCCACGTCGTTCCAGATGGTGTAGGCGATGCCGAGGGCGCCGACCAGGGCAGCCGTCGCCTCCTCCGCCTGCGCCTTGGCGAGCCAGGAGCGGACCTCGCGCGGGGCGGAGCGGACGATCGCCGGGTCGAAGGGGTCGTCGGTCTCGACGCCGCGGCCCAGCCACTCGCGGACCAGGCGCAGGTAGTACTCGCGTGCCGCGCCTCCGGGGTGACCGTAGGAGCGAGCCCGCACCGCGGAAGCGGTCTGCGGGCGGGGCGAGCCGGTGTAGGGCGAGTGCGGGGAGGACGCTCCGGGAGCGGGAGCACCGCGGTCGTAGTCGCTGCGGGCCGAAGCGCTGCCGATCCGCTCCCACGCGAGCTGCACGGCGTGGAAGGACGCGGCGTCGCCCCCGGTGTCCGGGTGGGTTTCGCGCAGCCGCAGGCGGTAGGCCCGGCGGAGCTCGTCCTCGGACGCGGTGGCGGCGACGCCCAGCACCTCGTAGGGGGTGCGGGCGGCGTGGCTGTCGGGCATGTGCTTCCGGGAGGGTCGGGGCGGCGAGGTTCCGAGTGTATCGACGTCGGCCTGGTGATCAGCGGGCGAGCAGCTCGCGGACCCGCGGGATCACCTCGGTGCCGTAGAGCTCGATGGTGTGCATGATCGCCGGGTGCGGGAGCGTTCCGGCGCTGTACTTGAGGTCGAAGCGGTCGATGCCCAGCGCGGCCACCGTCCGAGCGATCTTCTGCGCGACGGTCTCGGGCGAGCCGAGGTGGAGGGCGCCGTCGGGCCCGGCCTCCTCCTCGAAACGCTCGCGGGTCATGGGGGACCAGCCGCGCTCGCGGCCGATGGCGTCCATCATCGCCTGGTGATGGGGGAAGTAGAGTTCGCGCGCCTCCTCGTCGGTGTCGGCGACGAAGCCGGGCGAGTGCACGGCGATGGGCAGCCGGGGCTGCTCGAGCTGGTCGAGCGCACGGCCGAAGAGGTCGACGTAGGGGCGGAACCGGGCGGGCGAGCCGCCAATGATCGCCAGGACGAGCGGGAAGCCGTAGCGGGCGGCGCGCACGACGGACTCCGGGCTGCCGCCGACGCCGATCCACGTGCGGAGAGTGCCGCTGTCGGGCGCGGGGTAGACGCTCTGCTCGGTGAGCGCGGGGCGGGTCGTGCCCTGCCAGGTCACCGGACCGCCCTGCAGCAGGGCGTGGAAGAGGTCGAGCTTCTCCTCGAAGAGGACCTCGTACTGCGCCAGGTCGTAGCCGAAGAGCGGGAACGACTCGGTGAAGGAGCCGCGGCCCAGGATCACCTCGGCGCGACCGCCGGAGAGGCCGTCGAGGGTGGCGAAACGCTGGTAGACCCGCACCGGGTCGTCGGAGGAGAGCACCGTCACCGCGGAGCCGAGGTGTATCCGCTCGGTGCGGGCGGCGATGGCGGCGAGCACGACATCCGGTGCGCTCACGGCGAAGTCGGCGCGGTGGTGCTCGCCGATGCCGAAGAAGTCGATGCCGACTCGATCCGCGAGGACCCCCTCCTCGACCACGTCGCGCAGGACCTGGCCGTACGGCAGCGGGGCACCGTCGGGCCCGGCGGTGACGTCGCCGAACGTGTCGACGCCGAACCTCACTTCATGCATACTCATGGACTTCTGCAACCGCCGCTGATCGCCGACTATTCCTGCTGGTCGAGTCGGTCGGAGCCATCCCCCTCCGGTGCGAGGATCCCCGCCGCGATCGCCGGCTCGCGATAGGCACGGCCGAGAGAAGCGACGGTGTCGTGGGCGTTCAGTCCGCTCGGGTTCGGCAGCACCCAGAGCGGCACGCCGGCGACGCCCTCCTCCTGTCGGCCCTGCACGGCGGTTCGGCGGCTGAAGGCGGTGATTCCCACCACGGCGACGGCCGCCGGCCGCACGCGCTCGACCGTGGCCAGGAGCCGCCGGGCGCCCGCACGCAGCTCCTGCGCACTCAGCTCATCGGCGCGCGCCGTCGCGCGGGCGGCGAGGTTCGTGATGCCGATGCCGCGCGAGACCAGATCCGCTCGGTCGGCGGCGCTCATCCCCTCCGAGACCCGCGGCACCCGATCGAGAATCCCGGCGGCCGTGAGTGCCGGGTAGAAGCGGTTGCCGGGGTGTGCGAAGTGCGCGCCGGTGGCGGCGGTCCACAGGCCCGGATTGATGCCGACGAAGAGGAGGCGGACGTCGTCGCCGAGCAGGTCCTCGACCGTGCGGCCGTGGAACGACGCGAGTTCGGCGCGGGAAAAGGGCACGCGACCATCCTCCCGCGACGCAAGTCCTCTCGGCGCCCGCCAGCCGATGCCAGCATGGGGAGATGACGAACGCATCCCAGGACCACCCGATCCAGCACGGCAGCGAGGACGCGCAGCTCGACGAGAAGCTGCGCGGCGTGCTGCTGCAGGTCGCCGGCGACGCCGAATTGCGACCGGAGGAGGACGTCGAGACACTGTTACGCCAGCGTCTGCGCGACACCAGAATCGCGATCTCGGAGGAGGCGATCCCGGGGCTCGCGAAGCGCATCCCGGGCCTGACCCAGCGCGGTGGCGGGGACGTGAACCCCGGCGCGCACTGAGCGCTTTTCTCGACGAGCGTCGCGGGTGCGACCGGGACTACTCCGGGACCGCCGGGCCCTTGCGGTGGTGGTCGAAGACCAGGCTCGTCCGCGTCGAGGCCACCGCCGGATGCGCCGAGAGGTTCGAGACCACGAAGTCCCGCACGTCGTTCGAGTCGCGCACGGCGACGTGGATGATGAAGTCCTCCGACCCGCCGAGGAAGAACAGCTGCACCACCTCGGGCAGCGCGCGGATCTCCTGGGCGAACCGGGTGATCGCCTGCCGCTGACCGACGCGGATGTTGACGCTGATCAGGGCCTCGAGGGTGAGTCCGAGCGCGGCCGGATCGAGGTCGACCGTGAACCCGGTGATCACGCCGCGCGCGACCAGGCCGCGCACTCGCGCGACGCAGGTCGACGGGGCGATCCCGGCGCGCTCGGCGAGCCGACTGTTGGGGGTGCGCGCGTCGGCGCGGAGCAGGCGCACCAGTGTGCGATCAACCGGATCGAGGTCGTCGAGGTCGTGCAGATCCTTCGGTGCCACTCGCCCGCTCCCCCGCTCCTCCGATGAATCTTCGGCTGATGCCGCTACTTCTGATTGATCCTGCGGAATCTCTCCGCCCTGGGCACGATCTTCGCACGATGGGGGCAGAGCCGGTGCAGGATCGGCGCCCACCGCCCGCCCCGCGGGCCGCAGCGAAGGAGCCGTCGTGCGCGTCGGAATCCCCACCGAGATCAAGAACAACGAGAACCGGGTCGCCGCTACTCCGGCCGGCGTGCACGAGCTGGTGCGCCGCGGCCACGAGGTCCTGGTCGAGGCGGGAGCCGGCGTCGGCTCCCGAGTGTCGGACGACGACTTCCGCGACGCGGGCGCCCGCCTCGTCGACGGAGCCGACGAGGTCTGGGGCGAGTCCGAGCTGATCCTGAAGGTCAAGGAGCCGATCGAAGCCGAGTACCCGCGGATGCGCCGCGACCAGGTGCTCTTCACCTACCTCCACCTCGCCGCCTCCCGGCCCTGCACGGACGCGCTGCTCGCCGCAGGCACGACCGCCATCGCCTACGAGACCGTGCAGCTCGACGACCGCCGGCTGCCACTGCTCTCGCCGATGAGCGAGGTGGCCGGTCGCCTGTCGATCACGGTCGGTGCGTACCACCTGATGAGCGCTGTCGGCGGGCGCGGGACACTGCTCGGCGGCGTCCCCGGCACGCCGAAGGCGAAGGTCGTCGTGATCGGCGGAGGTACGGCCGGCGAGCACGCCGCGGCGAACGCGCTCGGCCTGGGTGCCGACGTCACCATCGTCGACCTCTCGCTCCCCCGCCTGGCCCAGCTGGAGAACCGGTTCCAGGGCGCGATTCAGACCCGCGCCTCCTCCGCCTACGAGATCGCGGCGCAGCTCGCCGACGCCGACCTCGTGATCGGCTCGGTCCTCATTCCCGGTGCGAAGGCGCCCAAGCTGGTGACGGACGAGATGGTCGCCTCGATGAAGCGCGGCTCGGTGCTGGTGGACATCGCGATCGACCAGGGCGGCTGCTTCGAGGGCTCGCGTCCGACCACGCACGATGACCCGGTGTTCCCCGTGCACCAGAGCGTCTACTACTGCGTGGCGAATATGCCCGGTGCCGTGCCCGAGACCTCGACGCGCGCGCTGACCAATGCGACGCTCCCCTACGCGGTCGCGCTCGCCGACCGCGGCTGGCGGGCCGCCCTGGCCGCCGACCCCGCGCTCGCCCGCGGGCTGAGCACGCACGACGCTCAGGTGACCAACGCGGCCGTCGCGGCGGCCTTCGACCTGCCCGCGGCGCCCGCGGCGACACTGCTCGGCTAAGCGCCCGCCAGCCCGAGCCGCTCGAGGATCGCGGCGACCTCCTCCTCCGGAGCGCCGCCCACATCGACCGTGACGTGGAACTCGTCGTCGCCGAGGGGCTCCAGCGCCTCGAACTGCGAGTCGAGCAGGGTGGTCGGCATGAAGTGGCCGACGCGGGAGGCGAGGCGTCCGGCGATCCGGTCGCGCGAGCCCGCGAGGTGCGCGAAGACGAGGTCGTCGCGGCGCAGGACGTCGCGGTAGCGCCGGCGCAGAGCGGAGCAGGTCACGACGACCGACGCTCCCGCCGCGATCCGCTGCTCGAGGACGCGCGCGATCTCGGCCAACCACGGTGCTCGGTCCTCGTCGGTCAGCGGCATCCCCGCGTGCATCCGGTCGACGTTGGCCTGCGGGTGCAGGTCGTCGCCCTCGAGGAACTCCCAGCCCAGGCGGGCGGACAGCAGCGACGCGACGGTCGACTTGCCGCTGCCGGAGACGCCCATCACGACGACGGCGCGGACGGGGACGGTGGGCAGAGCGGTCATCAGATACCTCCTACGAAGAGACCGATCAGGAGGACCCCGACGAGCCCGGTCACGGAGACCAGGCACTCCATCACGGTCCAGGTCTTCAGGGTCTGGCCGATGCTGAGCCCGAGGTACTCCTTCACCAGCCAGAATCCGGCGTCGTTGACATGCGACAGGAACACCGAGCCCGCCCCGATCGCGAGCACCATGAGGGCCACCATCGGCCCGTCCATACTCTCGGTCAGCGGCTGGAGGATCCCCGCAGCCGTCACGGTGGCGACGGTCGCCGAACCGGTGGCCACGCGGATCACGACGGCGACGAGCCAGGCGAGCAGCAGAGCCGAGGCGCCGCTGCCCTCGGCGAGCTGAGCGACGACTCCGCCGATCCCCGTGTCGACAAGGACCTGCTTGAAGCCGCCGCCCGCGCCGACGATCAGCAGGATGCCCGCGATCGGCGGCAGCGAGCTGGAGAGCGAGGTCTGCAGCTCGGTGCGGTCCATCCGGCCGCCGCGGCCGAGGAGGACGAGGCTGACCAGCAGGGCGATCGCCAGCGCAATGGTCGGTGTGCCGAGGAAGTCGAGGGCGCCCTTCCAGGCGACGGTGGAGCCGGGGGCGGCGATGTCGGCGATCGCCTTGCCGAGCATCAGGACGACCGGCAGCAGGATGCTCGCGACGGCGGCCGCGAAGCCTGGCCGGTGCTCGCGCGCCTCGCCGGCTCCCTCTCCGAACAGGGGTGGCGTCTCGACCGGCGCCCAGCGTGCGGCGAGCCGGCCGAAGAGCGGACCCGCGACGACGACGGTGGGGATCGCGACCAGGACGCCGAACGCGAGGGTCACGCCGAGGTTCGCGCCGAGCGCGTCGATCGCGACAAGGGGGCCCGGGTGCGGCGGGACGAGGCCGTGCATCACCGAGAGTCCGGCGAGCGTGGGAATGGCGACCGTCATCAGCGGCAGTCCGCTGCGGCGCGCGACCAGGATCACGACCGGGATTAGGAGCACCAGGCCGACCTCGAAGAACATCGGCAGGCCGATCAGTGCTCCGACGAAGCCCATCATCCAGGGCAGCGCCCGGGTGCTCGAGCGGGCGATCAGGGTGTCCACGATGCGGTCGGCTCCGCCCGAATCGGCGAGCAGCTTGCCGTACATTGCGCCGAGGCCGATCAGGATGCCGACCCCGCCCATCGTGGAGCCGAAGCCGACCGCGAAGCTCGCGACCGCGTCGGCCGCGGCGAGACCCGCGATCAGACCCGTGGTCAGCGCGCCGATCAGCAGCGAGACGAACGGATGCAGCTTCAGCCAGGTGATCAGGACGACGATCACAGCGATACCGATGACGGCGGCGAGGATCAACTGCCCCTGCCCGGCAGCGCTGACGGGGTCGTCGCCGGCGGCGGCGGTGCGGAGAGTAGTGAGGAGGGTCGGTGTCATGAGCGTCCTTGATCGAGCCGACGGCCAGCGGTCGGCTTTTGTCCGACATAACCTGCGTCGGTCACGATCATGCCCGAAGACGGGCCAGGACGCGACCTCCACGATGGCAGGATGACCGCATGCCCGCGCCGACGCCCTCGCTGCACCATGCGGTGCTGAACGAACTCGGCTCGCAGATCGTGCGCGGCGAACTCGCTCCGGGCACCACCTTCAGCGCCGACGAGCGGGCGGAGCGGCGGGGAGTCTCGCGTTCGGTGATGCGCGAGGCCGTGCGCGTGCTCGAGACCCTGGGCCTGGTGACCTCCCGCCGTCGCGCCGGGACACGCGTGCAGCCTCCGGAGTGCTGGAACGCCCTGGACACGCGGGTTATCGCCTGGGGCCTGGACGGGCCCGACCGGCGGCGCCAGCTGCACCAGCTCAGCGAGCTCCGGCTCGGGGTGGAGCCGCTGGCCGCCCGGCTCGCCGCGGCGAACGCGTCGAAGGAGCAGCGGCGAGCGCTCACGGAGGCGGGCGACGCGCTCTCGATGCACTCCCGCGCCGCCGATCAATCCGCCTACCTCGCCGCCGACACCGCCTTCCACCGCTCCCTGCTGGCCGCCTCCGGCAACCGCATGCTCGCGCAGCTGGGCGATCTGGTCGCCGAGGTGCTGGCGGGCCGCACCCGCAACGCGCTGATGCCGCGGGAGGCCGACTCGACGGCGGTGCGGCTGCACCGCGCGGTGGCGGCAGCGGTCGCCTCTGGGGATGCGGACGGGGCGGAAGCCGCGATGCGGGCCATCGTCGAGGAGTCGGACCGCGCAGTGCAGGAGAGCTGATGGGGTTGCAGCTGAGCGGTGCGGCGCGCACAGTAAGACGCATGGTCGAGGGATACACGTCCGCACAGGTGCGAGCAGCCGAGGCGCCGCACCTGGCCCGTCGGGAGCCGCTGATGCAGCGGGCCGCCGGCGGTCTCGCCCGCGAGCTGCGGCTCGTGCTCGCCGGCCGCTCCGACCGCTCCCGACCGGGCTTCGTGCTCGTGCTGGTCGGGCCGGGCGACAACGGCGGCGATGCGCTCTACGCGGCTGCCGAACTCTCCTCCTCAGGGACCGACGTGGCCCTCGTGCTCACGGCGGAGCGGGCGCACCGCCGCGGCCTCGCCGTCGCGCTCGACGAGGGCTGCGGGCAGGTCTCCGCCGACGACGCGCCGGGCCTCGCTGCGGCGGTGGCTCGCGCGGACGTTCTGGTCGACGGGATCCTCGGCATCGGAGCCACCGAGCCGGCACTGCGGGGACGTCCGCGCACCGTGGTCGAGGCGGTGCTGGCGGCACTGGAGCGGCGCTCCGAGCGCCCGGTGGTCGTCGCGGTCGACCTGCCGAGCGGCATCCACCCCGACGACGGGTCGGTCCCCGATTCCACGGTGCTGCGCGCCGACATCACGGTGACCTTCGGCGCGATCAAGGCTGGTCTGCTGCTGCCTCCGGCCGACTCCTACGCGGGCCGCCTGCGCCTTATCGACATCGGCCTCGGTCCGGACCTCGCCGGAGTGGAGCCCGCGGTTCGCGCGTGAGCGGGGCGGATCAGGCGGGGGCGGATCAGGCGGGGGCGAGCAGGTGCGCCTTCTCGGGGTGCTGCTCGAACCACTGACCGACGTACCAGCACATCGGCACCACGCTCCGGCCGCCGGCGGCCTCGATGTCGTCGACGGCGAAGGCGACCAGCTCCCCCGCGAGCCCGCGGCCGCGGAAGGGCGGGGTCGTGAAGGAGCGGATGAGCGAGACGCTGTCGGGCTTCTCGCGGTAGTCGAGGACGCCTACCAGGGCCCCGTCGAGGTGCAGCTCGTAGCGCGACGCGTCGTCCGCCCGGCGGAAGTCCTTGGCCATGCCTCCAGAGTAGGACGGCTCGGGCGGGTCAGGCCTCGTCGTCGAGCATCTCGCCGTCGACGTAGAGCCAGCGGCCGTCCGCGCGCAGGAAGCGGCTCCGCTCGTGCACAAGGCCGGGACCGGCGGGCGAGCGGTAGGAGGCGCGGAACTCGACGAGGCCCTCCTCGTCGCCCTCGGCGCCGAATGAGGTGTCGACGATCTGGAGGCGCCGCCACCGGACCTCCGGATCAAGGTCGATGCGACGCGGCCTGGTCGAGGGGTGCCAGCTGGCGAGCAGGTACGGGGCGCTGCCGAGGACGTTCGCGCTGTAGCGACTGCGCATCAGGCGCTCCGCCGTCGGCGAGGGTTCTTCGCCGAGGTGGGCAGGGCGGCAGCAGTCGGTGTAGCGGCGGCGGCTTCCGCAGGGGCAGGAGTCGGCGGGGTGCATCCGGCCAGTGTGGCAGGGAGTACCGCGGGCCTGCGCGTGCCGCCCGGGTGTGCATCCCCTCCACGTCTGCCACGGCGCCGTGAGTCTGCCGCCGGATCTCGGCACCGTTGCCCCCTCATCGACCACGAACGGAAGGAACGACCCCATGCTCACGCTCACGGACACCGCCAGCACCGTCGTCACGACCATCACCGGACAGACGCAGACCCCCATCGGGGGCGGCCTGCGGATCACCGGCACCGACCTCGACGCGAGCACTTTCGCGGTCGCTGTCGCCGCGGCCCCCGAGCCAACGGACACCGTTGTCGAGCAGGACGGAGCCCGTCTCTTCCTCGACGGGGCCGCCTCCGTCGTGCTCGGCGACAAGGTGCTCGACGCGCACGTGGATGAGGGCGGCTCCGTCAGCTTCGAGATCACTCCGCAGGGCTGACCAGCACGACAAGGGTCAGGACAGAACGTCGCGGGTGGTGAAGCGCCCGATGGCGAGCGAGCCGAAGACGGCGACGTAGGCCAATTGGAGCAGCGCGTTCTCGCCGAAGGAACCCCACGCGATCGGGTCGCGCAGTAGGTCGGCGAAGTCGAACCAGTGGTCCGTCAGCAAGAACGGGTGCAGGACCTGGAGCTGCGAGAGCGAGCCGACGATCTGCGCCGCGATCGAGATCACGACGGTGGCCGCCATCGCGCCGACCGGCACATCGGTCAGCGTGGAGATGAAGAGGCCGACCGCCGCGAGCCCGACCAGCGAGAGCGCCGCGTACACCGCGATCGCCAGGGCGCGCCCGATCGCATCGGCGAGCGGGACGGTCGTGCCCGAGAGCATCGTCACTGGTCCGACCGGGAAGAGCGCCAAGCCGATCAGGACGCCCACCACCATCACCGTCAGCGCAGCCGCTAGGCAGAACGCGACGCACGCGATGAACTTGACCGCGAGCAGCCGCACGCGGCCGACGGGGCTGACCAGGAGGTAGCGCAGGGTGCCCAGCGACGCCTCCCCCGCGATCGCATCGCCCGCGACGACCCCGACGGTCAGCGGAAGGAAGAGCGGCACGGCGACCGTGATCGCCGCGAATCCGGTGAACAGGCCGTTACCACCGATCGCGCCGACGAAGGACGGGCCACCGGCGTCACCTCCCGAGAGCCGCACCGCAACGGCGAGCAGGATCGGGAGGGCGGCTAAGGCTGCGAGCAACGCCCAGGTGCGGCGACGTCGAAAGAGCAGGGCCAGCTCGGAGGCGAGCAGCGAGCCGATCCCGCCGCGGCGGACAGTGGTCTCAGCGCTCGACATCGAAGCCCTCCCCGGTCAGCTCGACGAAGCGCTCCTCGAGCGAGGGCCGGCGGACGGCGAAGCCGCGGACTCGGACATCGGCCCGCACCAGGTCGGCGACAAGCGTCTCGCCCGCGAGCCCCGACGGTAGGGCGGCGACCACGAGCGGCGGATCGGCCGGGTGCGGACCCGGCGCGGTGCGCGGCTCCAGCCCGCGAGCGCGGAGGGCGACGAGGGCGCGTTCGGGATCGGGGGTCGCAAGTTCGACGGCGGCGGCGTCGCCCCGCAGCTCATCGAGGCCGCCCTGCGCCACCAGGCGTCCGGTGCGCATGACGGCGGCATGGGTGCAGAGCTGCTCGATCTCGGCGAGCAGGTGACTCGAGACGAGGACCGTGGTGCCGTCCTGGTTGAGGCCGCGCACCAGGGCGCGGACCTCACGAGTCCCCTGCGGGTCGAGACCGTTCGTCGGCTCGTCGAGCACGATCAGGTCGCGGGGCGAGAGCAGGGCGACGGCGATGCCGAGCCGCTGCTTCATCCCGAGTGAGTAGGAGCCGACCTTCTTGCGTGCGGCGGCGGAGAGGCCCACCCGGGCCAGGGCCTCCGTGACGCGGCTGTCGCGGGTGCGGGGCGAGGTGCCCTCCTCCGCGGCGTCGAAGCGGCGGAGGTTCGCAGCTCCGGAGAGAAACGGGTAGAAGCCCGGGCCCTCGACCAGCGCACCCACCCGGGGGAGTACGTCGCCGGCCCGCCGAGGCATCGCCGAACCGAGGACCGTGATGCTGCCCTCCGTCGGCGCGGCCAGGGCGAGCAGCATCCGGATGGTCGTCGTCTTACCCGAGCCGTTGGGGCCGAGGAAGCCGAACACGGCGCCACGCGGAACGGCGAGATCGAGACTCGAGACCGCCTCCTGACGCCCGAATCGCTTGGTGAGGCCCCGCGTCTGGACCGCGAGCTCGCCCGTCGTCACCGAGCGGCAGCCGCGTCGCGCAACGTCTCGACCGTCACGGCGCCCGCGAGGACGCGACCGTCCTCGGTGAGGAGCACGGTCAGCAGGGCGGAGGAGAGGACGCGGCCACCATCGACCCGCGTCGTGATCGCCTCGAGCGAGCCGAGACCCGCGGGGTTGCCCGCGGGCAGCTCGACAACAGTGCCCCAGCCGGAGCCAGTGGTCGTGACATCGGCGTCACCGGGAGTCACGGAGTCGGGGGCATCGGTCGACGGGGTCTCGGCAGCGGGGACATCGGTCGCGTCGTCGACCGGCGCGGCGTTCTCCGACACCTGAGCGCCCGCCGGGGGCGTGAACGTGAAGAGGGAGGCGTCAGGCCTCGAGAAGTCGATGCTCGTGTAGGCGAGGCTGAAGGCGGGAGCGGTGCCGCCGCGGGCCGTCACGGTCACGCCGAGCGGGAGACCGGTCTGGCCGTCGACCGAGACGCTCACGGAGCCGACCAGAGTGCCGCTGTCACGCGGGGTGAGAACGAGTTCGTACGCGTCGCGCCCGGCGACCCGGACATCCGATCCGACGGCCACGGAGGTCGTCGGGTCGATCGCGGCGAGCAGGTGCTCGGCGGCCGAGGACGGCGTGAGAACCTGGTCGCTCGGAGTGCCCTCGTGGACCGCTCCGCTGGGCGGAGAGTGGTGCGTCGCGGTGTTCGCACCCGAGTCGTAGACCCAGACGCCGTCCGTCTTCGAGGCGATCACGTCGCGCTCGGCCAGTCGATCCAGCACTTGCAGGCGTGCGCCCTGCTCGGAGTCGACATAGACCCGAGCCTGGTGTGATCCGGTCGCCATCTCGACGAGGGCGTCGATCGGGTCGGCGGAGCCCGACGTCGCACCGGTCGAGCCGCCGAGGGCAGAAAGGTCGGGCAGTCCGAGGTCGGAACTCTGCTGAATCTCGCCCGAGAAGGCGGTGGCGTCGCTCTCGGCGACGAAGGCGAGGAGGTCGGCGGCCGACTTCTCGGGGAGATCTCCTGCGGCACTCGCGGAGAGGGGGAGGGCGACGGCCGCGGCGACGACGACTGCGGGGACCACGACGACAGGTGTCCAGCGCTTCCAGTCAATGCTCATGGAGGAGACGCTACGCCTCGAACCACCGCGGCGGCTGCGAATGAGGCAGTGCACAGCCTCCCGGAAGGGGGTGCGCAGGGCGGGCCGGGCCGGGATGATCGGCAGATGGACCTGCCCTTCGCGCTCCCACTCGCTCCGATGCTCGCCAAGGCGGTGCCGCGGGTACCGGCGCGCAACGCGGTCGAGGGCGGTTACTCCTACGAGCCCAAATGGGACGGCTTCCGCGCGATCGTGTCGGTCTCGGGAGGCGAGTGCGAGATCGGAAGCCGCGGCTCGAAGCCGCTGACGCGGTACTTCCCCGAGCTGGTCGAGGCGTTCCTCCGGGTCCTCCCCGACGGCTGCGTGCTCGACGGCGAGATCGTGCTGGCGACCGGCGAGCCGGGAGCGCAGCGGCTCGACTGGGACCTGCTCTCCCAGCGCATCCACCCCGCTGCCAGCCGCGTGACGATGCTGGCGGAGACGACTCCGGCGATGCTCGTCGCCTTCGACCTGCTCGCGGCCAACGGGCGCAGCCTGCTCGAGGAGCCGTACTCGGTGCGGCGGGAGGCGCTCGCCGAGCTGCTGGCCGGGGCGCCGCATCCGCTGCACCTGGGCCGCACCACGGCCGACGAGGACCTGGCGCGGGACTGGCTGGAGCGCTTCGAGGGCGCGGGACTAGACGGCGTGGTGGCTAAACCCCTCGCCGCGCCGTACTCCCCGGGCAAGCGCACGATGCTCAAGGTCAAGCACCACCGCACGGCCGACGTGATCGCGATCGGCTACCGCGAGCACGCCTCGAAACCGGGAGTGGGGTCGATCCTGCTCGGGCTGCACGGCGACGACGGCGAGGTGCGCCAGGTCGGTGGCGCCTCGGCGTTCAGTGACGAGCGGCGAGTGCACCTGCTCGACGAACTCGCGCCTGCGGTCGTGCGCGACGCGGAGGGCGAGCCGGTGCGCGGCGACGGCGAGCGGAGCCGGTTCTCCAGCGGCCGCGACACCTCCTTCGTGCGCCTGCGGCCCGAGCTGGTGCTCGAGGTGCGCTACGACCAGCGCGAGGGCGACCGCTTCCGGCACACCGTGCAGTTCGAGCGCTGGCGCCCGGACCGCGAGGCGGCGTCCTGCACGATGGAGCAGCTGGAGCAGCCGACCGCCTACGACCTCGGCGACGTGCTCGGCGGGGACTTCTTCGCGCGGCTGGGCTGCACGCGCGGCGGCTCCCCCGGCATCTTGGGGAAATCCGGCGGGAACGGCAGCTCGCCCAGACCCTGAGCGAGGTCGCGCTCCCACCAGCCGAGCAGGGCGTCGAGGCGACCGGGAGCCTCGTGCATCCGCTCCCACGGATCGCCGCGCTCGGCTACTCTCGCCGGGACCGTGCGGATCGTGAAGGCGCGCGGATCGACACCGTCCAGCTCGTCCCAGTCCAGCGGAGTCGAGACCGGCGCGTGCGGGAGCGGGCGGGGGCTGTAGGCGCCGGCGATCGTGCGGTCGCGGTTGGCCTGGTTGAAGTCGACGAAGATGCGCTCGCCGCGCTCCTCCTTCCACCACGCCGTCGTGACCTGCTCGGGCATCCGCCGCTCGAGCTCGCGCGCAGCGGCGATGACTGCGTGCCGCACGTCGAGGAACTCGTGCTCGGCGACGATCGGCGCGAAGACGTGCAGCCCGCGGTTGCCGGACGTCTTCACGAACGCTTCGAGGCCGGCCTCGCGCAGGACCTCGCGCAACGCGTGCGCCGCGACGACCGCGTCGGCGACATCGGTGCCGGGCTGCGGGTCGAGGTCGATCCGCAGCTCGTCGGGCAGGTCGGGGGCGTCGGCCCGGGAGGCCCAGGGGTGGAAGACGACCGTGTTCATCTGGGCGGCCCAGACGGCGGCGGCGGGCTCGTCGATCACGAGCTGCGGGTGCACCCGTCCGCTCGGATAGGTCACCGGGACGGACCGCACGTACTCCGGTGCGCCCTTGGGCGGGTTCTTGGAGAAGAACTGCTCGCCCTCGATCCCGGAGGAGAAGCGCTGCAGCGAGACGGGGCGGCCCCCGTTGGCCGCGACGAACGCAGGGCCGACCGCGATCAGATACTCCGCGACCTCTCGCTTCGTGATGCCCGGCTCGGGGAAGAGCACGCGCCCGGGGCTCGAGATCCGCACCTCCCGATCGCCGTCGGGTCCGGGCACGGTGAGGACGACGGCGTCGCTGCTGGGCATCTGCTGAGGCTAGCCCGCGGCACCGTCGGGCGACAGGGGGCCGCCCGGGCGCCTCCGCAGTCGGATGGGGCCCTTGGCGCGCGACGGGTCGACCAGCTGGCCGCCCTGCACGATCTCGATCTCGCCCCGGTCGACGAGGCGGCGCGCGGCCCGGCGGACCGGCTCCATCAGCGGTCGCCACTGCTCTCCGCCGACCCGCCGCGCCACTTCCGACGGACACGCCGTCGAGGACGGAGCCCGCGCGAGCAGGACGGTACGGATCTCGTCCTCGAGTCGCGCCTCCTCCGGGCCGACTCCGCGGCGGCGGCAGGCGTCGGAGCAGTAGCGCACCGCCTCCCAGTCGCGCGCCCACTTCGCGCGCCACTCGATCTCGCGGCCGCAGGAGACGCACGTCTTGCTCTCGGGGTGCTGGCTGGAGGTGCGCTGACGGTGGGCCATGTTCTCGAGTCTGCGCGCGAGCAGGAGCGGGGGCGACGGGTTGCGCTGAGGGCGAGCGCGGGGTGCGCGATTCGCAGGAGGGCGTGCGATGTGCAGGACGGCGTGCCATCCGCCGGACAGCGTGCCATGTGCAGGACAGCGTGCCGTGTGCAGGACAGCGTGCCGTGTGCAGGGGATTCGAACGTCATCCGGCCGACGTCGCGGCGGAAATCGATTTCCGGGCAGCATGTCCTGCGAATCGCACGGTCCCCTGCGAATCGCACGGTCCCCTGCAAAACGCGCGGTCCCCCCCGGCGGAGGGAGGAGGGCGGCGTGGTCGGCGGTCGCCGCGTCATACTCCGCAATGGGGCGCCCATTCCTCAGCCGGTGCGTCAGGCTGGAGGGGCCGTGCTGCGGCGCGACGGCGGGGTGCGTCCCGTGCCGCACCCTCGATCGATCAGGAGTCTCCGATGAGCCGTGAGAATCTGGCCGCCACCCCGGCCGGCGTACCGGAGCACCACGCCTTCGCCGGGCTCTCGCCGGAGGAGTTCAAGCTGGCGTTCCGCAACCACGCCGCCGGCGTCGCGTTGATCACCGCCGACCCGGGAACCGGCCCCGTCGCTCTGACCGCGACCTCCGTCTTCTCGGTCAGCGCTGAGCCGCCGCTCTTCGTGTTCTCGCTCTCGTCCGCCTCGTCCAGCTCGCCCGCGATCCAGGCATCCGAGACGCTGGTCGTGCACCTGCTCGGTGCGGAACAGCTCGATCTGGCCCGCCTGGGCTCGACCAGCGGCATCGACCGCTTCGCCGACACGTCGCTCTGGTCGCGGCTGCCCACGGGCGAACCCTTCTTCCCGGGCGCGGCCGCCTGGATCCGCGGCACGGTGATCAACCGCATGGAGGCGGGTTCGTCGACGATCGTCGCCGTGCACGCGCTCGAGGCGCACGTACCCGAGGACTCCGAGTCGACGGCTCCGCTCGTCTACCACAACCGCACCTGGCATCACCTCGGCGAGCACTCCCGCCTGAGCTGAGGTCCGGCCGCGCCGGGGACTCCCGAGCGGAGGCTTCCGCGGGTCAGGCCCGCGGTCCGGTCGCCACCCGCCGGCCCGGTGTGTTCGACCACTGCGACCAGGAGCCCGGGTAGAGGGCCGGAGCGAAGCCGGCGAGGGTGAGCGCGACCGCGTCGAGCGCGGCCGAGACGCCGCTTCCGCAGTACACCCCGACCGGGGCGTCCTCCCCGACACCGAGCGTTTCAAATCCCGCGCGCAGCTCGTCGGCGGGTCGGAACCGCCCCTCAGAGTCCAGCACCGCGGAGGCCGGGGCGTTTCGTGCACCGGGTATGTGGCCCGCCTGGGGATCGTACGGCTCTACCTCGCCGCAATAGCGCTCGGGAGCGCGGGCGTCGAGCAGGACGCCCAACACGGGCAGCGCCGCCGCCTCGTCGATGTCCAGCACCGGGAGACGCCCGTAGGCCAGCTCGACATCGCCGCGCTCGCGGGGGACATCGCCCGCCTCGAGCCTGCGCCCCGAACGGATCCAGCCCGGGAGTGAGCCGTCGAGCAGGCGGACGTCCTCGACCCCCGTCGCCCGCAGCAGCCACCACGCTCGTGCTGCCGCAACGTTCTGGGCGTCGTCGTACACGACGACGGCTCGGCCTCGGCGCATTCCCCATCCGCGAGCCGCCTCCTGCAATCCCTCAATCGGGGGCAGCGGATGGCGCCCCTCCTCCGGCTCGCCGTGGGCGGCCAGCTCGTGGTCGAGGTCGACGTACACCGCACCGGGCAGATGGCCCGCGAGGTACTCGGGGCGGCCGTCCGGCCGGTCGAGCTGCCAGCGTACGTCGAGCACGAGCGGCGGCTCCGGCGAGAGCAGGAGCGCGGCGAGCTGGTCGGGGGTGGTCAGGATGCTCTCGCGGGCGGGTGTTGTCGGAGTCATGTCGTCCTTCCGATCCGCGTCGTCAGCGGAGTACTGCTTCAGGATGCTCGGCCGAGTGCCGGTTCGGTGCGCCCGAGCCATCCGGGACAGCGATGGGCCCGTCCCCCAGATCGGAAGACGGGCCCATCGGCGGCGTTCAGTTCGCCTCGCAGGCCATCCGGTCACCGTCGCGGTCAAGATCCGCGATGTCGCCGTAGTACGGGTAGTAGCGGTCGAACCACTCCTGCGCAGCGGGCTGCGACGAGAAGTCGCTGCAGTTGACTGCGTCCCCAGGGTTGCCCGGCCGACCGGGGCCAGGCGCAGGCGCAGGCGCCGGCTGGTTGCTCTGCCAGAGCGCGCGGCCCTGGGACGAGTAGATCACCAGGTTGCCGTCGTTCTGCATCACCATGCGCGAGCCCGGGTTGTTCCCCGTGCCCGACTGCCAGAGCGCACGACCGGAGGGCGAGTAGATCACGGCGTTGCCGTCGGCCTGCATCTCGAGGCGGTTGCCACCGCCAGAGGTGCCCGCGGTCCACCGGACACCGCCGTTGGAGTAGACGACGAAGTTGCCGTCGCCCTGCATGGCCGCTTCGCTCCGACCATCGGAGGAGCGCAGCCGCTGGTCGGCGGTCAGGCGGTTGCCGCCGTAGAGGGTGTCACTGAAGGTGGGGGCGGGCGGAGCCGGCGGCGAGTAGCTGGACCACAGCGCTCGACCCGACGCCGAGTAGATCACCAGGTTGCCGTCGTTCTGCATGACCATCCGCGCTCCGCCGTTGCCCGAGGTACCCGACTGCCACACGGCGCGACCAGACGCGGAGTAGACCACGGCGTTGCCGTCGGTCTGCATCACCAGGCGCACACCCTGGCCCTGGGTGCCCGCGGTCCAGCGCACGGACCCGCCGGAGTAGACGACGACATTGCCGTCGGTCTGCATCGCGGCGCGCGATCCGCCGTCGTTGGAGGTGAGCTGCTGTCCGCGCTGGAGTTCGGCTCCGCCGGCGAGGACGTCGCGGATGACCGGTGCCGGCGGCGTGACGCTCGACCAGACCGGGCGGCCCGAGGCGGCGTAGATCACGAGGTTGCCGTCGTTCTGCATCACCATGCGCGCGCCGGATTCACCCGACGTGCCGGACTGCCAGCGGGCTCCTCCGCTGGGCGAGTAGATAACCGCGTTGCCGTCGGTCTGCATCTCGAGCCGGTTGCCGCTGCCGGAAGTGCCCGAGCTCCAGCGCGGGGAGCCGTCGGTGTAGACGACGAAGTTCCCGTCCCGCTGCATCGAGGCGCGCGAGCGTCCGTCGCTCGAGGTGAGCTGCTGCTCCGACCGCAGCGCCTGCCCGCTGACCAGCGTGTCCTGCACTGCCGGACGGGTATCGCGCGAGCTCCACGCGATGCTCGAGTCGGTCCGGTGGACCACGAGCCGGCCGTCGCCGTCGAGCAGGAGGGTGGCTCCGGGGTTGCCGTCGGTCCCCGTGCTCCAGACCGGCGCGCCCGAGTCGGCGGAGAGGACGACGTTGCCGTCGTCCTGCACGCGGAGAATCGATCCGATCCCCTGGGTGAGCGTGCTCCAGACGGGACGGCGCGCCGCGTCGTAGATCACCGCGTTGCCGTCGTACTGCATCTCGAAGGTGAAGGCGCCGTTCGAGGAGGCGAGGCTCTCGCCGGGGAGCAGGTACTCGCCGGGGACCAGGGCGTTGTAGTAGGTCTGCGCACCACTCAGAGTCGAGCCGTCCGACGCAGCAGCGGGTCGGGAGGACGAGCCCGGCTCGAAGGCCGAGGAGGCCGAGGACGCCGAGGAGGCCGAGGACGCCGTGGCGGCGGGCAGCGCTGTCGCGAGAGGCGCGACGACCGTCGCTCCCCCGGACGCGAGAAGGCAGGTAAGAGTGATCGCCGCAAGGCGGCGGGAGGGTGGCAGCGGCACAGGTGACCCTTTCGAGGTGGGGAGTGAGCGGCTCCGCCGGCGGGCGAGCATCCGTCGGAGGATCGCACGCCCTGAGCCGGCCGTCCATCCCCGGTGGGCGGAACTACTCACCGGCGCCTGCGGCACCGAGAGCTACTCGGAACCTCCTAAAATCGGAGCCATGTCGAAAGTGTTGAGCAGTCTGCCCGTGGGCGAGCGTGTCGGAATCGCATTCTCGGGAGGCCTCGACACATCCGTCGCCGTCGCCTGGATGCGCGAAAAGGGCGCGGTGCCCTGCACTTACACGGCCGACATCGGCCAGTACGACGAGCCCGATATCGAGAGCGTCCCCTCGCGCGCGGCGCAGTACGGCGCCGAGATCTCGCGCCTCGTCGACGCGAAGAGCGCCCTGGTGGAGGAGGGACTCGTCGCGCTGCAGTGCGGCGCCTTCCACATCCGCTCGGGCGGGAAGACCTACTTCAACACCACTCCCCTGGGCCGAGCCGTGACCGGCACCCTCCTCGTCCGCGCGATGCGCGAGGACGGCGTCGACATCTGGGGCGACGGCTCGACCTACAAGGGGAACGACATCGAGCGGTTCTACCGCTACGGCCTGCTCGCCAATCCGCGCCTGCGCATCTACAAGCCGTGGCTGGACGTGCAGTTCGTCAACGAGCTCGGCGGCCGCACCGAGATGTCGGAGTGGCTCGTCGCGCGCGGCTTCCCCTACCGCGACGCTACCGAGAAGGCCTACTCGACCGATGCGAACATCTGGGGCGCCACCCACGAGGCCAAGCGCCTCGAGGAGCTCTCCAGCGGCCTTGAGCTGGTCGAGCCGATCATGGGAGTCGCGTCCTGGCGCGACGAGGTCGAGATCGCCTCCGAGGTCGTCTCGGTGCGCTTCGAGGCCGGCCGCCCGGTGGCACTGAACGGCGTCGAGTTCTCGGATGCGGTCGCGCTGGTACTGGAGGCGAACGCGATCGGCGGGCGCCACGGCCTGGGCGTCTCGGACCAGATCGAGAACCGCATCATCGAGGCGAAGAGCCGCGGCATCTACGAGGCCCCGGGCATGGCCCTGCTCCACATCGCCTACGAGCGCCTGCTCAACGCGATCCACAACGAGGACACGGTGGCCCAGTACCACTCCGAGGGCCGTCGCCTGGGCCGCCTGATGTATGAGGGGCGCTGGCTCGACCCGCAGTCGCTGATGCTGCGCGAGTCGATTCAGCGCTGGGTCGGCTCGGCCGTGTCCGGCGAGGTCACTCTGCGACTGCGCCGCGGCGACGACTACACGATTCTCGACACCACCGGAGCGGCGCTGAGCTACCACCCCGACAAGCTCTCGATGGAGCGCGTGGGCGACGCCGCCTTCGGCCCGGAGGACCGCATCGGCCAGCTCACGATGCGCAACCTCGACATCGCCGACTCCCGCTCGCGGCTCGAGCAGTACGCGGCGGCCGGCCTGGTCGGCGGCGCGACCGCCGAACTTGTCGGCGAGCTCGAGATCGGCGAGGCCGACGCGATCACCGCGGGCGGTGGCTCGGCGGCCGCCGACGCACTCGGGCGAGCGACCGATCTGGCCTCGGAGGGTGCGGCGTTCGACGCCGGCACCGACTGAGGCCGCGGCTCAGGAGACGACGGAACCCGGGGTAGACGACCGCACCAGAGCGAGCGCGGCGTCGACGGTCTCGAGGGACGGCACCGGATCGACGCGGGCCAGAACCAGCGCCGCCACCAGCAGCGAGACCAGGACCTCGGCCTGCCCGGCGGCCCACTCGGGGCTGTCGGGCCAGCGGGCCAGCGCTCCCGCCCGCAGCGCACCGACCAGCTCAGCGCGGTAGTCCGCGATCACCTCGCGCACGGCGTCGTCGCGGGCGATCGGCGCAGCCGCGGCGTTGAGCAGGAGGCAGCCGCTGCGGGCCGAGAGTGTCCGGGAATCGGCGAGCGCCACCCGAAGCCCAGCGAAGTAGTCCGCGAGCGCCGTCGGTGACACTCCGGCGGGATCGACGAGGGGCGCCAGCCGCGGCCGGACGATCTCGTCGAGGTAGCTCTGCACCGCTGCGTCGAAGAGTCCGCGCTTGCTGCCGAAGGCGTGGTAGAGGCTGGAGCGGCGCAGTCCGGTCGCGAACTCCAGGTCCGGGAGCGACGCCTGTTCGAAGCCGTTCTCCCAGAACACGGCGCGGGCGGCGCGGACGACCTGCACGGTGTCGAAGCCCTGCGTGCGACCCACGGCGCCTCCTCCTGACCGGTGACGGATGCGGGACCGCACTGGCGCGGGCCACGCGCTCAGTATATTGTGGACCGGTCGATACACAAACGGCCCGGAACCCTTCGTGCCGCTGACATCTGCTGGAGGCTCCCGTGATCGTTCTCGGACTGGTGCTCGCCGCTCTCGCCGCGGTGCTGCACGTCTACATCTTCGTGCTCGAGTCGGTCCTCTGGAGGACCCCGCGCGCGCGCTCGACATTCGGCACGACCGCGAGCGAGGCGGAAGCGACGAAGGAGATGGCCTACAACCAGGGCTTCTACAACCTCTTCCTCGCGATCGTCACCGTGGTCGGCATCGTCGCCGTCGCGACCGGAGCTGTCGCCGTCGGCGCCGCGCTCGTGTTCGCGGGCACCGGGTCGATGGTTGCCGCGGCGCTCGTCCTCCTCCTCTCCGCCCCGACCAACCGCCGTGCCGCACTGACCCAGATGACTCCGGGTCTGCTCGCGGTGATCGCGCTCGCCGTCGGCCTCGCCCTCTGACCTGCTCCGCTCCACCACCACGAAAGGCGCCATGACCTCCGTCACCAGCACCCAGATCCAGCTCGTCCGCCGTCCCGACGGGTGGCCCGTCGCCGAGGACTTCCGCACCGCGAGCGTCGAGTACGGCGACCCGGCCGCGGGCGAGGTCCGCGTCGAGAACGCTTTCCTCTCCGTCGACCCCTACATGCGCGGCCGGATGAACGACGTGAAGAGCTACACCCCGCCCTTCGCCCTCGGCGAGACCATGACCGGCGGCGCCATCGGCCGGGTCACCGTCTCCGACGATCCGGCCTTCCCGGTCGGTAGTGCGGTCCTCCATCAGCTCGGCTGGCGCGACATCGCCCAGGCGGAGTCGTCGCAGTTCCGCGTCGTCCCCGAGATCCCGGGGGTCCCGCTCTCGCTGCGCCTCGGCGTCCTCGGCATGACCGGGCTCACCGCCTACGTCGGGCTCACTGCGATCGCCGGCATGAAGGAGGGCGATACCGTCTTCGTGTCGGGAGCCGCGGGGGCCGTGGGCTCGGCCGCCGGCCAGATCGCGCGGCTACTCGGCGCGACGAGGGTCATCGGATCCGCGGGCTCGGCGGAGAAGGTCGCGCTGCTGACGACGAAGTACGGCTACGACGCCGCCTTCGACTATCACTCCGGTCCCGTGCGCGAGCAGTTGGCCGAGGCGGCGCCCGACGGCATCGACGTCTACTTCGACAATGTTGGTGGCGACCACCTCGAGGCGGCGCTCGATGCCTTCCGCGACGGCGGGCGGGCGGCGCTCTGCGGAGCGATCGCCGGCTACAACAGCACCGGAAAGACCGCCGGACCCGACAACATGGCGAACATCATCACCCGCGGGCTCACGCTGCGCGGCTTCACCCTCTCGGGCTACCTCGACCACGCGCCGGCGTTCGATCGGCTGATGTCCGGCTGGCTCGCCGAGGGCAGAATCGCCTACGACGAGACCGTCGTCGAGGGCATCGACCACGCGGTGGACGCGTTCCTCTCGATGATGCACGGCGGCAACACCGGCAAAATGATCGTCCGCCTCTAGCCGGGCGCGGCGGGCGGGCCTCCTCTCCGGGTCGCCCCACCCACCGCCATGTTCTCGAAGCGAGACCAAGGACCCGTGTCCAATCGCTCCGGACGGTGCCAGACTGCCGGGATGAGCACGTTCTCGCCGCGCCTCGCCGCCCGGGCGCTGACGGCAGCAGCACTCGTCCTCCTGCTCGGCGGCTGCGCGGGCGGCAACGGGCCGTCCACGGTGCGGACGCCGCTGCCCACGCCGACCGTCAGCGCGACTGCGACTGCGACCGCGACTGCGACCGCACCGCCGGTCCCGATGCCGACCGTGACCGAGACGGTGACCGCGACTCCTCAGGCAGCGGTGACTCCGGCTCGCGAGCCCTCGACGTCTCGCTGTACCGGCTCCGACCTGACGATGGAGTACCGCCCGGATCCCGGCGCGTCCGGCGCCGGCAGCAGCGCCTTCGACCTGGTGCTCACCAATGTCTCCTCGAGCGCCTGCACCCTGGCCGGTATCCCGGGCGTGTACGCGATCGACGCGAGTGGCACCCGGATCAGCGCGGTCGCCGACGCCTCCGGCCCGAACCCGCCGGGTCTGATCGAGGTCGCGTCGGGCGCCCGGGCGGACGTGCGGGTCGCCTCGCACTCGCCCGGCGCGTACGGCTGCACCGTCGGCACCTCCGCCGCCCTGGTCGCCGAGGTCCTCGACGCCGACGACGGCGCGGTCCGCGCTCCCGCCGAGCTTGAGGTCTGCACCGATGGGACCGTGATGATGGACGCTTCTGCCTACAGGATGCTCTGAGCGCGACCCCTTGACCGGGACCTGTCGACCCGCGAGCCTCGCACTACACGTCCCCACCCCTCCCGGAGGTCACCATGAAGGTCGGCTCGCTCATTCTCCGTCTCGCCGTCGGCGGGCTCTTCGTCGGACACGGCTTGCAGAAGCTGCGAGGCTCGTTCGACGGCCCGGGCCTGGACGGCACCGAGCAGATGATGTCGAGCCTGGAGCTGCACCCGGCTCGGCGGAACGCGGTCGCCGCGGCGGTGACCGAGACGGCTGGCGGCGCGGCGCTGGCGCTGGGTGCCGCGACTCCGCTCGCCGCTGCCGGCCTGATCGCGACGATGGTCACCGCTGTGCGGAAGGTGCACTGGAGCAACGGACTTTGGAACACGGGCGGCGGCTGGGAGTACAACGGCGTCCTGGTGGCGGCGACGGCCGCGATCGTCGCGGACGGACCCGGCGCGCTCTCCTTCGACAATCTGATCGGCAAGAAGACGTGGGGTGCGGGGTGGGCGCTCTTCGCGCTCGTCGGCGGTGCCGCTGCGTCGACCGCGCTGATCGAAGCCGGTCGTCGCGCCGCTCCGGTCGCGGCGGCGTCCTCCTCTGAGTCCGAGGACGGATCCGGCGAGAGCTCCTCCTAGCCGCACCGCGCGCTCCCCGGGGAGCGACCGGGTCGCCGCATTCGAGCTGGGCGGCGCCCACGACAGTGCCGGGCACGAGGCGGAGTACGAACGGGTGCTGCCCGCTGGCCTGGATGACGAGCGACAGGCCCGGCTGAGGATCCAGTCCGCCTCCACCCTCCGAAACCTCGGCCGCTACCCCGCACCGACACCAAGCGGTAGCGCGCAGCGCATCAGCCTTCGAGCAGGATCGCGTCGATCTGGCTCATCGCCTGGCGCAGCCCCTCCTCCATGCCCATCTCGATCATCTGCTCGAGCTGCTCGACCGACTCGAAACGGCTGCTGAGGATCATCCGCGTCCGCCCCGGCGCGACCTCGTCGAGGACGACGGTCGCACGGGTCACGCCCATCGCGTCGACCGGATCGCCCCGCTCGTCGGCAAAGCCGTCCTCGAAGTCGAACCGACTCGGCTCCTCAACGCGGGTCACCCGCCACCAGCCGCGCGCCTGCTCGCCGTCCGGGCCCGTCATGACGTAAGCGCTGCGTCCGCCCTCGACGGGCTCGTGCCGCTCGAACGTCGCGGGCCAGGTCGGTGGCCCCCACCAGCGCTCAAGCCGGCGCGGGTCGGTCCAGAGGAGCCAGACGCGCTCGATACCCGCGTCGAACTCGGCGGTGACGGTCAGGGTCAGTTCCTCGATGTCCTTGATGGACTGCAGCACGGTCATGTGCGTCTCCTTCTAGCACGTCCCGCGAGCCGGTCGGCTCCCGGGTGGTCACTCCTCAGTGAGGAGGTCCGACATGCGGTCGACCCTCCCCCGCCACAGCTGCTCGTAGGCGTCGAGCAGGCGCGACACCCGCCGCACCGTGGCGACCTCGCCCTGCACCAACTGCTCCCGACCACTGCGGCGCTTGCGTACGAGAGCCGCCCGCTCGAGGACGGCCACATGCTTTTGCACCGCCGCGAACGACATGTCGTATCGGGCCGCCAGCGCCGAGACGGACTGCTCACCGACGAGCACTCGGGCGACGATGTCGCGCCGGGTGCCATCGGCCAGCGCCCGAAAGAGCAGATCGACCTCGGGGTCCGCTTGTACAACCATATGGTTGCACGATAGACGTGGGCGCCGTACGGCGCAAGAGCGCTGTCGCACCTACCCGGCGCCCGTCAGCTCAGCGCGGATCAGTTCAGGCGCTCGCCGCGGCAGGTGCTCGCCGCGTCGAGAGCCTCGGCGGCGCCGTCCAGAACCCACTCCGGTAGGGCGCGCGTCGCGAACAAAGCAGCATAGAGCTGGGCCATCGAATTGTCGGGGTCGAGCCGCAGGGCCTCGTTGAGGTGGAGCGCAGCGAGGCTCGACACTCCGCGCGCCCACCAGCACCACGCGAGCACCGTGAGCACCGGCGACCGCGCTCCCTCGGGGGCGAGTGCTGCCGCCCGAGCCAGAAGCCGGGTCGCCTGAGTCAGCCGTCCGCGCTCCGGAGCCCGACCGGTCCCGAGGAGCAGCGCCGACATCTCCTGGTCGTGGTCGTCGCCCGGTCCGGCCAGGAACTCCCGTGCGGCGAGAGAGGACACGCTCTCCCCGGTCTGCGCGCTGAGGGCTTCGAGCCGCTCCTGGCGGTGCGCCTGCATCGCGCCCACCTCGGCGGTGCGAGCGATCTGCATCGTGACCTGGTCCCGCAGCGGCGGAAATTGCAGCATCCGGACGACCAGCCCCTCGCGGCGCACGTCGGGCGGCCCGGTGAGCCAGCGCTCGACGAGCGCCACCGTGTCGCCGAGCAGGGGCGGCCTCCCGAGCACCTCCCCGACGAGCGCGCGATCGGCCTCAGCGACGGCGGGAAGCACGGAGAGCGCAGCGAGATCGAGCGGCTCGTCAACGACCGCCCGAGCGAAGACCCCCGTCTCGCTCCGCTCGATCTCGAGGAGCGGCCGCGGCTGTCGGCACTCCTCGGGCTCGGTGTAGCGCCCCCAGCCGTCGCCCGCCACGCAGGCCACCGCGACGATCCCGAGCCGGGTGCGCCCGAGACGCCGCAGCACCGCCCGCCCGAGGTCGAGCTGCGGGATGCCCCGCTTCTCGGCGTACCCCGCGGAGGTGTAGACCACCACCAGCACCGCGGTCGCGCGCGGCATGGTCTCCATCAGTCGAGCGCAACCGCGCGCCAGAGCCTCGACCTCGGCGCGGCGCAATCGCTCCGGGAGGGGAAGGCGGAAGCCGCCGCCGGCGCGCGTCCCGAGGAACGGCACCACGACTACCGACTCCTCCGGACGGATGCCGATGATGGAGGGGACGGCGGCGAGGAGATCCTGGATCTCGCTCGCCCGAACAATCTCGGGGTCGCGGCGGCGGGACGAAGGAGTGGAGGTGCGCTGAGGTGATGTCATGACCGACACCCTGCTCGCCTCGCCGCGAGCGCAGGGGCAGCACAGCCGGATCCGTGGAGAGTCGCGGCGAAGCGATGCCTGTGGAGGAAGGCCTGCGCCCGCCGCCGCTCTCACACCACCGCGGGAGCCGCTCGCAGCACCTTCGCCATCGGCCGCCCCCGGGCGATCTCGTCGATCAGCTTGTCGAGGTATCGGATCCGCTGCATCAACGGGTCCTCGATCGTCTCAACACGCACTCCGCAGACCACGCCCGTGATCGCCGACGCGTGCGGATGCAGGCGCGCCGCCGCGAAGAACTCCTCGAACGTCGTCCTGGCCTCGAGGTGCTGCCGCAGCTGCGCGTCCGTGAAGCCCGTGAGCCAGCGCACTGCCTCATCGACCTCGTCCCGGGTACGACCCTTGCGTTCCGCCTTCGCGACGTAGAGGGGGTGCACGTCCGCGAACGCCACCGAGAAGATCCTGCTCATGGCCGGGAAGCGTACTCGCCCGCCGCCCGGCGCGGCAGAGGCGCCCGCCCCGCTATCCTCCCCAGTGGCCCTCGCGCCTCCACTCCACTCCGAAGCCGACAGAGAGAACCACCGTGAGCCTCCTGCGCACCAAGTCCGTCGAGCAGTCGATCGCCGACACCGACGAGCCCGAGTACAAGCTCAAGAAGTCGCTGTCCGCGCTCGACCTCACGGTCTTCGGCGTCGGAGTCGTCATCGGCGCCGGCATCTTCACCCTCACGGGTCGCGCCGCGCACGACATCGCCGGCCCCGCGATCGTCCTCAGCTTCGTCGTCGCCGCCTTCGCCTGCGCCCTCGCGGCCATGTGCTACGCCGAGTTCGCCTCGACGGTGCCCGTCTCGGGGTCGGCCTACACGTTCTCCTACGCCTCGCTCGGCGAGCTCTTCGCCTGGATCATCGGCTGGGACCTGATCCTCGAGCTCTTCCTCGGCGCGAGCGTGGTCGCGCAGGGCTGGAGCACCTACCTCAGCTCCCTCCTGGAGCAGCTGGGCGTCTCCCTGCCACCCGCGCTCGCCAACGGCGGAGTGGTCGATGTGCCCGCGATCCTCCTGGTGCTGGTGCTCGGCGCACTGATGACTCTCGGCATCAAGGAGTCGCTGCGCGTCAACCTGGTGCTCGTGGCGATCAAACTCTTCATCGTTCTGTTCGTCATCGTCGCGGGTCTGCAGTTCGTCACCATGGACAATTACTCGCCGTTCGTTCCCGCGGCCGAGCCCTCGCAGTCCGCCTCCGGCCTCACCCAGCCCCTGCTGCAGTTCCTCTCGGGCATCGAGCCCGCGACCTTCGGAGTCGGCGGCATCATCGCGGGCGCCTCCCTCGTCTTCTTCGCCTACATCGGCTTCGACGTCGTCGCGACCACAGCGGAGGAGACCCGCCGCCCGCAGCGAGACCTGCCCATCGGCATCATCGCGTCGCTCATCATCTGCACCGTGCTCTACTGCGCTGTCGCCCTCGTGGTGACCGGGATGGTGCCCTACCGCGAGCTGGACCCCTCCGCTGCGCTCGCCAATGCCTTCGCCTACCACGGGCAGGCCTGGATGGCGACGGTCATCTCCGCCGGTGCCGTCGCCGGCCTGACCACTGTGGTGCTGACGCTGCTGATCGGTGCGACCCGCATCATCTTCGCGATGGCCCGCGACGGACTGCTCCCCCGGCGTCTCGCCGCGGTCCACCCGCGCCTGCGCACGCCGTGGTTCACCTCCGTGGTGGTGACCGTCGTGGTCGCCCTGCTCGCCGGCCTCACCCCGATCGGCGTGCTCGAGGAGATGGTCAACATCGGCACGCTCTCGGCGTTCGTGCTGGTCTCGGTCGGTGTCGTCGTCCTCCGCCGCAAGCGTCCTGACCTGAAGCGGGGCTTCCGGGTGCCGCTGAACCCGTGGCTCCCGCTCTTGTCGGCGCTGATCTGCGCCTACCTGATGCTCAACCTCTCGATCGAGACCTGGCTGCGCTTCCTGATCTGGCTGGCCGTCGGCTTCGGGATCTACTTCACGTACTCGCGCAGCCACGCGAAAATCGGGCGGTAGCACTCAGTCGGCCAGGCCCACCTTGGGCCTGGCCCACGAGCGCCCACGGGTGTCCTTGAGGATGTCGTACTCGACCTCGACGTGCGGTTCGATGGCGCTGTACTTATCGTTCGGGGCGCCGATGACGAGCTGGAAGCCGAGTCCCCGCCACGCACCGATCGCGCGCGCGGTGAAGTGGGCGTCCGCCTTGATCAGTGCCTCGTCCAGGAAGACCGGGGCGTAGCGGGGGCGGTCGGCGCCCGCGTCCCCGAGCTGGTAGCGCAACGCTGCTCCGACGATGAACGCGATCAGCTCCTGCGACTCACCACCGGACTTCTCGCCGATGTGGTCGTAGAGCGCGACGTGCGCGCGGGTGAGGGCATCGACGCGCTCGGCGCTGACGCGGACGTGATTGCGCACGTCGACGAGGTCGCCGAAGTCGGGCGCGGTGCGCCGCAGCCGCTGAATGAGCCGCGACATGCGTCGGTAGACCTGCTCCCGCTCCTCCTCCGTCGCCACGGCCTGAATCTGCGCGCGCACCTCGCGAAGTTCGCGCCGGAAGCGGCGGCGCACCTCCGACTGGTTCTCGCGGGTGGTGATCTGGAGGCGGTGCCCGTCGTCGTAGAACGGCAGATCCTGCATGATCACGTTGATCGGCTCGATGCGCTCGCGGATCTCTCTGAGGGAGCGGCCAAGCGTGGAGTCGAAGCTGGTCAGGTCGTTGCCGGAGAGGGTGAGGAGGCTGTCGCGCCACTCGGACTCGAGCCGGTGCAGACCGCTGGTCTCGAGCGCGTCGAGCAGGCGCTCGAAGTCGCCCGCGGAGGCCTCGGGATCGACGATCAGATTCGGGTTCGGCCAGCGGTCGAGGAAGCCGGCCATGATCCGGCCGGCGCTCTCCCGCTGCTGCTCGTGCGCCTGCGCGGCGGAGCGGCGGTCCTCCTCTAGCCGCTGCGCCGCCGAGGCGAGCGCGGCGTCGAAGCGGACCAGCACGTCCGAGGCGCTGCCGGACGCGGCTGCCTCGGTCAGTGTGAAGCGGGCGTCGAGGAAAGCGCACTCGTCGTCCTGCAGCTCGCGTCCGGCCCGCTCCGCCGCGTCGAGGGTTGCCTGACTCGCGTCGACGTCGTCGACCACCACGGCCCACTCCGCCTCGATCCGCTCGCGCTCCACGCTCGCCCGGGCGATCTCCTGTCGCAGCCGCTCCGTCCGCTCCCGGAGTTCGGCGATCTGCTCCTGCAGTCGCGCCAGCTCGGGGTTCGCCTCCGCCACCTCCCCGAGAACCGCGGTCCAGCGCTCCTGCTCCGCGACGAGCGAATCGACGTCGACCTGGTCCCACGAGACGCGGGTGATGCGGGCGAAACGGGTGAGACGGTCCTCGATCGCATCGAGCGCCTCCTCCGCGACTCGGGACGCCGCTGTTGCCGCCGTGCTGCGAGCCCGCGCCGTCTCGACGAGTGCGCTCAGCTCGCGCAGCCTCCGCGCATTCGAGAAGCCCAGGACGCTCGCCGCGCCGTGGCCGCCGTGCGCACCGCGCTGGCCCTGCGAGAGCTGACCGGAGAGAGTGAGCGCCAGACGGTGCCGCCCCAGCTCGTCCGCGTGGTCGACGCAGACGAAGCCGAAGCGGTCCTCCAGGCGGTCCTGCAGCCAGCCGGCGAAGGGCGTGGAGCGGTAGTCGAGACGACCGGGCAGCGTCGATGAGTCGAGGCCGCGCACCTCCTCGAGGCCGGTCTGCACGCCCTCGTAGCGGAGGCGGACCGGGAGCCGCACCGCATCGATCGCGGTGCGGAAGCGATCCAGGTGGGCGACGTCGAGCAGGAGCGTCGTCGCGAAGCCGCCGAGGGCAAGGCTGAACGCCTCTCGCCACGGCTCGAACTCGCTCCGTACCTCGACGAGCTCTCCCACGTAGGGCAGGTCCTCGGCCGAGAGGCCCGCTGCACGGGCGATCACCTCGCGCGCCTCGTGCAGCGGTCTCGGAATGCTGTCGTGATGCTGCGAGGCAGCGCGCTCCTCCGCCTCGAGCTCGGCGAGTTCGCGGGCGGCCGCCGTGCGCTGCGTCATCGCCTCCGAGTACGTCGCGCGGGCGTCGCGCTTCGCCTCGGCCGCGCCCGCGGCGTCGGAGGCGCGCGCGAGGACACCCTCGAAAGCCTCGCGGGTGGTCTCCTCACCCAGCGCACGCAGATCCTCGTCGAGCCGAACCCTGCTGTCGCGCACCGTCTCGAGCCGCCGCTGCACCTCGCGGAGTTCGCGCTGCGCCGTCTCGAGCCGATCGCCGCCGGAGGCCCGTAGCACCTCGGCCAGAGCGTCCCGCTCCGACTCCGCTGCCCCGGCCAGGGCATGCTTCTCGCGCAGCACCGCGTCGACGAAGCGCGTGCGCTCGCGCAGTTCGGCCTCGACATCGCGGAGGAGGCCGAGGCGCTTCTCCGCCCGCCACACGGCGGCCGGCGAGCCCGGGGCGTCGAGGTCGCCCAGGGCGTCGATCAGCCGCACGCGCTCGGCCGAGGCGGCGATGCGCAGGCGCAGGCCCCGCAGCGGCTCGAGTGCGGCGACCTGCTGGCGCGCGGTGAGCATCCGCTGCCGGGTGCCCTCGAGCTCGTCGAAATGGGCCACGACCGCGTCGGCCGAGGCGAGGGTCTCGGGCTCTTCGAGCACGAGCCGCTTGTAAAGGTCGTCGACCGTGGTGATCTGCTGCCCGGCCTGGATGCGCGCGAGCAGGCTCATTGCCTTCGACCCGGCGCCGGCGGCTCCGATGCCGAGCACCGCGTGCAGGCGGGCCGAGAACTCCCGGTCGGTAGCGAGCGGATCCAGGCCCGCCGCACGCAGCGACGCATCGGAGAAGCGGTGCGCCGCCGCGCCGTCGAGTGCGGCGAGGTCGACCGGGCCCTCAGCGCTCGCGCGGACGCGCACGGTCTCCTCGAGCACGCGCGCAGCGGCCGGGACGTACCAGGCCCGGACCGCGCTGAAGTGCGAGCCGTCGTGGTCGACCCAGGTCATCGCGACCGCGGTCCAGGTGTCGGTGCCGTCCCCGCGCAGGACGCGCATCCTCGTGCCCTCCTCCGTCCGCGACTCATCGAGCTTGCCGCGGGCGTAGGAGAGGATGTTCCGCTGGTCCTCACCGCGCGGTCGCCCCGTCACTCCGCCGTTGGAGGCGCCATTGAACGGCGTGGTGTGCGGCATCATCAACGCGATGTAGGCGTCCATCAGGGTCGACTTGCCGGAGCCGGAGCCGCCGCAGAGCAGGGTGGCGCCGGGCGAGAAGCGGACTCGGTGGGCGCCGTCGTAGCCGCCCCAATTGACCAGCTGCAGGTCCTCGGCGAGCCACTGCTGTCCGCGGGAGGCGGCGGGGATGAGGCCGAAGAGGGTGTCGAGCATGGTCATCGGGGGTCGTCCTCCGGGTCGGGGGTGTCAGCGTCGGGGGTGTCAGCGTCGGGGGTGTCAGCGTCGACGGGATCATCCTCGCCGGGCTCGTCCTCGACGGGCTCCGGATCGCCGGAGTCCGCCTCCTTGGCGAGCGCCGTGTCGCTCCGCCCCTCCTGGGTCGCCTCATCACTCCGGCGCCCGCGCAGCCAGTCGCTCAGCTCCCGCAGCTTCGGCGCGCTCAGCACGATCTCCACGATCGGGCTGATCCGGTACCGCCCCGCCGACTCCTCCTCGACGATGCCGTCCCGGCCCAGCCGCTCCAGCGCTTTGCGGACCATCCGCTGCCGACGCGCGGTGTCGCGCTCGGCGTCCGCGAAGTAGCTGAGCACCGTCTGCTCGACCTCCTCAACGTCCACCCGCGCCGACGGCTCGCCGGCCGCCGACTCCCGCTGGTACACGGTGCGCAGGTGCACCAGAACCAGCGTCTCGGCGCGGGTGTAGGGGAGATCGCGCAGCAGCACCGGCATCTCGACCTCGTCGGAGCGCACCTGCTCCTTGTAGGCGACTCCGCGCTCGTGGTCGACGATCAGCCGCACGAACAGGTCGTTGAGCCGCGACTCGATCAGTTGCCGATGCTCCTGGAGCACGGCCCACTGCTCCCGGTGCCGGTCGGCGAGGAGGAAACGGCGTTGCAGCACGTGCACGAGCACGCGGCGGACCTCGGTGTCGAGGACGCCGCGGTCGCCGGGGAAGAGCTCGTCGGGGTCCTCCTCCATCGACACGGGCGCGATGAATGGATCGACGGCGGGCTCGTCGGTTGCCACGGGGTCAGTCATCGTCGGTCTCCTTCTCGGTGCGGGCGGTCACGGATCCGAAGGCGAAGCGGCGGGTGGTCCCGTCAGGTCTGCGGGCGCTCACGACGGAGTAGCCCTCGCCGTCGACGAGGCCCGTGCGGTGCGCGATCTCGAGCAGACCGAGCAGGTCGACGGGCCGTCGCGTCTCCTCCGGAGCCGCGCTGAACGCGTCCCCCAGGTCGAACTCGTCGCCGAGCTGCGCGACGTAGGCCTCCAGCTCGGCGTAGCGAGGGCCGCCCCAGGCACGACTGTCATCGCCGATGAACTCCGCCGCATCGTCCTCGGCCAGCGGAGCCGGTCCCCCGGCCGGTCGCACGTCCCCCAGCGTCTGCCGCAGGTGACCGATCCCGGCGACCGGCAGGTGCACCAGCGGTGCGACCGGCGCATCCGGGGAGACTCCGCCGGTCCACTCCTGCAGCCCCGCCATCACCTCGCGTAGCAGCTCGTCCACCTGGCGGTCGCGGGCCGGATCGTGGGTGCGGACCTGGCCCGTGATGACATGGGAGGCGCGGCGCTGCGCGGTCAGCACCTCCTGGACGCCCAACTCCACCCGGCGGCCGATCGCGCTGAGCTCCGCCCGCTGAGCCGGATCCATCAGGCGAGAGAACGGCTGCACGAGCACCGTGTGCAGCTGATCGGCCAGCGCGTCGATCCGCTCGGCGTCGCCGAGAAGCCGGAGCGCTCCAGCGAACGCCCGGCCCTCGCTGGTGGCCTGCATCACGTGCTGCCCGCGCTCCAGATACTCCCGCAGCACGTCCCCGGTGGGCCGGACGTCACGGCGCAGGTCGGCGACCACGTCGCGCTGCATCGCCTTGATCGACTCGGCCACCCTCGCGAAGTCGGCCGGTAGCTCGCGCGCGAGGTGGACCACATTCTCGGCCTCCTCGAGCAGCTGCTCGTCATCGATCGGCTCGAGACCGGCGCCCTCCTCCAGGGCCCCGATCTCGGCGTCGAGGCGCGCCCGCTCCTCGCGCAGCCGCGCCAACCGGGCCTGCGGGTCGGGCTCGACGTCCGCGGCCAGGCGCTCGACCGCCTCCAGGAGCGTGCGCACCCGCGAGTTCGAGACCCGCGTACGGCCGCCGCCGGTGCGTCCGGTGATCTCGAGCGCGCTGACGGCGTGCGCGCTGAGGCGGTAGACCTCCGCCTCCCCGTCGATCTGTGGGACGAGCCAGCCGACGCGGACCCAGTAGCGGCAGAGCTCGCGCGCCGTGCCGCTCGGCAGCGCCCGCTCCCCCTCGTCGTAGCCGGCCGAGCGCAGCTCCTCCAGCAGCTCGCCGACCTCGGCGTGCGCGTCCGCCACGGCGACGACGTGCCGGTCGACCGTGAACACGAGCGAGAGGGCGGCGACGACGAACGGCGCGTACCGGCCGTGCAGGAGATCGAGGGTCGGCGTCCGGAAGGCGCCGAGGGAGCGCAGGTAGGCGGCCTCGGCACGGGAGTTCGACATCGCCCTCCAGGATAGGCGGCGGGCCGGAGGTGTGCGGACGATCGCGGCGGACGCGCCTCCCGCTTGCACCGACCGCCTGGCCGAGGTATGACTCTTCGTCATGTTCTCGTCGCAGCTGTCGCTGTCGCTCGAATTGAGGTCGGATCCACTGCGCTCGGCCGGCCCGTCCTGCCCTGGATCGACCACGGAGTTCCCGGATGTCGCTACACACTGAGAACGAGAGCGCGCTGTGGATCGAGTCCTGCACGGATGAAGAATTCGTTCGCGTGTGCACTATCGCGCACTTCCTGCTCTACCACGGCCCGCACACCGCCTCGGGTCGGTCGATGTCGTATGCCCAAGCGGGTGCCATTGCCGCCGTCTCCATTCACGAACGTGCCCCGAGGAAGCTCAAGCGACATCGGAGGGACTTCACGCATGCTCTTCCCGACCGGTCCCCGTGGCCGAAACGGCGGACCAACGACATCGTCATGGCGGCTCTCCCGACCTACGACGGCGTGAACAGCGACGTCATCGACTTTTGAGCCGAATCCCCCGTCGACGCGCGGAACCACGCTGACCGGATGGCACCGCTCTCCCCCGCCGTCCACCGTTTGGCCACTGCATTCGGCGGGTAGATGAGAGTGCTGGTGGCGGAGTCGTGCACGGCGAGTTCGGTGCCGTACTCGTCCGTCGCCATGACCCCTCTCATCATCGTCCTCCGCACCAGGTGCTCGCCGAAGACGGTCCCGAGGGCGTTAACCGAGACCGTCGGATCACTGGGATTCTCTGCCGGAAAATAGCGCCAGCTCTGCAGAATCAGTTCGTAGAGCGACACGATCTGCGCGATGTCGGCCACCTCCACGCCGAGGTCGGCCGCGAGCGGGAGATGCCCCGCCATCCAGGTCTTCTCGGCCTCGTTCGGCTCGGAGAACCGCGGCTCGGTCTGAATGAACGCGAGGGGCCGCTTCGACGCGGGCCGCTGGAAGAACTTCTTCACGGCGAGGATCCTATGCAGGAGCGATCTCCTGCAGGACTCGCTGGCGTGGATCGAGGTTCGACTGGTCCCCGTGATCCCGGAGTCGGCCTCGATCCGCAGAGCGAGCCGATCACGCGGCCGCGGCGGGCAAGAGCCCGCACACACAGGAAACCCTGACGGCAGTAGCTGCTCACCAGGGCTTTCTCGTCGGGCTGACAGGATTTGAACCTGCGACCCCTTGACCCCCAGTCAAGTGCGCTACCAAGCTGCGCCACAGCCCGTGGCAGTCCGGGCCGAGGCCCGGGCAACTCGACTACCCTAGCGGATGCCGACGCCGGAAGTGAAAACGAGCGCAACCCGTAGACTCACCTCGCGGAACGCGTCGGCACCGGCCGATGCGCCGCCGACAACTCGGGAGGCATCAGCAGTGGATGCGCGGCAGAAGCGATCACAGGTGGCCCTGCATCGGGCAATCATCGAACTCGCGACCGACTGCGACGTCGCCACACTGACCGTCTCCGAGATCACCGGTCTCGCGGGCGTGAACCGCTCCACCTTCTACGCCCACGCCTCCTCCGCCGCGGAACTGCTCTGCGCGGCCCTGCGGGACGAACTCGACCTGATCCGCGAGGGCTACCTCCAGCAGCTCCGCAGCGGCGCCGCCACCGACGCGAGCATCCGCGAAGCCACTGCCTGCGTCCTCGGGCACCTCGACGGCCACCGCGACCTCTATCTGCGGGCCTTCGACGCGCCCGGCGGCGACTCCGGACTGCGCGCGATGCTCGCCGATCACTTCCGCGGCGCCGTTTCGGCGACCCTGGACACCGGCGTCCTCGACGTCCCGGCCGCGAACACTCCGCTCGGATTCCTCGAAAACGCGACCGCCTCATTCCTCGCGGCAGGCTCCGTCGGCCTGATGGAGCAGTGGCTCCGCCTGCCCGCCCCGCGCGACCCCGACGTGTACCTCGGCGCGTACCGTCGGCTCCTGCCGCCCTGGTGGCCCTTCGCGCCCGTCGGCTGAGCGTCGGCGCTCTGCGCAGACTCGGACGGCCCGCGGGAGGAACCCCCGCGGGCCGGACTCGTCGCAGCAGCGGTCAGCGCGCGCGCTTCTCCCGAACCCGCATGTTGACGTTCACCGGGGACCCCTGGAAGCCGTAGATCTCGCGCAGGCGGCGCGCGATGTAGCGGCGGTAGCCCGGGTCGAGGAAGCCGGTGGTGAAGAGCACGAATGTCGGCGGGCGCGATGAGGCCTGGGTGCCGAAGAGCACGCGCGGCTGCTTTCCCCCGCGCAGAGGGTGCGGGTGCGCCGCGGTCAGCTCGGCGAGGAAGGCGTTGAACTTGCCGGTCGGAATGCGGGTGTCCCACGACTCGAGGGCGAGTTCGAGCGCCGGCACGAGCTTCTCGAGGTGGCGGCCGGTGCGGGCCGAGATGTTGACGCGGGGCGCCCAGGCCACGTGCGCCAGATCCGTCTCGATCTCGCGTTCCAGGTAGCGGCGGCGCTCGTCGTCGAGCAGGTCCCACTTGTTGAACGCGAGCACCAGCGCACGACCCGACTCCAGCACCAGATCGATGATGCGCACGTCCTGCTCCGAGATCGGCTGCGAGACGTCGAGGACGACGACGGCGACCTCGGCCTTTTCGAGCGCAGTCGAGGTGCGCAGCGATGCGTAGAAGTCGGCGCCCTGCTGCAGGTGCACGCGGCGGCGGATACCCGCGGTGTCGACGAAGCGCCACACCTTCCCGGCGATCTCGACCTGCTCGTCGACCGGGTCGCGCGTGGTGCCGGCGAGTTCGTTGACGACCACCCGCTCCTCCCCCGCGGCCTTGTTGAGCAGGCTGGACTTGCCGACGTTCGGACGGCCGAGGATCGCGACACGGCGCGGGCCGCCGACCTCGCGCTTGGCGACGGCCGACTCGAGCGGCAACTTCTCGAGCACCGCGTCGAGCAGGTCGGCCACGCCGCGCCCGTGGACGGCCGAGACGGGGCGGGGCTCGCCGAGACCGAGCGACCACAGCGAGGCGGCGTTGGGCTCCTGGCGGGCATCGTCCACCTTGTTGGCGGCGAGGAAGACCGGCTTCTTCGTCTTGCGGAGCAGCTTCACGACATGCTCATCGGTTGCGGTCGCGCCGACGTTCGCGTCGACGACGAAGATCACGGCGTCGGCGAGGTCGATGGCGATCTCGGCCTGCATCGCAACGGACGCGTCGATCCCGCGCGCGTCGGGCTCCCAGCCACCGGTGTCGACGATGGTGAACGAGCGGTCGATCCACTCCGCCTTGTACGACACGCGGTCTCGGGTGACGCCCGGGGTGTCCTCGACGACGGCCTCGCGGCGGCCGAGGATGCGGTTCACCAGCGCCGACTTGCCGACGTTGGGGCGGCCCACGATCGCCACGACCGGGAGGGCGGGGAGGTAGCGGACCTCGTCCGAGTCCTCGCCGGCGAACTCGAGGAGGTCGAGGTCCTCCTCGTCGAGGTCGTAGTCCGCGAGTCCGCTGCGGAGCGCCTGCGCGCGTGAGGAGGCGAGCTGCTCGTCGAGGTCGCCGAGGCGCTCGACGAGGTCGTCGTCTCCGAAGTTCAGCTCGTCGTCACCGACGTGCGTGTCCTGTGCCATGATCGGCCCTTGCTCTCGAAGTTCGGACCTCGGCGACGACCGCGTCGACGGTCTGCTCGAAGTCGAGATGAGTGGAGTCGAGAAGAGTGACTCCGTCTGCGGCGTTCATGAAGTCGACGACCTGCGAGTCGGCGCGATCCCTCGACCGCAGTGCCTGACCCGTCGCCTCGGCGGATTCCGTGGTGACCTCGCGCGAACGCCTGGCCATTCTAGCCTCTTCGCTCGCGGTCAGGAGGATCCGCACCGGAGCGGTGGGAGCGACGACCGTCGTGATGTCGCGGCCCTCGACGATGATTCCCTCGCGCCGCGTCTCCCCGATGATCCGCCGGAACAGCAGCGTAATCCTCCGGCGGACCTCGGGTACCTTCGCCACGGCCGAGACGCGCGCGGTGACCCGGGGCTCCCGGATTGCGGCTGTCACCTCGGTCGGGCCGACCCAGACCGAGTACGACTCCGGGTCGGTGCCGATGGAGTAGTCGAAGCCGTCGAGCGCATCGACGATCGCGTCCTCGTCCTCGAAGTCGACTCCACGATCCAACCCGTGCCAGGCGAGTGCGCGGTAGGCGGCGCCCGTGTCGAGAAACTCGAAGTCGAGGCGGCGGGCCGCCGCTCGCGACACGCTGGACTTGCCGCTGCCGGCCGGGCCGTCGATCGCGACCACGACGGCCTCGCCGAAGTCGCCCTGCACCACGGCCTCGGAGCGGGCCTCGCTCTCGGGAGCCGCGCCCCCGTCCTCCGGGATGCTCTGCTGCGCGCGGCGGGCGGGCGTCATCCTGTTCAGGCCGCCCTCCTGCCTGTTCTGCTCGGTGCTCATCCGGCGATCCTCCAGCCGCGTATGGTCAGTTCCTCGGTGAGCGGCGCGACCGCCTCGGGTACCACGGAGATCTCGGCGAGCCCCACTCTGCGCCCCTGCGCGTGCTCGAGACGCACATCCTCGAGGTTGACGCCCGCCTCGCCGATCTCGACGAGGAGCCGCGCGAGAGTTCCTGGCGAATCGTCGATGAGCACGATCAGAGTGGAGAAACGCTGGTCCTGACCGTGCTTACCGGGCAGGCGCGCCACTCCCGCGTTACCCGCGGCGAGGTGCTCGGCGAGGACGCGGCGCGACCCCGGCGCATCGAGGTCGCGGAGCGCGTCGGCGACCGCGGCGACGTCGTCCCGGAAGGCGTCGAGCACCGCGACGACATGCTCACGGTTGGCCGCGAGGATCTGCATCCACAGCTCGGGTGCGGAGGCGGCCAGGCGCGAGACGTCGCGGACGCCCTGCCCGGCCAGGCGCAGAGCCGCGTTCGGAGCATCGAGGAGGCGCTGGCCGAGCAGCGAGGAGATCACCTGCGGGGCGTGAGAGACCAGCCCGACCGAGAGGTCGTGCTCCTGCGGATCCATCTCCACGATGGTGCCGCCGAGATCCAGCGCGAGACCCTCCACCCGCGCGAGCACCTCGGAGGTCGTCTCGCCGTCGCGGCAGATCACCCAGGGACGACCGACGAAGAGGTCGCCGCGCGCCGCGACCGGGCCGCCGCGCTCGCGGCCGGCCATCGGGTGCGAGCCGATGTAGCGGGCGAGGTCCACGCCACGGGAGCGCAGCTCGCGCAGGGGCTGCGTCTTCACGCTCGCCACATCGGTGACGACCGCCTCGGGGTATGCCGCGAGCTCGCGCTCGACGACGCTCGCGGTGACGTCCGGAGGGACGCACACGACGACCAGGGACGGCCGATCATCGGCGGAGGCGGCGCGGCCGGCCCCGTAGTCGATGGCGAGAGACAGGGTCGCGGGCGACGCATCGTCCAGAACGACGTCGATCCCGCGCGAGGCGAGACCGAGGCCGATGGAGGCGCCGAGCAGGCCGGAGCCGACCACCCGCACCGTGCCGGTCGTCCGCAGGGCGGGCGGGGCGGGGTGCAGGAGTTCGTTCACCCCGACAGCCTAGCGATCGGTGCGGCGCTGCTTGTCGGTGCCGGAGCGGCGCGGAGCAGTCGCTCCCCCGCGGCCGCCTGTGGAGGAGCCTCCGCGGTCGCCCGAGCGGTCGCCCGAGCGCTCCGCCTCACGACGTGGACGCCGGGCCCCCACGCTCGCCTTCTTCGTCGGAAGCGCAGGAGCGACGGCCACCGCCTCGCCGCCCTGCCGCGCGATCGTCAACAGCGCACCCAGCTCATCGCGCGTCAGGTCGCGCAGATCGCCCGAGCGCAGAGTGCCCAGGTGCAGCGGGCCGAACTGGCGTCGAACGAGCTCGATCACCGGATGCCCGACCGCCGCCATCATTCGACGCACGATGCGGTTGCGCCCCGAGTGCAGGGTGATCTCCACGAGTGACGCAGTCGAGCGCCCCTCCGGCCGACCCAGCAGCCGCGCCTTGTCGGCCGCCACCGGTCCGTCGTCGAGCTCGATCCCGGCGGTCAGCATTGCGATCGTCTGCGGGAGGACCTGCCCGTGCACCTTGGCGATGTACGTCTTCGTCACGCCGAACGACGGATGCGCAAGCACGTGCGCCAGCTCGCCGTCGTTGGTCAGCACCAGCAGGCCCGACGTCTCCGCGTCGAGGCGACCGACATTGAACAGCCGCTCAGAAAAGTTCTTCGTGTAGAGGCTGAGATCGGTGCGGCCGTTCTCGTCGGCCAACGAGCTGACGACGCCGACCGGCTTGTTGAGCATCACGTAGCGGCGCGAGGTGTCCAGCTGCACCGCGACTCCGTCGACCTCGATCCGGTCGGTCGCCGGATCGATGCGTCGACCGAGCTCATCCGCCACTTCGCCGTTCACGCGGATCCGCCGCGCCACGATCATCTCCTCGACCACGCGTCGGGAGGCGACCCCCGCTGCCGCGAGGACCTTCTGAAGTCGTTCGCCCTCGGGGCCGCTGTCAGGCTCGCTCATCGAATCCGTCTCTTCCGTCGCTCAGTAGGGGGGAGATCTTCGGCAGCTCGTCGAGCGAGGCGAGGCCGAGGTGCACGAGCAGCTGCTCGGTGGTGCCGTAGAGGATCGCACCGGTCTCGGGGTCGTGACCGACCTCCGCGATCAGGCCGCGCCCGAGGAGGGTACGTGCGACGGAGTCGACATTGACCGCGCGGATCTGCGCGACCTGGCCGCGCGAAACCGGCTGCTTGTATGCGATGACCGCCAGCGTCTCGAGCGCCGCCTGCGAGAGCCGGGTCGGGTTCTGGGTCAGCACGAAGTCCGTCACCACCGGGTCGTACTCACGGCGAACGTAGATCCGCCAGCCCGCGCCGACCTCGCGCAACTCGAAGCCCCGCCGAAGGGACCCGTCGACGCCGTCGTAGTCGGCGACCAGCCGCTCGACCGACTGGCGCACCACCGCGATCGGCCGCGAGAGCGCCGTAGCGAGCGCCGCCAGCGACTGCGGCTCGTCGGCGACCATCAGAATCGCCTCGATTGCCCGGTCGATCTCGAACGCGACGGTCCCAGCGCCGGCGTCAGGACTCATAGTCCGCTCCGAGCGTGGCGAGGCTCGCGTCACTCCACTGCTCCGCCACCCAGCGCAGCGTCAGCTCGCCGAGCGGCTCCGGCTGCTCGAACGTGATCGCCGCGTGCCGGTAGAGCTCAAGCACGGCCAGGAACCGCGCGACGATCACGCCCTTCTCGTCGGCGCCGAGGATCAGCTCGCGGAAGGTGGCCGACTCCCGGACACGCAGCACGGCCACCACATGGGCGGCCTGCTCCCGGATGCTGATCTGCGGCGCGTGCAAGTGGTCCAGGCCGACTGCCGGCAGCTCGCGCGGGGCGAGGGCGACGGCCGCGAGAGCGGCGAAGTCGGCGGCCGACAGGGTCCACACCAGCTCCGGCTTCGCGGCCCGGTACTCCTCCTCCAGTGGCACATCGCGCACGTGCCGGGCGGTCTCGACTGCCATCCGCTCGGCGAACCACGACGAGACCTGCTTGAACGCCTTGTACTGCAAGAGCCGGGCGAACAGCAGGTCGCGCGCCTCCAGCAGAGCCGCGTCCTCCGCGTCCACGAGCTCGCCCTGCGGCAGCAGCCCGGCAATCTTGAGGTCGAGGAGGGTCGCTGCGACGACCAGGAACTCGGAGGCGAGGTCTAGTCCCTCCAGCGTGTCGATCCCGTGCAGGTACGCGAGGAACTCGTCCGTGACCGCGCTCAGTGCGATCTCGGTGATATCGACCTGCTGCTTCGCAATCAGGCTCAGCAGGAGGTCGAACGGGCCCTCGAAGTTGGTCAGGGCGACGCGGAATCCAGTCGGAGCGGGACGCTCCTCGAGCACAGCCTCAGGCGACCGCGCCACGCGAGATCAGCTCCCTGGCGAGCTTGCGGTACGCCTTCGCGGCGTTGTGCTCGGGGGCGAACTGGGTGATCGGCACGCCGGACACGCTGGCGTCCGGAAACTTCACCGTGCGGCCGATGACCGTCTCGAGCACGCTATCGCCGAAGGCGTCGACCACGCGATCGAGCACCTCGCGCGAGTGCAGGGTCCGGGAGTCGTACATCGTGGGCAGGATGCCGTCGAGCTCGATCACCGGATTGAGGCGGTCGCGGACCTTGTCGATCGTCTCGATCAGCAGGGCCACACCGCGCAGTGCGAAGAATTCGCACTCGAGCGGAATGAGCACGCCGTGGCTCGCGGTGAGGGCGTTGACGGTGAGCAGGCCCAGCGAGGGCTGGCAATCGATCAGCACGACGTCGTAGTCGGCGCTCACCTTGCGCAGCACCCGGGCAAGGATCTGCTCGCGGGCGACCTCGTTGACGAGGTGCACCTCGGCCGCCGACAGGTCGATGTTGGCGGGGATGACGTCCAGGCCCGGGACGCGGGTCTTCCGGATCGCCTCGGCCGGGTCCTTCACGGTGCCCAGGAGCAGGTCGTAGATCGTGATCGAGTCGTACGTCGTGACGCCGAGGCCGGCCGAGAGGGCGCCCTGCGGGTCGAAGTCGATGGCCAGGACGCGGCGGCCGTATTCGGCGAGCGTCGCGCCCAGGTTGATGGTCGTTGTCGTCTTACCGACGCCACCCTTTTGGTTGCAGAGCGAGATGATCCGAGCGGGTCCGTGACCGGTGAGCTCCACCGGCAGCGGGAAATCGCGCAGGGGGCGGCCGGTCGGGCCGAGCGTCGGGGCTTCGAGACCGGTGAGCTCGGCCTTGTCGTCCGTCTTGCGTGTCACCTGCGTCGTCCTCGCTTCCGTGTCGGCGTGCGCTCCCGCGCGGCCTTCGTCGAGTGTACCGGCGCCCCGCTCCCCCGCCGCGGCGCCCCGCCGCACGGCCCTGCGCCTCAGCGTCGCGCTCGCGGATGCGCCGACGTGTACACGTCCCGCAGCGTGTCCGCCGTCACCAGCGTGTAGATCTGCGTCGTCGCCACCGAGGCGTGCCCCAGCAACTCCTGCACCACGCGAACGTCCGCGCCGCCCGCGAGCAGGTGGGTCGCGAACGAGTGCCGGAACGTGTGCGGCGAGATCTCGCGGTCCAGGCCCGCCTTCTCGGCGACCGCGCGGATGACCAGCCACGCGCTCTGTCGCGAGAGCCGGCTCCCGCGCACCCCGAGGAAGAGCGCCGGAGTCGCCCGTCCGCGCCGCGACAGCTCCGGCCGGGCCCGCACCAGGTACTCCTCGACCGCCTCCCGGGCGTAGTGCCCGAGCGGCACCATCCGCTGCTTCGAACCCTTGCCCGTGAGGCGCACCACCTCGGCGTCCACCACGTCGTCGACGTTCAGGTCGACCGCCTCCGAGATCCGCGCCCCGGTCGCGTAGAGCAGTTCGAGCAGCGCCCGATCGCGCAGGTCGGCGAGCTCCTCGCCCCGCGCCGCGTCGAGCAGCGCCGCCATCTGCTCGACCGTGACCGCCTTCGGCAGGGTCATCGGGATCTTCGGCGGCACGACGTCACGGGCCACGTCGTCCGCGACGAGCCCCTCTTCCAGAGCGAACCGGTGCAACCCGCGGACGCTCGAGAGGATCCGCGCCCGCGAGCTCGCCGCGAGCGGACGCTCCGGCCGCGCGGCCAGCCAGGAGGAGAACTCCCCCACATCGGCCCGGCGCAGCTGCGCTAGATCGCAGGTCCCGCGCTCCGCGAGCCAGCCGAGGTAGAGCTCCAGGTCCCGCCGGTAGGCGGCGAGTGTGTGCGCCGAGAGCCCGCGCTCCACGCTCGCCTGGCGGAGGTACGCCTCGGCGCACGCGCGCGGAGTCACTCCCGAGGGTGGCGCACCCGCGGGTGGCGGGTCCACGGCGAGGAGGCGTCACCCAGCCCGCTCCAGTCGCGCGAGCGAAACGCGTGCGCAGCGAGCACCGCGATGCTCAGCGACGGGTTCTGCACCCGGCGGGCCAGCACCGCCTCGACGACCTCGTCGAGCGGTACCCAGCGCAGCTCCATATCGGCTTCCTCGGCCTCGCGGTCGAAGGCGGAGCCGGTGGCCGAGAGCCCGCGCGCGAGATAGATCCGGATCACCTCGTCGCTGCCGCCGGGCGAGGTCGCGAACTCCGACAGCAGGTCCCAGCGCTCGGCCTGCAGGTCCGTCTCCTCGCCCAGCTCGCGCTGCGCAGCGATGAGCGGATCCTCACCCTGCACATCGAGGAGTCCGGCGGGAATCTCCCACTCCCGGGTGCGAACCGGATGCCGGTACTGCTTGATCAGGGCGACGCGGTCCTCGTCGTTCAGAGCAAGAACCGCGACGGCGCCGGTGTGGTCGAGGAACTCCCGGCGCAGCTCCCCGCCGCCGTAGCGGAACGTCTCGGCGCGGACGCCCCAGACCATGCCGTCGAAGACCCGATCGCTGGTCAGGACCTCTGGCTCGACCAGCTCGTCCGAGAGCGGCTCACTCATGGGCGCCGGCCTCCGACGCCGGGAAGAGGCGCGACGACTCCTGGCGCTCGAGCGCCGCGCTCACCAGTCCGCGGAAAAGCGGGTGTGCGGCGTTCGGGCGCGAGCGGAGCTCCGGGTGCGCCTGAGTGCCGACGTAGAAGGGGTGCTTCTCCCGGGGCAGCTCGACGTACTCGACCAGGTGGCCGTCGGGCGAGAGGCCCGAGAACCAGAGCCCTGCCTGCGCGATCTGCTCGCGGTAGCGGTTGTTGACCTCGTAGCGGTGGCGGTGGCGCTCGGCCGCCTCCGGTGCGCCGTAGACCTCGGCGACGATCGAGCCCTCGGCGAGCTCGGCCGTGTACAGGCCCAGGCGCATCGTCCCGCCCATGTCGCCGGAGGCCAGGATCTCGACCTGTTCGGCCATCGTCGCGATCACCGGGAACGCGGTCTCGGGGTCGAACTCCGATGACGACGCCCCCTCGAGCCCCGCCTCGTGGCGCGCGTACTCGATGACCATGCACTGCAGCCCCAGACAGAGCCCCAGAGTCGGGATCCCGTTCTCCCGCGCGAAGCGCAGCGCACCGAGCTTCCCCTCGATCCCGCGGATGCCGAAACCACCGGGCACGCAGATGCCGTCAACCTCGGAGAGCGCCTTCGCGGCGGCCTCCGGGTCCTCAAGCCCGTCCGAGGCGATCCAGCGGATGGTCACCTTCGTCTGCTGCGCGAAGCCACCGGCCCGCAGCGCCTCCGTCACGGACAGGTAGGCGTCGGGCAGGTCGATGTACTTGCCGACCAGGCCGATCGTGACCTCATGCTGCGGCTCGTGCACCGCCTCCAGCAGCCGGGACCAGCCGTCCCAGACGACCTCGCCGGCCGGCAGGCCCAGTTGGTCGATGATGTAGGCGTCGAGCCCCTGCTCGTTGAGCATCTGCGGGATCTCGTAGATGGACGCGACATCCTTCGCGTTGACCACGGCCTGCTCGTCGACATCGCACATCAGCGCGATCTTGCGCTTGTTCGACTCCGAGACGGGACGGTCGCTGCGCAGCACCAGAGCATCCGGCTGGATACCGATCGAGCGCAACGCCGCGACCGAGTGCTGAGTCGGCTTGGTCTTCTGCTCACCGGAGGCCCCCATGAACGGCACCAGCGAGACGTGCACGAAGAACACGGTGCGGCGCCCGAGCTCGTGGCGCACCTGGCGCGCCGACTCCAGGAACGGTTGACTCTCGATGTCGCCGACCGTGCCGCCGATCTCGGTGATGATGACGTCCGGCTGCGGGTCGTCCTCCGCCTGGAGGCGCATGCGCCGCTTGATCTCGTCGGTGATGTGCGGGATGACCTGCACCGTGTCGCCGAGGTACTCGCCGGCGCGCTCGCGGGCGATGACCCGCGAGTAGATCTGGCCGGTCGTGACGTTCGCCGCCTGGTTGAGGTTGATATCGAGAAAGCGCTCGTAGTGGCCGATATCCAGGTCCGTCTCGGCTCCGTCGTCGGTCACGAAGACCTCGCCGTGCTGGAACGGGTTCATCGTGCCCGGATCCACGTTGAGGTACGGGTCGAGTTTCTGCATCACGACGCGCAGCCCGCGCGCCGTCAGCAGGTTGCCGAGGCTCGCGGCGGTGAGGCCCTTGCCGAGCGAGGAGACGACACCGCCGGTGACGAAGATGTGCTTCGTGATCGTCGCGGGCGCGCCCTGCCCGGTCGGTGAAGCGTCCCGAGTCGAGGACCCGGAGGAGCCCTCGGAATCAGAGGGAGAAGAAGAGGAAAGGCCCGTGTTCGTAAAGTCCACCACGGGGTTCCACCGTAACAGCAGAACAGGCGCGACGGACCGCCGGTCCCGGATCGGTGCCGACCCGGGCCGTCGCCATCAGCCCCGCCGGCTCGTCTCGAGCAACTCCCGGGCGTGAGCGAGGGCGTTCGCGGAGTCGGCGAGGCCCGACAGCAGGCGCGCCATCTCCGACACCCGCTCCTCAGAGTCGAGCTGGGTCACCGCACTCGAGGTCACCGCTCCGTCCGAGCCCTTCTCGACGCGGAGGTGGTTCGTCGCGAACGCCGCGACCTGCGCCAGGTGCGTCACCACGATCACCTGCGACGTCTCGGCGAGCCGCGCGAGGCGCCGACCGATCTCGATCGCCGCCGCGCCGCCGACTCCCGCGTCGACCTCGTCGAACACGAACGTCGGCACCGGATCGTTGGCCGCGACCACGACTTCGATCGCGAGCATCACCCGCGACAGCTCGCCACCCGAGGCCCCGCGGGCCAGCGGCCGCGGTGTCGCACCCGTGTGCGGTTGCAGCAGCATCTCGATCGAGTCGCGCCCGTGCGCGGCCGGCTCCCCCGCCGAGGTCACCTGTACGTGCAGGCGCGCGTCGGCCATCGCCAGCGCCGTGAGCTCGTCGCTGACCCGCTCGCTCAGCTCCGCGGCCGCCGCGGTCCGCACCTCGGTCAGCCGGGCGGCGAGCCGGTCGACGAGATCGGCATCGGCGTCCGTGTCGGCCTCGAGCGCCGCGATCCGCTCGTCGTCGCCGTCCAACTCGAGCAGACGCAGTCCGGAGGAGTCGACCAGGTCCAGCACATCATCGAGCGTCGGCCCGTAGCTGCGGACCAGCAGGGACAGCTCGGCCCGGCGGTTCTCGATCAGCTCCAGGTCGTGAGCGCCGTCGAGGTCGAGCTCGGCGAAGTAGGAGGAGAGGCCGCCGGCCGCGTCGACGAGGAGCACCGCAGCCTCCCCGAGTGTCTGCACCATCGGCTGGAGGGCTGCATCGTGCTCGGCCGCCCGCTCCAGCACCCGGCGCGCCGTCTCCACCAGCCCGAGCGCGTCTCGCCCGTCCAACTCCTCCGACGAGATTGCCTCGCGCGCCTCGCCGGCCGCGACCCGCAACTGCTCGATGCTGCCGAGCCGGGCCGACTGCGCTGCGAGCTCCACGTCCTCGCCCCGCTGGGGCGCGACGACCTCGATCTCGGCGAGGGCGGCACGGAGCCGGTCCGCCTCGAGGGCGCGCGCCTCCCGCGCCTGGATCAGGGAGTCGAGCTCCTCCCGGTTGGCCCGCCAGCGCTCGAACGCGCTCGCGTACTCGCGGAGGGCGTTCGCCAGCTCGGGCCCGCCGAACCGGTCGAGCGCCTCGCGCTGGGCCGCGGCCGAACGGAGTCGGATCTGGTCCGACTGTCCGTGCACGACCACCAGCTGGTCCGCGAGCTCACTCAGCACGCTGACCGGAGCACTGCGACCGCCGACGACCGCGCGACCGCGCCCCTCCGCCGAGACGGAGCGAGCAAGCAGCAGCTCAGGGCCGTCGAGATCACCCCCGGCGTCGTGCACCCGCTCGGCGACCGGACCCTTCTCCGGCACCAGCCAGCGGCCGGACACCCACGCTTGCTTCGCCCCTGACCGCACCGCGGAGGCGTCCGACCTCGCACCCAGCACCAGGCCGAGCGCCGTGACCACCATCGTCTTGCCGGCTCCCGTCTCGCCCGTGACGGCGGTGAAGCCCGGTCCGAGCGGGAGCGTCGCCTCGGCGATCACTCCGAGATCGCGGATCTGCAGCTCTTCGAGCATCGGGCCCTACTCCGTCTCCGCCGACCCCCGCCATCCGCGGATGGGGAGACCGAACTTGTGCACGAGTCGATCAGTGAAGGAGGCGTCGTGCAGGCGCGCGAAGCGCACGGCCACGGGCGAGCGGCGATACACGACACGTGCCCCCGGAGGGAGTTCGTAGGCTCGCCGACCATCGGCCCAGAGCACGCCGACGCCATCGGTCCGCTCCTTGACCTCGACGGCGAGGCTCGACGAGGGTCCGACGACGAGCGGACGCGCGAAGAGGGCGTGCGCACTAAGCGGCACGAGGAGCATGGCCTCGACCGACGGCCACACCACGGGCCCGCCGCCGGAGAACGCATAGGCGGTCGATCCGGTGGGAGTGGAGACGACGATCCCGTCGCAGCCGAAACTGGACAGCGGCCGCCCGTCGACCCCGACCATCACCTCCAGCATCCGCTCGCGGCTGCCCTTCTCGACGGTGGCCTCGTTGAGCGCCCAGGTCTCATAGACGACGGTCTCGTCGATCGTGACGCGCACCTGGAGCGTCATCCGCTCCTCGACCGCGTAGTCGCCGTCGAGCGCACGTGCCACGGCGTCGTCCAGGTCATCGCGTTCGCTCTCGGCGAGGAAGCCGACGTGGCCGAGGTTGACCCCGAGCAGTGGCGCGGTCCCCGCGCGCACGATCTCGGCTGCGCGCAGGATCGTGCCGTCCCCACCGAGCACGAACACGAGCTCGATCGACTCCAGCGGGACGTCGGCGCCGAGCACGGAGACATCGCCGAGGTCCGGAGCAACCGTGACGATGTCGCCCTTGTCGTCGGGACAGAGCACGGGGCGCGCCCCGGAGTTCCTCAGGCGGTGGACGACGAGGATCGCCGCGTCGAGGGAGTCCGACCGTCCGGTATGGGCGATGACGAGGATGTTGCGCTCGCCAGGAGGGGACTGCATCGAGGGGATGTCCTTCTGTTCGGTCGACAGCGGCGGACACGATCGCGTCATCCGGTGGTGAGCGCGGTGACCGCGTCCCTCCATTCTGTCGGAATCGTTCCGCGGTCGCGGTGGAGGTGCACCAGATACTCCCGATTCCCAGCGCTCCCCGGGAGTGGCGACTCGGCCAGCCCGACGATGCCGAGGCCGAGGTCCCAGGCCGCCCAGAGCACGTCCGAGAGCGCCTCTCGGCGCAACTCCGGGTCGCGCACGATACCTTCGCGCACTCCGGTGCGCCCGACTTCGAATTGCGGCTTCACCAGCACCACGACGTCGGCGAGCGGGTCGACTGAAGCGGCGATCGGCGGCAGCACCATCGTGAGTGAGATGAAGGAGACGTCTGATACGACAAGTCCCGGGACGACGTCGGTCCCGGCGGCCTCCGCGAGCCGGGCAGGGGTCAGGTCCCGAGCGTTGAAGCCCTCCACGACGTGGACCCGGTCGTCCGAGCGGATCCGCGGCGCGAGCTGCGCATGCCCGACGTCGAGCGCGATCACCGACGCCGCGCCGCGTTCGAGCAGCACTTGCGAGAAGCCGCCGGTCGATGCCCCGACATCGAGAGCATGCACGCCGCGTACCGTCACCGTGGAAAAGGTGTCGAGAGCAGCGATCAGCTTGTGCGCCGCTCGGCTGACGTAGTGGTCGAGCGCCGCGACCGCGACGTCCTGATCCCCGCGGACACGCGTCGACGCCTTAAGCGCTGGTGCGCCGTCCACCGTCACCAGGCCGTCGGCGATCAGGCGGGCCGCGTGAGTACGGGAGCGGGCGATTCCTCGTTCAGCCAGGGCGGAGTCGAGGCGGATGTCGTCGCTCATCGGTCGCGGTCCGCGTTTTCGAGGCGGAGGCGAAGCTGCTCCTGCAGCCGCGTGTATCCGGATGCCCGCTCCGGGAGCGGCGCCTGCTCGATGCGCAGTAGCTCGCGGGACGGTACGGCGTCGTACGTCGCGCCGTCGTCGGCTACTTCGTCGCTGCTCGTCGGCGTCGACTCCGATCGTGAAGGGGCGTTGAACTCGCTCATCGCTGCTCCTTTCTTTCGGAGTCGGGTGACGACGTCCTCGTCGCTTCGGCCGGCCACGGTCTTCTTTGACCATGTTGCGGATCGTTAAACAGCGATGGCCACCCATTTCTGGGTGGCCATCGTGAATGGTGTCCGGCGGTGTCCTACTCTCCCACAGGGTCCCCCCTGCAGTACCATCGGCG
>NZ_PSWS01000075.1 GCF_002932875.1 Rathayibacter tritici
AACCGCGCGCCGATCGCGGTGGTGTCGAGGCCGCCCCGATACGCGAAGCCCGCGAGCGTGGTGGTGAGCGCCGTCCTCGCGCAGGTCGCGCGGACGGCGCTCACCACCACCGTCCCGGTCCTCGCGTATCGGGGCGGCCTCGACACCACCCAGATCGGCGCGCTCTTCGCCGCTCTCGGAGTCATGATGCTGGTGCTCGCGACCGCGACCGCGCTCGTCGGCGTGATCGGCGTCGTGCGCCGGGACCGCCCGCGGCTGCTCTCGGCCATCACCCTCGGTGTCGGCGCGAGCGTCGCAATCGTCGAGCTCGGCGCGCTGGTCGTCCCGCCCCTGGTCGGCCTCTCGCTCCAGTCCTGACCCGCGCCACGGGCCCCGCGGTCGAGCCCGACCGCCCGCCGCGATACGCCAGGATGGACCCATGACGACACGCGTGGACGGCCTCTTCGTCTACCCCGTGAAGGGTCTGACTCCGCAGCCCCTCCCCTGTGTCGCGCTCACGGCCGGCCGCGGCGTCCCCTTCGACCGCACGATCGCGCTCGCCCGTCCCGGCGGTGCCTACCGGCCGGGGATGCGGCACGGCATCTCCAAACGCGAGTACTTCGTGCTCGTCGCCGAGGCCCGCCTCGCCGGCCTGAGCACGCACCTCGACCCCGAGAGCGGCGTGCTCACGATCGATGTCCGCGGGCACCGGGTTCTCACCGCCGATCTCGGCACGGAGGAGGGGCGCGCCGCGCTGCGCTCCTTCGCCGCCCGCGTGCTCGACCTGCCACCCGGCGTCGAGCCAGTGATCGCACAGCACGAGGGTCGCCGCTTCACCGATTCCGCCCGCAGCTCCGACGTCGAGATGGAGTACGTCTCGCTGATCAATCTGGCGAGCGTGCGCGACCTCGCCGATCGCGCCGGCCGGAGCATCGACCCGCTGCGGTTCCGCGGCAACATCCACCTCGAGGGGCTGCCCGCCTGGAGCGAACTCGATCTGCTGGGGCGCGAGCTGACCGCGGGCGGATTGCGGTTGCGGATCACGAAGGCCACCGAGCGATGCGCCGCGACCGAGGTCGAGCCGGGCACCGGACGGCGCGATCTGCCGGTACCGCGGCTGCTGCACGACACCTACGGCCACGAACTCCTCGGCGTCTATGCGGAGGTCCTCGACGGCGGCACGCTCACTGTCGGCGACGAGCTGGTGCTCCGTGGCTGAGCTGCGACTCGTGGTGGCCGAGCGGGAGGCGCTCACCTCGGCCGTCACCCGCTTGGTCCTGCGCAGCGCGGACGGCGCGCCGCTCCCCGGCTACTCGGCCGGCGCGCACCTCACGCTCACCACTCCATCCGGTGATCGCCGCAGCTACAGCCTCGTCGAGCCCGGATCCGCGCAGCCGCCGCAGTACACGATCGCGGTCCGCCGCGAGCCGGAGGGCCGGGGTGGATCCCGGAGCCTCCACGACGATGTGCGCGTCGGCGACGTGCTCGCCTCCGCGCCTCCCGCGAACACCTTCGCGCTCCAGCCCGCCGCCCGGTACCTCCTGATCGCCGGCGGGATCGGCATCACCCCGATCCGCGCGATGGCCGCCGAGCTCCGCGAGCGGGGCTCGGCCGTGCAGGTGGTCTATCTCAGCCGCACCCCGGAGGACACCGCCTGGCTCGACGAGTTCTCGGCCGACGGCTCCCTCGTGCACCACAGCTCGGTTCACGGCCGGCTCGACCTCTGGCCGCTCGTGGCCGAGCCCGACGAGGACGCCCGCGTCTACTGCTGCGGTCCGTCCGCCCTGATCGACGACGTCCTCGCCCTCACCGTGCACTGGCGCCCGAGCCGGATCCACGTGGAGGACTTCGCGGGCGTCGACGCCCTCGGCGGCCGGGCGTCCCCCTTCACCGCTGTCTGGGAGCCGACCGGCGCCGCCGTCGAGGTCCCGGCCGACCGCTCGCTCCTCACAGCGCTCCGCTCCTGGGGGATCGATGTCGATTCCTCCTGCGAGTCGGGCACCTGCGGCACCTGCCGCCTCCGCCTGGTCCGCGGCACGGCGGAGCACCGCGACCTCGTGCTGACCCCCGAGGAGCAGCGCGACTGGATCATGCCGTGCGTCTCGCGCGCCGCCGACGACGAGCTGGTCGTCGGCCCGGAGTGACGCGGCCGGGCGGACGCTGCACAGCGCTCGCGCGGACGCGAGCACGCGCGGCGGCCGAGCGCACCCCCTCGCCCGACGCGCCACCGCTGCCTAGGCTCGTGCCGTGACAGCGGAGACGGACGTGCTCGTGGTCGGCGGCGGTCCGGTCGGGCTTCTGCTCGGCGCGCTCCTGGCGCGGGACGGAGTCGGCGTGCAGGTGTGGGAGCGGCGTCCGGCCGTGCCGCACGGCTCGCGGGCGATCGGCATCCACCCGCCCTCGCTCGACGCATTCGCCGCCGTCGGCGCCGATGTGCCCGTGCTGGCCGAGGCCACCCGCGTCCGCGAGGGCGTCGCGCGCAGCCGCGGGCGCACCCTCGGCACGCTCTCGTTCGCGAGCGCCTCCGCCACGCATCCCTACGTCGTGACGCTCGACCAGCACCGCACCGAGGCGATCCTCCGCGAGCGGCTGGACGCGGCGGCTCCGGAGGCGCTCCGCCCCGGACTCGCGCTGACCGGCCTGCTGCGCCGTGGCTCCCGGGTCGAGGTGACCGGAACCGGGCCCGGCGGCGAGCCGGTCTCGGTCTCCGCCGCCTTCGTCGTCGGCGCGGACGGCGCTCGCAGCACCGTCCGCGAGCTACTCGGGATCCGCACCACCGGCCGCGACTATCCCGACCGTTACGTGATGGGCGACTTCGCCGACCCCGAGCCCGCCGGTCTCACCGGCACCGCGCTGGTCGACGTCGGCCCGGCGGGAGTGGTCGAGTCGTTCCCGCTGCCGGGCGGGAGGCGCCGCTACGTCGCGCTGAGCGGCCCCGACCGCTCACTCGGTGCTCCCGCGTGGCGGCCGGAGGAAGCCCCCGACCAGGAGGCGGCGCTCGCCCTGGCCGTCACCGTCCGCGACCGGACGGGCGCCGAGGCCGATCCAGCGACCTGCACGATGCTCAGCGGCTTCGGGGTGCGGCGTCGCGAGGCCGAGCGGATGGGCGTCGGCCGCGTCGTCCTCATCGGTGACGCCGCTCACGAGATCAGCCCGATCGGCGGGCAGGGTATGAACCTCGGCTGGCTCGACGCCGCAGAGCTCGCTCCCCTGCTCGCCGGTGCCGTCCACCGCGGCGAGGGCGGACCCTGGCCCGACTTCGCTCGGCGCCGCACCATCGCGGCCCGTCGCGCGGCGCGTCAGGCGGAGGCGAACATGGCGCTCGGACGTCCGCTCGGTGTGCTCGCTCACCGCGGCCGCGAGGCGTTCCTCCGCACGGCGCTCGCCCTGCCGACCTCGGATCTGCTCGCCCGCGTCTACGCGATGCGCTGGTCCTGAGCGGCGGCCCGGCCGTTCAGCCGATCAGTCGCGCGCCCGCAAGCCCGAGCTCGACCACCAGCACCAGCGACGCCGCGATGACCAGCCGGAACAGCGTCCGCGTCGGCGGCCCGGTCAGCACCAGGCGGATGCCGGCGGCGGCGAGCACGATCACCGCGAGCGTCCCGAGCACCGCGAGCACCACTCCCGTCCCGCGCACGGGCTGGTCGCCGACGAGCTGACCGCCGAGCACGAGTAGCGCCGCAACCACCAGAGAACCGAACGCGACCACTCCCGAGAGCCGCAGCCCGAGACGGTGCGGGAATCCGCGAACGCCCGTGGCCTCGTCGTCGACCAGGTCGGGGAGCACGTTCGTGCAGTGGATCGCGATGCCGAACACCGCTCCGGTCGCCATCGCCCACCAGGCAGGGAGTCCTCCGTCGCCCGCCGCGACCGCGACCACCGGCAGCAGCCCGAAGGCGACCACGAACGGAGCGACCGACCAGAGCGTGCGCTTGAGCCCCGCGTCGTAGGCCCACCCCGCGGCGACCAGCACCAGGTGAGCGATCGCGGCGACCGGCCCCAGCAGCAGCGAGACCAGCACGGCCGCCGCTGCGGTACCCAGGGCAGCCCCGCGGACCGTGCCCACGCCGATCAACCCCTGCGCGACCGGCTTGTCGGTGCGCCCCACCGCCCGATCGCGGTCGGCGTCGATCCAGTCGTTCGCCAGCCCGATCGAGAGCTGCCCGAGCAGCACGGCGAGCGCCACCAGCACGACCAGCCCGAGCGGATGCCCGGACGCTGAGGCGATCACGGTCGCCAGCACGGTGACGGTCACGGTCGGCCCGGGGTGCGAGGAGGCCAGCAGGAGTCGCACCCGGGACGTCATCTTGCCAGCCTACGGTCGCCGCGGTGCTGCTGGGCGTCAGCCTCGTCGCGAGCGCCGGGCCGCACGGTCGGCGAAGGCGTCCAGCGCCCGGATGACGTCGTCGGCGATCCAGAGCCGGTTCCGCCGGTACGAGTTCGCAGTGCGCAGGACGCCGACCTCGGTGAGTGCATCCAGAGCGCGGTAAGTCCCCGCTGCGGAGATCCCAAGCCGCTCGGCCACCAGGGTCGAGGACAGCACGGGCTGCTCGAGCGCGAGGTCCGCGACACGCCTGGCCGAGTGATGCGGGCGCAGGCCTCCGATCCGGTCGATCCACCCCGCACGGACCTCCTCGAGGTCGGCGACGAGGACGCGACCGTTGCCGACAGCGAAAACCGAGGCGGCACTGAAGGCGAGAACCATGGCGTCGGCGTCGCCCTCACGGTAGGCGCCGAGCGCTGCGTAGTAGGCGTCCACATCGTGCAGGAGACCGGCGGAGATGGGGATGGTCAGCGTCGTCGTCAGGCGCGCTGCCCGGAGCATCGCCTGGACGAGGGCGCGGCCGGTCCTGCCGTTGCCGTCGGGGAACGGGTGGATGGTCTCGAACTGCGCGTGGGCGAGTGCGGCGTGCGTCAGGGCGGGGACGTCCGTGCGGGCGACGAACGCGATCAGGTCCTCGATCGCCGACTCCACCCGCTCATGCCGAGGAGGGACGAAGGCAGCCCCGTGGGGGCTGACGCCGGATCCGCCGATCCAGACCTGCTCGTCCCGGTAGCGGCCGGTCAGTTCGGGGCGGTGATCGGCCAGCAGCGCGGCGTGCAGGTCGATCACGCTTCGAGAGTCGAGGCGGTCCGCGAGTGCGAGGGCCGCCTGCAGGGCGCGGACGTTGCGGACGATGAGGGACGCGTTGCCGCTGTCCCGCTCCCCGATCTCAGTCTCCGCGATCGCCCGCGCACCGCTGGTGAGGTTCTCGATCTGCGAGGACGACGCCGATTCGCTGCGGAGCAGGATGGAGGCGAACGGGAGCAGAGAGAACCCGACCTCTGCGTCGAACCGAGTGAGCAGCGCCGATGCGTCCGCCGCCTCGGCGACGACGGCCGGACTGATCTCGACCGGGACCTCCGCGAGCAAGGGCGGGACAGCCGCTTGGTACTCGCCCCTGCTGGCCTCCCACTGTCGTCGCGTGAGGAGTTCGCGGGGCGTCTTCGACGCCCAGGCTAAGGTCTCGTAGTGCACGGGCGGCCATTCGCTCATGAGAACAAGGGTAGTTCTTACTCTCACTTGCAGCCAGAAGTGAGAACATGGCTTTCCTTACTCTCACTTCTGGGCGGAAGCGAGAACAACGACGTCGGCACGCTCGCTCCTGGCGAGGAGAGAGGACGCCTGTCGCGTTCTCGCTGCGGCCCGCGCTTTCAGGGTCGGCGCGCGGTGTCCGCATCCGCCCGTACCGGGAATGGCCCGGCCTGGGGCAGGGTTGCACCACCCGGCACCCCGACTCAGGAAGAAGGCCTCGTGGACCTCGTGCACTGGCTGTTCGACGCGCAGATCGTCCTCGGCGATCAGACCGTGCTCTGGCGGGAGGTCATCGGTAACGTCTTCGGGCTGCTCAGCGCTCTTGGCGGGATGCGGAGGAAGGTCTGGGCCTGGCCCGTCGGCCTGGTCGGCAACGTGCTGCTGTTCACGGTCTTCATGGGTGCCCTGTTCGGCACGCCGAACCCCGTCACCCTGCTCGGCCAGGCCGGGCGGCAGGTGATGTTCATCCTGGTCAGCATCTACGGCTGGTACCGGTGGACGCACCGCCCGGACGACTCCGCGACCCTCATCGAGCCGCGCTGGGCGTCCTGGCGCACACGCGGCCTGCTGGTGCTCGGCATGGTCGGCGGCACCGCGGTGCTGACGCCCGTGTTCCGCGCGCTCGGCTCCTACGAGCCGGTCTGGAGCGACGCGTGGATCTTCGTCGGCTCCGTCCTCGCCACCTACGGAATGGCCAAGGGCTGGGTCGAGTTCTGGCTCATCTGGGTGGCGGTCGACCTGGTCGGCGTGCCGCTGCTGTTCTCGGCCGGCTACTACGCATCCGGGCTGATGTACGTCTTCTACGGCGCGTTCACCCTGGTCGGCTTCTTCGTCTGGATGCGGCAGGGCACCCGCCCGTCCGCCGCTGCGGTCACGGTCGGCTAGCTCTCGCCAGGAACGGACGCCATGCTTCCCGAGGACAGTGCCGTGCTCGACTGCTGGTTCGCGCCCACGCCGAAGTCGGCCTGGCCGATACCCACTCCACAGGTGCACATGCGGCAGGGCAGAGGCTCCGTGCTGACCGGCCGATCGCCTGCACGTCTGATTGGATGTGCAGATGACCGAGGACCTCGAACCAGCCGCCGAGCTGTTCAAGGTGCTCTCCTCGTCCTCACGACTGCGCCTCTTACGGGCGCTCGCGGCCGAACCATCGACGGTCGGGCACCTCGCCGAGAGCACCGGGCTCTCGCAGCCCCTCGTCTCGCAGCATCTGCGTACCCTCCGGGCCGCCGGTCTGGTCGCGGTCGAGCGAGTCGGCCGCGAGGCGCACTACTCCGTCGCCGACACTCACGTCAGCCACATCGTGGACGATGCGGTGCGGCACGCTCTCGAGAGCTGACCCGCCCGGGACCCCCAGCAATTGGCGCGCCGCAGACCGAGGATTCTTCGTTATATCGGCCTCGCTCGGAGGCACGTAAAGTGTGCTCACACGCGCCCGCGGACGGGCGAGTCGCCCGCGAGGGCGCCCCGGTCCAGCGTCGGAGGCGCCGATCACAGAGAGCCGCGGTGCCCCGATGCCGGAAGACAAGCCCGCGTCGCGGGCGCCGAGCATCTACGACGTCGCCCGCGCCGCCGGGGTCTCGCACCAGACGGTCTCCCGCGTCCTGAACGACCATCCCAGCCTGCGCGCCGAGACCAAGAAGCGCGTGCTCGACGTGATGGCCGAGCTCGACTACCGCCCCAACCTCGCCGCGCGGGCGCTGGTCACCAGCCGCACCCGCACAATCGGGGTGCTCTCGTCGCAGAGTCTGCAGTACGGCCCCGCGTCGAGTATCCAAGCCATCGAAGTCGCGTCGCGCGACGCCGGATACCTGGTCGTCACGGCGAACGTCGACGGCACGGACGGCGCGTCCATCCAGGCGGGAATCCGCCACCTGCTCAACCAGGCGGTCGAGGGACTCGTGGTCGTGGCCCCGCAGATCCGGGTGTTCGACATCCTGTCCGGAGTTGCGCTGCGCATTCCGCACGTGACCCTGCAGACGAGCGAGGACGACCGCGACGACGCACTCTACGTCGACCAGATGGCGGGCGCCCGCATCGCCACCGGCCACCTGATCGACCTCGGACACACCGAGATCGTGCACCTCGCTGGACCGCAGGACTGGATCGAAGCGGAGGCGCGAATGCGCGGCTACCTCGCCGAACTCGATCACCGCTCTGTCCCGCTGCGCCCGCCGATCCTGGGCGACTGGAGTGCCGAGCGCGGGCACCGCGTGGGCCTGGAGCTCTCGCGCTTCATCGACTTCACCGCGGTCTTCGCCGGCAATGATCAGATGGCGCTCGGGCTGATGAGCGCGTTCCACGAGCGCGGCGTCCGCGTCCCCGAAGACGTCAGCGTGATCGGCTTCGACGACATCCCGGAGGCGGCGTTCTACTGGCCGCCGTTGACCAGCGTCCGCCAGGACTTCGTCGAACTGGGACGTCGGTGCGTGGCCGCCCTGCTCAGCCTGATCGAGGGCGGGCGGCCGGAGGCGGGCGCGCCCATCGCGCCGCAGCTGGTCGTGCGCGGGTCCACGGCCGTTCCCCGCTCGGTCAGCGCCCGCGCCGCTCGCGCCTGATCGGCGAGCCCCGCGCCCGTTACCGAGTCGAGACGTCAGCGTTGACACGAAGGGCACCGGCGGGGCTAGCATGACGCAATGTGATCGCTCACATGGCATCACATCTCCGCCCCGATTCCGAGGGCGGCCCTGCATCCACTGCATTCAATGACGAAGGAATCACAGTGACCACAATGAAGCGCGCTCTCATCGCCGGTATCGCCGGCGGAGCGATGATCCTTTCTCTCGCCGCCTGCTCCTCCGGAACCGGTGGCGGCTCGGGCTCGGGATCCGGTGACGGCGGCCTCGTCGGCGTCGCGATGCCGACCAAGTCGTCCGAGCGCTGGATCGCTGACGGCAACAACGTCAAGTCGCAGCTCGAGGAGGCCGGTTACCAGGTCGACCTGCAGTACGCCGAGGACGACATCCCCACTCAGGTCTCGCAGCTCGAGAACATGATCACCAAGGGCGCCAAGGCCCTGATCGTCGCGTCGATCGACGGCACCACGCTCACAAGCGTCCTCGAAGAGGCCAAGGCCAACGACATCCCCGTCATCGCCTACGACCGCCTCATCCGCGACTCCGAGAATGTGGACTACTACGCCACCTTCGACAACTACAAGGTGGGTGTCCAGCAGGCCACCTCGCTCCTCGCGGGCCTCGGTCTGACCGACCTCACCGGCGCGAAGGCCGCCGCCGCCCCCGCCGGACCCTTCAACGTCGAGCTGTTCGCCGGAAGCCCCGACGACAACAACGCCACCTTCTTCTTCAACGGCGCAATGGACACTCTGAAGCCGTACATCGACGACAAGACCCTCGTGGTCAAGTCCGGCGAGACCGACTTCAACACCGTCGCCACTCTTCGCTGGGACGGCGAGGTCGCCCAGAGCCGCATGGAGGACATCCTCACCAAGACGTACTCCGACGGCTCCAAGGTCCAGGGCGTCCTCTCGCCCTACGACGGCCTCAGCCGCGGCATCATCTCGGCTCTGACCGACGCCGGCTACACCGTCGGCTCCGACTTCCCGATCATCACCGGTCAGGACGCCGAGCTCGACTCCGTCAAGGCGATCATCGCCGGTGAGCAGTACGCGACCATCTACAAGGACACCCGCGAACTCGCCAAGGAGGCCGTGACGATGGCCCAGGCCGTCCTCGAGGGCACGGAGCCCGAGGTCAACGACACCGACACCTACGACAACGGCAAGAAGGTCGTCCCGTCCTTCCTGCTCGACCCGGTCATCGTCACCAAGGACCAGATCCAGTCCGTCCTCGTCGATGGCGGCTACTACACCGACGCCGAAGTCAACGGCTGATCCGAACGCGGCCCTCAGCGGGGCGATCTGCGGCGTTGTCGTCGGTCGCGATACCTCCGGTATCGCTCCCTTCTCCGCCTTTCAGCTCACCCCGCTGAGAACCGCGGGGACGGTTCCGGGGACGGAAACGGTCTGAACTCGCGTCACCTGCGGTGACGAGCACACTTGCGCCGGGCCTCCGAGAGGGGGCCCGGCTCTACGAAGGAAGGGAGGCGGCGTGACTACGAACATCCTCGAGATGCGCGGCATCACCAAGACGTTCCCGGGCGTAAAGGCGCTCCAGGACGTCACGCTCAACGCACAGCGCGGCGAAGTCCACGCAATCTGCGGGGAAAACGGCGCCGGTAAGTCGACGCTGATGAAGGTCCTGTCGGGCGTGTACCCGCACGGCACCTACGAGGGCGACATCGTCTTCGAGGACGAGGTGATGCAGTTCGCCAGCATCCGCGACTCGGAGGCGAAGGGCATCGTCATCATTCACCAGGAGCTGGCGCTCAGCCCCTATCTCTCCATCGCGGAGAACATCTTCCTCGGCAATGAGGTGCGCGGTTTCGGCGGTCTGATCGACTGGAACAAGACCAACCAGGAGGCCGCATCGCTGCTGGCCCGGGTCGGTCTGCGCGAGAACCCGACCACCAAGATCCTCGACATCGGAGTCGGAAAGCAGCAACTCGTCGAGATCGCGAAGGCGCTCTCCAAGCGGGTCAAGCTGCTCATCCTCGATGAGCCCACTGCGGCCCTGAACGACGAGGACTCGGACCACCTGCTCGACCTGATCCTGCACCTCAAGGAGCAGGGAATCACGTCGATCATCATCAGCCACAAGCTGAACGAGATCAAGAAGATCGCGGACACCGTCACGGTCATCCGTGACGGCAAGACCATTGAGACGATCGCGCACGACGACGTCACCGAGGACCGCATTATCAAGGACATGGTCGGCCGCGACCTCGACCATCGTTACCCGGACCACACTCCGCACATCGGTGAGGAAATCCTGCGCGTGGTCGACTGGACGGCCCACCACCCTCAGGACCCGAACCGCGTCATGGTCGACAAGGTCAACCTGACCGTGCACCGCGGCGAGATCGTCGGCATCGCGGGCCTCATGGGCGCCGGGCGCACCGAGTTCGCAATGAGCCTCTTCGGCCGCTCCTACGGCAGCCGCATCTCGGGTCAGGTCTTCAAAGCCGGCAAAGAGATCAAGATCCGTAACGTCTCGGAGGCGATCGCCCACGGCCTCGCCTACGCCACCGAGGATCGCAAGCACTACGGCCTCAACCTGATCGACGACATCAAGCGAAACATCTCGCTCGCCTCGCTCGACAAGGTGGCCCGCGGCGGACTGGTCGACGACAACCGCGAATTCGAGGTCGCCAACGAGTATCGCGGCAGCATGAACATCAAGTCGCCGACCGTGCTCGCCAAGACCGGGAAGCTCTCCGGCGGTAACCAGCAGAAGGTCGTCTTGTCGAAGTGGATCTACTCCGACCCGGACGTCCTCATCCTCGACGAACCCACCCGCGGCATCGACGTGGGAGCGAAGTACGAGATCTACACCATCATCAACCGGCTCGCGGCGCAGGGTAAGGGGATCATCGTCATCTCCTCCGAGCTGCCGGAACTGCTCGGCATCTGCGACCGCGTCTACGCGCTGTCGGAGGGCCGGATCACGGGCGAGCTGCCCATCGCCGAGGCGACGCCCGAGGCGGTCCTCACCCTCATGACTCAGGAGAAGCAACGATGACCGATCTGCAGAACGAACCGTCCACCGCGGCGGGAGCGCAGGTGAAGCCCACGGAGAACGCCTTCACCAAGCGCCTCAGCCACGTGCTGGGCGACCTCGGCAAGAACGGCATCTTCATCGCCCTGATCGTGGTGGTGCTGCTGTTCGAGGTGATGACCGGCGGTATTCTGCTCCGCCCGCAGAACATCTCCAACCTGATCGTGCAGAACGGCTACATTCTGATCCTCGCCATCGGCATGGTGATGGTGATCGTCGCCGGGCACATCGACCTCTCGGTCGGCTCGGTCGCGGCGTTCGTCGGAGCGATCTCGGGCGTCTTCGCGGTCACCATGGGTCTCCCGTGGTGGCTGTCGATCGTCCTCTCCCTCCTGATCGGCGCGGCCGTCGGAGCGTGGCAGGGCTTCTGGATTGCGTACGTCGGGATCCCGGCGTTCATCGTGACGCTGGCGGGCATGCTGATCTTCCGCGGTCTGGCGCTCGTCGTCCTGGGCAACGCGAACATCGGCTCCTTCCCCACCGAGTACCGCGCGCTGGGCAACGGCTTCCTCACCGATCTCTTCGGCGAGACCGAGCTCGACCCGCTGTCGCTCGTCATCGGCGCGCTCGCGATCGTCGCCTTCACCGTGCAGTCCGTGCGCACCCGCCGCGGCCGGCAGAAGTACGCGCAGAGCGTCGAGCCGGGGGCCTGGTTCGTCACCAAGCTCGTCCTGGTCGCCGTCGTGATCGGCGCCTTCTCGTTCGCGCTGGCCACCTTCAAGGGCATCCCGGTCACCCTGATCGTGCTCGCCGTGCTCGTCCTGATCTACGGCGTGGTCATGAACCGCTCGGTGTTCGGCCGTCACGTCTACGCCATCGGCGGCAACCTGCACGCCGCGGAGCTCTCGGGCATCAAGACCCGCAACGTCACGTTCTGGCTGTTCGTCAACATGGGTGTTCTGGCGGCGCTGGCCGGGCTCGTCTTCACCGCGCGGCTCAACCTCGCCGGACCGAAGGCTGGCGACGGCTTCGAGCTCGAGGCCATTTCAGCCGCGTTCATCGGCGGTGCGGCCGTCCAGGGCGGCGTCGGCACCATCGGCGGTGCGATCATCGGTGGTCTGATCATCGGCGTCCTCAACAACGGCATGTCGATCATGGGTATCGGCATCGAGTGGCAGCAGGCGGTCAAGGGCCTCGTGCTCCTGCTCGCGGTCGCCTTCGACGTCTACAACAAGCGCCGCTCGGGCGGACGCTAGGCCCTGCGGTCGTGCCCGATTGGTCGCGGTTCCTGCCGCTGAGCACGGGGCTCTCGGTCGACGAGACTGGTGTCAGCAACGACTGGCGCCCCCTCGTCGCCGAGAGGCTCGACCGCCTCGCCGTCCTGGCCCCCTCCCCCTCCACTGCGGAGGGAGAGGTGGCCAGTCGCGTCTCTCGGGACGCCCTGCTCGGAGACCTCATCGTGCGGCTCTCGAGCAGCACCGGCCAGCGCCTCGCGACGCGGATGGGCGCCCGCGAGGCCGCCACCCCTCCCCCGCCCGCCGATCTCGCGTCGGCCCTGGCCGCTCTCGCCACCGCTCGCCGCTCGGGCGAGGGGCCCCGATCGGTCGCCGAGCTGGTCGAGGTCGTCCGTGTCGAGCTCGCCCTTTCTCCCGCGCCGGTCCCGCTCTCATCTCGCGTCACCGGGGCCGTGGCGCTGGACCGCCTGCAGCGCGCACCGCTCGCGATCCGCGCCGCCGTCCGCGGGCGAACCCTCGCTCCGACCGACGCCGAGTGGGAGCTGGGGTCGGGCCCCGCCCTGCGCGTACCGACCGACGGGATCCTCCGCTTTTTGCTCGGGATCGGGCCCTTCCCGGCAATCGCCCCAGGCGACGAGATAACTCCGTAAGCGAGCTGATTGTGGTGGGGGTGGGGCCATGAGCAAGAGACGCTCGCACAGAGATCGCTCGCATCACGACGGGCCGAAAGCATTGTGCCATTTTTTCCCGCTACAGTGGACCGCGGCGAGATAAAATGGCACAATGCTTTTCATGAGTAGCCGCACGCTGTCGCATTGCGATATTCTCCCACTTCGCGGGCTCGTCGACACACTGCACTCTCTTTTGCTAGCAGAAGTTGTCGACGACCATACGGTTGGAAGAATCCGTGTCTCGCTGACGGAAAGCGGGCCTGTGCCAGGGGGACAATACCGATTCTGCCGATATAGATATACGACAAGGAGGACACCGCACTCCGGATGGGAGCCTATTCATTGACGAATCGCTCACGAGCCAAGATTCTCACATGCAGAACTGCGAATACCACGCTCGCGCTAACAGAAAGCGCAACGGCAACCATATAGGCTAAGTTGACAGAAACTAACTCGGAGACCAATCCACCAATTCCATCCCCTATAGGAATTCCGATCCCAAGAGTGAGCAGTCTTCCGGCAATAGCCACCCGTCCCTGTAGACGATCCTCCGCAAGACTCTGACGCAAGGAGGCAGCGCCGACAAAGACGACCACAAAAGGAACTGCCCACACCCCCATGAACACAATCAGCGTTAATTGCGACGTTGCCAAAACCACGCCTACCAAACAGATAGCCGCAAGTAAGAAAGCAGCTGAACAGATGAACGCCGAGTTCCGAGCGAACTGAACTTTCGTAAGAACCCAAGACCCGAGGACCGACCCTAGAGCGATCGCTGTATAAACCTGAGCAACGACCGAAGCGCCCTGTTCGGGTCCATAACGCACTGAGATCAACACGATGAGTTGTCCGAGGATGAGGCCTTCTGAGAGAGCGAAAAATAACGCTGCTGCCGTTGTCTGCGTTACTAGGCGAGTCTTCCATACAAAGACAAAGCCGGAAAAGACGGCTGGCCAAGTCAGCTTTTCCCTCGGCTCCCTCGTTGCAGGGTCGAGACGGCCACGAATAGACCAGAGCAAGAATGCGGAGCCCACCATGGCGAAGGCTTCTACGAAGAAGACGTCTTCGGCGCTTATCCTTCCGAGGGCTATTCCTGCAGCCAAAGGCGCCGCGATCTCCACTAGTGCAGCAGATCCCGAGACCAGTGCGTTTGCCCGCTGCAATTGTTTCACTCCTACGATCGTCCACAGAGCTCCCGCGTTCGCGGCATCGGTTGCGACAAACAAGACATTGGTCGCGACCAGACCTGTAACGAGAAGAGGAAGGCTGAAGCCGTCAAGAAGGATAGCGAGCGGTATTGTGGCTAAAACTAGCCCCCGAAGAAGATTGCATATGACAAGGACGGGTCCGCGCGGCCAGCGATCGACTATGTGGCCGACAGGTATGCCAAAAGCGAAATAACTCACTCCGCCGATTCCTGCGACAAGGCCAGTGATGGCAGCGGAGTTGGTAGCGGTGTAGACGATCACGGGAACGACAAGTGTGGTTGCTGCCGCCCCCGCAATCGAGATCAGTCTCGCCATCAAGTAGATTATGAAAACGACACTGCGAGCCACGGGTGCTGAAGGTGAGGCGTCTGACGTCAACTCAGGGGCGGACTGACTTCAGATATCCGACTCGGAGTAGCGTTTGGACAAGCGCCACCGCCGCAGAATCGCCAGCATGGGCACTCAACTCCGCCACGGTGATGACGGGATCTCGTTGAAGGATTTGAAGAGCAGGAATCGCACGGTCGTCCATGCGAAAAGTGCGAAGGCCCACTTTTACGTCTACCTTGCCGTCCCGAGCATCTTCAATGACAAGGGCGGCCTGCCCTTCGGCTCTCACTAGACTGGTCAATTCGCCGAGGGAAGCTTCGGACTCCGCCATAGCCTCAAAGAAATTGATGTGTCCTGTACCGATCTGATTCGAGGCAGTGACGATCGCTCGCTTCGACATCGTCGATAGATCTAAAGAATCGAGCTTGAGCACAAGCCGCTGGACGGCGCGACTGAGCACTTCGGTCACGTCGTGGGCCCGTGATTCGTTTAGCGTCGGCTGTTCGGAGAACGATTCATCGCCTTCGGTAACATCTTTCACTATGTCTTGAAGAAGTTCGGAGAGCGAGCGCGGCTTAGTAGTAACAGAGAGATGAAACGACATCTGGTCGACTGATGACGCGACATGCGGGGTGCCCCAGGGAAGGTATAATACATCGCCTGGATTCATAACGAATTCCATCGTCGGCTCACCCAATGTTTGCGGATCTAGCGCGTAGCCGGCCGAGGGGCGCGGGATGATGGTTTCCCAAACGCTCCATTTCTTCTGCCCATAAAGCTGGATGACAAAAACTTCGGTACTGTCCAGATGGGGCGCGAATCCTTGAACTCGACCTCCGGGGGTCAGGAACGACACCACGTCGCTTCGGCAACCAAGTGTTCGGGACAAAGTAGTGGCGATCTGTCGAAGATTTGCATTGAAGTGATTCATCGAATTCCATGTGATAGTCGCTCCGCCCTGGAATGCCTGAATCACTTTTACCGGGTCGACCACGTCATCCATGTGAGAGAGTTGGACTCGCGTCAGTTGAGTGAAGACTCCGTCCCGAATCTGATCGCCTCCCTTAGCCATCCGAAAATATGGAGGGCGAATCGCTTCGCTCGTGAGCAGATCGTCGATCTCACCGAGGGTAAGCAGCTCATGAGGGGCGGCGATTGCGCCTACACGTAGTAACGGCTTTTTGTCTCGATACTCATCGAGGAATGTGGCCGTGTTGCCGGCGAGGTCTTCGAAATCAACTTTGGTCACGGTTGTGCCTTTCTTGCGCCAGAGATGGGAAGGGTCGAGCGGGGCGAAAATCTTTGGGGAGGCCGGTGCTGCTCAGAACGGGGTGACCCGCACCGAGAAGGTAAGTCGGGAACTCTTCCGACGGGTCGAGTCCTAAGAGCTCGCTGACGAGGGAGTCCTCAAACGCTGCAGTCTGGAACGGTCCCAGATTGAGAGCTGTCGCAGCTAACGCAAAAGTCTGGGCAACATGCCCCGCGTTGTAGATCCAGGTGCGGTAGGCACGAGGATGACGGTATTTGTGAGCGATCCTGGTAATGACAGATGTCATGAACACCGAGAATGCTGAATCGACTGCGTGCGGCTGTCGCGCAACAAGGGGAAGTAGACCTTCCCGATCAGGCAGTGCCGCGATCAACTCGAGAGAGTGCTCGAGGATATTGTAGTGATAGATAGCTGATTCCACGTCGGATATATTGAACGCGAGAACATAAGCTTCCACGTCATGCCGAGATCCGCCGGCAGGGCTCACTTTAACAAGTTGCGTCCCCAGTGGTCCGGTATCCTGAAATCCCGTGACGCCGAAGGAGCGTTCGAGAATGGTAGCGAGATCGCTTAGACTCACCGGGCTTCCGCTGAAATCTCTATGGGTTCGTCGCTTTGCAAATGCTTCATCGATTTGCATTGATAGCGGGGGTCGGAGCCGGGGGAGATAAAGACGCGCAGCTTCCGGGTAGCTCTTGACTCGAGCGGGCTGTTCGCGCTGCCCGAAATTCTGGGTAATGTCGGAAGCTCTTTCTGAGCGGAAGGCGACAAATCCGACGTCTAGAGTGGCGTGATGAAATGCGAGGGCATCGGGGCCGAACGCTTCGGCCCATTTACTTCTTGTCTGATTGGCGGTGGTTGTCTCTTCTACGAATCCGAACTTGAGAAGAGCATCAAGGAGACTCTTGATGGCGAGTCGATTGTCTTCGGGATACTCGGCGAGGAGGGCTTCGAAGTCAACAGGCCTCGCAAGCCGGTTGATAAGGGCTAGGACGTCACCCGTGACAGCGAGTCGGTCTCTCGTTCCGTGATTGCTTAGAACCGCTTTCCCGTTATCCCATCGGACGGTCAGGTTTGTGCTCTGGATTAGTGCCATGATCGCCCCGCGCGGTAGTGAGTATGATGCGGGGCGGACGTAAGCGTCCGCCCCGCTGATTCGGAATCGTCAGCTGATGTTCGCCAGTGCGACGAGTTCCGAAGCATCTGCGATCAGCTCGATGTCGAGATCCATGTCTTTATTCATTCGATCACCTCCTTTTTCGTGGGTTTTGCTTACTCGCCCCGGTTGGGTCGGTCGATCATGTGATCGAGGTCGGATAATGAGGATTCCGCATAAACCGTGCGTTGATATTAACCGAACCTCCAGCTTCTTGCAACCACAGTTAAGCCCCCTAAGGAAGGGGGATGTGGGGACATCGTGTTCCTCAAAACCCCGCACCGCCTGCACGTCACGCTAGCTCCCGACCGCACCGCCCGCGTCCGCTGAAAGACGGAGCCGCTGCACGGGGGCCCACTCGGCTCACTGCGGGCCCCGCGCTGACCGCGGCGCCGGCTCCTGCTTTACCGAACCTGCGGCTTCCGTCTCTCAGGGAACGAGGTCGAGCCCGGTCTCTCTCGCGAAGCTCTCGAGCGCTGCATCGAGGACGGCATGCGACAGCGGCTCGTGGAAGTCGGGACGAGGCGGCAGAGCGTCTGCTGCGCGCTCCCACAGCGAGATCGACCGGGCGGCGGGCAGGTTGGAGGAGGCGTAGAGAAGGCCGTCGATGTCCGGATAGGTCTCGTAGACGGCCACGGCCCACTTCCGCGCTGCCCCCCGGGAACCGCTGGAGATCGCGGCGTTGCCCCCGGCGAGGGTGATCCAGCTCGAGTCCGCGAGATCGAGCAGGGACAGTGCGCGCCGAGGCCGCATCGTGACGAAGTAGGGGTCGTCCTTCGAGCGCTCGATGACTCCGCGATCGCGGAAGCACTCGACGAGAGCCGTGCGCAGGGCGGGCATCTGCCGACCGCGGGCGTCCGGGAGCGTGGGGGCCACGTACATGACGCCGTGATCGGGATGGTGCCCCTGCGGAAGAGGGTGGTGGTCGAACCGCGACCCGGTCGGCCCGAACGACCGGAACCGATTCCAGTCGATCGGGTGCGGGCCTCCGCGTGGGTAAATCCGGCCGACGGTCACGTCGGTTCCGAGACGCCGCACGTGGCCGACGGAGAGAGCGGGAAACCTGGACCGGTCGGGGTCCGGCAGCCGCTCGCTCACGGAAGTAGGAAGCCGTTCGTGAGCACCTCGACGGCTTTCGCCGAGTCGCCGCCGCTCGCGAGCCAGTCGCGCGGACTGACCGGCCCGCCCTCGAGCAACAGCTCCTCCGAGGGCTCGGTGACGATGCGGAACACGGCGAGAGGGTGCGCATCGTCCGGTATCCTCCGCGCAAGCTCGGTCCAGCCGGGAAGTTCATCGGACTGCGTGAACTGGAACTCCGGGAAGCGGTGCGGGGTCTGCCCTGGAAATGCGTACAGAGTGTGATCGGCCGCTCGCTGCCTGACGCGGCTCGTGCTCACCTGCAGAAGAGCGGCGACGTCGGAGGTGCTGAGCGACCGCCCGCGAAGGCCGGCCCACGCCGCTTGCGACCGTATGGAAGCACGCTCTTCAAGCGGCGGCATCTCTCCAACGAACGATCCCGCCGCTCGGAGCGCCGCCTCCTGCTCCCGCGTCGCAATGCCCGAGGTCGCCCGCGGCGCCGCCGTCGCCGCGTCGGCGATACCCTCGATCAGCTTCAGAACATCCGCTCCAGAACTCTCGACGCGACGCAGGGCCGCGGTGAGACGCGAGAGCCCGGGCACCCGGTCGGCAGCACCGGCGAGCAGCTCCTCGAGCGCGGCCAGGCTCGAGCTGCGTCCGTGATCGTTGACTGCGAGGGTCATCGCGCCTCCTAGCGCTCGCTAACGGAGCTAGCCTACGCCAGTCTCACGGCCGGACGACAGAACGGCTCCGGACGACAGAACGGCTTTCGACGACCTCGCCCGGGAGAAAAGACGTGGCGGAGCCGCCGGGACGCGTGTCTCAGCCTCTCGCCGGTCACCTCGATCGCACGCCGCGCCCCGCACTCACTCCTGGGCGAGCGCCACTGCCACGACGAGCGCCGAGTGCACCGCCGGCTCCGAGACCGCGAAGTAGCGGCTCGATCCCTCGATCCACGCCTCCGTGGCACCCTCGCGGGTGCGGAAGCGCACGGGCTCGACGCTCGAGGTGCCGCGCCCGTCAGCCTTGGCGACCGCTTGCGCGCGCAGATCGGCGAGCACCTGCTCCGCCGTCGTCACGCCCGCGGTCACCCGGTCGCGGACGCTCCGGGTGCGCGCCGCGTCGATCCCGACATCGCGTCCCCTCGCCAGGGCCGCCACAACCGCGCCCTCGCAGTGCGCGATACTGATCCGCATCCGCTTCAGCCCCCGGTGGTCCCCGCGGAGCACCGGGCGCCCGTGCGGGCCGGAGCAGCGCTCGCAGCGCGCGTCCACCGCGACCGCCAGCGGATCGATCCCGAGCGTCTCCGCGGCGAGCTCGCGCACGAGCACCCGGCCCAGGAGGAAGCTGTCGCGGACCTCGCGCCGCCCTGTCGCCTCGTAGCGCAGGCGCTCGGCCAGGGTGAGCAGGCGCAGCATCCGGTGCCGAGCGGAGTCGAGGACTTCGGGCCGCGCCCAGCGCAGCTGCACGTCGTCGGTAGCGAGAAGAGGGAGTCCGGTCATGGCCCGGACGTTACGCGCGGCGGGCGACATCGGCGTGACGGGAGGGTGGCCGGAGGGGAACGGACGGCTGTTGACTGGGAGACGTGCAGACCTTCCTCCCCTACCCCGACCTCCACCGCAGCCTCCGCGCCCTCGACAGCAAGCGGCTGGGGAAGCAGCGCGTCGAGACGCTGCAGGTGATGCGGGCGTTGACCGTGCCCGGGTACGGCTGGCAGAACCACCCCGTCACGCGGATGTGGCGGGGGTACCGCCCCGCGCTGATGGCTTACCAACGCGAGACCTGCGCCGAGTGGGCACGGCGCGGCTTCGTCGACACCTGCCTCGCGAAGACGCAGGACGCGCTCGCGGCCGTGCCGGAGGACCTCGCCGCCTACCTGGCCGGCGACTACCCGCTCCCGCCGTGGTTCGGCGACGAGCGCCTGCACCGCTCCCACCGCTCCCAACTCCTCACGAAGGACGAGGAGCACTACGCGCCGCTGTTCCCCGATACACCGTCGGGGCTCGACTACGTCTGGCCCGTCGGAGCCTGAGCTCGGGCGGCGGGTAGGCGCAGGAAAGGGATTGCGATGAACGCGAGGAAGCCGAGCGCGTCAGACAGGGCGCCCGTGGGCGCTGTAGCGGCAGCGCGCTGCTGCGGGGCCGGCACGGTCTGCGGTGCCGTCCCGTCGGTCGGGCGGGGATCAGAGGAGGCGCTCGCCATGCGGACGGCCTAGGAGAACGCACTCCCCGGATCCCGATCGGCGTGTCTGCGGGCCTCCAGTGTCCTTTTCCGGCCCTCCGGCGTCTCCTCCCGGCCCTCCGGCGCCCGGTCGGGCCTTCGTCTTCCGGGGCTCTCGGGTTAGTCTGTCGAGATTGACCTGCCGCAGAAAGCGGTCAGGGCGTCGGCCGCGGTCGTCGCAGTATCCGGGGGGATTCGCGAAGGAGAAAGTGTGGCGTCCGAAAGAAGGACCACCGGAAGCGTGATCAAAGCGATCGCCGGCTTCCTGGGCATGAGCGTCGTGGCCGGAGTCCTCGTGACCGCCACCGTCACCCCCGCGGTGGCACTCGCGGGAGTCGCAGCGAACCAGTCGATCGGCGTCTTCGCCGGCCTCCCCGACTACCTCGAGGTCGACAAGCTCTCCGAGAAGAGCAACATCTACGCGACCCGATCGGACGGGTCGTCGCAGCTGCTCGCCTCCTTCTACGTCGAGAACCGGGTCGAGGTGCCGCTCGACCAGATCGCGCAGGCCGCCCGCGACGCCGCCATCTCGGGGGAGGACCCCCGCTTCTACGATCACCGGGGGGTCGACCTCCCCGGCACCCTCCGCGCCGTCGCGCAGACCTACGTGCTCGGCAACGACGTGCAGGGCGGATCCTCGATCACCCAGCAGTACGTCAAGAACGTGCTCGTCGAGAAGGCCGTCCGCAACATCACGGACGACGGCGAGCGTGCCGCCGCGATCGACGAGGCCACCCGAACCTCGCCCGAGCGCAAGCTCCGCGAGATGAAGCTCGCCATCGGCCTCGAGAAGCAGTACACGAAGGACCAGATCCTCCAGGGCTACCTCAACATCGCGTTCTTCGGAGGAACCACCTACGGTCTCGAGTCCGCCGCGAACTACTACTACGACACGACGGCCGCGAACCTCTCGATCGCTCAGGCCGCGAGCCTGATCGCGATCGTCAACAATCCGTCCGTCCTGAGGATCGACCAGCCCGACAACGCCGACAACGGCGCGGCGAACGGCTACGCCCGCAACAAGGACCGCCGCGACTACATCATCGGCAAGATGCTCAACGAGGGGAAGATCTCGCAGGCGGACCACGACAGCGCCGTCGCGACGGCGATCGAGCCTCGTATCACCCAGCCCAGCACCGGATGCTCGACCGCCGGCAACGCGGGCTTCTTCTGCGACTACGTCACCAACGTGCTGAAGAACAACGAGATCTTCGGCGCTGACGAGGACACCCGCTGGAGCAACTTCCGCCGCGGCGGCCTCGACGTGTACACGAGCCTCGACCTGGACCTGCAGAACGCGGCGCAGAAGAACCTCGACGCGCAGGTCCCGCGCACGATGTCGAACTTCGACGTCGGAGCGGTAGTCGTGAGCGTGCAGCCCGGCTCCGGCCGCGTGCTCTCGATGGCGCAGAACAAGACCTACTCCCAGGACCCGGAGGTGCTGGCGGAGGATCGGAGTGCGACGAGCGTCAACTACAACACCGACTTCGCCTACGGCGGCTCCGCCGGATTCCAGCCCGGATCCACCTACAAGATCTTCACGCTGATGGAGTGGCTCAAGGAGGGGCACAGCCTCAACGAGACCGTGGACGCTCGCGTCCGCTCCGACTGGGGCACCTTCGAGGACAGCTGCAATGCCGACGGCACCTGGTCCGCTCGGGGCTGGTCACCGAAGAACGACGAGGGCGGCAACGGCGGATTCTGGACGGCGGCGTTCAACACGAAGAACTCCGAGAACACCGGCTTCGTCGCGATGGCGAAGAAGCTCGACCTCTGCTCCATCAAGGGCACGGCCGAGTCGTTCGGCGTGCACCGCGCCAACGGCGAGACCCTCGGCGAGAACGGATCCGCGGTCCTCGGCACCGAGGAGATCGCTCCGCTCACGATGGCGTCGGCCTTCGCCGGCATCGCCGCGGGCGGGACCGTCTGCGACCCGATCGCGATCGACAAGATCGTTGATTCGAGCGAGACCTCGCTGCCAGTCCCGGGCAACAACTGCCGCCAGGCGATCGAACCGAACGTCGCCGCCACCGCAGCGGTCGCTCTCCAATCCACCTTCGACGGGGGAACGACCACAGAGAGCAACCCTCGCGACGGCACTCCCCTGATCGGCAAGACCGGAACGACCGACAACGCGCTTGCGACGTGGATGAGCGGCGCGAGCACGAAGGTCGCGACCGTCGTCGGCGTCGTGAACGTCAATGGTTTCGTCAACCAGCGGAACGTCACGTTCCCCTCCGGCCCCGTGGCGCGCGCCCGCCACCGCATCTGGATGCCCTATATGCAGGTGGCCGACGCCAAGTATGGCGGCGATGCGTTCCCGAAGGCTGACGGCTCGCTCCAGATGGAGCCTAAGGCGTCCGTCCCCGATGTGGCGGGACTCAGCGTCGCCGACGCGAAGGCGAAGCTGGACTCCGCAGGATTCGGCCTGATTGAGGGCGGCTCCGAGGCGAGCGACGCGGCGGCCGGCACGGTCACCCGCGCGACCCCGTCCGGCAGCGCGGCGCCGGGATCCGCGATCACCGTGTTCACGAGCTCCGGCAACCAGAAGACGGTGCCGACCGTGACGGGCCAGGGTCTGGAGGCGGCGAAGAACGCGTTCGGAGCCGCCGGCTTCACGAAGATCACGCTCGCCTGCGCCGAGGACCCGAAGGCACCAGACGCCGGACAGGTCACCGGGCAGGAGCCGTCGGGCGGCTCCCCCGTCGCAGCCGACGCCACCCTCAGGGTGACGATCAGCGCGAAGAAGTGCCCCTGACCCACACCTTCGGCTCGTGAAAACGCGTCCGGCACGCGCAGATCCTCGGATCCCGCGAGCCGGACGCGTTTCTGCGAGCCGAGGAGGGCGCTACTAGCCGCGACCCCGGATCGCTCCGACGATCGCGACCGTCGCGAAGTAGACGATCAGCGCCAGGACCCCGAACGACGCGAGCGCCCCGCTGGCCTCGGCGTAGGGCCGCCGCGTGTCCGTCATCGTGCCGGGCATGACGATGTCGAGGGCGAACAAGCCCACCGCCAGGCCGAAGCAGACCAGGCTCAGCACGAGCAGCGCCCGGACCGCCTTGCCCACGGGGTCGTAGTAACGCGGGTGTGACATCGTGCCTCCGGTTCTCGTGCTCCCGTGTCTATCCCGCCCGGCTCCCCCTGGCAACCCGCGCTCCTCCCCTCGGTCGCATCCCTCCCCCTCCGCGAGATGCCACTTGGGTAGGCGACACGCCGGGCGAAGCGGTCCCAAGTGGCATCTCGCGAGGCGCGGACGGCGGGGGCGGCGGCGGTTATGCGGCTCTTCGCAGTTGAGGGTGTAGCCGTACGAGTGTGGGGTCGGCGCGTCGTGGCCGGGAGTGGGGTCGAGGTCTTCCGATGATGGAGGTTCCTACGCC
>NZ_PSWS01000055.1 GCF_002932875.1 Rathayibacter tritici
CCCCTCCCTTGCCCGCACCGCCCCACCCCTCGCCCTCGGAGGCAGCCCCGCATGACCGACACCATCCGCCTCGTCCTCGTCGACGACCAGGCCCTCTTCCGCGCGGGAATCCGTATGCTGCTCGGCTCGCAACCCGACCTCGAGGTCGTCGGCGAGGCCTCGGACGGAGCGGAGGGGGCGGAGCTGGTCGCGAGGTTGACTCCCGATGTGGTGCTGATGGACATCCGCATGCCCGGCGTCGACGGCATCGAGTCGACCCGGCGGATCCTCGCGCAGGCCCAGGAGCGCCGGGTCGAGCCGCCGCGCATCCTGGTGTTGACCACGTTCGACCTCGACGAGGCCGCCGCTCGCGCAATCCGCGCGGGCGCCAGCGGCTTCCTGCTCAAGGACACGGAGCCCGGCTTCCTGCTCGCCTCCGTCCGCACCGTGCACGCGGGGACTGCGGTGGTCGCCGCCTCCGCGACTCGCGAACTCTTCGAGCACTTCGGAGCGGCGGGCAGCGGTCGCGAGACGCCGACCGCATTCACGACGCTCACCGATCGTGAGCGTGAGATCTTCCACCTCGCCGCTCGGGGGATGAGCAACACCGAGATCGCCCGCGCGGAGTTCCTGAGCGAGGCGACGGTGAAGACCCATATCAGCCGCACCCTCGGCAAGCTCGGCCTGCGAGACCGCGTGCAACTGGTGGTCTACGCCTACGAGAACGGCCTCGTCGCCTGAGTGCGACCGCCGGGTGACGGACTGCGGGCGCGGTGCTAGCCTGGCCGGGTGCGCTTCGGACAGCTCCTTCTTCTCCGCCGCGACGAGATCTGATCCTCAGGCCATCCTCGTCGCGGAGTCCGTCGTCGGCTGAACCATCCCTCGCCCGCGAGGTCGATCCGCATCCGGATCCCCGGGGTAGCGAGAATAAACACGTGCGCGAATCCGCGCCGGGAGAGCACCTCATGCTGAACAACCAGAAGCCGTCGCCCATGCCGATCGGCAAGTACCGTCCCTTCCACGAGTTGATCGCGGTGGACCTGCCCGACCGCACCTGGCCGGGCAAGCGCATCACCGCCGCGCCGCGCTGGTGCGCCGTGGATCTGCGCGACGGTAATCAGGCGCTGATCGACCCGATGAGCCCCGAGCGCAAGCGCATCATGTTCGATCTGCTGGTCCGGATGGGCTACAAGGAGATCGAGGTCGGGTTCCCGAGCGCGAGCCAGACCGACTTCGACTTCGTGCGCAGCCTCATCGAGGAGGGCGCGATCCCCGAGGACGTCACCATCCAGGTGCTGACCCAGGCGCGCGACCACCTGATCGAGCGCACCTACGAGTCGATTCGCGGCGCGCGCCAGGCGATCGTGCACCTCTACAACTCCACAAGTGTGCTGCAGCGCGACGTCGTGTTCCGCAAGGACCGTCAGGGGATCATCGACATCGCCCTGGCCGGGGCTCGCACGTGCCGCGAAATGGAGTCCTCCGTCCCCGGCACGACCGTCTACTACGAGTACTCGCCCGAGAGCTACACCGGCACGGAGCTCGACTTCGCCCGCGAGATCTGCGACCGCGTCGTGGCGGTCTTCGAGCCCACTCCCGAGCGCAAGGTCATTCTGAACCTGCCGGCGACGGTCGAGATGGCCACCCCGAACGTCTACGCCGATTCGATCGAGTGGATGAGCCGGAACCTCGCCCAGCGCGAGAACATTGTCCTGTCGCTGCACCCCCACAACGACCGCGGCACGGCCGTGGCCGCCGCCGAGCTCGGCTACCTGGCGGGCGCCGACCGGATCGAGGGCTGCCTGTTCGGCAACGGCGAGCGCACCGGCAACGTCGACCTGGTCGCGCTGGGCGTGAACCTGTTCACCCAGGGCATCGACCCGCAGATCGACTTCAGCGACATGGACGGCATCAAGCGCACCGCTGAGTACTGCAACCAACTGTCGGTGCCGGAGCGCAGCCCCTGGGCGGGCGACCTGGTCTTCACCGCCTTCAGCGGCTCGCACCAGGACGCCATCAAGAAGGGCTTCGAGGCGATGCAGTCCGAAGCCGAGCGCACCGGCCGCAGTGTCGATGAGCTCACCTGGGCCGTGCCTTACCTGCCGGTCGACCCGAAAGACCTGGGCCGCTCCTACGAGGCGGTCATCCGCGTCAACTCGCAGTCCGGCAAGGGCGGAGTCGCGTACCTGCTCAAGACCGACCACGCGCTCGATCTGCCGCGTCGGTTGCAGATCGAGTTCTCGGGCGTCGTCCAGGCCAAGACCGACGCCGAGGGCGGCGAGGTCACGAGCGAGCAGATCTGGTCGGTGTTCCAGGACGAGTACCTGCCGGCGCCGGCCGAGCGCGCCGACGAGAAGTGGGGCCGCTTCGAGCTGCTGCGCACGAACACCTCGAGTGATCTGGGCGGCAGCATCGCGCTGGACGCGGTCCTCCGCGTCGGCGAGGAGCGCGTCTCGGCCAGCTCCCGCGGCAACGGCCCGATCAACGCCTTCGAGGCCGTGCTGGCGCAGCAGGGCGTGGAGGTGCGGGTCCTCGACTACGTCGAGCACGCTCTCAGCGCCGGGGGCGACGCGCTGGCCGCCTCCTACGTCGAGTGCACGGTGAACGGCCGCACCCTCTGGGGCGTGGGCGTGGACGCGGACATCTCGACGGCGTCGCTCAGAGCCATCGTCTCGGCCGTCAACCGCGCGTTGCGTGAGGAGGTCCCCGTCCTCGAGCTGGCCGGCGTCTCGGCCTGAGCGGGTGGCCTGGCGCCGGGGGTCGGCGCGGTCAGGTGCGGCGGCGCCAGCGGAGCCGCGGCACCCCGCTGAGTCCGCGCTGCTCCGGCAGGCTCCAGCCGTAGCGGACCGCGAGCAGGCGGATGAGCGTGGTCACGCCCACGGCGAGCGGCGCGGCGAAGTCGATCGTCACGTCGAACCGCAGCGCGAGGACCAGCACGCCCGTCCCCACCGAGGCGGCGACCGCGTAGAGCGAGCCGACGTGCATCAGCGCGATCGGTCGGTTCAGCAGAATGTCGCGCACGACTGAGCCGCCGACCGCTGAGACCGTTCCGACGAAGACGGCCGGCACCTCCGGCACGCCCAGCGAGAGGGCCTTGGTGGTGCCGATCGCACCGAAGAGCCCGAGGGTCAACGCGTCGAGGGCGGTGATCGTGCCGTCAACCCGGTTCAGCAGGTGCTGCAGCAGCATCCCGAGCAGGGAGGCGGTGACCGCGACGATCAGGTAGGCATTGCTGTGCAGCGCCACGAGCGGCGTCTGCAGCAGCACATCGCGGAGGACGCCGCCGCCCAAGCCGGTCGCCGTACCGATGATGGTGACGCCGAGCAGGTCGATCCGGCGGTCACGGAACTCGCCCGCGAACATCGCGCCCTGGAGGCAGCCGATGGCGATCGCGAGCAGATCGGCCCAGGCTGGAATCTGGAACAGGGAGGCTGCCACCTGGACATCGTTCCACGACCGGGGGGCTGCGCTCCCGCCGCGCCGCCCAGCGGACCTCAGGCCGGCTGTCGGGGGTCGGGGGGATAATCGGGGGATGCCCACTTATCGTGACGAAGCCGTGGTGCTCCGCACACACAAGCTGGGCGAGGCCGACCGCATCGTGACCCTGCTCTCGCGCAGCCACGGCAAGATCCGCGCGGTCGCGAAGGGCGTGCGGAAGACCGGCTCCAAGTTCGGCTCGCGGCTCGAGCCGTTCATGGTGGCCGACCTCCAGCTCTACGAGGGACGAAGTCTCGACATCGTCACGCAGGCCGAGTCGCTCGGCGCCTACGGTGCGCTGATCGCTGCCGACTACGACAGCTACACCGCGGCGAGCGCGATGGTCGAGACCGCCGACCGCCTCACCGACGCGGACGCGTCCCTGCAGCAGTACCTCTTGCTCGTCGGCGCCCTGCGCTCGCTCTCCAAGCGCGAGCACGAGCCGGTACTCACGCTCGACTCCTACCTCCTGCGGGCGCTCTCGATCGCCGGCTGGGCGCCGAGCTTCGAGGACTGTGCGCGCTGCGGCGCCCCCGGGCCTCACGGCGCGGTCGTGGTGCAGCTCGGAGGCGTCGTCTGCGCCGACTGCACGCCGCCCGGAGCGCCGCGGGTCGCCCCGGAGGTCGTGGTCCTGTTGGGCGCGCTGCTCACGGGAGACTGGGCCCACGCCGAGACCACCGAGCCGACCACACGATCGCGAGCGAGCGGAGTCGTCGCCGCTTACACCCAGTTCCACCTCGAACGCGGTCTGAGATCTTTGGAGCACGTCACCCGATGAAGCCCTTCACCCATAAGGACGCCGAGCCCTACCGCCCGCTGGACTGGACCGGGATCCAACCGCCCGAGATTTCGCGCAAGGCCGTCCCCGCACACGTTGCGATCGTGATGGACGGCAACGGCCGGTGGGCCAACTCGCGCGGCCTGACCCGGATCGAGGGGCACAAGCGCGGCGAGATGGCGCTGCTGGACGTGGTGGCCGGTGCGATTCAGATCGGCGTGAAACACCTCAGTGTCTACGCGTTCTCGACCGAGAACTGGAAGCGCTCGCCCGAGGAGGTGCGCTTTTTGATGGGCTTCAACCGCGACGTGCTGCATCGGCGCCGCGACCAGCTCAACGAGTGGGGCGTGCGCGTCCGCTGGGCCGGCCGGAAGCCGCGCCTGTGGGCGTCGGTGATCACCGAGCTGCAGTTCGCCGAGCGGATGACGGCAGGGAACGACGTGCTCAGCCTGACCCTGTGCGTCAACTACGGCGGACGCACCGAGATCGCCGACGCGGTGCAGCGGCTCGCCGCCGACGTCCAGGCGGGGAAGCTGAAGCCCTCCGGCATCACCGAGAAGACGATCGCCCGCGCGCTCTATGTGCCTGAGATGCCGGACGTCGACCTGTTCGTGCGCTCCTCCGGCGAGCAGCGCACCAGCAACTTCCTGCTCTGGCAGAGCGCCTACGCCGAGATGGTGTTCCTCGACCGGCTCTGGCCCGACTTCAGCCGGACGGACCTGTGGGAGGCGATCGAGTACTACTCCGGCCGCTCCCGGCGCTTCGGCGGCGCGATCGACCTGCCGGGAGCGGCCTCGTGATCCGGGTGGCGCTCGTCGGGTACGGGCTCGCGGGCAGCGTCTTCCACGGGCCCTTCCTTGCCGCCGATCCCTCGTTCGAGGTCGTTGCCGTCGCGACGCGTGCTGCCGGGCGCTCGAGGCGGGCGTTGCCGTCGTGATCGACAAACCCTTCGCGCCGAGCACGGCCGACGCGGATGCGATCATCGCCGCATCGGAGGCGAGCGGAGCCGCTGTGTTCGTGTTCCAGAACCGGCGCTGGGACGCCGATCTGCTCACGCTCCGCCGCCTGCTCGACGAAGGGGCGCTGGGGGAGGTCCTCCGCTTCGAGTCGACGTTCGAGCGCTGGAGCGCGCGGAAGACCGGGCGTTGGCAGAGCGAGATCGGCGTGGCCGAGGGCGGCGGGATCCTCTTCGACCTCGGCAGTCACCTGGTCGACCAGGCGCTGCTGCTCTTCGGACCGGCCACCGTGACAGCGGCCGAAACGCGCGTGGCGCACGAGGGCTCGGCGAGCGAGGACGACGCATTCGTCTCGCTCCTGCACGGCAGCGGCGTGCGCTCGCACCTCGCAATGAGCCGCGTCGCTCGGGCGACCGGTCCGCGCTTCCGGGTGCTCGGAACGCGCGGCGCGTTCAGCGTCGACGGCCTCGATCCGCAGGAGAACGCACTCCGCACCGGTGGCGCGCGCCCGGACGACCTGGGCTTTGGCGAGGTCGCACCGGAGAGCTGGGGCGTCCTGGTCGACGACTCCGGTTCCCGTCGCGTGCCGAGTGAACGCGGACGCTACTCCGCCTTGTGGGAGCAGGTCGCCCGCTCCCTGCGAGAGGGAGCCGCGCCGCCGGTCGATGTCCTCGAGGCGCGGGAGGTGGTCGCCGTCATCGAGCGGGCACACGCGCTCGCCGCCCGCTGAGGGCACGACACCGACGCGCCCGGCACCGTCCTCGTCTTGGCGATCCGGCTCCGGAGCGTCATCCTCGAGGGGTGAGCACCGCACTACCCGACCACGCCGACCTGCGCGCGCGCTTCGCCGGTGCCCGCGGCTACCACAACGCCTGCACGCTCGGCTTGCCGCCCCGCGAGAGCGTCGACGCGCTGCGCGCCGACCTCGACGGCTGGTCGAACGGCGAGAGCACGGCCGCCGGCTACGGAGCGGTCGCCGAGCGCGTCCGGGCCTCGTTCGCCGCGATCGTCGGCGTGCCGGTCGACCACGTCGCGATCGGCTCGCAGACCTCCGCGATGGCTGCCGTGCTCGCCGCCTCGCTGCCCGACGGGGCGCGGGTGCTGTGCGTCGACGGCGACTTCTCCTCGATCGTCTTCCCCTTCCTCGCGCAGGCGTACCGCGGCATTCTCGTGCGCTGCGTGCCACTGGAGGCGCTGGCCGAGGCGGTCGAGGACGCGGATGACCTCGTGGTCTTCTCTGCCGTGCAGTCCAGCAGCGGTGCCCTCGCCGATCTCGACGCCGTGATCGAGGCGGCCGCTCGCCACGGAGTGCGCACGGCCTGCGACCTCACGCAGGCGGCCGGCGTCCTGCCGGTCGACGCTTCCCGTTTCGACGCGACGCTCACTCACGCCTACAAGTGGCTGTGCTCACCGCGCGGAGTCGCTTTCCTCACCGTCTCACCCGCCTACGCGGCCGAGCTCATGCCCGTTCAGGCCGGCTGGTACTCCGGCGAGGACGTCTGGTCCTCCTGCTACGGACCGGCCATGCATCTGGCCGAGAATGCCCGCCGCTTCGACGTCTCGCCCGCCTGGCAGGCGTTCGCCGGGGCGGAGGCGTCGCTCGCGCTCTTCCGCTCGCTCGACCTCGACGCGGTGTGGACGCACGCGTCCGGCCTCGGCGATGAGCTCTGCGAGCGGCTCGACCGGGAGCCGCAGCACCGCGCGATCGTCTCGTGGCCGGACGCGGGAGGCGCGGATCTGGAGCGGCTGCAGGCCGCGGGCTTGCGCGTCTCAGGGCGCGGTGGCCGCCTCCGCATCGCCTTTCACCTCTGGAACGACGAGTCGGACGTCGATGAACTCGTGCGGGTGTTGACGGGCCCGACCGCGTGACCGGTCAGCGCGCAGGCTCCTCGACGGTGATGTCGGCCACTGTCGCCGCGTAGGCGGCCACCAGGGCGTCCGCGTCGACGAAGGCGCTGCGCCCGTCGGTGCCCGCGCCCATCGCGACACGACGGCCCAAGAGGCGCTCATCGGCGTAGACCGGCCAGGCAGTCGTGGAGCCGATGGGCGTGATGGTGCCGCGCCGGTAGCCGGTCGCCTCGAGGGCGGCGGTCTCGTCGGGGAGGCGCAGCTTGTTCACTCCGACGACCGCGCGCAGTTTCGGCCAGGCGATCTGACGCCCGCCCGGGACGAGTGCGAACAGATAGCCGCCGTCGTGGCGCTTCACCACCAGCGACTTCACGATGTCACCGGGCTCGATGCCGAGCAGCTCGGCCGCCTCGTGCAGGCTCCCGGCGACCGGCCGCTCCACGACCTCGACGGTCAGGCCGCGTGCCGCCGCGTCTGCCTCCAGCCGCCGCGAACCGTCCTCCACAGGCCTGCTCTCGCTCATTTCTGCACCTCTCTGCTGGTCACTCCGCCTTCCCCAACACAGGATCTGGGAGAATCGATACCGATGTCCTCCACTCTTCTGGCCGCCCCGCCCGCGCGCACCGCGCCGGCGCTCCGGATCGGCCCCCTCGACCTCGATGCGCCCGTGGTGCTCGCCCCGATGGCGGGTATCACCAACACGGCGTTCCGCCGCCTCTGCCGCGAGTTCGGAGACGGCCCCGGTGCTGGCGGGACGAGCAGTGCTGGCGTGACGAGCAGTGCCGGCGGGATGCTGTTCGTCAGCGAGATGATCACCTCGCGCGCTCTCGTGGAGCGCACACCGGAATCGATGCGCCTCATCCGGCACCATCCCAGCGAGTCGGTGCGTTCGATCCAGCTCTACGGAGTCGACCCGCGCACGGTCGCCGAAGCCGTGACCATGCTCGTCGCGGAGGACCGGGCCGACCACATCGACCTCAACTTCGGCTGCCCCGTTCCCAAGGTCACCCGGAAGGGCGGGGGAGCGGCGCTGCCGTGGAAGCTGCCGCTGTTCCGCCAGATCGTCGAGGGCGCAGTGAAGGCCGCGGGTGATATCCCGCTCACCATCAAGATGCGCAAGGGCATCGACGCCGATCACCTCACCTACCTCGACGCCGCGCGGGCGGCCGAGGGCGCCGGAGTCGCGTCGATCGCGCTGCACGCGCGCACCGCCTCCGAGTTCTACAGCGGACACGCCGACTGGTCAGCCGTCGCCGCGCTCAAGGAGGCGATCACGAGCGTTCCGGTGCTCGGCAACGGCGACATCTGGTCCGCCGAGGACGCCCTGCGGATGATGGCGGAGACGGGGTGCGACGGCGTGGTCGTCGGTCGCGGCTGCCTCGGACGGCCCTGGCTCTTCGGCGATCTCGCCGCCGCCTTCGCCGGCTCCGACGAACGCTTCCGCCCCTCACTCGGGCAGGTCGCCGCGGCGTTCCGCCGCCACGCAGAACTGCTCGTCGACTTCTTCGACAGCGAGGAGCGCGGCTGCCGCGACATCCGCAAGCACGTGGCCTGGTACTTCAAGGGCTACGCCGTCGGCGGCGACCTGCGGGCACGCCTGGCCACCGTCGAATCGCTCGCCCAGCTCGACGATCTCCTGGCCACGCTGGACTGGGCGCAGCCCTACCCCGGCGAGGCGGCCGAGGGCCAGCGCGGACGCGCGGGCTCGCCCAAAGTCCCCTCGCTGCCGGACCGCTGGCTCGACTCCCGCGAACTCGACGCCGGACAGCGCGACGCGGTCTCGGCCGCCGAGATCCACCACAGCGGTGGATGACCGCGCGCTCTGGGGGTACTCGCTCGTCGACACCGAGCGTTTCCTGCCGGAGGACCACTCGACCCGCCGCTCCGACTTCGCCCGCGACCGCGCCCGGCTCTTCCACTCCAGCGCTCTGCGGCGCCTGGCCGCCAAGACCCAGGTGCTCAGCCCCACGGCCGGTGTCGACTTCGCACGCAACCGGCTGACGCACTCGCTCGAAGTCGCGCAGATCGGCCGCGAACTCGCCACGAGCCTCGACCTCGACCCCGACGTAGTCGACACGGCCTGCCTCGCGCACGACATCGGGCATCCGCCGTTCGGGCACAACGGCGAGCGCGCTCTCAACGGCTGGGCGGAGGGGATCGGCGGCTTCGAGGGCAATGCGCAGACCTTCCGACTGCTCACCCGCCTCGAACCCAAGGTGTTCGGCGACGACGCGCGCCCCTACGGACTGAACCTCACCCGAGCCAGCCTCGACGCAAGCTGCAAGTACCCCTGGCCGGACACACGCTCCGTCGCCGATCCGTCCGGCCGCGCCAAGTTCGGCTTCTACGCCGACGATGAACCCGCCTTCGCGTGGATGCGCCAGGGCGCCCCCGAGGGAGTGCGCTGCATCGAAGCCGAAGTGATGGACCTTTCGGACGACATCGCCTACTCCGTGCACGACTTCGAGGACGCGGTGTTCTCCGGCTTCATCGACGTCGAAGCGCTCGGCTCTCGCGCGGACCACGAGGATCTGGTGCAGTCGATGCACTCCTGGGTCGGCGGCGAAGTCGGCCACGACGAACTCGTCGCCGCCTTTGACCGGCTCGACTCGCTCGACGTGTGGGTGTCCTCCTGGGACGGCTCCCGCCGCGACCAGGCCCGGCTCAAGAACCTCACCAGCCAGCTTATCGGCCGCTTTGCCGCCGCCGCCACCGAAGCGACCCGCGAGGCCCACCAGCACCCCGACCTCGTCCGCTTCGGCGGTCACGTCGTCGTCCCCCGCGAGCAGCAGGCCGAGATCGCCGTGCTCAAGGGGATCGTCGCGACCTTCGTGATGTCCAGAAACACCCGCCAGCCGATCTACGCCCAGCAGCGCGAAGTCCTCACTCACCTGGCCGACACCCTCCTCGACCGCGGCCCCGGCACCCTCGAACCCGGCTTTGCAGAGGACTGGCACGAGGCACGCGACGACGACGCCCGCCGCCGCGTGATCGTCGACCAGGTCGCCAACCTCACCGACCAGAGCGCACTCGCGTGGTTCGAGAGGCTGTGTTGACGTCCACGCCGGTCCCTGCCCGGCGTCGCGCTGGGCCGGGGCGAGCGGGTGGCCAGCGCCGCGCGGGTGAGAGAGGACAGCTCGGAGAGCAGCGGCACGGGATCCTCGGAGAGGCCGGGCGAGTGAATCTCCTGGGCACGCTCGCGGGGAAGCGTGGGCCTTGAGACTCGACGCGTAGCCGAAGCGCTCGTCGGGCCGGTGCTCGACGCGGCGGCCGGAGCCGGTGTCGACGGCGCTCACGCCGATCCGCGCGTCGGACTCGCTTTCCAGGGCGGCCACTTCTCCACACCCCGGCTCGGCGACCACCGCGGCCGATACGATAAACCCCATGCCTCGGATCCGACAGTCAGATGTCGAAGAGGTCAAGGCGCGGGTGAACATCGGCGACGTGATCGGCGAGTACGTCACGCTGAAGTCGGCCGGAGTCGGCTCCCTCAAGGGCCTCTGTCCCTTCCACGACGAGCGCAGCCCGAGCTTTCATGTGCGCCCGCAGGCCGGTTTCTACCACTGCTTCGGCTGCCAGGAGTCGGGTGACGTCTACAGCTTCATCATGAAGATGGACCACAGCTCGTTCAGTGAGACCGTTGAGCGTCTGGCCGGACGGATCGGCTTCCCGCTGCAGTACGAGGAGGGCGACGGCCGCGCTCCCGAGACCGGTGGTCGCGCGCGCCTGCTGGCCGCCAACGACGCGGCCGAGGAGTACTTCCGCGAGCAGCTCGCGACCCCCGGCGCCGATGTAGGGCGTCGCTTCCTCGGCGAGCGTGGCTTCGACCGCGCTGCGGCCGACCGGTTCGGAGTCGGCTTCGCGCCCGACGGTTGGGACGGGCTCAGCACCGCGCTCAAGCGCCGCGGTTTCTCGGAGGAGGAACTCAGCACGGCCGGTCTGGTCAGCAGCAACAACCGCGGCGGCGTCTACGACCGCTTCCGTGGCCGCCTCGTCTGGCCGATCCGCGACGTCACGGGGCAGACCGTCGGCTTCGGAGCCCGCCGCCTCCTCGAGGAGGACAAGGGCCCCAAGTACCTCAACACTCCCGAGACCCCCGTCTACCACAAGTCGCAGGTGCTCTACGGCCTCGACCTCGCCAAGCGCGATATCTCGCGCGGGCACCGTGTGGTGGTCGTCGAGGGGTACACGGATGTCATGGCCTGCCATCTCGCGGGCGTCACCACCGCGGTCGCGACCTGCGGCACCTCCTTCGGCGTGGATCACATCAAGGTGCTGCGCCGGGTGCTGGGAGACGACAGCGGAGTCGGCGAGGTCGTCTTCACCTTCGACCCCGATGCAGCCGGCCAGAAGGCAGCGATGCGCGCGTTCCAGGAGGAGCACCGCTTCGCCGCGCAGACCTTCGTCGCGGTCGCGCCGGAGGGCCTGGATCCGTGCGACCTCCGCCTGAACCGCGGAGACGACGCCGTGCGCCGGCTGATCGACGACAAGAAGCCGATGGTCGAGTTCGTGATCCGGCAGCTGCTCGACCGCTACGACCTCGAGACCGTCGAGGGCCGGATCGCGGCGCTGAGGGCGGCGGCTCCCGTCGTCGCCGACATCCGCGACCCGGCGCTACGGCCCGGCTACTCCCGCGAGCTCGCCCGCATGCTGGGGCTGGACATGGCGGAGGTGAACGCTGCCGTGCGCTCCGCGGGATCGAGGCCCCGCTCCTCCGCCCCTAGAACCGGACCTGCAGACGAGAGCCGAGACGGTGGTGGCGCTGACGCCCCGATGGGAACAACCATCGCCGACCTTCCGACCGACGTGGTCACCAGGCTGGAGCGTGAGGCGCTCATGGCGATGCTTCAACTTCCAGAGTCGATCGGTCTCGAGCTCCTCACCCGGGCAGCCCACGCCGCCGTGACGAATGAGACCCTTCGCGTGGTGCGCGACGCCATCGTCCTGAATCTCGAACGCGCGACGAGCCGCGAGTGGATCGACCACATAGCAAACGACGTTCCCACTCCTTTCGCGTCGTTCGTTCGACAATTGGCGGTCGCTCCTCTGCCTGCTTCGGACGAGGTCCGGCTCGTTCGCTGGGCGAAGGGAGTCGCGATCGCAGTGATCGAACGAGACATGCTCCGAGAAATTGCAGACCTGAGGGGCGCGCTGCAACGCGCTTCAGACCCCGTGGTCCGACGGACGATTCAGGTGCGTCTCGCAGGTCTCGAGAACGATAGGCGCGCGCTTAACCCCGAGTAATCTCGAGCGCGAGAAGCGGGCGCATCGGACAGAATGAGCGTGTTGCGGTCGTGTGAAGAAATCGGCCGCGCGCCCGTCCCGGTTCGGGGAGCGCTCCCAACTGTGTTACCACTGAGGAACAGCAATGCGGGCGTCCAGTGTCGTGACGCCACTGCCACAGGTGATCTGTGTGCCGAGAGTCCGCGCGCCACCTGCGCGCCCGCATCCCATCCCTTGACAGGAAGAGGCAGACGGAGATGATTTCCGCATCCACCCGCGGTACCCGCGCACTCGCTGCGACGGCAGGCTTCGCCGCGGTCGCGCTCGTGCTGGCGGGCTGCTCCGCCGGCGGGAACGACTCGTCCGGCGGCAGCGCCGGAGGGGCCCTGACCATCGGCACCACCGACAAGCTCACGGCTCTGGACCCCGCGGGCTCCTACGACAACGGCTCTTTCGCCGTGATGAACCAGGTGTTCCCGTTCCTGATGAACACCCCCTACGGCAGCCCGGACGTCGAACCCGACATCGCGGAGTCGGCGGAGTTCACCTCGCCCACCGAGTACACCGTGACCCTGAAGGACGGACTGAAGTGGGCCAACGGCCACGACCTCACCTCCTCCGACGTCAAGTTCTCGTTCGACCGCCAGGTCGGCATCGCCGCCGAGAACGGTCCGTCCTCGCTCCTCGCGAACCTCGACAGCGTCGCGGCGCCGGACGACACGACCGTGGTCTTCACGCTCAAGTCCGACAACGACCAGACCTTCCCGCAAATCCTCTCGAGCCCCGCCGGCCCGATCGTGGACGAGGAGGTCTTCTCGGCCGACGAGCTGACCCCCGACGCCGACATCGTCTCGGGCGATGCCTTCGCCGGCCAGTACACGATCGCCAACTACGACGTGAACAACCTCGTCCAGTACAAGGCGTACCCGGGATACCAGGGCGTCCTGGGCGCGGCGAAGACCGACACCGTCAACGTCAAGTACTACGCCGACTCCTCCAACCTCAAGCTGGACATCCAGGAGGGGAACATCGACGTCGCGTTCCGCAGCCTCTCGGCGACCGACATCGACGACCTGCGCGGCAACGACACGGTGAAGGTCGTGGACGGACCCGGCGGCGAGATCCGCTACATCGTCTTCAACTTCGACACGCAGCCCTTCGGCGCGACCACCGGAGAGGCCGACAGCACGAAGGCTCTCGCCGTGCGCCAGGCTGTCGCCGACCTGATCGACCGCGACGAGATCGCCGACCAGGTCTACAAGGGCACCTACACCCCGCTCTACTCCTACGTCCCGGCCGGTCTGACCGGCGCGGTCGAGCCGCTGAAGTCGCTCTACGGCGACGGCAACGGCGCGCCCGATGCGGGCAAGGCGAAGGCGACCCTCGAGGCCGCCGGTGTCACCACTCCGGTCACCCTGAACCTGCAGTATTCGAACGACCACTACGGCCCGTCCTCGGGCGACGAGTACGCGCTGATCAAGGACCAGTTGGAGTCGACCGGTCTCTTCACGGTCAACCTGCAGACCACGGAGTGGGTGCAGTACTCGAAGGACCGCTCAAGCGACGTCTACCCGGCGTACCAGCTCGGCTGGTTCCCGGACTACTCCGACGCCGACAACTACCTCTCGCCGTTCTTCATCAAGGAGAACTTCCTCGCGAACCACTACGACGACGCTGAGGTGCAGAGCCTGATCGCCCAGCAGGTCTCGACCACCGACGCCGGCGCGCGCACCGCGCTGATCGAGCAGATCCAGGAGAAGGTCGCGGCGCAGCTCTCGACCGTCCCCTACCTGCAGGGCTCGCAGGTCGCGGTCGTCGGCAGCACGGTGAGCGGAGCCGAGGACACCCTCGACGCCTCGTTCAAGTTCCGCTACGCGGCACTCAGCAAGGGCTGATCACCTCCCTCGCGGCCGGCGCCTCCCCGAGAGGAGGCGCCGGCCGTTCTCCTCGAAAGGCATCACGTGACGACTGCCACGACGGCTGCGGCGACGGCGCCCACCCGGCGACCGCGCGGCTCCGGGGGCGGACTCGGGCGCTACCTGCTCGTCCGCTTCCTGCTCATCATCCCCACCGTCTTCATCCTCGTGACGCTGGTGTTCCTGCTCATGCGCTCCACGGGCGACCCGATCACGGCGGCGCTCGGCGGCCGCCTGACCGCGGACCAGCTCGCGGAGCGCGTGGCCGCCGCCGGCTACGACCGGCCGCTGATCGTGCAGTACTTCGAGTACCTCGGCAAGCTGTTGACGGGCGATTTCGGCACCACCCTGAGCGATAACCGCCCGGTGACCGAGGTGCTGCTCACCTACGGTGCCGCGACCGTCGAACTCGCCTTCTACGGGCTGATCGTGGCATTCCTCGTCGGCATCCCACTCGGCATGCTCGCCGCCTACCACCGCGACCGCACGCCCGACGCGGTGCTGCGGATCTTCGCGATCCTCTGCTACGCGACTCCGGTGTTCTTCGCGGGCCTGCTGCTCAAGCTGGTGTTCTCGGTGTGGTTGAAGTGGTTCCCTGTCGCCGGACGCGCCTCGACGAGTACCGAGCTCTCGCTCCAGTTCCTCGAAACCAAGACCGGTATCTACCTCATCGACGCGATCCAGACCGGCGATCCGGCGGCGATCGCGGATGTGCTCTCGCACGCGGTGCTCCCGGCCGTCGCGCTGGGTCTGCTTACCGCGGGCATCTTCCTGCGCCTGGTGCGTACCAATGTGATCGGCACCCTCGGCACCGACTACGTCGACGCGGCGCGCTCGCGCGGAGTGAGCGAGTTCCGCCTGGTCCGCACGCACGCGTACCGACCGGCGCTCATCCCGATCATCACCGTGATCGGCCTACAGATCGCCCTGCTGCTCGGCGGCGCCGTCCTCACCGAGACCACCTTCGAGTGGAAGGGGCTCGGCTTTCAGCTGGCCGAGTACCTCCAGGCCCGCGACTTCGTGGCCGTGCAGGGCATCGTCGCCCTGCTCGCCGTGATCGTGGCGCTGACCAACTTCATCGTCGACGTCATCGCGGCGCTCATCGACCCGCGAGTGAGGTACTGAGCATGAGCACCACCGCATCGGCGCACCCGCGCCGCCGCCTCGTCGACCGCTTGCCGGTCGTCCGCCAACTCCGTCAAAGCGTCGGTCTCCAGCGGGGGATGCTCGTCACCGGCCTCATCATCACCGGCGTGTTCCTGCTGGTCGCACTCTTCGCTCCGCTGATCGCCCCCTACGGCTACTCGCAGCTGCGCTCGGGCGACGAGTCGTTCGGTGCGCAGGAGCCGCCGAGCGGCGGGCACCTGCTCGGCACGACCGTCGGCGGCTACGACGTGCTTTCGCGGGTGATCTGGGGTGCACAGACCGCCTTCCTCGTGATCGTCGTCGCCGTCGTCCTGTCGATCTTCCTCGGCGTGTTCCTCGGCCTCGTCTCCGGCTACCTCGGCGGCTGGCTCGACCGGGTGCTCGTCGTGATCTGCGACGCGATCTACGCGTTCCCGACCCTGCTCCTGGCGATCGTGATATCGATCGTCATCTCGGGCGGCCAATCGAACCTCTGGGCAGGCATCGTCGCCGCGGCGATCTCGATCACGGTGGTCTACATCCCGCAGTACTTCCGCGTCATCCGGGCCGAAACGGTGCGGATCAAGGGCGACGCGTTCGTGGAGTCGGCAAAGGTCATCGGAGCATCGACGCCGCGGATCATGTTCCGCCACGTCCTGCGCAACGCCACGCGCACGCTGCCGCTGATCTTCACGCTCAACTCCTCCGAGGCGATTCTGACCCTCGCCGGCCTGGGCTTTCTCGGCTTCGGCATCGAGCCGACGTCGGCCGCCGAGTGGGGGTACGACCTCAACAAGGCGCTGTCCGATGTCACGAGCGGCATCTGGTGGACCTCGGTGTTCCCGGGCCTGGCGATCGTGCTCGTGGTGCTGGGCATCACCCTCGTGGGCGAGAGCCTGAACGATCTCGCCGACCCGCGCCTGCGTGGTCGGCGCGCAGTGGCGGCCGGTGCCGGCGACCTCGCCGCAACGTCCGTCGTGCCGGGCGGCGTGCTCGCCGCCGACGGTCTGGAGACGCCGGGGCACGACCCCGTCGCCGGAGTGGAGAGGACGCGATGAGCGACCAGCGCACTGTCCGGGACGCCGCCGCGCGTCCGATCGTGGACATTACTGATCTCGAGGTCGCCTTCGCGAGCGACCGCGGAGCCGTTCGCGCCGTCGCCGGGGTCAGCCTCCGCGTCGAGCGCGGTGAGGTGCTGGCGATCGTCGGCGAGTCCGGCAGCGGCAAGACCGTGACGGCGAAGACCATCCTGGGCCTGCTGCCCGAAACGGCGACCGCCTCCGGCGTGGTGCTGCTCTCGAAGAAGGACGGCAGTGCGGCGACCGACGTCGTCTCGGTGCCGAAGGCGCGCCTCCGGGAGCTGCGCGGCACCGACGTCGCGATGGTGTTCCAGGAGCCGGGCACGGCCCTCAACCCCGTCTTCACCGTGGGCTGGCAGATCGCCGAGGGGCTGCGCGCCCACGGCTCCGTCTCGAAGAAGCAGGCGCGGCAGCGCGCGATCGAGGTGCTGCGCACCGTCGGCATCCCGGAGCCGGAGAAGCGGGTCGACTACTACCCGCACCAGTTCTCGGGCGGGCAGAAGCAGCGCGTCGTGATCGCGATGGCACTCGTGCTCGACCCCGGACTGATCGTGGCGGACGAGCCGACCACCGCGCTCGACGTGACCGTGCAGGCGGAGATCCTCGATCTGCTCCGCCGGTGCCGCGACGAGTTCGGCACCTCGATCGTGCTGATCACCCACAACATGGGCGTCGTCGCGGATCTCGCTGACCGTGTCGCCGTGATGTACCAGGGCGAGCTGGTCGAGGAGGCGAGCGTCGCCGAGCTGTTCTCGGCGCCGAAGGCCGAGTACACCCGGACGCTTCTCGCCGCCGTCCCGCACGTGGGCCAGGGCGTCGAACGCGCCCGCGTCCGCGCCCTGGAACGCGCCGAGGCACCCGAGGCCGAGACGCTCGTCGCCGCCGAGGGCCTGCGGATCCAGTACCCCGGCCGGCTCGGCCGCCCCGGCTTCGTCGCGGTGGACGGCGTCTCATTCCGCATCCGCGCGGGCGAGGTGCTCGGCCTGGTCGGCGAGAGCGGCTCGGGCAAGACCACCATCGGGCGCGCCATCGCCGGCCTGACCCCGGTCACCGGCGGCTCGCTGACGGTCCTCGGCAAGGAGATGCGCGGCATCCGCGAGCGCGCCTTCCGTCCGGTCCGCGGTGACATCGGCTTCGTGTTCCAGGATCCGGCGTCGAGCTTCAATCCGCTGCTCACCATCGCCGAGTGCGTGGCCGAGCCCCTGATCGTGCATGGCCGTGCCGGGGACGCCGCCGTGGCCCGCTCGCGCGTCGACGAGCTGCTCGAAGCGGTGCAGCTGCCACGCTCCTACGGCGATCGTTACCCGCACGAGCTCTCCGGCGGCCAACGTCAGCGCGCCAGCCTCGCCCGGGCCCTCGCGCTCGAGCCGAAGCTGCTGATCGCCGACGAGCCGACCTCGGCGCTGGACGTGTCGGTGCAGGCCCGCGTGCTCGAACTCTTCGCCGAGCTTCAGCGGGAGTTCGGCTTCGCCTCGCTCTTCATCAGCCACGACCTCGCCGTGGTCGACCTGCTCGCCGACCGCATCGCGGTGCTCTACCGCGGCGAGCTGGTCGAGGAGGGGACCGGAGCCGAGGTGCTCGCCGCGCCGAAACACCCCTACACGCAGCGCCTGCTCGCCTCCCTGCCCGTGCCCGATCCGGTCGAGCAGGCATCGCGGCGCGAGCTGCTGCGCAGCATCACCGAGGCGGAGCGCCGCGCGTGAGCAGCACCGCCGAAGATCCGGCCCCGATCGTCATCGACGACCTCAGCGTCGAGTACCCGCCACGCGGCATCAGCCGCCGGTGGACGGCCCTGCGGGGGGTGAGCCTCCGGGTGGAGCCGGGGGAGGTGCTCGGGATCCTCGGCGGCAGCGGCTCCGGCAAGTCCACGCTCGCCCGCGTGCTCGGCGGCGACGGCCTGGGACACGACGGCGCCCGCACGCGCCCCGTGATCATCGGAGGGGACGCGACGGTCGCGGGCCACCGACTCCGCTCGCTCCCCACGCGCGAAGTCAAGCGCTTCACCGTCGACGTGGCGCACCTCGCACAGGACGCCGGCGCGACTCTGCGACCCGAGCTGACCGTCTCGGAGCTGATCGCCGAGCCGATCTTCCTCCGCGACCGCCACTACGATCCCCAGGCGGCGGCCGTCCGGGTGGCGACCCTGCTCGACTCCGTGCACCTCCCGCTGTTCCTGCTGGATCGCTACCCGTACGAGCTCTCCAGCGGCCAGCGCCAGCGGGTGGCCGTCGCGCGCTCGCTGGTGCTCGGGCCGAAGGTCCTGATCGCCGACGAGCCGACCTCGGGCATCGACGCGACGGTGCGGGAGTCGATCGTCGACCTGCTCGCCGACCTGCGGAGCCAGGAGGGCTTCGCGGCCGTCGTGGTCAGCCATGACATCGACGTGCTGAGTCGCGCGACCGATCGGATCGCCGTCCTGGTCAGCGGTGAGGTGGTCGCCTACGGGCCGCTGCTGGACGTGCTGGTGGAGGCGCGCCACCCCTACGTCCGCGAGCTCGGAGCGGCATTCGCCGAGTACGAGCGCTTCGATGCCTCCCGGGCTCAGCGCGTCGAGGCGGCTGAGCAGTGAGCGGCCCGCGCGTCGCGGTGCTCCCGCGCCCCAAGCCCGTGTTCACCGAGGCCGTCGAGTCGGGTGGGGGAGTGGTCGTCGAGATTGACGAGAGCCCGGAGGGGCTGCTCTGGCTCTCCTACGGCCGGACGGATGAGTTGGCGGCCGTGCTCGAGGAGCACCCGTCGATTCGCTGGGTGCAGCTGCCGTGGGCCGGAGTCGACGTCTTCGCGCCGGTGCTCGCCTCAGCACGCGACGACCTGGTCTGGACCAGCGCGAAGGGTGCCTACGCCGAGCCCGTCGCCGAGCACGCGCTCGCGCTGATGCTGGCCCTGCTGCGTTCGCTGCCCGAGCGGGCGCGCGCCGACTCCTGGGGGCCGAAGAAGGCGGTCACGCTGCACCGCGCTTGCGTCGTGATCGTCGGAGCGGGCGGGATCGCGCGCGAGTTGCTGCGGCTGCTGAGCGTCTTCGGCTGCCGGGTGACGATCGTTCGCCGCGGCGATGAGCCCGTCGAGGGCGCCGCCCGTACGTTGCCGTCGTCGCGGCTGGCCGAGGCGGCGGCGGAGGCCGACGTGCTGGTCCTGGCCGCCGCCGCGACGACGGGGACCGAGCGGATGGTCGACGCCGACCTGCTCGCGCACCTGCCCGTGCATGCCGTGCTGGTCACCGTGGCGCGGGGGAGCCTCGTCGACACCGACGCGCTCGTCGCGGCCCTCGCCGAGGGCCGTCTCGCCGGTGCGGCGCTCGATGTGACCGACCCCGAGCCGCTGCCGGACGGGCATCCGCTCTGGAGCGAGCCCCGCTGCCTGATCACGCCGCACAGCGCCGACACCCCCGAGATCACCGCGCCGCTCCTGGCCGAGCGGGTGCGCGCCAACGTCGCTGCCCTCGCCGTCGGGGCGCCGCTGGTGGGCCGGGTCGATCCGGTCGCGGGCTACTGAGGCGGGGTCGATTTTGCGTTCGCGGAGAGTTTGCTAAAGTAGTAGCGCGCTGATCACCTCCGGGTGATCGGATGATCCTCGATAGCTCAATTGGCAGAGCAATCGGCTGTTAACCGGTAGGTTCTTGGTTCGAGTCCAAGTCGGGGAGCGAAGGGCCCCTAGATTCCGCGGAATCTAGGGGTTTTCGTGTGCCTGCAGGTCCTGCACGTCGCCAAACATCCAGTTCCGCGGCCACCATCGTGGCCACTCTGGCCAGCAACGGTGCTGAGGTCGGCGGTGGCCACCGGTCACTACGGCCAGCCCCGGCAGGACACTGAACACGATTCGTGCTGAGCTGCTCCAGGTCTCCCCGCGAACGCTCGAGGACTGGCGCCTCGCCGAGTCAGTACGGAGGCTGTCAGGTTCCGGCGCCACCGAAGCTGCCGCGCTCGAGAACCTGCACGCACAAGCTCAAGCGCTGCGGAACGGAGACGTCGCTGACATCACGGAAGCGTCGACGGTGACGGAGGCGGCTCGAGTCTGGCTCGCCGAGGTGCGCAGCACGGAGCAGACCACGATGTCGACGGTGGAGACGTCCGAGAACACCGTGAGGACCCTCGTCATACCGACGTGCCCCATCGCTCGACGCGAAGGGCATCGGCTCGACCGCGAGCGTTCTCGACACGCTGAGCAGGACCACGAACGTCATCACCGTCTCCCACATCGAAGGGTCCGGGCCCGATTCGCGTCGACCGTCGGCGTGAGCCTCGCGAGCGGCACGAGCCTCGCGACGGTGAACCGGTGGTGACCGGCGGCCCGTCGCGGGTCCGCAGGCGTGATTGAGCCTGCCGCAGCGGCCCTGGCGTATCGCGGGATTCCCTGTCTGCCTAGGCAAACCCGAGCTGCTGCTCGGTCACCAGCAGCCCGGAAGCCTGCCCGGCGCAGTGAGCCGAGGCAGAGCATTCGCCTTGCCTATCGGATACACAAACATCGAAGATCCCCGACGATCACGTCGTGGCTGAGTCAGAGGGGCCGAAGCTGTTCGGCATCTTCGGCGACGAGTCCATGACCTTGACCGATTCCCGGGAGAGCATCTTCAGCTCCGAAGTCCTAGCTCGCTCGATCTTTGCATCCGCCCGGCAGGCCTGTGCACGGTCGCAGCGGCGGCTGGTGACCGTCCCTATCGTCGACGTGGTGGATGCGATTCAGAGCCTGAATAGGTGGGAAGCCCGTGTCCATCGAGGGCCGCTTCCGGTGACGATGCTGCCTAGCGGCGGAATATTCGCGCTCGCCAGCCTGCGACGCGTCCTCGACAACGTCCAGCACTCCGGCGAGACCCTCGACGTCGTCCTCATTCGCTTCGACGAGTGGGAGGACGTTCCCTGCCCCACGGCAACGCTTCCGCTCATCGAAGACGTCGAGCTCGAGACTGCCGCCCGAGCCGCGCACATCGAGGGTACGAGCACCGGCGATGAGCGGCACCCGCGCGGCCACGCCTCCCATCCCGGCCGTTTCTCCACGAAACCGCAATCCGACACGGAAGGCTCCCTCGCAGAGCAGTCGCGGCCCGCCCTCGACCGGTCCTTCGTCGTTGGGGCGGGGGAGGAGGTGGAGCTCGCGGGAACGACGTTCCGGACCGAAACGACATATGCCGTCGGGGAGAGGGTCTTCTTGCTCATCGGCCCGCGCGAAAAGGCCTATCAGTTCGTGCCCCGGTCAGCCGACGGCACCCGCGGGACCCTGCGCTCGTTCCTCACCCGCACCGTGTTCTCGAAGAGTATCAACCCGGTGACTGTGACGAAGATCGGCGACGCGGTGGAAGTCAGTCGATGATGAGCACGAGCGTGACGCCGCCGCGTACATGACCGCCATGACCATCTTGGTGTCGCTTGAGAATTCGGATGCTGGCCTGCGCTAAGGCAGATTGCGGGTGCTGGCGGGATTCCCTACTTCTCCAGGCTTTGGGGCTGGCGAGCATGAGACGGCTGAATGTAGGGGGGCGAAGGTGGGTCAGCCCCTCGTCGGCAAAGCACAGGTGCTTGCGCGAAGCGTTGCCGTATCAGAACTCGAACACTGCGGCGATCTCATCGGACAACAGCACTGTGTAGGGGAGGTTGCTCAGTGCGTCAGGTGCAATGGAGATTCCACGAAGTTGCGCAGCCTTCGAGTAATCGTCCCACGGGAATGATCCAGGGTCGGGCTCGTCGCCTTGTATCAGAGTCAGCACCTCTGTGATGATGTCAGCTGACGTTCGTTTCCAGGAGAGCGGCTCCGTGTAGCCGTACTTGAAGGTGACCACGCCACGATCCATATCAAGACGGATCATCGACTCATCGGACAGGCGAAGATACTGAATCATCTTCATCGCCAACGTCGGTCTGGAGTTCCCCGGAGGAGGGTCATCGCGCTCGCAAACGATGACTAGCCCCATCACTGAGAGTTTGGAGAGGTCAAACGGTTGACGTTGAAAGGGTTCGGTATGTCCTCCTCCATCACCGAGCGGGACATGCCGAACCCTCTGCGTATCACCCGTCATGCGGGCGAGCACGATAGGTCGACCGCTGCACCATAGCTCGCACCGTAGGGGTGCCAGAAGTTCGACAGGCCCACATAGATCTCCGCTCGCCATGCAACTGGATTCGAGTTGGCGCAACCCTTGTGCGGGGTCGCCCAATGTCCGGTACCGGATCCCGGGGTGACTGCGACAGCTGTATCGGTTGCCTGAGTGATCCAGGAGCAACCAAAAGTGGTGCATCCAAGGGCTAGTCCGCCTTACCTTCCCAGCCGGACCCCCGCCAGTCGTTCAGCGGAGTCAGCACGGGTCCGGTTGCCTCGGGAGTGGCCTTGTTCACGTCGTCAGAGGCCTCGGCTGCCGGATCGAACCCGAACTGGGCCACGGCTGGTGCGGCGAGGACCAACGCGAACGCTGTCGCGAATACCAGGCCGAGTCTCTTCATTGATGTCATGACGTCTCCACGTCTCCCTTTCATCGTGCCTTGCCCCCGACCCTATGGCTCATCTGAATGCTCGTCTGTCCTTCGTTCGGGGGATAGGCAAGCGAGCTACCGCGTGGTGGCGGGGATCCACCTGTAGAGGCGTGGGGACGGAGTGGACCATACCCGCTTCGGTGGACTCGGGATTGCCGGGGTTCCCGAGCTGTATGAGACTACTTTCATGGGTTCAACCCGCAGGAGCTTTACCGGCTCTTCGCAGTTGAGGGTGTAGCCGTACGAGTGTGGGGTCGGCGCGTCGTGGCCGGGAGTGGGGTCGAGGTCTTCCGATGATGGAGGTTCCTACGCC
>NZ_PSWS01000050.1 GCF_002932875.1 Rathayibacter tritici
CACTCCCCGGAAAAAATTTCACCACGGACAACATGATGACAACACACGTACAGCCAACCGATACATCTCCTCCATCCGTTCGGCGGTCGAAAGATGCATCGCGCACTGGAAGAACTGGAAAATCCTCAAGACCGGCTATCGCGGACGTCTTACAGAACTTCCCAACCTCATTCGCACCGTCACCCGCCTCGAACTTTACCGACTCGGCTGGTAAATGCTTATGAATAACGCTCTCTGACTCAGTTTTTACTGATTGGTGATTGACATACGTCGAAGGCGCTTTGCGGCGATCGTGCCTAAGCCGCGTGGGATTGCCGGCAAGGCTCATTCCTGTGCAAGGATAGTGCGAAGGAGATTGATTCATGGCTTCTACTGCCCTGATTGACGCCGGAAAAAATCGATTCGCGGACGCGATAGACGATTGTGGCTCGTATTTCACGTCTATTGATGCGCCTCTCGCTTCCAAGCAATTCGAGGAATATGGCCATACCGTGCGGAACGCTACTTCGGTCCGACAGGTGAGGCAGGTGGCATCGCTTGTCCGGGGAACGTTTGTGGGAACGATGACTGGCCTTGAGGAACGGTGCGTCCTCCACGCTGATCGGACCATCGATCGGGAGCGGACGAGGGGTTATGAAGAGGCGGTGCGCACAGTGCTGCGAGAAGCGCGCTTTTTTCGATGGTGGTATTGACATCCAGATTCTCCGGTATCGTGTCTGGTGAGTAGTTTCGGCCAACGGCTTGGTTCCCGGAAGGACAGGTATGCGGGTCGGCCGAACGACTCAACCGATCTCGAAGCGTCACTGCGACTCCAGTAAATATCTGGAAGGAAACACTCCTATGAAACTCTTCCGTCTGAGCGACCGACGCCGAGACGGGTACGCTGCGGCGCTCGCCCATCTGGCGGATCGATCGCCGCGAGAAACCTAGAGACTTATGCAAAATTCCCTGGCGCGCCCAGCGAACAGGCCTCTGACCAGGATTTTTGTGAAGCCCTACTCGAATTTTGCATAAGCCTCCTTTTACGCCGACCTTTTCGCCAAGCACGCCTGCCGAGCGCGAGAGGCGACGACGCTGGGGGAGATGCGGCAGGTGTGCAGGGCTGTCCTCTCCTCCTACGGGCTCAAGGACTGGGGCGTCGACAGTCAATGCGTCCGCCGACCCGACGGCTCTCTCGACGCCGAAGCGACGAATGAGCTCGGCGAGCACGCTGAGAACGTGCGGCAGCGTGCGCAGCTCATTTGGTGGCTGATCTGAGGCCCGAGGGCAGCCGACGGGTTCGCGACGCCGGGGGCCTGCTGACGCCGCACGCTCGGCGACTCCCACGCTCGGCGACTCTTCATGGAGCCGAGCGCCTCCGTCCCCCTGAATCTCCTCGGTAGGTCTAGGCACCGCCGTCCGCCGGTGTCGGGGACACCGACTGGACGAAATGGACCTCGCCGTTCAGGCTGACGAAGCCGCGGCCCACCGTCGGCGGCACCGGGAAACGGCGGGGGATCTGCGAACCGAAAAGATTGTTGTCGTTATCGATGTCGGGCTGCAGCAGCAGGATCGAACGGGAGGCCGCAGCCTTCTTCGTCCAGTTCCCGAAGTGATGACGCAGGTCGTTCGATCGGCCGGCCAGGACGACACAGAGCCCCGGCCTGCCCGACGAGATCAACCGCAGCAGCGACTGGTCGGAATCGTCCCAGCGCTCGGCGTCGTCGAGGAGGAGCAGCACGGGGCCGTCCTCCATCAGAAGCGACCCGAGAAGAGTCCGCAGCTCATCCGCGCCGACGGCGAGCCGGTCGAGGTCGGCGCCCGCCAGCGGGGACCGGCGATCACACGCGCCCCAGATCGCGACGGAGCCCGCGGCCCGCGCCGCTTCAGCCAGGGCGAGCAGCACGGTGGACTTGCCGGATCGCGCGGGGCCGGTGACGGTGATGTGCTCACCCTCGAACACCTGGAACGCCAGCGGGGCGAGGTCCGATTCGCCCAGACCGATCGGAAGCAGCCACGGCTCCTGGTCGAAGCGGGCTTTCAGCCCGAGCGCGCTCACCGCGACCCGCTCGGGGAGCGTGCCGACCGCGCTCGTCTTACTCCCGGCGTCCGGCCACAGGGCCACCACTTCGGCGATCGCCCGGTCGAGACCGACCGCTGCGGTCGCGACGTGGGTCTGCAGGAGCGACGCGACCAGGACGCAGCGACCCGGCACCGGAGCGGGCGCAGACGCCGGCTTCACGCCCGAGACGGAGTAGTCCTGTGGGTCCGCGAGGCGGAACAGCCACTTCTGCGTCGTCACCTCCTCCATGACGGAGGGGATCGCCTTCGCGCGGCTGGTCGTCACCGCGAAATGCAGGCCGAGCTCCGGTCCATCGGCGTAGGCGCGGGAGAACGCCTCCATCAGGGCTAGGCCCTCCCAGTCGGCGAACTCGTCCTTCAGCGTTGCGAGCCCGTCGATGAGCACCAGCGCCCGACGATGCTCACCGGGTGACGCCCGACGCCTGCGCACCTCGTCGCGGAGGTGACGGAGGAAACGGGTTTGCTTCTCGTGGGCACCGGCTCCCGCGCCCACGTAGGAGACGGTGTGCGGGAGGCGCGCGAGCGGGGCGCCGTCGCGGGAGCCGGCATCGAGGACGTACAGGTCGAGTTCGTCCGGTGAGAAATGGCGGGTCGCGGTCAGAGCGATCGAGGCGAGAGCCGTGCTCGTGCCGCTGCCGGGGACGCCGAGCAGGAGCAGATTCCCCTCGCCGAGGTCCCAGCCGGTCGCGACCTGGCGCTGGCGGTCGGGGTCGTCCGAGAGAGCGAACTGCAGGACGTCGTCGACGACGCGGCCGAGGTCGGATTCCTCCGCACCGAACCCACCGAAGGGCACAGCGTCGCCGAGTGGCGCCGGCCAGATCGGACGAGGTGGCGCGAATCCGGCATCGGCGTCCGCCTCCACCACGGCGTCGATCAGGAGGTCGAGATCGGTCGGTGCCGTCTCGTCGGCCGTGACCGGAGAGGGATCCTCGAGCGGCACCCCCGTGAATCCGACCAGCCGGACCTCGATCGCTTCGACCGCCGCCGCCTCCGCGCGCCCGGTGACCAGCGCGGTCTGCACCGGGGAGATGTCGTTCTGGCCGAGCTTCACGAAGGCCCGACCGGTCTGCGAGCGGGAGATCTCGGCAGCGCTCGCGACTCCGATCACGTTGGCGGAGTCGTCGCGGCTCTGCACGCGGAGAGCGACGCGGAGGTTGGTGTTCGCGAGAATGTCGTCGTTAACCACGCCCGCGGGACGCTGGGTTGCGAGGATCATGTGGACCCCGAGCGTCCGGCCGACGGCCGCGACGCTGACCAGCGAGGTCAGGACGTCGGGATGCTCTTTCGCCAGCATGGCGAACTCGTCCACGACGAGCAGGAGTCGTGGCATCGGCTCCGCCGGCGAGGTGGCCCAGTAGGCGTCGAGAGTGTCGACGCCCTCGCCCGCCGCGGCGAAGATCCGCTGACGCCGCTTCATTTCGGCCTCGAGGGCGCGCAGGGCACGGTCGGCGAGCTGCGCGTCGAGGTTGCTGATCGTGCCGATCGTGTGCGGGAGCCGCTCGCAGGCCGCGAACGCCGCTCCGCCCTTGAAGTCGATCAGCACGAAGTTGAGACGCGTCGGATCGTTCCAGGCGGCCAGGCCGGCGACGAAGGAGCGCAGGAACTCGCTCTTCCCCGAGCCGGTGGTGCCTCCCACCAGGCCGTGCGGGCCGTCGGCGACGAGGTCGAGCACGAGAGGACCGTGCTCCCCGGCTCCGACGGGCGCACGGACACCTCGTGCGCTCGACCACCACTTCCGGACGTCGGTGGCCGTCGGACGATCGGTCCCCAAGAGTGGCGGGAGCCGCACGAGCGAGGGGAGAGCCGCGCCCGCGGTGACGAGCTCGGGGTCCTCGAAGCGTGCCAGGTCTCGCGCGCAGCGCTCGGCCGTGGCGGGGGCGAGTCCGGCGAGCACCACATCCTCGACCGTCGTCCGCTCGTCGGGACGCGAGAGGACCGCCGATGCGTCCGCCCCGACCCGCACGACGACCGTGCAGGAGGCGGGGAGTTGCTCCTCCGACGCCGCGAGGACGACCCCGGAGATGCGGGTCGCGGGCTCGCGCTCACCGCGTCCGAGCCCGAGGAGCTCGCGTGCGGGGGCGTCGCGGCCCTCGGTCAGCACGTCCGAGTCCAGCACCAGGAGCACCCGCGGCGCGCGTTCGTCGCGAAGAGCGCGGAGGAGTTCGGTGCTGCGCTCGCGCCGGTCGGAGAGACGGCGCTCGCCACCGAGGAGCCGGGTGTGGGGGAGCCAGGAGGCCCAGCTCCAGTCGGAGTCGCGTCCCCGGTCGCAGAACACGCCGACGGCGAGGTCGGCCGGTCCGCAGTGGACGGCTGCCTGGCAGAGCAGGCTCCGCGCCAGGGCGAGGCTGCCCTCGCGATCGCCGACGATGCCGACAACACCCCCGTCGGCGAGATCGATCGACACGGGTGCGCTCGGGACCACGCTCTCCGCGAGGATCGCACGTACCTGCTCCTCGAGCCGTGACACTCCGCGCTGGTCGAGTGGGGGAGACCACGGGACGTCGCCCACGCCGATGTGCAGGCCGAGCACGTCCGGGGAGGTCGCGCGCCGCTGCCACAGCGAGGTGGCGGGTAGCGCTGCGCGACGGATCGTCGTCGCCGGGTCGGGCGCGTCCTCCTCGAGGCGGGCTCGCTCGAGACGTGCCGCGCGGGCGACGTCGTCGCGGAGCGTCTGCAGCGCCTCGCCGAAGCGGTGCTCCTCGGTTCGGATCGCTCGGGTGTGCCGGTGCCTCTGCTCGAACCACATGCCCACTCCGGCGACCGGACTGAGCGCGGCGAACAGGGCGTATCGGGCGTCGCCCATGATCAGGACCATCGCGAAGGCGAGGACCAGCGGCGCCGCGACGGTGATCACACTGAACTTCGTGGCGGACGCGATCTCGACGCGGGAGGGTGGGACGACCGCGTCGGCGGCGGCCGGTCGCCCCGGTCGCGGCGGCCGGTTGAAGGGCACGGTCGCATTCGCGGTCAGGTTGTTCAGGCTCCCCGGTTCGGGGGCGAGGGGCTCGTGCGGCGCGGCGCGGAGCAGGAGCGCCGCTCCTCCGGCGATGACGACCGCGGCGTCGGCCACGAGGACGCCCTCGCCGGTCGCGGGGACGCCGTCCACCAGGGTGCCGTTCGTGCTGTCCGCGTCCCGCACCCGCAGGGCGTCGCCCTCTCGGGTCGCAGAGAAGTGCTCCCAGGACGCGCTCGCCGTGTCGAGGACGACATCGGCGTGCGGGGATCGGCCGACGGTGAGCGGTCGACTCCGCGGGATCTCGATCACCGCCCCGGCCCCGAGCCCACCGGAGAGCGTGGCCGTCCAGCCGCGGACCGGTGCCGGCCGCGGCTCGGGAGAGCGGGCGATCCGTGTTCCCTCGAGCAGAAGCAGGTCGACCAGCCTGGTGTCGACCGGATGCAGGGCGGAGTCGACGGCGAGGGCCGTTCCGGACGGCGGACGATGCCCGGTGACGGCGTCGACGAGATCGCCGAGGGTCGCGGAACTGCGGTAACGCCCGAGGTCGATGTCGGTGCGGGCGTCGTCGAGGTCGAGGAGGAGTCGCATCGGTGCCCTCAGGTTCGGGTCTGCCCGGCGAACCAGAGCAGTGGCGGATCGGTGGGCCGCAGGCCGAGGTCCTGTGGCGACGCGTGCAAGGGAACGACCGCACTGGTGAGCGCGCTCGCCGTACCGAAGTCGAGCGCCGGCCCGACGAGGCCGTCGGCCGGTCCGACCGTGGATCCTGCGAGAGCGGCGGCGACCGAGGAGGGCGTGCTGCTGCCCGCTGCTGCCGCGGCTCGCACCAGCGCCACCACCGCGTCGTGGCTGGAGGCATCGGCGACTGCGGCGACGTCGTCGAACTCGCGATCTCCGAGGAGGGTCGTCCCCGCGGAGTCGTCCGCGGTCATCCGCACGGCGCCCAGGAAGGCGGAGGCCGCGCGGCCGCGCTCATCGCCGCGCAGGGCGACGGCGTCACCGGAGTCCGCACCGACGGTGGTGAGATCTCCCGAGAGAGTCCCTCCGGCGGCGATGAGTGCGGGAGCGAAGGCAGGGCTCAGGGCATCGGGCGTGAGGAGGACGGGCGCGCTCGTCCCGGCGGCCTGCAGAGCAGCGACCGCGACCGCCTGAGCGGCGGCGGGCCCGGACACGACCACGCGGTCCACCGTCTGCGTGCCCTCGAGGTGAGGTCGCGCGGCAGCGATCAGGGCGTCAGCGGTGGCCCCCGGGTCGGCAGTCACCGTCGCAGCGGGCGAGAGACCGTGCGGGGTGCCGCCACCGGCATCGACGAGGAGCACTCGGGCGTCGGCGCCGACCACCTCCACGAGTGCCGCGTCCGCCGCCGCGGTGTCCGGCGTGATCAGCCAGGCACCGTCGCCGGACCCGGCCGGGTCGCCGCCGTAGGGGAGGACGAGGGCGATCCCCGCGGCTCGGGCGGCCTCCACCGCGGCGCCGGTGTGCCCTCCACGAGTCGCGAGCACGATCCCCGACACGTGCTCGCCTGCCAGCTGCTCGATCGCGGCACGCGCTCCCTCGGGTGTCCCGTGATCATCGGCGGCGACGAGACCGACCTCGCACCCGCCCATCTCGAACCGGCGCGCGGCGACGACGGCTCCGTTCGCCGCATCCTTCCACTCCGCGCCCTCGCCCGGAGCCGCACTGAGGGAGACGACGACCCCGAGCTGCAGCTGCTCGGGCACCCGGGCGCAGGAGAGACCGACGGGGAGCGCCGCGACCGCGGTCGTTGGCGCCGATTGCGGAGGGAGGAGCGAGACGAGTGCCCCGCCGAGGGCCAGTAGTGCGCCGACCGTCGCGCCGATCAGCAGAAGTGTTCGCCGGTTTGGCCGGGACCGCGGCGCGGCGCGGCGAGCGAGGCGAGTCATCGGACGTCCCCGATCCGGAAGGAGTAGACAGTCTGCGTCCGTGTGCCGTCGGGGAGCTCGAGGTGGAACGCCGGCAGCGCGTCTGCGGCCCGGATCGAGGCCCGCTCCTGCGCTTGGGTGAGGAGGATTCCGGAGACGTCCTCGGAGCGGACCGCGGCATAGCCCTGAGCGTTCTGCGAAGCGAGGGCGAGCTGCACGTCCGCCGTGCCGACCTTGGCGGCGCTCGTGGTCATCGATCCGAGCAGGCCAGACCCGCCGACGCTCCGATCGCCCAGGTCGAGAAGCACCTTGTGCAGATCCGCGGCGAGCAAAGCGGAGGCCGCCTCGGTGTCGCGCGTGGAGGCGTCGATGGTCGTAGCGATCCTCGCGAGTGAGTCGCGGGTGCGCTCGGAGACCGCCTCCCCGATGCGGGCCTCAGCGGTGCTGAGTGCCTGATGCTCGGCATCGACGGTCGCTGCCGCGTCGGTGCGAATCCCGGACGCCGCCCCGTGCAGTCCCGACACCGACCGGCCGAACATCGCGGCGATCGCCTCGGCGTCGGCCTCCGACCGGGTCGATACGCGTCGCACCTGCTCGTCGAGGAGCGCGGAGACCGCCGAGGAGGCGGCCGCATCGGCCTCGGCGAACGCCTGCTCGATCGCCGGGGCGAGGGCGTCCTGCTGAGCGCTCAGAGCGTCGACGCGCACGCCGAGCGCGTCGCGTCGGGCCGTCAGCGCAGCGGCATCGGTGCGAAGCGCGGTGAGCAGCCCGGTGAGGCGCGCATCGTCGGAGCCGGCGGTCGCAGCGGCCGCGGCCACGTCGCTGCGGAGCGTGGCGAGCGCGGTCCGAAGCTCGGTGAGGTCGGCACCGGCGCCGGTGTCGCCGACGGCCGAGGCGACCGACGTCCACGCCTCGACCTGCTCCTTCAGCCGGTCGGCCACGGGGGCGGAGTAGCCCTTGGGCGTGTCGAGACGGCCCTTGCCGGAGCAGGGAGTCGCGGTGAGATAGGCCCGGAGCTCCTCGACGGAGCTGCGCGAGAGTCCGGTGGGAGCGCTCGTCGGGCGCGAGGTCGGAGACGGGGTCGGAGTCGTCGCGGTGGGAGTCGCGGGCAGCAGCTCGCAGAGCCGATCGGCCAGGTCCTGGTTCTGCGCCGACAACGAGCCCGCGGTACTCGGTGTGCCGATTTCGTCGAGCGCGGTCGTCGCGGCCGCGCCGACCGAGGCGACTGCCGTCTCCAGCTCGCCAGCGCCGGTGTCGAGCCCATCGAGGGTCGATGACAGTCCGGCCAGAGCCTCCGCGACGGATCCGTCCGGATCCGCGAGAGCACCGACGGCGCTCGAGGTCGCATCGACTCGGCTCGAGAGCGCGGCGTACTCCGCCTGCACCCCGGCCATCAGCTCGGGCTGTAAGGAGTCCACGAGCTCCTGCCCGCGACCGAGTAGCCCGAGCAGCACTGCGTCCACTGCGGCGCCGGAGGCGGCGAGCGAGCAGGTCATCGAGGGAGCGGTGCAGGCCTCGGCGGACGGCGCCTCCGGTCCGACGGCGCTGCGGAGCGCGGCGACGACCTCGTCCCGACAGGATCCGGTGGCCGTTCCGTAGGCGTCGAGCTCGGTCGTCAGGCGCAGCAGCTCCGAGTGGATCGAGCTGGGGCCGCTGCTGCCGCGCTCGACGGCTACGGCACAGCCGCTGCCCGAGAGCTTCGGCGTCGGCACCGTGGCGGACGTGTCGCCGAGCATTGCATCGACCGCGTCGATTGCCTGGGAGAGCTGCTGCAGCAGGCCGGACTCGGTGCCCGAGACCGTCTCCGACAGCTGGGACTTCAGCGTGGTGAGCTGCCCGGAGAGGCCCTGCATCGAGGCTGCCGTCGAGGCACTGCTGCTGCGCAGCTCCTCCGCCGTGCGGACGCCGAGCGTCTCGGAGGTCGCGTCGAGCGAGGTCCGTACTTCGGCGACGGTCGTGCCCGCCTGGGTGAGCAGGTCGTCGACGGCGGTGATCACCTCGATCGTGCGACGCTCGAGCGCGAGCGGCGAGGCGGCTCCGGTGTCGAAGGCCGCGTCGAGGGCACCCGCGATCGTCGGATCGGTGCTCAGCCCCGGCTGCACCGCCAGATCGAACGCGGGGACGGAGAAGTCGGTGACGTCCGCCACGAGTGTCAGCGTGGCGGTCGCGCCTCCGCCGGGCGGTGCGAGGAGGGAGGCCCACTGCACGACGGCGTCGCCGTGATCGTCGCGGCTCAGCACGCCGTTTGTGACGGCGCCCGACTCGCTCGAGGTGACCACGCGGCTCGGTGAGACGCCCGGCAGGACGGTCGAGGCGACGATTGTCAGCGGAGCGCCCACGAGCGCCGCGCGGCTCGCTGAGCGCCCAGCCACATCGAACGCGACCTCCTCGGCATGCACCGTCAGATTCTCGATCGCGAGTGAGATCTCTACCCGACCGGAGCGGCCCGCGAGCCCGGCCAGATCGGTGCCCGAGGCGTCGTCGGTGCGCCAGGTGGCGCGGATGCGGACCGGTAGGTCGGCGGCGACGGCGTGGGGATCGTAGGCGGTGGTCGTGACCGCGGTGTGGGACGCGTCGTCCCCGACGCCGAGGGCCGTCCCCTCGATCGCCCGCACGCCTCCGTCGGTCGAGGCGGACACGCTGACCGATTGCAGCACCCGCGACGCGGTGAGGGGCGGCGGCGCCGGCGGCGTGCAGCCCGCCAGCAGTCCGGTTGTGGCCGCGAGCGCGGCTCCGACGAGCGTCCTACGAATTCTCGTGCGCACTCTGTCCACCCCTCGTTTCGACGGGGCGCCGGTGGCGCCGCTCTCATCGACATGAGCGATGCTCGCAGAGAGGACGGGTGCAGGGAGGCGTTTGGCGCGCGGTGACCGGCACTGCGCGCCAGGGTCAGATCAGCTTCAGTTTCCTCCGTAGCGCCTGCACATGCCCGGTCGCCCGGACCCCGTACTGAGCGAATTCCAGTGCACCCTCAGCCCCGACCACGAACGTCGAGCGCAGGACGCCGACGACCGTCTTGCCGTAGAGCTTCTTCTCGCCCCAGACCGCGTAAGCACGGTGGACCGTCATGTCGGGGTCGCTCAGCAGCGGGTAGGTGATGCCCTGCGCGTCCGCCCACCGACGCAGGGCGTCCGGGGTGTCGCGCGAGAGCCCGAGCACCTCGTAGCCGGACTCTCGGAGGGACGCCGCGTTGTCGCGGAAGTCGCACGCCTCCGTGGTGCAGCCGGGGGTGTCCGCTTCGGGGTAGAAGAAGAGGATGACTCGACGCCCGTGGTACTCCGCCAGCGAGACGGGCTCCCCGTCCTGGTTCGGCAGCGTGAAAGCGGGAGCGGTGTCGCCGACGGCGAGGCGCGCCTCGGTCGGGAGGGGGGAGAGGTCGGTCATCGTCTGCTTCCGTCGGTCGTGGCGAAGGTGGTGAGGAGGCGCTGGAGCGAGTCGAGCCGCTCCGGTCCGCTGGCGCCCAGCAGGCCGCCCTCGACCGCCTCGATGATCGCGCAGTCGGGGGAGTCGGGCAGGTGCGTGCAGCCCCGCGGGCAGTCCTGCGCGATCACGGCGAGGGTCGTGAAGGCGCCGAGAATGTTGTCGGTGTTCACGTGGCCGAGTCCGAACGAGCGGACGCCGGGGGTGTCGATCACCCAGCCGTGTCGGTCACTGCGCTGCACGCGCAGCGAGACAGTGGAGGAGGAGGTGTGCCGGCCGCGGCCCGTCACCGTGTTGACGTGCCCGGTGGCGCGGTGCGCATCCGGGACGAGCTTGTTGACGAGCGTCGACTTGCCGACTCCGGAGTGCCCGACGACGACGGTCTCGTGGCCGAGCAGGGCCTCGGCGATCTCGTCGACGGGCGGCTCGTCCTGGCTCGAGAGGAACACGCGCAGGTCGAGCCCCTCGAAGTTGCGCAGGAACGGGGCCGGGTCCGCGAGGTCGGTCTTGGTGATGCAGAGCATCGGAGTGATCCCGGCGTCGAAGGCCGCGACGAGGTAGCGGTCGACCAGGCGCGTGCGCGGCTCGGGGTCGGCAGCGGCCACCACGCACAACATCTGGTCGGCGTTCGCCACGATCACGCGCTCGATCGCGTCGGTGTCATCGGCGCTGCGGCGCAGGAGGGTCGAGCGCTCGCGGATGCGGACGATCCGCGCGAGGGTCCCCTCATCCCCGCTGGAGTCGCCGACCACGTCGACGCGATCGCCGGCGACGATGGCCTGCCGCCGCAGCTCGCGGGCGCGAGCTGCCGTGAACTCGTGCTCCTCGGGCGTCCCGTCGCCGATCATCACCGTGTAGCGGCCGCGGTCGACTCCCAGCACCATCGCGCTCTCGGCGTCCTGGTAGGCCGGCCGGTTCTTCGTGCGCGGCTTGGTGCCCTTCGGATTCGGCCGCACCCGCGCGTCCGATTCGTCGTAGCCGTCGAAGTCGTCGAGAGCGCCGTCGGCGTCGAGGCCGCTGTCCGTCCACCACGACACGGGTCAGACCGATCGGGCGAGGGTCGACCACAGCTCCGGGAACTGGGGGAGGGTCTTCGCCGTCGTGGCGATGTCCTCGATCACCACGCCGGGGACGACCAGCCCGATCAGCGCACCGGCGTGCGCCATCCGGTGATCGGAGTAGGTGCGCCAGCGTCCGCCGTGCAGCTCGGCGGGCTCGATCCGCAGGCCGTCCGCGAGTTCGGTGACGTTCCCGCCGAGGCCGGTGATCTCGGCGGCGAGCGCGGCGAGGCGATCGGTCTCGTGGTGGCGGATGTGGCCGATGCCGGTGAAGGTGCTGGGGGTGGAGGCGAGCGCTGCGAGGGCCGCGAGGGCGGGAGCGAGCTCGCCGCCCTCGGAGAGGTCGAGGTCGACACCGAGGATCTCGTCGCCGCCGGTGACCACGAGGTCCTGCCCGTCGCGCTCGACGACGGCGCCGAACAGCGGCAGGATCCGCTCGAGATGCGCTCCGACCTGCGTCGTGACCGCGGGCCAGTGCCGCAGGCGGACGCGACCGCCGGTGACGAGCGCCCCCGCGAGGAACGGCGCCGCATTCGAGAGGTCGGGCTCGATCAGCACGTCGGCACCTGCGATCGGCTGCGGCGCGACCGCCCACTCGCCCTCGGCGGGTGTGCCCACCTCGACTCCGCGGGCCGCCAGAGCGGCAATCGTCATGTCGATGTGCGGTCGCGAGGGAACCGCGCTGCCCTCGTGGCGCAGGTGCAGCCCCTCGTCGAATCGTGCACCGGCCAGCAGAAGAGCCGAGACGAACTGGCTCGATCGGGAGGCGTCGACCACGACATCTCCGCCGCGGACGGACCCCGAGCCGTGCACGGTGAAGGGGAGCGCGCCGCGACCGTCATCGGCCACGTCGACTCCGAGCGAGCGGAGAGAGGTGACCGTGGCCCCCATCGGCCGTTTCGCAGCATACGCGTCGCCGTCGAAAGTGGTCGGGCCGAGCGCGAGGCCGGCCAGCGGCGGGACGAAGCGCATCACAGTGCCGGCGAGGCCGCAGTCGACCGTGGTCGAGCCGAGCAACTCCTCGGCCGGCTCGACGACGAGGTCGGGACCGAAGTCACCGGTCGCGCCCGTTTCGCGGATCGTGGTTCCGAGCGAGCGCAGCGCCTCGATCATCAGAGCGCTGTCGCGCGAGTGCAGCGGCGCTCGGAGCGTCGAGGGCCCGTCTGCCAGCGCCGAGAGCACGAGCTCGCGGTTGGTCAGCGACTTGGAGCCGGGCAGGCCGACCTCGGCGTCGAGGGCGCCGGCCGCCAGAGGTGCGGGCCAGGAGTCGTCGCCGGGCAGCGCACGGGCGTCGCCGTACGGATCGAACTCAGGAGCGGAATAACGCGAGAAGACCATCGGTTGTCAGGATAGTCGGCGCGCAGGGCGTCGGCCGGAGCGTGACGGAGGTGGAGCATGACAGCAGCACCCTCGACCCTCCCGCTCACCCGCAGGCGACCTCGACCCGCAACCCCGGTCCTACGCCGCGCCGCCGCCCTAGAATCGCTCGTGATGACTCGCGATGACGAACCCCGCACCACCTCCGCCGACGAGGCTCCCGCGCCCGCCGATGCGGAGCAGACGATCGTGGAGACCGTCGAGGAGTCCCTGGACGACGCTCCGGTCGAGGCACCCGTCGATCTGCGGTCCCTCTTCGAGCAGCAGGCCCTGCCCTTCATCGACCAGCTCTACGCGGCGGGTCTGCGGATGACGAAGAACCCCTCGGACGCGCAGGACCTCGTGCAGGAGACGTTCGCGAAGGCGTTCGGCGCATTCCGCCAGTTCGAGCAGGGCACCAACCTCAAGGCCTGGCTCTACCGCATCCTCACCAATACCTTCATCAACTCGTACCGCAAGAAGCAGCGCGAGCCCTACCAGAGCGCGATCGACGAGTTGGAGGACTGGCAGCTCGGCGGCGCCGAGTCGACCACCGCCACGTCCAGCCGCTCGGCCGAGGCGGAGGCGATCGACCATCTCCCCGACACCGCGGTGAAGGAGGCGCTCCAGGCGATCCCGGAAGACTTCCGGCTCGCCGTCTACTTCGCCGATGTCGAAGGCTTCTCCTACCAGGAGATCGCGGACATCATGAAGACCCCCGTCGGGACCGTCATGAGCCGGCTGCATCGCGGCCGGCGGATGTTGCGCGAACGACTCACCGACTACGCACGCGAGCGCGGATTCCGCGCCGCATTCACCACCGGGAGCACGACATGACCGACAGCGGCTGCACGAAGGCGAAGGCGGAACTGGAGGAGTACCTCCACAACGAGCTGTGCAAGGAGGACGCCGCCGACATCCGCGAGCACATGGCCGGATGCGTCGACTGCACCGACGAGGCGAAGGTCGGCGTCGTGCTGACCGTTGCCGTGCAGCGCGCCTGCAAGGAGACAGCGCCGGAGGACCTGCGTGCCCAGGTGCTCGGCATGCTCCGCGACGAGCACGCTGCGCACTCGTCCGCTCCTGCGCGCCTCTAGTCGAGCCGCTCGAAGCACCGCCGGCTCGCGAGAACAGGTCCGGCTCGCCGGATCGCGAGGATCCGACGAGCCGAACGGGATGTCGCGAGCCCGAGTCAGCGGCTGAGGGCCCGCGACAGCAGGTCGGCCTGCTCTGCGGCGTGCCGCTTGGCCGAGCCGGCCGCGGGGGAGGCTGCCGCCGGACGCGACACCACACGGATCGGGCGGCCCAGCGTCGGAGCCACCTCGAGCGCGATGAACGGCCAGGCTCCCTGGTTCTCGGGCTCGTCCTGCACCCAGACGAACTCCGCGTCGGGGTAGCGCTCGGCGATGCCGCGCAACTCCTCGATCGGCGCCGGGTAGTACTGCTCGACCCGGACCAGTGCGATGGCGTCGTCCGGCTTCTTCTCCAGCTCGGCCTTGAGGTCGTAGTGGACCTTGCCGGCGTGCAGCAGCACGCGCCGCACGGCCGAGGCGTCCTGGATCCGCGCATCGTCGATCACCGGTTCGAAGCGGCCCGAGGTGAAGGCCTCGACGGGACTCGACGCTCCGCGCAGGCGCAGCATCGCCTTCGGGGTGAAGACGACGAGCGGACGGCGCGGCCGCGAGTAGGCCTGTCGGCGCAGCAGGTGGAAGTACGACGCCGGCGTCGACGGGCGCGCGACGGTCATGTTCCGCTCGGCGCACATCTGCAGGTAGCGCTCGATCCGGGCCGACGAGTGGTCGGGCCCCTGGCCTTCGTAGCCGTGCGGAAGCAGAAGCACGAGTGAGGAGCGCTGGCCCCACTTCTGCTCGGCCGACGAGATGAACTCGTCGATCACGATCTGGGCGCCGTTCGCGAAGTCGCCGAACTGCGCCTCCCACAGCACGAGCGAGTCGGGCCGCTCGACCGAGTAGCCGTACTCGAATGCCATCGCCGCGTATTCCGAGAGCAGCGAGTCGTAGATCCAGAGCCGTGCCTGCTGCTCCGAGAGGTTCATCAGCGGCAGCCACTCCTGGCCGTTCTCGCGGTCGTGCAGCACGGCGTGGCGCTGGACGAAGGTGCCGCGGCGGGTGTCCTGGCCGACCAGTCGCACCGGGGTGTCCTCGAGCAGGAGTGAGCCGAGTGCGAGCAGCTCGCCGAACGCCCAGTCGATCGAGCCGGAGCGGCTCATCTCTGTGCGCTTGGTGAGGAGCTGCTGGAGCTTCGGGTGCACGGTGAAGCCCTCGGGCGGAGTGGTGAACGCGTCGCCGATGCGGGTGATGACCTCGTTCTTCACTCCGGTCACCTCGGGCTCGCCCGGGTAGTCCTCGCCCTGCTGCGCGTCGGGCAGCTCGAGGTCGGCCACGGAGTCGCCATTGGCGGTGATCACGGGGATCGCGCCGGTCTGCGCCGCGTGCGTCTCGGCGAAGGCGCGCTCCAGGCGGTCCTGGAAGTCCTGGTGCGCGTGGTCGTACTCCTCCTCGGTGATGTCGCCGCGGCCGACGAGCGCCTCGGTGTAGAGCTTGCGCACCGAGCGCTTCGCCTCGATCAGGCTGTACATCAGCGGCTGAGTCATCGAGGGGTCGTCGCCCTCGTTGTGCCCTCGGCGGCGGTAGCAGATCAGGTCGATGACCACGTCGCGGTGGAAACGCTGGCGGTATTCGAACGCGAGCTGGCCGACATGCACGACGGCCTCCGGGTCGTCGCCGTTCACGTGGAAGATCGGCGCCTGGATGGACTTCGCGCCGTCGGTCGAGTAGATCGAGGTGCGCGCCTCGTGCGGCGGGGTCGTGAATCCGACCTGGTTGTTGATGTTGATGTGGATCGTGCCGCCGGTGCGGTACGCGCGCAGCTGCGACATCTGCAGGGTCTCGACGACCACGCCCTGCCCCGCCATCGCCGCGTCGCCGTGGACGAGGATCGGCAGCGTGGTGAACGTGCCGATGGGCTTGCGGTCCTGCTTGGCACGGACGATGCCCTCGAGCACGCCGTTGACGGCCTCGAGGTGGGAGGGGTTCGCCGCGAGGTACACGGGGATCTCCTCGCCCGCCGCGCCGCGGAAGGTGCCCTCGGTGCCGAGGTGGTACTTCACGTCTCCGGAGCCCTGGACCGTACGCGGGTCCTGCGTGCCCTCGAACTCGCGGAAGATCTGGCCGTAGGTCTTACCGGCGATGTTGGTCAAGACGTTCAGACGGCCGCGGTGGGCCATGCCGATCGCGACCTCGTCGAGCTGCTCGTCGGCCGCGCCCTGCAGGACGGCGTCCAGGAGCGCGATGAGCGACTCCCCGCCCTCGAGCGAGAAGCGCTTCTGGCCCACGTACTTGGTCTGCAAGAAAGTCTCGAAGGCCTCGGCCTCGTTGAGCTTGCCGAGGATGCGCAGCTGCTCGTCGTGGCCCGGCTTCTCGTAGCCGCGTTCGAGCTTGTGCTGCATCCAGGCGCGCTGGTCCGGATCCTGGATGTGCATGTATTCGACGCCGACCGTGCGGCAGTACGAATCGCGCAGGATCCCGAGGATGTCGCGGAGCTTGAGCTGGCGCTTGCCGCCGAAGCCGTCGGTGACGAACTCGCGGTCGAGGTCCCAGAAGGTGAGTCCGTGGCTCTCGATGGCGAGGTCGGGGTGGGAGCGCTGCACGTACTCCAGCGGATCCACGTCGGCCATCAGGTGGCCGCGGACGCGGAACGAATTGATGAGCTCCTGCACGCGGGCGGTCTTGGAGACGCGCTCGGCGAGATCGACGGCGATGTCGGTCGACCAGTGGATCGGGTCGTACGGGATGCGCAGTGCGGCGAAGATGTCCTCGTAGAAGTCGCGGCCGCCGAGCAGTAGCTCGTGCACGATCCCCAGGAATTCGCCCGAGCCGGCGCCCTGAATGACGCGGTGGTCGTACGTCGAGGTGAGGGTGATGGTCTTGCCGATGCCCAGCTCGACCAGCGTCTTCTCGGACGCGCCCTGGAACTCGGCCGGGTATTCGAGGGCGCCCGCGCCGATGATGCAGCCCTGGCCCTTCATCAGCCGGGGGACGGAGTGGACCGTCCCGATGCCGCCGGGGTTCGTCAGCGAGAGGGTGGTGCCGGCGAAGTCGCCGGCGACGAGCTTGTTGCCGCGGGCGCGCTTGACCAGGTCCTCATAGGCCGAGAGGTAGGCGGTGAAGCTGAGCGTGTCGGCCCGCTTGATGCTCGGGACGAGCAGGGCACGGGTGCCGTCGGGCTTGGGCATGTCGATCGCGATGCCCAGGTTGACGTGCGCGGGAGCGACGACCGCCGGCTTGCCGTCGACCTCGTCGTAGAAGACGTTCTGGCTCGGAAAGTCCTTGAGAGCGCGGATGAGCGCCCAGCCGATCACGTGGGTGAACGAGACCTTGCCGCCGCGGGTGCGGCGCAGGTGGTTATTGATCACGATGCGGTTGTCGATCATCAGCTTCGCCGGGATCGTGCGGACGCTCGTGGCAGTGGGGATGCTGAGGCTGGCGTCCATGTTCGTCGCGAGGCTTTTCGCCATACCGCGCAGCGGAGTGACGACGTCCTCGTCCGGCGTGGAGTCCTCCGCCGCAGGCTTGCTCACCGGCGCGTCGGCCGGGATCGGCTGGGCCTTGGGCTGCATCGACGTGGTGCGGGAGGCGGGGGTCTGCTCGGAGGAGGTGGCGGCGGGATGGGTCACCGCACCTCCGCCGCTCGAGGAGATCCGCTCGGCGGCCGGTGCCTGCTTCGCCGCGGCGGGGGCGGGCGCCGACGCCGTCTTGCCGGAGTTCGCGAGCTGGGCGCCGTAGCGCTCGAGGATCGGCCACCAGGACTCGTCCACCGAGGCCCGGTCGGCGCTGTACTGCTCGTACAGCTCCTCCACGAGCCACTCGTTGGCTCCGAAGTCCTCCGCGCCCTGCTCTGTTCCTGCTCCGGTCAACTGGCTCGACACAGCCGATCGCCCACTCTCTCCGTTGATTCGTCTTCGATCATCCGGACGGGCCCGTCGCATCCCTCGGCTCCTGCTCCCGCAGCGGAGGAGGTCGTCCTCGCACCACGGGAACCGGTGCCCTCGCCTGGTCCCGTCCCGGTCGCCCAGCCTAGCCCCGTTCCCTGCACGGCCGACCCGGGGCCGCGCCGCAGTAGCGTTTCCTCATGCGTTTCTCTGGCGGCACCCCCTCAGGCGACCTCACCTACTCGGACGTGTTCCTCGTCCCAGGCCGCTCGTCCGTGACGAGCCGCCTGGACGTGTCCCTTGCTCCGGGCGACGGCACGGGGGCGACGATCCCGATCGTCTCCTCGAATATGAACTCCGTCACGGGGCAGCGTCTGGCGGCGACGCTGGCTCGCCGCGGCGGCCTCGGTGTCCTCCCGCAGGACATGCCCCTGCAGGCCCTGGACGCCGCGATCCGCTGGGTGAAGCGCCAGCCGGTCGCCTTCTCCGGCGCCCTCACCGCCTCGCCGGCCACCACCGTGGAGGAGGCGCTGCGCATCCTGCCGGCCGTCGCCGGCCACGGCTTCGTGGTGCAGGAGGAGGACGGCGCGATCCTGGGCTGTGTCCCGGCCTCGCGCCTGGCGACCGCCCTGCGGACGCGCGGCTGGGCGACCTCGTGCACAGCGCCACTGCCTCCATCGACGCCGACGACGTGCCCACCGCGCGCGCCGCCTTCGATCTCATGGTGGCCGCCGACCTCGACTTCGCCCCGGTGCTGCACCACGGCGCCCTGGTCGGCACGCTCTCGCGCACCGGCGCGCTCCGCTCCACCGTCTACGACCCCGCCCTGGACGCCGACGGGCGGCTGCGCGTCGCGGCGGCGCTCGGCATCAACGGCGATGTGGAGGCAAAGGCGCGCGCGCTCGTCGCGGCGGGCGTCGACGTGCTGGTCCTCGACACCGCGCACGGCCATCAGGAGGGGATGCTGCGGGCGCTCCGGACGGTCTCGGCGCTCGATCTCGGCGTGCCGATCGCGGCGGGCAACGTCGTCACGGCCGATGCGGTGCACGACCTCGTCGACGCGGGGGCGGACATCCTCAAGGTCGGTGTCGGCCCGGGCGCGATGTGCACGACCCGGATGATGACGGCGGTCGGTCGCCCGCAGTTCTCGGCGGTCCTCGAGACGGCGGAGCGCGCTCGCGAGCTGGGCGCCCACGTCTGGGCGGACGGCGGTGTGCGCTACCCGCGCGACGTCGCCCTCGCGCTGGCTGCGGGCGCCGCCTCCGTGATGATCGGCTCCTGGTTCGCGGGCACGATCGAGGCGCCGGGGGAGCTGCGCAGTGACGCGGCTGGCCGGATCTACAAGGAGAGCTGGGGTATGGCGTCGGCCAAGGCGGTGCAGGAGCGATTCGACCGCCTCGACGCGTACGAGCTGGCCCGCAAGCGCCTCTTCGCCGAGGGCATCTCCTCCTCCACCATCTATCTCGACCCGCTGCGCCCCTCGGTCGAGGATCTGCTCGACATGATCACCTCGGGCGTACGTTCCTCTTTCACGTACGCCGGCGCCCGGAGCGTGGCCGACTTCCACGAGCGCGCGCACGTCGGCCTCCAATCCGCCGCAGGCTACGAGGAGGGCAAGGCGCTGCCGGTCAGCTGGTGAGCGGTCCCCGCGTGCTAGAACCGAGCCCATGACCATCGTCGACAACGCCGTGTACGTCGACGGCCGCCGGATCCGGAACCCCGACTCGCTCGAGGACACCTTCGAGTTGATGCGGGACGAGCGCGGTATGGCCTGGATCGGGCTGTACCGGCCGAGCCGCGAGGAGGTCGAGGCGGTCGCTGAGGAGTTCGGCCTGCATCCGCTCGCCGTGGAGGACGCGCTCAGCGGGCACCAGCGGGCCAAGCTCGAGCGCTACGACGACGGGCTGTTCGTGGTGTTGCGGCCGGCGCGCTACGCGGACGCCGCCGAGGCGGTCGTCTTCGGCGAGCTGCACGTCTTCGTGGGCCCGGACTTCGTGGTGACCATCCGGCACGCCGACTCGCCGGACCTCGCCCGAGTGCGGCGGCGGCTGGAGGAGGATCCGGCGCTGCTGGCCCGAGGCCCGGAGGCCGTCCTCTACGCGATCCTCGACCAGGTCGTCGACGAGTACGCGCCCGTGGTCTTCGGCGTGCAGGGCGACGTGGACGAGATCGAGGACCAGCTCTTCGGCGACGACTCCGAGGACGGACTCTCGGAGCGCATCTACCGCCTCTCGCGCGAGGTCATCCACTTCCAGCGCTCGGTGCAGCCGCTGACCGCGCTGGTGCACGAATTGCTGCAGGAGTCCGCGCCCGCGGAGGGGGAGCCCGCGCCCTCGCCGGAGCGGATCGAGCTGCGCCGTTCCCTGCGCGACGTGCTCGATCACACCATCCGGGTCACGGAGGCGGTCGACTCCCTCCGCGCGATCCTGGACAAGGCGCTCACGGTGCACTCCACCTTGGTCTCGCGGCGCCAGACCGAGGCCGGGCTCGCTCAGAACGACGTGGTCCGCAGGATCTCCTCGTGGGCGGCGATCCTGTTCGCTCCGACGCTCGTGGCCGGCATCTACGGGATGAACTTCGACGACATGCCGGAGCTGCACTGGCGGCTCGGCTACCCCTGGGCGCTGGGCCTGATGGTGCTGTTCGGATTCGCGCTCTACGCGGTGTTCAAGCGGAAGAAATGGCTCTGACCAAGCGCCGCGGAGCAGTCCCGCCCCTGGCCCCCGCCCGGTAGACTCGACGCCACAATGGACGACCCTCCCTCTGCGCATCCGCCCTGTGCTGACTTCTTCTGTGCTGACTTCTCCTGTGCTGACCATTCCTGTGCTGACGTCTCCTGTGCTGACCATTTCTGTGCCGCCGCTTTCCCGGTCCGGCTCGTTCAGTACGGCTCGCACCACGCTCTCGTGACCGGGGGCGCGCACCGTGGGAAGTGAGTGGCTCCTGCTCGGCGTCGGCCTCCTGCTGACGGTGGGCACCGGCGTCTTCGTCGCCAGCGAGTTCGCGCTGGTCAACCTCGACCGCGCCGACCTCGAGGCCCGACGCGACCGCGGCGAGACCCGCCTCGGGATGACGATCGCCGCACTCCGGGTCACCTCGACGCACCTCTCGAGCGCGCAGCTGGGAATCACGCTCACGACGCTGCTGACCGGGTACACGATGGAGCCGGCGCTCTCGACGCTGCTCCAGGAGCCGTTCAGCGGGCTCGGCATTCCGGAGGAGGCGCTCGCGCCGGTGATGACGGTCGTCGCGATCGTCATCGCGACCCTGCTGTCGATGATCCTCGGCGAGCTGGTCCCCAAGAACTTCGCCCTCGCGCTGCCGCGAGCGACCGCGAAGCTCGTCGTACCGCTCCAGACCGCGTTCACGACGGTGTTCCGCCCGGCCGTCGCCCTGCTGAACGGCAGCGCGAACGCCCTGCTGCGCCTGGTCGGCATCGAGCCGAAGGAGGAGCTCTCCGGCGCCCGCAGCGCCGAGGAGCTCTCGAGCCTCGTGCGCCACTCGGCCAGTGCCGGACTGCTCGAGGAGGACACTGCCGACCTGCTCGGGCGCACCCTCCGCTTCTCCGCTCTGACCGCGGGCGACGTGATGACGCCGCGCCTGCGCCTGTCGACGGTCGAGCGGGCGAGCACGGCCCAGGACGTGCTCGACCTCGCCCGCACCACCGGGTTCTCTCGCTTCCCGATCACCGACGACGACATCGACGACATCGTCGGAGTCGTGCACGTCAAGCAGGCCGTCGCGGTGCCCCGCGGCAAGCGTTCGGACGTGCCGGTCACGGCGCTGCGCTCGGAGCCGCTCCGCGTCCCCGAGACGATGAAGCTCGACGTGCTGCTCACGGAGCTGCGCGGGCGGGGCTTCCAACTCGCGGTCGTCGTCGACGAGTACGGCGGAACGGCTGGCGTCGCGACGCTCGAGGACCTCGTCGAGGAGCTGGTCGGCGAGGTCGCCGACGAGCACGACCGCTCCCGCGCCGACGTGGTGAAGCTCCCCGGCTCCACCACCTTCCCCGGAATGCTCCGCCCCGACGAGGTCCTCGACCGCGCGGGCGTCCACATCCCCGAGGAGGGACCCTACGAGACGGTCGCCGGCTTCGTGATGAGCGAGCTCGGCCGCCTCCCCGCCGTCGGCGACCAGGTCGACGTCGAGGGCGGCTCCCTCCGCGTCGAGCGGCTCGACGGCCGCCGCATCGACCGCCTCCGCTTCACCCCGGACCCCGACGCGGATCCCGACGGGATCCCCGATCCGCTCGCCGACGTCGCCCGCGGACACCGCGGCCGGAAGGAGACCGACGATGAGTGACTGGGCCGGAATCGCCTGGCTCGTGGTGCTCCTCGCCGCGAACGCCTTCTTCGTCGGAGCGGAGTTCGCGGTCATCTCCGCGCGCCGCTCCCAGATCGAGCCCCTCGCAGAGAGCGGACGTCGCAGCGCGATCACCGCGCTCGCCGCGATGGAGCACGCCACCCTCATGCTCGCGACCACGCAGCTGGGTATCACGGTCTGCTCGCTGCTGATCCTGAACGTCAGCGAGCCGGCGATCCACCACCTGCTCGAAGTGCCGCTGCACGCCGTCGGCATCCCCGACGAGTTCTCCGGCACCGTCGCCTTCGTGATCACCCTGCTGATCGTGTCCTTCCTGCACGTGGTGCTCGGCGAGATGGTGCCCAAGAACATCTCGTTCTCGATGCCCGACCGCGCCGTCCTGCTCCTGGCGCCGCCACTGGTCGCCATCGCCCGAGTGCTCCGGCCGATCATCGTCGCCCTCAACGCGATCTCGAACGGGGTGCTCCGCCTCGTCAAGGTGGAACCCAAGGACGAGGCGAACAGCACCTTCACGCTCGAGGAGGTGCAGACGATCGTCGACCAATCCACCCGCGAAGGCACCCTCCGCGACTCGACCGGCACCCTCCTCGCCGCGTTCGAGTTCACCGAAAAAAAGGTCCAGGACGTCGCCCTGCCCCTCGACGGCATTGTCAGCCTCCCCAGCGGAGCGACCCCCGCAGACGTCGAACGCGCCGTCGCCAAACACGGCTTCTCGCGGTACGTGATCCTCGGAGACGACGGAACCCCCGAGGGCTACATCCACCTCAAGGACGTCCTCGACCTCGACGGCGACACCGAAGGCGCGAAGTTCCGCCTCCCCGTCCCCGCGAAACGGATCCGCCAACTCGCCTCGAT
>NZ_PSWS01000041.1 GCF_002932875.1 Rathayibacter tritici
ACCCCCTCCTCCCGCCCGAGCGCCGCACGACAGGAACGAGCACCCATGACGCTGTCCACTCCTCAGACCGCTTACGCCTCTGCCAAACTTCAGGGCACCGGAGTGGGGCGCGGGTTGGCCCTCGGGCCGGTCCTGCGCATGCCGGAGCCGCTTCCCGAGCCCGAGGACACCGCCAGCACCCGCAGCGTCGCGCAGGAGGAGGAACGCGCCGTCTCCTCGCTCTCCGCCACCGCTGCGACCATTCGGCACCGCGGCGAGCGCGCCGGCGGTTCGGCAAAGGATGTGCTCGATGCCCAGGCGCTGATGGCCGAGGACCCGTCCCTCGCGGACGACGTCAAGGCGCGGATCGCCGGCGGGAAGACTGCGGAGCGCGCGGTGCACGAGGCCTTCGCCGGTTTCCGTGATCTGCTCGTCGCGATGGGCGGCTACATGGCCGAGCGCGCGACCGATCTCGACGACGTCTCGCAGCGCGTCGTCGCGCACTTGCGCGGGGTCGCCGCTCCCGGTGTTCCGGAGTCCGACGAGCCGTTCGTGCTCGTCGCCCGCGACCTCGCTCCGGCCGACACGGCCCTGCTCGACCTGGACAAGGTGCTCGGCCTGATCACCAGCGACGGCGGCCCCACCTCGCACACGGCGATCCTCGCCCGCGAGAAGTCGATCACCGCCATCGTCGGCACCACCGGCGCTCTTGACCTGCGCGACGGCCAGCTCGTCATCCTCGACGCCACCTCCGGCGTCGTGACCGTGAACCCCTCCGACGCCGAGATCGGCGCGGCGAAGTCCTCGATTGCCGAGCGCGCCGAGATGCTCGCCGCCCCGGTCGTCCCGGGGGCGCTGGCGGACGGCCACGCCGTGCCGCTGCTCGCGAACCTCGGCTCGGCCGACGGCGCCGAGAACGCCGTCGAGCTGGGAGCGGAAGGGGTGGGCCTCTTCCGCACCGAGTTCCTCTTCCTCGACGCGAAGCAGGCACCGACGGTCGCTGAGCAGGCAGAGCAGTACACGCGCCTGCTCGCGGCGTTCCCGGGTCGCAAAGTGGTCGTCCGCGCCCTCGATGCGGGCGCCGACAAACCGCTCAGCTTCCTCAACGACGACCACGAGGAGAATCCGGCGCTCGGGCTCCGCGGACTGCGCGCACTGCGCGCTAGCGAGCAGATTCTCCGCGACCAGCTCACCGCGCTGGCTCAGGCCGACGCCGCGACCGATGCTGATCTCTGGGTGATGGCGCCGATGGTCGCGACCGTCGATGAGACCCGTTACTTCACCTCGATGGCGCGGGAACTCGGCATCCGCACCGCCGGCGTGATGGTGGAGGTGCCCTCCTCCGCTCTGCTCGCCGACCGGATCCTCGGAGTCGCCGATTTCGCCTCGATCGGCACCAACGACCTGACGCAGTACACGCTCGCCGCCGACCGCATGCTCGGCACGGTCTCGGCGTTCCAGGACCCGTGGCACCCGGCCGTCCTCCGCCTCGTCGGAGAAGTCGGCCGCGCGGGAGCGGCACTGGGCAAGCCCGTCGGAATCTGCGGCGAGGCCGCCGCCGACCCGCTGCTCGCTGTGGTCCTCGTCGGCCTCGGCGCGACGACCCTCTCGATGTCGCCGTCGGCCCTCGCCGACGTCCGCGCTGAGCTGGCCGAGCACACCTTCGACGACGCGAAACGGTACGCGGAGCTCGCTCTCGCGGCCGACAGCGCCGCCGACGCCCGCTCCGCGGTCACCGAGGCGATCGCCGCTTCCTGACCGCGGATCACCAGACCCACCCCCCTGCACCACCCCGCCATTCGGGAGCCGGGCCGCCTCAGGAGCGTCCCGGTCGCCCACCCCTAGAAATCGGAGAAACACCACATGACAACGACGTCAGCGACGTCGACGCGCGGTGGAGCGCGCGTCCACGTCCAGCGCTTCGGCACCTTCCTCTCGGGAATGGTCATGCCGAACATCGCGGCCTTCATCGCCTGGGGCTTCATCACGGCCCTCTTCATCCAGACCGGATGGCTCCCGCTGCTCGGTATCGACGCCACCTGGGTCCAGCAGTTCGGCGGCTGGAGCACAGACCCCGACGTGGTCAACACCGGCCTCGTCGCCCCGATGATCACCTACCTCCTTCCGCTGCTCATCGCGAACACCGGTGGCCGGATGGTGTACGGCGCCCGCGGAGGCGTGGTCGGCACGATCGCGACCATGGGCGTCATCGTCGGCGCCGGCATCCCGATGTTCATCGGCGCCATGATCATGGGCCCGCTGTCGGCGTGGCTGATGAAGAAGGTCGACTCGATCTGGGACGGCAAGATCAAGCCCGGCTTCGAGATGCTGGTCAACAACTTCTCCGCCGGAATCCTCGGCCTGATCCTCGCGCTGCTCGCCTTCGCAGGCGTCGCTCCGCTCGTCGTCGGCCTCTCGACCGCGCTCGGAGCGGGCGTGGAGTTCTTGGTCAACGCGGGCCTGCTCCCGCTGACCTCGCTCTTCATCGAGCCGGCGAAGATCCTCTTCCTCAACAACGCCATCAACCACGGCATTCTCACCCCGCTCGGTGTGCAGCAGGCTGAGGAGGCGGGCAAGTCCTACCTCTTCCTCCTCGAGGCCAACCCCGGCCCCGGCATGGGCGTGCTCCTGGCCTTCGCGTTCTTCGGTGTGGGCGCCGCACGCGCCTCGGCTCCCGGCGCAGCGATCATCCACTTCATCGGCGGCATCCACGAGATCTACTTCCCGTACGTGCTGATGAAGCCGGCCCTGCTCGCGGCGGTCATCCTCGGTGGTGCCACCGGTGTCGCGACGAACGTCGCGTTCAACTCCGGCCTGCGCGCCCCCGCCTCGCCCGGCTCGATCATCGCGGTGCTGTTGCAGACTGCGAACGACAGCTTCCTCGGCGTGATCCTCTCGGTGATTCTCGCGACCGCCGTGTCCTTCCTGGTGGCCTCGGTCATCATCCGGGCCGGCCGCAAGCGCGACCTCACCGCGGAGGAGGAGGGCGACGACAAGCTCGCCGCCGCGGTCGCCGCGAACGAGGCCAACAAGGGCAAGGAGAGCGCCGTCGGCTCGCTCATCAACGCTCGCGGCGCGAACGCCCCGCAGGACTCCTCCGGCGCCTCGACCGCGGGGGCCACGGCCACTGCGACCCAGGTCCGCAGCATCGTTTTCGCCTGCGACGCCGGAATGGGCTCCTCCGCGATGGGTGCCTCCGTGCTGCGGAACAAAATGAAGAAGGCGGGCTACGAGGACGTCACGGTCACCAACAAGGCGATCGCCGCTCTCGAGGACGACGTGGACCTGGTCATCACTCAGGCCGAGCTCACGGAGCGCGCCCGCCAGCGCACCCCGGGCGCGATCCACGTCTCCGTCGACAACTTCATGAACAGCCCGAAGTACGACGAGGTCGTCTCGCTGGTCGCGGAGCAGCACGGCAAGTAGTACGCCACCAACTCGGAGGGAGCCCGTAGGGTGCGACAGAGCGGATACGCTCCGCTCGCCCCTGCGGGTTCCCTCGCTGTCAGCACCTCCACGGAAGGACGCACCCCATGAGCGACGTGCTCACCATCGGACAGATCGACGCCTCCGGCACCGCAACCACGAAGGAGGCCGCCATCAAGGAAGCCGCCGACATGCTGGTCGGCGTCGGCGCCGTCACCCCCGCCTACTACGAGGCCATGCTCGCCCGCGAGGCGACCGTCTCCACCTACATGGGCAACCTGCTCGCCATCCCGCACGGCACCAACGATGCGAAGGACGAAATCCGCTCCTCCGCCCTCTCGTTCGTGCGCTATGCGCAGCCGATCGACTGGGACGGCAACGAGGTGCGCTTCGTCGTCGGCATCGCCGGCGTCGACAACGAGCACCTCGAGATCCTCTCCAAGATCGCGATCATCTTCTCGGGGGAGGACGAGGTGCAGAAGCTCCTCGATGCCCCCGACGCGCAGTCGCTCTACAGCCTGCTCGGCGAGGTCAACTCCTGATGCCCACCGCTATCCACTTCGGTGCAGGCAACATCGGGCGCGGTTTCGTCGGCCTGATCCTGCACGGCGCCGGCTACGAGATCGCCTTCGCCGACGTCAACTCGGAGCTGATCGGGCGCCTCGCTGCTGCCGACAGCTACGAGGTGCACGAGGTGGGGGAGGAGGCAGCCACCCACGTCGTCGACCGCTTCCGCGCCATCGACTCGGCCGCCGAGGAGGAGGCGCTTATCCGCGAGATCGCGGCCGCCGACATCGTCACGACCGCCGTCGGCCCGAACATCCTCCGCTTCGTCGCTCCCGTGATCGCGAAGGGCCTCGCTGCGCGGGACGAGTCGGCGCCGCGCGTCGCCGTGATGGCGTGCGAGAACGCGATCAACGCGACCCGCCTGCTCCAGACCGAGGTCGCCGCGAACCTCGGCGCCGACGAGTGGGAGCGCTTGCGCACCCGTGCCGTCTTCGCCGACACGGCAGTCGACCGGATCGTGCCGAACCAGGATGCGGGTCAGGGCCTGGACGTGACGGTCGAGAGCTTCTTCGAGTGGGTCATCGACCGCACGCCGTTCGAGGGTGCTGAGCCGGAGCTGCCGGGCGCGACCTATGTCGACGACCTGGAGCCCTTCATCGAGCGCAAGCTCTTCACGGTCAACACCGGGCACGCGACGGCCGCCTACGTCGGCTTCGCGGCGGGGGCGCACAAGCTCTCTGACGCGCTCGCTCTGCCGGAGGTGCACGACGCGGTGAAAGCGGCGCTCGAGGACACGAAGGCGCTGATCGTGGCGAAGCACGGCTTCAGTGACGAGGAGCAGCAGGCCTACCTCGAGAAGACCCTGAAGCGCTTCGCGAACCCTTACCTGACCGACACCGTCGACCGGGTGGGGCGCCAGCCGCTGCGGAAGCTCTCGCGGCACGAGCGTTTCATCGGGCCTGCCGCCGAACTCGCGGAGCGCGGGCGGGTCCCTCACGGACTGTTGACGGCGATCGGCGCAGCGCTGCGGTTCGACGTGCCGGAGGACCCGCAGAGCGTGGAGCTGCACGAGAAGCTGGCCGCGCTCTCGCCGGAGGAGTTCGTCGCCGACGTCACGGGACTTGCTGCGGAGCACCCGCTCTTCGAGCAGGTCGTCGCGGTCGTGCGGGGCTGAACCGACCGACGAGCGCAGGAGGTCGCCGGTGCGGCGGAGACCTCCTGCGCTCACCACTGCCACAACTCCGTGCCCGACCGCTGAGTGAGGCCTCCTCCGCTGAGTGAGGCCTCCTCTCTAGGCCTCATCTGACGAGGAACGTCACCTAGAAGAGATGCCAGCGGGTGAGCGGCCAGGCAACGGCGAAGACGCGTCCGGCAACCCGGTCGATCGGCACCGTCTTCACGCAGGAGTCGATGGGGCCGAGCGACGTGCGGCAGGCCCCCAGCGAGTCGTTCGAGTTGGAGCGGTGATCACCGAGGACGAACAATGAGCCCTCGGGGACGGTGTACTCGGTGAAGCAGCGCTGCGACGCCGGGCTCGTCGTGCAGTCGAGGGTGCCGGGAGCGAAAGGAAAATCCTCGAAGACGTAGGACTCGTCGAGCGGCTTCCCGTCGACCAGCACGTGGCCTTCGGCGTCACAGCAGGAGACCGTGTGGCCTCCCTCGGCGATCAGCCGCTTCACGAGGAACTCCTCGTGCGAGGGGCCGATGCTGGTGACATCGCCGAAGGTTTTCACGACCTCGGAGAGGGGGCTGCCGGCCTCGTCGCTCGCTCCCCACTCGGCGTCGCGGGAGAACACGACGATCTGCCCCTCCTGCGGACCGCCCTGGAGTGCGAGGGTGCGGTCGACCAGGATGCGGTCGCCGAAGAAGCCGCCGCCCTGGAGAGTGTTCTCCATCGAGCCGGTCGGCACCGTGTAGACCTTCACGAGGAAGGTCTGCACCAGCGCGATCAGCACGATCGCGGCCAGGATCGTCACCACTGGGTGCGAGTACCAGCGCCGGTTCCCGGTTGTGGACCTCGTCGTGCGCGCCATGTGCTCTCCCTCCGGCTCGACGGAGACAGCCTAGGCGGCGGCGCAGGCGTCGCTCGGCACGGGCGCGGCGTCGGCGCGGACGGGGGGCGCGTGGAGGCGCGCCCTGGCGAAGTGTCGGCGTCTGCGCAGGAGCGGCGCGACACGCCCGAGGTGGCGGAGCGGCGGGGATTCGCGTAGTATCGACCCTTGGTGTTTTGCGCGTGCTTCGGCATGCCCGCGGACCCCGATCCGGGCTCTCGCCCGGTGGTGGATCGTCGCGGAAACATTCGCACGACCAGTACACACACTACTTCCGAACGACAGTGAGGCTATGGCCAAAAAAGACGGTGTCATCGAAATCGAAGGTGCGGTTGTCGAGGCGCTCCCCAACGCGATGTTCCGCGTGGAGCTGACCAACGGACACAAAGTTCTCGCCCACATCTCGGGCAAGATGCGTCAGCACTACATCCGGATCCTCCCCGAGGACCGCGTGATCGTGGAGCTGAGCCCTTACGACCTGACCCGCGGCAGGATCGTCTACCGGTACAAGTAGGCGTTCGCTCCGCTGACGTTCGCGACGTGCGTGTCCTGTAAGGAACGGCCCCGGTATCCACCGGGAGCACGACGCCAGCGATATCAAGGACAGAAACAATGAAGGTCAACCCCAGCGTCAAGCGCATCTGCGATCACTGCAAGATCATCCGCCGCCACGGCAACGTGATGGTCATCTGCAGCAGCAACCCCCGCCACAAGCAGCGCCAGGGCTAACCCCGCTGCTTCCGCGAGGGAGCGGAGGGGCGGTACGCCGCCCCCACTGCACAACTGAATACACCTGCAGCACCAGAAATCGCGCAGCACCCCGGCTCGGCCGGGGTGGACGGCGAGGACACCTTCGGTCGGAGGCCGAGGCACCGGTGCTGCTTCACACCTCCACTCACTCACAGGAGAAGCCACAATGGCACGTCTGGCAGGAGTAGACATCCCGCGCGAGAAGCGCGTGGAGGTCGCACTGACCTACATCTACGGTGTCGGCCGCACTCGCGCGCTGAAGACCCTGAGCGACACCGGGATCGACGGCAACATCCGCGTCAAGGACCTCAGCGACGACCAGCTCGTCTCGCTCCGCGACTACATCGAGGGCAACTACAAGGTGGAGGGAGACCTCCGCCGCGAGGTCGCCGCCGACATCCGCCGCAAGGTCGAGATCGGCTCGTACGAGGGCCTGCGCCACCGTCGCGGCCTCCCGGTCCGTGGACAGCGCACCAAGACGAACGCGCGCACCCGCAAGGGACCCAAGCGCACCGTCGCCGGCAAGAAGAAGGCCGGCCGCAAGTAACGCGGGCGACACGGACCTAGAGGAGATACAGAATTGGCTACCCCCAAGTCGGCCGCGCGCAAGCCGCGCCGCAAGGAGAAGAAGAACATCGCTGTGGGCCAGGCCCACATCAAGTCGACGTTCAACAACACCATCGTCTCGATCACCGACCCCTCCGGGGCGGTCATCAGCTGGGCCTCGTCCGGTGGAGTCGGCTTCAAGGGCTCGCGCAAGTCGACGCCGTTCGCGGCTCAGCTCGCCGCCGAGTCGGCCGCGCGCCAGGCTCAGGAGCACGGCATGAAGAAGGTGGACGTCTTCGTGAAGGGCCCGGGCTCGGGTCGTGAGACCGCGATCCGCTCGCTCCAGGCCGCAGGCCTCGAGGTCGGGTCGATCAACGACGTCACCCCGCAGGCGCATAACGGCTGCCGCCCCCCGAAGCGTCGTCGCGTCTAAGCAGCACTCGCAGCCGTCGGTCGGCCGCACGGACCGCCTCCGGGCGGCGAGTGGGGTCGGCCGGCGGATCCCGCATTTCTTTCACAACTCCACACCTCGCAAACGCACGTGTCATATAGCGGACACGTGATCGAAAGGAATCATCAGTGCTTATCGCACAGCGTCCGACGCTCACCGAGGAGAACATCTCGGAGTTCCGTTCCCGCTTCGTCATCGAGCCCCTCGAGCCCGGCTTCGGCTACACGCTCGGCAACTCGATGCGTCGCACCCTGCTGTCCTCCATCCCCGGCGCCGCTGTCACCAGCATCCGGATCGACGGAGTCCTGCACGAGTTCACGACCGTCCCGGGCGTCCGCGAGGACGTCACCGAGATCATCCTGAATATCAAGGGACTCGTCGTTTCCTCCGAGCACGACGAGCCGATCACCGCCTACCTGCGCAAGCAGGGCGCCGGCCAGGTCACCGCCGCGGACATCTCGGCTCCGGCCGGTGTCGAGATCCACAACCCGGAACTCGTCATCGCCACGTTGAACGACAAGGCGAAGTTCGAGCTGGAGCTCACGATCGAGCGCGGCCGGGGCTACGTCTCAGCGACTCAGAACCGTAGCGAGTTCTCCGAGGCCGGCCAGATCCCGGTCGACTCGATCTACTCGCCCGTGCTGAAGGTCACCTACCGTGTCGAGGCCACCCGCGCCGGCGAGCGCACCGACTTCGATCGCCTGGTCGTCGACGTGGAGACGAAGCCGGCGATCTCGCCGCGCGACGCCATCGCCTCCGCCGGTCGCACGCTGACCGAGCTGTTCGGTCTCGCCCGCGAGCTGAACAACGCGGCCGAGGGCATCGAGATCGGCCCCGCGCCGGTCGACGCGGTCCTTTCGACTGAGCTGTCGATGCCCATCGAGGACCTCGACCTCTCGGTGCGCAGCTACAACTGCCTCAAGCGCGAGGGCATCAACAACGTCAATGAGCTCGTCGCCCTCTCGGAGACGCAGCTCATGAACATCCGCAACTTCGGTCAGAAGTCGGTGGATGAGGTCAAGGAGAAGCTGACGGAGCTCGGCCTGTCGCTCAAGGACTCGGTCCCCGGGTTCGACGGCGCCCACTTCTACAGCTACGACGACGAGAGCATCTAGGTCCTCCGCCCCGGAGCCTCCGGCTCCTCGCGTCCGACCTGCTGACACCCCTTTAGTACTGGAGTAAACCCATGCCCAAGCCCACCAAGGGCCCCCGCCTCGGAGGCGGTCCCGCACACGAGCGTCTGCTCCTCGCGAACCTGGCCGCGGCCCTGTTCACGCACAAGAGCATCAAGACGACCGAGACGAAGGCCAAGCGCCTGCGTCCGCTCGCCGAGCGCCTGGTCACCTTCGCCAAGCGCGGCGACCTGCACGCCCGCCGTCGCGTTCTCGCGACCATCGGCGACAAGTCCGTCGTCCACGAGCTCTTCACCGAGATCGCTCCGCTCGTTGCCGAGCGCGAGGGCGGGTACACCCGCATCACCAAGATCGGGCCCCGCAAGGGCGACAACGCGCCGATGGCCGTGATCGAGCTCGTCCTCGAGCCCGTCACCCCCAAGGCGAAGAAGTCGCGCACCACCACGGCGCCCGTGTCCGCTCCGGTGGATGAGGCGCCCGTCGAGGAGGCCACCGCCGAGGAGACCACCGCCGAGGAGACCACCGTCGAGGAGGCGCCCGTGCAGGACGCTCCCGCCGAGGTCGCCCCGGTCGAGGAGACCGGCACGTCCAAGTAGTCACGTTCGCCGTCGCGAGCCCTCCGTCCTCGCCAGGACGGAGGGCTCGCGTCGTTCCCGGGCGGGCGGAGTGGCGCGAATCGTCGTCTACGATGGCACGGCCGTGCTCGTCGAGCACGGCGGCGCTACGGCCGGCGTTTCCGGCGTCCGCCCCGACGACCCTTGGAGGACTTCTGTGCGACTGCGTTCGTCGGCCGCCGCGGCGATTCTGGCCCTGGCCCTCGCAGCCGACGTCAGCGGATGCGCGTCCGGCGCCGTGATCGACATCCCCGACTCGGCGGTCAGCGCGAGCGCGACGAACGTCCCGCCCGCGACCTCCGCGCCGGCGACGGCGGAGCAGGACGTGGACTGCGCAGGTGCTCTCGCCGCGACGGCCATCGAGCAGGACACCGGCCTGCCTGCGGGTTCCGTGGTGCTCGCCGCCGCGGGCGACACCTGCTCCTACGCCCTGGCCGGCAACGACTCCGCCGTCGTGCTGACCCTGCACCGCGGTCCGCTCCTGGAGACGTTCACGGGAGCGGGCGAGGCGGCCGGCGCCGTTCCCGTCTCCCTCGGAACGGCCGCCTACTGGCTGCCGGGCCTCGCGCCCGCTCCGTCCGAGCTGGCCGTGCTCGCCGGTGGCTGGGAGCTGCGGATCGTTTCCTCCGTCGGTGAGCAGGCGACGCTGGTCGACTGGGCGGTCTCGGCTCTGGCGAGCGTCGGCGTGCCGCTCGCCGTCGCCTGAGCCGTTTCCCGGCCTCGCCCTAGACTCATTTGATGCTCCACCGCGTCCGCCTCGACCTGGCCTACGACGGCTCGCAGTTCTCCGGCTGGGCCAAGCAGCCCGGCCTGCGCACTGTGCAGGGGGTGCTCGAGGAGTCGCTCGCGCTGGTGCTGCGCTCCGAGGAGCGCCCGACCGTGACCGTCGCGGGGCGCACCGACGTCGGGGTGCACGCCAGTGCCCAGGTCGCCCACGTCGACCTCACTCCCGAGCAGTGGGGCCGCATCAGCGGCGGACGGCGAAGGCCCGGGGAGCAGCCGCTCCCACCCGCGTCGATCCTGGAGCGGCGCCTCCGCGGGATCCTGGGCCAGTACACCGACGTCTCGGTGCACCGGGTGACCGAGGCGCCGGATGGGTTCGACGCGCGGTTCTCGGCGCGGTGGCGCCGCTATGAGTATCGCCTGGCCGACGCTACCTCGATGCGCCATCCGCTCGAGCGCGGCTACACGACCTGGATCACCGACTCTCTCGATCTGGATGCGATGGCGGCCGCGGCGCACTCGCTCCTGGGCCTGCACGACTACGCCTCCTTCTGCCGCGCGAGGGAGGGCGCTACCACGATCCGGAGCCTGCTCGACTTCAGCTGGGAACGCGACGCCGACGGCGTCCTGCACGCGCACCTGCGCGCCGATGCCTTCTGTCACAGCATGGTGCGGGCCCTGGTGGGTGCCTGCGTCGCTGTGGGCGCCGGGAAGCTCGACGGGGGAGCGGTGCCGCTGGTGCGCGACGCGGCCCGGCGGACCAACGCGTTCGCCGTGATGCCGGCCCGGGGCCTCATCCTGCGCGAGGTCGACTACCCTGAGGACGCCTCGCTGGCCGATCGCGCTCGACTCACACGAGCCAAGCGCACCGTGCAGACCGAGGGACCCGACAGGGAGGACACGGAATGATCCAGTGGCGCACGGCTGTTCGTCGACGCTCGAGGCCGCTGGCCGTCGCCGCGGTGGTGCTCCTGCTCGCGGGCTGTTCATCCACCACGATCGACGTCCCGCGCGACGCGCAGGTGGACATTCCCACACCGACCGCTGCGGAGCAGACGTCGACGACCGATCCCGCTGCCGAGCCCGCCGTGACGCCGACCGCTCCCGTTCTCGTCGACGAGGCACTCGACTGCGCCGCGGTCCTGCCGCTGGACACGATCACCGCAGCGCTCGAGCTGCCGCCGGGCTTCGTGACCGACTCCGCCCTGACCGGATCCTGCGCGTGGACAATAGCGGGCAACTCCACCGCGCTGACCCTGAGTTCGTCCTCCGGAGCCACGGCCGCTTCTCTGGTGGAACAGGAGCAGGCGGGTGCCACCGAGCCGGTCGACCTCGGCGACCAGGCGCTGTACCGGGCGGGAGATGCGTCGACGGACCCGGCCGCGACGGTGGTCGTGCTCGAGGGCACGCGCCTGGTCACCCTCCGCTCGTTCGTCGGCGACCAGGCGTCGCTGGTGGGGCTCGCGGAGTCGGCGCTCGCGGCTATCGGCTGACCCGGTGGTCATCGCACCGGCCGCCCGCCGGATCCGTGCTTGGCCGGACAGAGGCTTTGCTGTAATGTCGACCCTTGGTGTTTTCGGCCATGTACCGAGCGCCCGAAGTTGAGCCCTCCACCGGTTCGGTTCGCCCCCTCGCGGGGCGAACGGCCACGGAGCGGGATTCACGAACACCTCACTCCGACCAGAAAGCAGCACTCACGTGACTCGCACTTTTTCTCCGAAGCCGGCTGACGTCCAGCACGACTGGATCGTCATCGACGCGTCCGACGTCGTGCTCGGCCGTCTCGCCACTCACGCCGCTGCGCTTCTGCGCGGCAAGCACAAGGCCACCTTTGCGCCCCACATGGACATGGGTGACTTCGTCATCATCGTCAACGCGGAGAAGGTCGCCCTCACGGGCCAGAAGCTCCTGCAGAAGAAGGCCTACCGCCACTCCGGCTACCCGGGCGGCCTCTCGGCCACCACCTACGCCGAGCTCCTCGAGAAGAACCCGGTTCGCGCCGTCGAGAAGGCCATCCGCGGCATGCTCCCCAAGAACTCCCTCGGCCGCGCCCAGCTGCGCAAGCTGAAGGTCTACACGGGCCCCGAGCACCCCCACGCGGCCCAGCAGCCGCACGCGTACGCCTTCAACCAGGTCGCCCAGTAGGCTCCGGCCCTCCCCGACATCCCAGACTTCGAAGACAAAGGATCACCTACACCGTGGCGAAGATCGCAGACCAGATCGACGTGGCTCCCGAGAGCTACTCCACCGAAAGCCCGGCCACCGAGGCGTCCACGACGCCCCGCGCCGTCCTCAACGTCTCCGGCGCAGCCGTGGGCCGACGCAAGCAGGCCATCGCCCGCGTGCGTCTCGTTCCCGGCAACGGCGGCATGACCGTCAATGCCCGCGAATTCGCGGAGTACTTCCCCAACAAGCTGCACCAGCAGCTGATCACTGACCCCTTCACGGTGCTCGACCTCGTCGGCTCCTACGATGTGGTCGCCAAGATCACCGGCGGTGGCCCCTCCGGCCAGGCCGGCGCCCTCCGTCTTGCCATCGCCCGTGCGCTGAACGAGATCGACCGCGAGAACAACCGCGCGACCCTGAAGAAGGCGGGCTTCCTGACCCGCGACGCCCGCGTCATCGAGCGCAAGAAGGCCGGTCTCAAGAAGGCCCGCAAGGCGTCCCAGTTCTCGAAGCGCTAGTCGCCGCGGCCCCCGGGCCGCACGACCAGCAGCTCGAGAAGGGACTGCGCACCATGCCGCGCCTGTTCGGAACAGATGGCGTCCGTGGCCTTGCGAATCGCGAGGTCACGGCCGACCTGGCTCTCGGCCTCGCCCAGGCGGCCGCCCGTGTACTCGGTGCGGCCGCCCGGGCCGAGGGCCGTCGACCCGTCGCCGTGCTCGCCCGCGACCCCCGCATCTCCGGCCACTTCATCGGAGCCGCGGTCGCGGCGGGTCTCGCGAGCGCGGGTGTCGACGTGCTCGACGCCGGCGTCATCCCGACGCCCGCCACCGCCTACCTCATTGCCGACGAGAACGCCGACTTCGGCGTGATGATCTCGGCGTCGCACAACCCCGCCGCGGACAACGGCATCAAGTTCTTCGCCGCCGGCGGACGCAAGCTCCCGGACGAGCTCGAGAACCGCATCGAGGCGGCGCTCGGTGTCCCCCCGCTCACTCCGACCGGAGCCGACGTCGGCCGCATCACCCGCTTCTCCGACGCCGAGGACCGCTACGTCCTCCACCTGCTCGGCTCCCTCGAGGGCACCCGGCTGGACGGCCTGCACGTCGTCATCGACTGCGCACACGGCGCTGCCGCCGGCATCTCGCCGCAGGTGTTCACGGACGCCGGCGCCACCGTCACGGTGATCGGCAACGACCCCGACGGCCTCAACATCAACGACGGAGTGGGCTCCACCCACCTCGACACCGTCGCCGACGCCGTCCGCGGGGCTGGCGCCGATCTCGGCATCGCGCACGACGGCGACGCCGATCGCTGCCTCGCGGTGGACGCCCAGGGCCGCATCGTCGACGGCGACCAGATCATGGCGATCCTCGCGACCGCCCTGGCCCGGCGCGACGCGCTCCGCGACAATGTCCTCGTCGCCACGGTGATGAGCAACCTCGGCTTGAAGCTCGCCATGCGCGACGCCGGCATCCGCGTCATCGACACCGCGGTCGGCGACCGCTACGTGCTCGAAGCGATGAACGACGGCGGATATTCGCTCGGTGGAGAGCAGTCCGGCCACGTCATCATGAGCCGCTACGCCACTACCGGCGACGGAGTGCTCACCGGGCTTCAGCTCGCGGCCGAGATGGCCCGGACCGGACGCACGATCGCCGACCTCGCGGCCGTGATGGCCGTCTTCCCGCAGACGCTGATCAACGTGCGCGGAGTGGATCGCGAGGGCGTCCGGGACGACGCGGTCATCGCCTCCGCCGTGGCCGACGCCGAGACCGAGCTGGGCAGCGATGGACGGGTGCTGCTGCGCCCCTCCGGCACCGAGCGGATGGTGCGCGTGATGGTCGAGGCGAAGACCCAGGAGACGGCGGACCGCCTCGCGGAGTCGCTCGCGGCGGTCGTCCTCACGCAGCTGCGTTCCGCTGTCTAGAACGCCGGCCCGCCCGCCATTCTGCGGCCCGCGTCCCGGGATACGAGACCTTCGGCTCGTTGAAACGGGTTCGGCTCGCGAAATACGGGTAATCCGACGAGCCGACGGTGATTCTGCGAGCCGAACAGGTCGCGCACTGGGGGCGGGTCAGATTTTGCGGAGGAGGACGGAGGAGACGGTGTGGTCCGCCTGCTTGCGCAGGACGAGGCTCGCGCGGGAGCGGGTCGGGCGCACGTTCTGCACCAGGTTCGGCTCGTTGATCGCGGTCCAGATGCTCCGAGCCCGCTCCCGCGCCTCGTCGGGGGTCAGCGCCGCGTAGCGGTGGAAGTAGGAGTTCGGATTCGCGAAGGCACCCTGCTGCAGGGTGAGGAAGCGCTCCTCGTACCAGCGCGCGATGTCGCTGGTGCGGGCGTCGACGTAGACGGTGAAGTCGAACAGATCGCTCACCGCGAGCCCATGACCCGGCGCGGGCGGCTGCAGCACGTTCAAACCTTCGACGATCAGCACATCGGGGCGCCGCACGACGATCTCGGCGTCGGGGACGATGTCGTAAAAGAGGTGCGAGTAAAACGGCGCGCGCACCTCCGCCGCGCCGCCCTTCACCTCCGAGACGAAGCGCAGCAGCGCCCGCCGGTCGTACGACTCCGGGAAGCCCTTGCGGCTCATCAGGCCTCGGCGCTCGAGTTCGCGGTTGGGGAGGAGGAAGCCGTCGGTGGTCACCAGCTCGACGCGCGGCGTGTCCTCCCAGCGGGCGAGCAGCTCGCGCAGCAGGCGCGCGATCGTCGACTTGCCGACGGCGACCGAGCCGGCGACGCCGATCACGAACGGAGTCGGCCGCGCGCGCTCCCCGAGAAATGTGCTCGTCGCGCGATGCAGCTGACGAGCCCCTCCGGCGTAGAGGGTGAGGAGGCGGGAGAGCGGCAGGTAGACCTCGGCGACCTCCGCGAGGCTCAACCGGTCGCCCAGCCCCCGCAGCTGCACGACCTCGGTCTCGGTGAGCGGCAGCTCGGTGCTGCGGGCGAGCTCGGCCCAGTCCGAGCGGACGATCTCGACGAAGGGGGAGGGGTGCGCGTCGTGTGCGGGATCGCGAGGAGACGACGGCATGAGGACCTACCCTAGCGTCCGCCCCGCCGCGCGCCGGACACCGCGGGAGGCGCCTCCGCCCCGCTTAGAATCGAGCCCATGTGTGGAATCGTTGGATACGTCGGTGAGCGCGACAGCCTGGCCGTGCTGCTCGGGGGCTTGAAGCGTCTGGAGTACCGCGGCTACGACTCGGCCGGCGTGGCCGTGATCGACGCCGACGGACGGCTTGACAGCCGCAAACGCTCGGGCAAACTCAGCGTCCTGGTCGATGACCTCGAGGCGCACCCCCTGGCCGAGGGCACCACGGGCATCGGTCACACCCGCTGGGCGACGCACGGCGGTCCGACCGACCACAACGCGCATCCGCACCTCGCGGACGAGGGCAAGCTGGCCGTCATCCACAACGGCATCATCGAGAACTTCCAGCCGCTCAAGGAGGAGCTGCTCGCCGAGGGCGCGGTCTTCGAGAGCGAGACCGACACGGAGGTCGCCGCCCACCTGATCGCCCGCGAATACCGCCGCACCGGTGACCTCGTCCTCGCGTTCCAGGCCGTGGTCGCGCACCTGGAGGGCGCGTTCACGCTGCTCGCCCTCCACAGAGACCAGCCCGGCGTCGTCGTCGGCGCGCGGCGCAACTCTCCGCTCGTGATCGGCCTGGGCGACGGCGAGAACTTCCTCGGCTCGGACGTCGCTGCCTTCGTCGAGTTCACCCGTCGCGCGGTCGCGATCGGGCAGGACCAGATCGTCACCATCACCCCCGAGCTCGTCACGGTGACCGACTTCTTCGGCAACTCGGTCGAGACCGAGCCGTTCGAGATCGCCTGGGACGCCTCCGCGTCCGAGAAGGGCGGCTGGTCGAGCTTCATGGCCAAGGAGATCACCGAGGGCCCCGAGGCCGTCGCGAACACGCTCCGAGGGCGCATCCATGACGGCGCGATCACGCTGCCCGAGCTGGAGGCGCTCGACCCGGTACTCACCGAGATCGACCGCATTACCGTCATCGCCTGCGGGACGGCCGCCTACTCCGGCATGGTGGCGAAGTACGCGATCGAGAAGTGGGCCCGCGTCCCCGTCGAGGTCGAGCTCAGTCACGAGTTCCGCTACCGCGACCCGGTGCTCTCCCCGCGCACCCTCGTCATCTCGATCAGCCAGTCCGGCGAGACGATGGACACGCTGATGGCGGTCAAGTACGCCCGTGAGCACGGAGCGAAGACTCTCTCGGTCTGCAACACCCAGGGCGCGACGATCCCGCGCGAGTCGGACGCGGTGCTCTACACGCACGCGGGTCCGGAGGTGGCGGTCGCGTCGACCAAGGCCTTCGTCGCCCAGATCGCGGCGCTCTACCTCTTCGGACTGCACCTCGCCACTGTGCGCGGTGCCGCCTCCGCCGAGCTCGTCGCCTCGCAGGCGGCCCAGCTCGCGGCGATCCCGGAGAAGCTGTCCCGGGTGCTCGACGCCTCCGACGACATCGCCCAGCTGGCCGGCTGGATGGCCGACACCCGCGCGGTGCTGTTCCTCGGCCGCCACGTCGGCTACCCGGTGGCGCTCGAGGGTGCGCTGAAGCTCAAGGAGCTCGCTTACATCCACGCCGAGGGCTTCGCGGCGGGCGAGCTCAAGCACGGGCCGATCGCGCTGATCGAGCCGGGCCAGGTCGTCTTTGTGATCGTGCCGAGCCCGAGCGAGTCGTATGAGCTGCAGCGCAAGGTGATCTCGAACATCCAGGAGATCAAGGCTCGCGGCGCCCGCGTCATCGCGATCGCGGAGCAGGGCGACACAGCCGCGATCCAGATCGCCGACGAGGTCGTGCCGATCCCGCTCGCCGACCCGCTGTTCGAGCCGCTGCTCGCCGTCACTCCGCTGCAGATGTTCGCGATGGAGCTCGCGAGTGCTAAGGGGCTCGACGTCGACCAGCCGCGCAACCTCGCCAAATCGGTCACGGTCGAGTGATCGCGCTGTGATCGTGGGGATCGGAGTGGACGTCGTGGACCTTGCGCGCTTTGAGCGCTCGTTGGCGCGCACGCCCCGCCTCCGCGATCGCTTGTTCGCCGAGAGCGAACGCCCGCTCCCCGTCGCGTCGTTGGCCGGCCGCTTCGCCGCGAAGGAGGCGCTGATCAAGGCGCTCGGCGACTCCGCGGGCGCGCGCTGGCACGACATGGTCATCGAGCGCGACGAGCACGGTAATCCCTCCTTCGCTCTGCACGGCCCGGCCCGCGCGGCCGCCGATGCGCGCGGGATCACCCGGCTGCACCTCTCGATGACACACGACGCGGGCGTGGCATGCGCGTTCGTGGTGGCCGAGTCGTGAGGGTGGCCGATTCATGAGGACGCCGCTGTCGTACCGCGAGGCGCTGATCGACGTCGACGCGATGGCCGCCAACGCCGCACGCCTGCGCCAGGTCTCCGGCGCCCGTCGCCTGATGGCGGTGGTCAAGGCGAACGGCTACGGGCACGGCGCCGTCGCGGCGGCGCAGGCGGCGCTCGACGGAGGAGCGGATGCGCTGGGCACCGCGGAGCTGCGCGAGGCCGTCGCCCTGCGCGAGGCCGGCATCGTCGCTCCGCTGCTCTGCTGGCTGCACGACCCCGGCGAGGACTTCGACGCGGCGCTCGAGCACTCGATCGACGTCGCCGTCTCCTCCGTGGATCAGCTCGACGCCCTCGCGCAGGCCGCCGAGGACCGCGGTGTGCGCGCCGCCGTGCAGCTCAAGGTCGACACCGGCCTCAGCCGCAACGGCGCTCCGGAGCAGGAGTGGCCGCGGCTGGCGGACGCGCTCGCCCGCTACAGCGCGCGCGGCACCCTGCACCTCACCGGGCTGTTCTCGCACCTCTCGAACTCCTCCCGCGAGGACGACCTCGCGCAGCTCGTGCTGCTTCGTCGCGCCGAAGCGCTCCTCGACGCGCACGGCGTGCAGGCGCCGGTCGTCCATCTCGCGGCGACCGCGGCGGCACTGCGGATCCCGGAGCTGCGGCTTGACATGGTGCGCACCGGCATCGGGCTCTACGGGCTCTCGCCGTTCGAGGACGAGACCTCCCTCCAGCTCGGGCTCGTCCCGGCGATGACACTGCAGGGCCGGATCGCAGGCGTCCGCCGCGTGCCTCACGGGACCGGTGTCAGCTACGACTACACCTGGCGTACTGAGGGCGAGACGACGCTCGCGCTTGTGCCGTTCGGTTACGCCGACGGCATCCCGCGGAGTGCCTCCGGCGTGGCCGAGGTCGCGATCGGCGGCCGCCGCCACCGAATCGCGGGGCGCGTGGCGATGGACCAGTTCGTCGTCGACGTGGGCGACGCGTCGGTCGCGTCGGGCGACCCGGTGACGCTCTGGGGCGACCCGAGCACCGGTGTCCCCTCGGTCGACGAGTGGGCGCGCTGGTGCGGCACCATCAACTACGAGCTGGTCACCCGGCTCGGGCCGCGTGTCCAGCGGCGGCTGCTGCCCGCGGCGGACGGCCGTGCCTGAGCGCACTCGGTTTGCGGACCGGACCGTCCAGGTCGCGGATCCGGAGGCAATGGCGGAGCTCGGCCGGGAGCTCGGCCGGGTGCTGCGCGCCGGCGATCTGCTGGTGCTGACAGGTCCGCTCGGGGCGGGCAAGACCACGTTCACCCGGGGACTGGGCGAGGGCCTGGGCGTGCGCGGGCCGGTGACCAGCCCCACCTTCGTGATCGCCCGCACCCACCCATCGCTGCACGGCGGGCCGCCGCTCGTGCACGTCGACGCCTACCGCGTCGGCTCGCCGGTCGAGCTCGACGACCTCGATCTCGACCTGGCGCACTCGGTCGTCGTGGTGGAGTGGGGTGCCGGGATGCTCGACGGCGTCGCGGAGTCGTGGCTCGACGTGGTCATCGAGCGGCCGACCGCAGGCTCCGACGCCGAAGAGGTTGAGGAGGGCGAGGAGGGCGAGGAGCCGGTGGAGCCGCGCACCGTCCGCTTCCGCGGCACCGGCTGGAGCTGAGCCCGCGGGTACCCTGGACGCGTGCTCCTCGCGATCGACACCTCCTCCGGAACCTCCGTCGCCGTCGTCGACGCCGCGGGCCAGGTGCGCTCCGAGCGCACCGAAGTCGACACGATGCGTCACGCCGAGGTCATCGGCCGCCTGATCCAGGAGGCGCTCGAGGCGGCCGGAGTCGCGCCGGGCGAGATCGATGCTGTCGCGGTCGGCATGGGTCCGGGCCCTTTCACCGGCCTCCGGGTCGGGATCGCCGCCGCCCGCGCCTTCGCGCTCGGCCGTGGTGTGCCCACCCTCCCCGTGGTCTCGCACGATGCGATCGCGCTCGCCGCGCTGAGGGAGGGTCGCGCCGCCGGGTTCCTCGTCGTGACCGATGCCCGCCGCCGCGAGCTGTACTGGAGTGCCTACGACGGTCTCGACGAGCAGGGCCTCCCCGTCCGCCTCGCCGGTCCCGGGTTGGACAAGCCGCCCGCCCTCCCGCATCCGGAGCTTCCGCGCCTGGAGGCCGAGTCGGTCTCGGCCGCCGAACTCGGAGTCGTCGCCGCTCGGCTGCGCGCGGCAGGCCGCACCGGCGCCGCCGACGAGCCCCTCTACCTCCGCTCGCCGGACGTCACGCTGTCGGCTGGCCCCAAGCGGGTGAGCGCATGAGCGAGGCCGTACTCCGCGAAGCGCAGGCGGACGACCTCGACGCCGTCATGGCGATCGAGGAGTCGGAATTCACCGGCGACGCCTGGTCGCGCGGGATGATGGCGGAGGAGATCCGGAGCCGCCACACGCGGTACCTGGTCGCCGAGCGCGACGGCGAGGTGGTCGGCTACGCCGGGCTCCTCTGCCCCGTCGGCGCCCACGAGGGCGACGTGCAGACCATCGCGGTCATCGCCTCCGTGCGCCGCACCGGGCTCGGCCGCCGCCTGCTCCGTGCGCTGCTCGACGCGGCCCGCGAGCGCGGTGCCCGCGAGGTCTTCCTCGAGGTCCGGGCCGACAACCCCGCCGCTCAGACCCTCTACCGCTCGGAGGCCTTCGAGGAGATCGGCGTCCGCCCGGGTTACTACCAGCCCGACGGAGTGGACGCGATCGTGATGCGCCTGCCCCTCGCCGTCACCCAGGAGACCCTGTGAGCACCGGACCCCTCGTCCTCGGGATCGAGACCAGCTGCGACGAGACCGGCATCGGCATCGTCCGCGGCACAACCCTGCTCGCCAACACGATCGCCTCCTCGATGGAAGAGCACGCCCGCTACGGCGGCGTCGTGCCGGAGGTCGCCGCCCGCGCGCACCTGGAGGCGCTCGAGCCCGCGCTGCACGCCGCGCTCGCCGAGGCCGGGGTCGCGCTCACCGACCTCGACGCGATCGCGGTCACCAGCGGACCGGGCCTCTCGGGCGCCCTGATGGTCGGCGTCGGAGCCGCGAAGGCGCTCGCCGTCTCGCTCGGTCTGCCGCTCTACGCGGTGAATCATCTCGTCGGTCATGTTGGAGCCGACGTGCTCCGCGCCGATGGGAGCGAGGGCAGCCCGGTCGAGGTGCCCACGATCGCGCTGCTGGTCTCGGGCGGGCACACCTCGCTCCTGCACGTGCGCGATCTGGTTTCGGACGTCGAGCTCCTCGGCGAGACCATCGACGATGCGGCGGGCGAGGCCTTCGACAAGGTGGCGCGCGTGCTTGGCCTGCCCTACCCGGGCGGTCCGCAGATCGACCGGGTCGCGGCCGGTGGTGACCCGAGGGCCATCCGCTTCCCCCGCGGGCTCAGCCTGCCGAAGGATCTGGAGCGTCATCGCTACGACTTCTCGTTCTCCGGGCTCAAGACGGCGGTCGCCCGCTGGGTCGAGAAGCGCCAGGACGCGGGGGAGGAGGTGCCCGTGGCCGACGTCGCGGCGAGTTTCCGCGAGGCGGTCGCGGACGTCCTGCTCACGAAGGCGCTCGCCGTGTGCCGCGACCGGGGCGTGCCGCGCCTCCTGCTCGGCGGTGGCGTCGTCGCCAACGCGCGGGTCCGGGCGCTGGCGGAGGAGCGCTGCGCGGCGGCGGGAGTGACCCTGCGGATCCCGGCGCTCTCGCTCTGCACCGACAACGGAGCGATGATCGCTGCCCTGGCGGCGCAGTTGATCGAGGCAGGCCATCCGCCATCGGGGCTCGGCTTCGGTGCCGACTCGACCCTTCCGGTGACCGAGATCCAGGTCCGCTGAGAGCACGCCTGAGCGGTGACCCACCTACGCAAGCGACGTCCCAGCGTTTTGACAGGCGGAGCACACCACTGCCACTCTGGGCCGCGTCCGCTCATTCCTGACCCTGGGGGATCCCATGACCACTCCGTACACGCCCGCGTCCGATCGCTACAACATCCTGGCGGTCGTCGGCTTCATCGCCTCGTTCTTCGTCTCCCTCGTCGGTATCGTGCTGGGCTTCATCGCCCTGTCGCAGATCAAGCGCACCGGGGAGAAGGGGCGTGGCCTCGCTCTCGCTGCCGTCATCATTGGCTTCGCCGCCATCATCATCTCCATCATCGCGTTCGTCGTGTTCTTCTCGATCGCGGCGACGATTCCCGCCACCGGGTACTGATCGACCGGCCCCGGGGGCACCAGCACCGCCAGGAGGACACCGTGACCGACGACACCGCGCCCACACCGCCGCCCGCGCCGTTCCCGCCTCCTCTCGGCGAGCCGTCGGCGGCCTCCCCGCCGCCACCGGCTGCCGCCGACCCCTACCCGGGACTCCCGTCCCACCGGCCGCCGATGAACGCGCTGGCGATCGCTGCGCTGGTCTGTGCTCTCCTGGGCCTGGCCCCGGCTGCGATCGTGCTGGGTCACGTCGGTTTCGCCCAGGCCGGGCGCTCCGGCCAGCGGGGCAGAGGCCTGGCCGTCGCCGGCTTCGTGCTCGGCTACCTCGCGCTCATCCTCGCTGTGATCGCGTCGATCGCCTGGACCGCCTTCGTCGGCGACTTGCGCGACGGCGGCTACCTGCCCGCCTGATCCGGCGAACGTCCCCCGCCGCTCGCTCGGGCGCTGGCTAGACTCGCGCCATGAGCGACGACAGCACCCGTCCCAGCCCCGGCTCCGACGACCCGCACAGCTCCGTCCCGGTCCCGCCCATCCCCCCGGTCCCGCCC
>NZ_PSWS01000014.1 GCF_002932875.1 Rathayibacter tritici
GGGTTTCCGTTCGGGGAGGGGACCCGGGTGTGGAAGGTCGGGGGAAAGGTGTTCGCGCTCGAGACGGAGCGGTTCGGGCGGCCGGTGGTGAGCGTGAAGGCGCTGCCCGAGAACGTGGTGCACGTGGTCGCGGGAGTCGACGGGATCGCTCCCGGCTACCACCTCAATAAGAAGCACTGGGTGACGGTGGACGCCGGCGGGATCGTCGAGCCCGGGCTGGTGCTGGAGCTGATCGAGGAGTCGCACGCGATCGTCGTCGCGTCGCTGCCCCGACGGCTCCGCCTCACCCTCGACGGCACCGCTACGGGATCGCTGAACGAGGACCGCTGACCGGATCGGCGGGATCCCTGCCGCAGCAGAGGTCCCGCGAGGAGCGGCCTACAGGCCGTACGAGCGGAGGTACGCTGCGGTGTCGTGCCAGCCCTCGACGGCGAAGCACTCGACGCCCATCGCCTTGACGGGGTAATCGTTGCCATCGGGGTCGAGGCGGTCGCCGACGAAGATCATCTCGTCGAGAGGGATGCCGGTCAGCTCGGTGAGCTTGTTCATCCCGTACGCCTTATCGATGCCCTTGCGGGTGATGTCGACGGAGGTGGAGCCGCCGGAGCGGACCTCGAGGTCGGGGAGTACGGACTGCACGGCCTCGCGGAGGGTGTTCTTCTTCTCGCCGTCCGGGTCCCAGGCCTGCTTCACCTCGACGGGTGCGGCCTGGCCGAGGGCCGAGAAGGTGATCTGCGAGTCGCGGTCCTCGAGGATCGGGCCCCAGGTCTCCGACTCCCAGTAGCCGAGTTCCTTCGCCTTCTCCTCGACCGCGGCGAGGGCGCGTGACTTCTCGTCGTCGGTGAGGTTCTCGGCGTAGATCTGCGCCCAGTCGCCGTTCTCGTACCGGTAGTACTGCGTGCCGCAGGTGGGCATCAGGTGCAGCTTGGCGAGGACCTCGGGGTCGGCGCCCTCGAGGCGGTCGAGCACCTGCATCCGGAACTGGCCGATCTGGCCGCCCGAGATGATGCACACCTCGGTGGCCTGGAGCAGCTTCACGAAGAGGTCGGCCATCGCCGGGTCGACGGGGGACTTCGACGCGGCGAGGGTGTCGTCGAGGTCGAAGGCCATCAGGCGGGGCAGGGTGCTCATGGATCTCGTTTCACGGTCGGCAGACGGGGCGGTATCGAGGATACGGGGCGGCGCCGGAACGCGTGCGCGGTCGGCACGGGCGCCCTCCGCGCGCAGACTGGAGAGATGACCGCCGCCACAGCGCCCGACGGAGGACGACGCTCCGCCCCGCGCACTCTCGCCCGCCTCCTCCTGGGCCTCGTGCTCGTCACGGCGGGGACCGCCCACCTGACGCTCGCGCGGCAGGCCTTCCAGGCGCAGGTCCCGCCGTGGCTGCCGATGGACCCGGATGTCGTGGTCGTCGCCTCCGGATTCGTCGAGATCGCACTCGGGCTCGCGCTGGCGGTGCTCGCGCGGTGGCGGGTGGTCATCGGAGTCGCGGTCGCTGTGTTCTTCATCGCGGTGTTCCCCGGGAACGTCTCGCAGCTGGTGACGCGGACGCCGGCGTTCGGTCTCGAAACGGACACGGCACGGGCGGTGCGGCTCGTGTTCCAACCGCTGCTGGTGGTCTGGGCGCTCTGGTCGACGGGGGCGTTCTCGGCCTGGCGGGCGCATCGGTCGCGTACCGTCCGGGGCTGATCCGGGGCCCCGGACGGCGGCCGACGGGAGACCCGTCGACCGCCGTCCGACACTGCTCGGCTACGCGGCGCGGTGTCGCGCGATGACCAGCGCGAGACCCGAGAGCAGCAGCACCAGGGCGCCGCCGATCAGGCCGGCCGCGTCGGCACCGGTCTCAGCGAGCGAACCCGGTCCCGAGCCTGCGGCAACCGGAGCCCCTGTGGTGACGGGCTCCGGCGACGCAGGCGCCTCCGGCTGCTCGGTCGGGGTGCCGGGCTCGGTCGGCCCAGGCGCGACCGGAACCGCGGCGGCGGGCTGCGTCGTCAGCGACCAGTTGGGGTCGGAGAAGTCCGCCCGGTCGATCACGCCGCGGGCGGTCGACCAGTCGATGAGCAGCTGGCGGATCTCGAGGCGCTCGTCGTAGACGAGGGGAGCCTGCGCGACGGCCGGGTAGGCGCCTCCGCCGCTCTGACGATAGTTGTTGACCGCCATCACGAAGCGCTCGTCATCGGCGACCGGGGTCCCGTCGGCGTGGGAGAGATCGCGGATGCGCGAGCCGGCGGGCTGCGAGACGTCGATCACGTAGTCCACGCCCGAGATCGCGTCGTAGTTGTAATCCGGGATGCCGTCGGGCCGGTCCTCCGTCTTCGCGTTGGTGCCGGTCTCAGGGTCGAACACCGCACCCTCGGCCGTCTGGACGAAGTAGCGGGCCGAGAACTCGAGGTACTCGCGCACCTCGGCTCCGGTCACCTCGACCCCACGCAGAGTGTTCTCGTAGATGTACAGGCCCGCGATGTCGCGGATGCTGACCTGCCCCTTCGGGAACACGGCGGTGCGCGAGAACGGTGAGGCCTGCGAGATCACCGGCAGGTCGGCCCACTCCGTGCCCTCGAGGGCCGCCTCGACGGTCTGAGCCTGCACCGTGTTGATGAAGTCGATGATCGGAGTGTCCTCGTAACGAGACGTCGCGGCCGAGAGCTCCTCGACCGACTCCGCCACGGGGGTGTTCACGTACTCGATGGTGGTGGCGTGCTGCTCGGCGAGGGCGTCGACCAGCGCGGTCGACTCGTCTGCGATATCCGTCGCAGAGATGGGCTTCGCGACGGGGGCGCTGCCGGCGGACCAGTCGACCTCGAAGCCGCCAGCGGCGTCCGGAACGAGGTTCAGGGTGACCTCCGTGAGGCCCTGCGCCCAGAACTTCGGCTGGGTGACCAGCACCTGCTCGCCCGCGACATTCGTGAACAGTGTCTCCGGGACGTCCTTGTGGCTGTGGCCGGCGACGACCACGTCGATCCCGGGGACCTGCGTCGCGATGTTGTTCACGACGTCCTCGTTGAGATCGGCCGGGTCGTACTCCGCGTCCGGGACCGTGCCCTGGCCGGTGTGCGCGAGGACGACGACCACGTCGGCCTGCTCCTGCACGATCGGGACCCACTGCTTCGCGGCGGCGACCATGTCCTGGAACTCGAGCACGCCGTCGACGTACTGCTTGTCCCAGACGCGGACGCCAGGGGTGACCAGGCCGAGCACGCCGACGGTGACCGTCTTCCCGTCGATCTCGCGCTCGATCAGCGTGTACGGGTCGTGGTACGGCTTCCCGGTCGCGACATCGACGACGTTGGCGCCCAGCAGTGGGGCGTTCAGATCGCCCTCGTACGCGCTGAGCATGTCGAGCCCGTAGTTGTACTCGTGGTTGCCGACGACCTGGGCGTCGTAGCCGATGGTGTTGAAAGCGGTGGCGATCGGATGCGTCGTCTCGCCCGAGAGGACGCCCGCGGCGCCGTCGCCGAGACCGTAGTAGTAGGTGAGCGGCGTGCCCTGGATCGCGTCGCCGTTGTCCATGACGAGCACGGACTCCTCACCCTTTTCGGCACGGAGGCGGTCGACCTCGGTCGCGACGCGGGTGAGGCCCAGCGTTCCGGTGGCCGGGTAGGGCGCATTCGCGAAGTAGTCCCAGTCGTAGACGTGCCCGTGCGTGTCGGTCGTGGACACCAGGGTGAGCTCGACGCCGTTGTCGAGAGGGGCGGCCGAGGCGAGCGGAGCGGCGGTGGTGGCCCCGAGCGCGACGACGGCGAGGAGGCTTGCGGCGCGGAGTCTGCGCATCGTTGTCCTGTTCGCATGGTGAGTGGTGGATGAACGTCCTCGAATCTAGGCGCAGCGTGTGAACTGCGCATGACGGGATCGAGAGCATTGCTCGGCGATGCAGAGGCCAGGCCGCCCACTGCGCCCCTCCGCTAGAATCGAGCGGCTGGTCGCGCGGACGCGGCACGACTTCCGCGCCGAGCCCGCCCATCCGTACGCCCCTCCCGTCGAGAAGGACACGCCATGCCAGCAATCGTCATCACCGGCGCCCAGTGGGGCGATGAGGGCAAGGGACGAGCCACCGACCTCCTCGGCAGCCGCGTCGACTACGTCGTCAAGTTCAACGGTGGCAACAACGCCGGGCACACGGTCGTCGTGGGCGACGAGAAGTACGCTCTGCATCTGCTTCCCTCCGGGATCCTCACCCCGGGCGTCGTGCCCGTGATCGCGAACGGCGTCGTCGTCGACATCGAGGTGCTGTTCCACGAGCTCGAGGCGCTGAGCGCCCGCGGCGTCGACGTATCGAAGCTGCTCGTCAGCGCCAACGCCCACGTCATCACCAGCTATCACCGCACCCTCGACAAGGTCACGGAGCGCTTCCTCGGAAAACGCCAGATCGGCACGACCGGTAGAGGCATCGGCCCGGCCTATGCCGACAAGATCAACCGCGTCGGCATCCGCATCCAGGACCTCTTCGACGAGAACATCCTCCGCCAGAAGGTCGAGGGCGCCCTCGACCAGAAGAACCACCTGCTAGTGAAGGTCTACAACCGCCGCGCGATCCTGGTCGAGCAGGTGCTCGAGGATCTGCTGCAGTACACCGAGCGCCTGCGTCCGATGGTCGCCGACACGTCCCTCGTGCTCGCGCAGGCCCTCGACGCGGGCAAGACCGTGCTGTTCGAGGCCGGCCAGGCCACGATGCTCGACGTCGACCACGGCACCTACCCGTTCGTCACCTCCTCCAGCGCCACCTCGGGCGGCGCGGCCACCGGCTCCGGAGTCGCGCCGAACCGCATCGACCGGGTCATCGCCGTGATCAAGGCCTACACGACCCGCGTCGGAGCCGGCCCGTTCCCGACCGAGCTCTTCGACGAGTGGGGCGAGTACCTCCGCAAGCAGGGCTTCGAGTTCGGCACCACCACCGGCCGCCCGCGCCGCTGCGGCTGGTACGACGCGCCCATCGCCCGCTACTCCGCTCGAATCAACGGGGTCACCGACTTCGTGCTCACCAAGCTCGACGTGCTCTCGGGCCTGGAGAGAATCCCCGTCTGTGTCGCCTACGACGTCGACGGCGTCCGCCACGACGAGGTCCCCGTCTCGCAGAGCGACTTCCACCACGCGAAGCCGATCTACGAGGAGTTCCCCGGCTGGCAGGAGGACATCTCCGGGTGCCGCGACTTCTCGGACCTGCCGCAGACGGCGCAGGACTACGTCCGCGCCCTCGAGGCGATGAGTGGCGCCCGGTTCTCGGCGATCGGGGTCGGCCCGGAGCGCGAGCAGGTCGTCGTGCTGCACGATCTGCTCTGAGCCGTTCAGAGCAGGTGCAGGCCGCGCGCGATCGCGGCAAGGATCGCCCGCTCCACGTCGGGCCAGCAGGTGAGCACCTGAGACGCGGAGAACCGCAGGGTGACGTAGCCGTCGATCGAGGCGTGCAGATCACGGCGGCGATCGTTCTCGAAGTCGTGCGTCGATCGGCCGTCGAGCTCGACGATGAGGCTGCGGCCGATCACGAGGTCGACGCGCCCGACGCCGGGGATGTACACCTGCGCCCGGGCGGTGACGCCGATCAGGTGCAGGCGCCACCGGGCGAGGGTCTCCACGCCGCTCTGGGAGTCGTCGCGGGCGAACACGAGAAGCGCCTGCAGTCGGTGCGGGCAGGCGGCGCGCAGCTCGGCGAGGTCATCGGAACCGAGGATCCGCTTCTCGAGTGCGGACTCGAGCGCGACCAGCAGGTCTTCGTCGCCGACGGTCCGGCCGAGCTGGAGCAGCGCGTGGATCGGGGAGACGCGGAGCACCTCGTCCGCGGGATGCACCGGATCCCAGTGCAGTCGGACGCCGCGCGGTGCGGTGAGCCGGGCGGCGTGCGGCCCGACGTGCACGTGGAGCTCGGGCGAGCGCAGGACCCAGAGGCCGTGCGAGCGTGCCGCGTCGGTTGCCGCGAGGCGACCACCGAGACGGAAAGCGGCGAGGGCCTCCGGCGGGAGACGCGGCGAGGCGTACCAGCCGCGCCGGCCGCGGAGGAGGCGTCCGTCGCTGACCGCCGCCGTGAGGTCTCGGCCAGTAGCACCTGCCGCGAGCAGCTGCGATCGCGAGGCGACGCCGTCGCGCAGGGACAACTCGGTGTCGAAATCCATTCTGCGAGCCTGGCGCCTGAGGCCTGCCCGAGGAGGGGGCGATGGCCACAACCACGACGGCCGGACCGCCCGCGGTGCTTGTGGAGGGACGTTCGGTCCTCCGAGACGGGCGATCGTGTTCACAACTCAGGACGATCGGGCTGGAGGCGAGGCAGTCCAGCGGATCAGTCCGCGTCCCATCCGATCCTTCCTGCGTTGTGAACAGAACCACCCCGCCGAGCGCCGGATAATCGGCGCATGCAGATCTACGCCGACCTCCCAACCGTCCGCGCGCGGCAGATCGTGGCAGACGCCCTCGCACTCGGAGTCGCCGTCGTCGCGATCGCCGCGGGGATCGCGGTCGGCTCGCTGATCGCCGGACTCGCCGAGATCGGCCGCCGACTCGAGAGCGCCGGCAGCGGCTTCGGCTCGACGATGAGCGATGCGGGGACCACTCTGGGCGGCATCCCCCTCCTGGGCGACGCCGTGCGTGCTCCCTTCGACGAGGCGAGCGGCGCCGGCTCCGTGCTGGCGGCCGCCGGCCGCGACCAGCAGCAGCTTGCGAGCACGCTGGCCGTGGTCGCGGGGCTCGCCGTCGGCGGTCTTCCGGTCCTGCTCCTCGCCCTGCTGTGGCTCCGGCCGCGACTGCGCTTCGTCCGCCGCACCGCGCAGCTGCGGGCGCTCGGCTCGACCGTGGCCGGCTCCGAGTTGCTGGCCCTGCGTGCGCTCACCCAGGCGTCGCCACGCGAGATCCTCGCCGCGCATCCGGAGGCGGTGACCGGCTGGCGCCGCGGAGACCCCGACGCCACCGCCGCACTCGCAGCCCTCTCGCTGCGCCGCTCGGGGCTCCGAGCCCGCTGATCCGGGAGGCCGGCGGACCACTCCGGGTCCGTCGCTGGGATGACGGTGCGGGCCCCGGCGGACGACGCCGGCGACAGGAGCGGCTCCGTAGCGTCGAGGACATGCAGAACCAGACCTCCTCCGTCGTAGCGCGCGTCGAGGGCGTGCGCAAGCTCTACGGCAGCACCCCGCCCGTTGTCGCCCTCGACGACGTCACCCTCTCGATCCAGCGCGGCGAGTTCACCGCGGTGATGGGTCCGAGCGGATCCGGCAAGTCGACGCTCATGCACGTGCTCGCCGGACTCGACACGGCTTCCTCCGGCCGCGTGTTCCTCGGCGATGCGGAAATCACCTCCATGAGCGACGCCGAGCTCACCGTCCTGCGCCGCCGCAGTGTCGGTTTCGTCTTCCAGGCCTTCAACCTCGTGCCGACCCTCGACGTCCGCGGCAACATCCGCCTTCCGTTCGAGCTCGACGGCCGCGCCGTCACGGGCGCCGAGGAGGAGTGGATGAACCGGCTGATCGAGTCCCTCGGGCTCCGCGAGCGCCTCCGGCACCGGCCGCACGAGCTCTCGGGCGGCCAGCAGCAGCGGGTCGCGATCGCACGGGCGCTGGCCACTCGGCCGCAGCTGATCTTCGCCGACGAGCCCACCGGCAATCTCGACTCCCGCACCGGCCGCGAAGTTCTCACCCTGCTGCGCGCGTCCACGCGCGAGTACGGCCAGTCCATCGCGATGGTCACCCACGACCCGATCGCGGCGGCCTACGCCGACCGCATCGTCTTCCTCCGCGACGGGGCCGTCGTCGACGACCGCCGCGGGATGAGCGCGGAGGAGGTCTCGATCGCGATGCTCACGATGGAGGGCGCCGCGTGAGCAGCGTGCGTACGGGCTCGCACCAGGGCGGAGGCGCCATCGTCACCGTCGCCGCACTCGCCGCGGCGTTCGGCACCGTGCTGGTGCAGGTCATCGCCGACATGGTCGTGGCCTTCGCCGCGGCGGGGGTCGACAGCATCGGCCAGGTCGCCGCCATGCTCGGGATGGTCGGCGCCGTCTTCTTCGGTATCGCGGTGTTCGTGGGCGGGATCGTCACGGCCAATGCCGTCTCCACCGTCATCGCCGGGCGCACCCGCGAGATCGCCCTGCTGCGCCTGCTCGGCGCCTCCGGCCAGTCACTGCGTGGGGGGATCGTCCGCACGGGCCTCGTGCAGGGGCTCCTCGGCGCTGCGATCGGCCTGGTCGCCGGTGTCGCTCTCGTGGCGCTCGCCGCGGAACTCGCGATCCGGAGCGGCGCTTTGCCCCGCTTCGACTACCCGCTCGTTTCGCCCGGCCTGCTGCTGCCGCTGATCGCCGTGGTCGCCTCGACGGTCATCGCCTCGTGGTCCGGGTCGCGCCGCGTGCTCGTGGTGGCGCCGTCCCAGGCCGCGGGCTCCTCCGCGGAACCCCGTTATGAGGAGCTGCGTGGCCGCAGCGCCCGCAACGTCACGGCGATCGTCTTCGTCGTCGGCGGCGCGCTACTCCTGGCCGGCGGGGTGGTCGTTGGGCTCACCAACCCCGGCGGCGTCCTGCTCGGGCTCGTCGGAGGTATGGCGTCGTTCTCCGGGGTGATCCTCGGGGCGCCGGTCCTGCTTCCTCCGCTGACGGCCCTCGTCGGCCGAATCTTCGGAAACGGCCCCGTCGCGCGCCTCGCCTCCGCCAATGCCGTCCGCCATCCCGCGCGCAGCGCCCGCGCCGTCATCGGACTGGTGATCGGGGTATCCCTGGTCACGATGTTCGCGGTCGCCGCCGCCACCTTCAGCTCGATCATGCAGCGGTCGGGTGAGACGAACCCCGACGTGATCGTCGCGTTCGAGCAGTTCATCCAGGTGAGCACTGCGGTGATGAGCGTCCTGCTGGGCTTCTCGGTCGTCCTGGCCGCCGTCGGGATGGTCAACACGCTCTCGCTCAGCGTGCTGCAGCGCCAGCGTGAGCTGGGCCTGCTCCGCGCGCTCGGCTTCACTGGTTCGCAGGTGCGCGTCATGGTGGTCCTCGAGGCGGCGCAGATGATTGTCGCGGCGGCGATGCTCGGCATCGTGCTCGGCATCGTCTACGGCTGGTGCGGCGCGATCTCGGTGTTCGGCTCGCTGCCGGGCATCGGGTTGATCCCGCCGACCATCCCGGTGCCGATTTTGGTGGCCGTGCTCGTGGTGGGCGTCGTGATCACGGTCGTCTCGGCCGTGCTCCCCGCCCGTCGCGCGACGAAGGTGTCGCCGGTGGCCGCTCTCGCCGTGGCCTGAGGGCCCGCGCAGCCCGTCACGCCACGGACAAATCCCGCGGCGAGGGGCGCCCTCCCGCTGGGTCGGCACAACCTCGCTCGCCGACGTCGACCAAAGACGCGAGGCGGCCCACCTCGGTTGGACCGCCTCGTCGCCCAACGTGTGGAGCCCCGCCGTGAACCCGGAGGCGAAGCGGCTCGTGCTTGGGCTCGCCTTCGACAGCGGCCAAGAGCGGGTGAAGGTGCAGGCCGATACGGCCAACGCCCGCCCGCGCGCGGTGATCCTCCGCCTCGGTGCCCTGTTCGAGGGAGTGCTCCGCCACGACCAGCGGCGGGCCGACGGATCCTGGCGCGACACCGCAGTGCACTCGATCCTCGCCCCGGAAGCGAGGACGACGCGTGGCGAGCAGGCTCAGTGCCGGTAGGATCGACGCCCACGACTCCGCTCGCTCCTCCGCGGACGGGTGACTTTCTGAACGGAGAACCGCCTGATGGGGCGACTGATCTACGATTCGACCCTCGAGGTCGACTTCGATGACCGACTGCTGGCGCACCTGCAGATCGTGATCGGCTCGAAGCTCGCGCGCAATGAGTCGTTCTACTTCTCCTGGAAGGACTCCCAGGCGGTCGGCGACGGCCGGACCTCGATCTGGCTGCACCCGGCGATTCCGCTCCGCTTCAAGTACCACGGCGGTCGGGCGCCGAACATCAACCCGGACTGGATCCGCCAGCTCCTGACCGACTCGCACACCGCACACGGTCTGCGTATCAGCGAGGAACCCCACGGCACCCCTCGGCCGAGCGAGGAAAGTCTGCTGTGAGGCGTGTCGAGATCATGTACGGAGGAGCGCCGTTCAGTCTGAGTGAGACGACGGCGGCGGAGGTCCGCGAGAGTATCGATCGGGCTCTGGACGGGTCGGCCTCGCGCTGGATCACCGTCAACCAGGGCGAGGGCGAGCCTCGGGAGACGTCGATCCTGATCACGTCGGGTGTGGCGTTCTCTGTGGCCGACGTCCCGCGCTGACGAGCGCGCAGGCGCGTATCAGCCCGCGAGTACGCGCGGGAACTCGCCCGGGATCTCGCTCGCGAGGTAGCCGGTGGGCCCGATTCGCAGGGAGAGCCGGGTGTCCGCCTGCGTGTGCAGGAATGCTCCCCAGGCCGCCGCGCCCATCGGGTCGACGCCGCGCCCGCGCAGACCCGCCGTCGCTCCTGCGAGCACGTCACCACTGCCGGCGGTCGCCAGACCGGGGTGCGTGCCCTCGATGCGCACCGCGTCGCCGTCCGGTGAGGCAATCGTGTTGAACAGGCTCACGACCGCTCCGTAGCGTTCGGCGACGGCGACGGCAGCGCGCTCCACGTCCTCGACCTCGGCGCCGAGCAGGCGCGACGCCTCCTCCGTGTTCGGAGTAAGCAGGAGCCGGCCGGCGAGTCGCCGTGCGGTGCGGCGCTGGCCGGGCAGGACGCCCAGCGGGAAGGCGTCGAGGTGGACGGCGGGGACGTCGTCGAGCAGTGGTGCGAGGGCGCGCAGGGTCGCGGCGGTCGCACGCGGATCGTCGAGGCCAGGACCGATCAGGGCGACGTCCGCCGAGGCGAGCTCGCCGGCGAGGACGTCGAGGCCGCGCCCGGCGACGGAACCGGTGCGCGTCTCGGCGAGTGGAACCACTCCGCACTCGGGCAGCGCGACCGCGGTGGCCGACGCGACCGACTCGGCGACGCAGAGCGTGATCCGCCCCGCTCCGGTCCGCAACGCGGCGATCCCCGCGAGGATCGCGGCTCCGGGCGTCTTGCGGGCACCGCCGACCACGACAACGTCGCCTCGGGAGTGCTTCGACCCGCCGGGCTCGGGGAGGGGCCAGCGCTGCTCGAGCAGGGCGCGGGAGACGAGGTCACTCACGGGGGTGTCCTTCCCCGGCGGCGCGGTCGTCGTGCCGGGTGACGGGGGCGCCGGAGCGCTCGAGGTGGTCGGTGCGGTTGAAGAGCGCGAGCCGCCACTCCTCGCCCTCGCGGATGAGGCGGGTGACGGATCCGTTGGCGACCGGAGTGGAGGCGCCGATGTCGAGCAGCTCGTACTCCGACAGGCCCTCACAGACGTAGCGGAGCACGAGGACGACGGCGTCGTGGCAGAAGACGACGGCCGGTCCGGGCGCAGCGGCGGCGTCGAGGTGGTCGAGGAACGCGCGGGCGCGGAGCGCGAGGTCGGTCCAGGCCTCACCGCCCGCGGGCCGGTAGTAGAACTTGCCGAGCCAGTCGCGGCGCGCGGCCTCTTCCGGCAACCGGGCCCGCACTCCTGCTGTCGTGAGGCGGTCGGTGACGCCGAGGTCGCGGTCGCGCAGGCGCTCGTCGGCGCGGAGGGGCAGGTCGATGCCGGCCTCGGCGAGGGCGAGGCGGGCGGTGGTGGCGGCTCGGCGGTAGGGCGAGGTCCAGGCGGAGGCGGGGCGTGCCTCGTCCGCCAGCCAGCGGCCGAGCGCACGCGCCTGCTCCTCGCCCGCGGGGGAGAGTTCGACGTCGGGGTCACGGCGATCGACGGCGATCTCGTGCGCTCCCGAGGCCTCAGCGGCGCTCGCCGCGATGTTGGCGAGGCTCTCGCCGTGTCGGACGAGGAGGAGCTCGGTCGGGCCGGTGGCAGGGGCGGGCATGGCTCCACGCTCCGCCCCGCTGCCCGCGGGCACCAGGGGGTTCCGCGGCGGCGGCGGGGGTTGCTACGGCGTCGGGCGGTGTCTCAACCCGAGGGGTCTCGTCCGGCGGGGTCTCGTCCTGCGGGGTCTCGTCCGGCGGTGTCTCGTCCCGAGGGGTCTCGTCCCGCGGGGTCCGCGGAGGAGCGCTCCTCCGCGGACACCGCCGTGACGACCGCGGCGAGCGTCTCGAGATCGCTCAGGATGCGGAAGTGCCCGCCGGTCTCGATCCGCACGTTGACCGCGCCCTCGAGCATGCTGCCCTCGGGAATGTGCGGATCGAAGAGCCCGAAGACCGAGGTGATCCGCGCGTTCGCACCGGCGCGACTCGAGAGCAGGAGGGTCGTGGCGTCGCGCGGCGAGAATGCGCGCAGGCTGCGCAGCACGAGGTAGGGAGCATAACGGGAGCCGCCGAACGGAGTCGACACCGCGACCATCCGATCGACCCGCCCCTCGGGATCGAGCTCGGTCATCACGTACTTTCCAACGAGCCCGCCCTTGCTGTGCGCGACGATCACCACGTCGCGCAGGTGGTGCTCGGCGAGGTAGGTGGCCACGTCCTCCGCGGTGCGGGCAACCGGGCGGCCGTTGCGGCCGAGGCCCGTCAGCACGTGCAGCGGATGCCCGCGCTCGTGCAGCGGGTCGATGATCGGGCGCAGGAACGACCAGGTCTCCCAGATCCCCGGGAGGACCACGATCGGTCGCCGATCACCGTCCAGGTAGTCATCAGGGGCACGGCGTGAGAGGACGCCGCGCGCCTGCCAGGCGACGGCATAGGCGTAGTCGCGGATCCACCAGACGGCGTTGCGCAGCAGGCGCCGGAGGCGGCTCATGCGGCCGGCTCCGCGCGCAGCGTGAGCGGGGAGACGGGTGTCTCGCCGAGGGCGGCAGCGAAGCGGAGGATCTCCCGCGCAAGTGCGTCGGGCTCCGTGCGAGGAACGACGTGGCGGGAGCCGACGAATTCAACGAGCCGTCCCGCGCGCGCGTGAGCGGCCAGGCGCTCGCACCAGTCACGGGTGGCGATCGGATCGTCGCGGCCGCGCGCGACGAGCACCGGCACCTCCAGCTCGGCGAGCCGCTCCTGCATCGGGTACCGCAGCATCTCGGGGAGCTGACGCAGGTACCAGCGGACACCGCCGCGCAGGTAGTCGGCCAGCAGGATCGCGTCCACGCCCACTGGCTCGCCGAGGCAGTCGCGCAGCAGGGCCAGCCCCTGCCGGACGGCTCCCGGCCGCTCCGGATCGACCACCGGCCCGATCAGCACCGCTGCCTCGACCAGCCCGGGTGTACGCAGCCCGAGCTCGACGGCCACCTGCGACCCCATCGAGTGCCCCACGACGATGGCGCGCGAGACACTCAAGCCGCGCAGTGCCTGCTCGACCTGCTCCGCATGCTCCATAAGGCCCACCCTGCGCCGTGGACGCCGGTTGGCGCCGAACCCGGCGAGGTCGACGCCGATCACGCGGCCGTACCGCTTGAGCACGGCGGCGAGCGGCGAGAAGGTGTGGTGCGACATCCCGATCCCGTGGATCAGGACGAACACCGCCGTCGCGCCCGGCGGACCGACATCGACCGTGCGCAGCTCGACGCCGGCGACGAGGTGCCGTCTGTGATCAGCCTGAGGTGGGTTGCTGCGCATCTCCTCAGAGTACGGAGTCGCTTGGCCCTGCGCGTATGCAGAGCTTCGCTCAGGGTGGTCTAAGCACACGCCAAGATAAAGCCCGCAAGCGCGTGTTACGCGAGCGACGGCATGAGCACCGTCCATTCCCCCCGTGTGTTTTTGGACGACCCAACAGTCACGACATCGGCGATTGGACCGAGACGCTGCCGTAGCTTAATCAGCAAGTCTGACGGATCGATAATCGGAACGGCGCGGTCCTCGCAGTGAAGAACGATCTTCACAGCAGGCGCTTGTACAGAGCGGATAGCCAGCGTCTTCTCATGCATGTTCTCGGCTTTCCGGGTCGCCGCGGATAGGCCAGCAAGAGTTGCGGTGACCTTCTTCGCAACGATGGTGGCCAGTTCCGTTGGGTGCACCCCCCTTGCGTCGGCATGACGGTAGTCCTTCACTTCGATGAGAACCAAGCTGATGACCGCGCCGTCGAGGTCCCGCTGAATGGCCACCAGGTCGATTGCCTTTATCTCATCGTGAGTGCGAACGAAAACCTTTCGAAAAAAATCGGAGTCGTCGTACTTGAGGACATCCCAACTGCTTGGGAATAAGAAGCTAGCGCCGTCGACGTCGAGATTCATGCTTCGGTCACGGCGTCGAGGTAGCGGTCCGATTGAGCAAGCGACTCATCGAGACTGGCTAAGTGCTCTAGTTCTTCTAGATATTGGCCCACTGTGGTTCTGACCCCATCCTCTCCAGGGGAGAGTGTGACAAATTGCATCGGGGGGAAGTCCGCAGCCTCGTTTCGCTTCAAAATTTCGAGTTCTTTCATCAGGTAGAGGCTGTGCGTTCCGACGAAGACCTGGACTCCAGACCGCGCGAGCTGTGAGATGGTGCGGGCCACATGCCGAAGAACTCGAGGATTGAGATTAGCTTCCGGTTCATCCCAAAAAAGGAAGCCGCTGTCGAATAAAGTCCCATTGGCGATGAGCCTCGCGAGCATCGCTAACTTTCGCATCCCCTCCGCCACAAGCGGCATCTCATATTTTCCTCCACCAGGTACTTTGAGGTAGAAACGGCCTCCCTCTTCGACAACGCTGCCGCCAAGGGACTCCTCAAGGGGGGCGAGGAGTTTTTTCGCGCGTTCCTGGCGGGGGCCGCGGCTCAGCGGGAGTCCTAGAAGGATGCATGAATCTCGCCAGGTCTCTTCGAATTCAAGAGACGTTCTTTCGTAAAGCGAGACGAAACCAGGATAGATCGTCAGCAGCTCACGAGTCGGGAGGTAAACCGGCGTTCCTGTGAGGGGCTTGCTGAGCCGATGTTGAACATTGACCTCAGACTGTGAGTTGGTCGCGAATGAGAAGGAGACGCGTTGCTGGTCTCCAGAGAATTTTAGGTCGAGTCCGGCGCGCCCTCGTCCGACCCGTCGACGCACAAGGCGCCCTAAGCTCTCTGGTCGAAAGACGTTCACGAGCTTAGCGGCGAGCTGCTTGCCCAACGTTGCCGATAGTGAATCGCGCGGCGTCTGATCTGCGGACAGAACCGAGTACATAGCTTTGAGAAGATGGGACTTTCCAGCACCGTTCTCGCCAGCGAAGACATTGATGCCACTGGCTAGAGGGAGATCGAGGTCGGAAAATACGGTGAAATCTTTGACGCGGAGGCGCTCGATGGTTGAGGTCATGCAGACGCCGTTCTGTTCGGGGATGGGCTCTTTCGCACCCTATCGGGGTCTCGGGACGAGAGACGCCGGACGCGCACGATCGGCGCGTGCAAGAACCTGATCACGCGGAACGCGTGAAGGCTCGGTGAAGGGGCTCCCGCGCCTGGGCACAACTTGTCCGGCCGGGCGCCTCGCCGCCCTCGCTGTCAAGAGGCTCCTTCCCGGCGGCGGCCCTGCCTAGCCTCGGAGCAGGGGTCGGCGGGTGTCGGCCACGGAGGGATGACGACATGCGGATCGCGATCGTCGGAGCGACGGGCAATCTGGGCACGGCACTGCTGCGACGCCTGCACGGCGAGGCCGGGGTGGAGGAGGTCGTCGGTATCGCGCGCCGCGCAGCGCGGCCCCGCTCCGCGGCGTATCGCGACGTGCGCTGGATCGAGGTCGATCTCGTCTCCAGCGAGGCGCCGCGCCTGCTCCGCGAGGCCTTCGTCGGCATCGACGCCGTCGTGCACCTCGCCTGGGCGCTGCAGCCCAGCCACGACGAGCCGTTCCAGCGGCTGGTCGACGTCGGAGGCACCGCGGCCGTGCTCGCGGCCGCTACCGCTGCGGGTGTCGGCCAGGTCGCGGTCGCCTCCTCGGTCGGCGCCTACAGCGCGGCGCCCAAGTCGATCCGCGTGGACGAGGACTGGCCGACTGGCGGCCTGCACACCTCGACCTACAGCCGCCATAAGGCCGCGAACGAGCGGCAGCTCGATACTTTCGAGCAGGAGCACCCCGAGATCATCGTCACGCGCCTGCGGCCGGGGCTGGTGTTCCAGCGCGGAGCGGCCACCGAGATCGCCGGGCTCTTCGCGGGCCCGCACTACCCCACGCGGTGGCTGAAGGCGATTCGGATTCCGGTACTGCCGCTGCCGAAGAACGTGATCTTCCAGGGGGTGCACGCCGACGACGTGGCCGATGCCTTCTGGCGCGCGATCGACCGGCGTGCCGGGGGAGCGTTCAACATCGCGGCCGAGCCTGTCCTCACTCCGGAGCGGCTGGCCCGCGCGTTCGGTGCCCGCCTGGTCACGGTGCCCTTCGCGCTCCTCCGCTCAATCGTCACCGCGACCTGGCACCTCCGGGTGCAGCGCACCGACGCGGGCTGGCTCGACATCGCCGGCAACGTCCCCGTGATGTCCACCGAGCGGGCGCGCGCCGAGCTGGGGTGGTCGCCGACCCGCACGGCGGAGGAGGCGCTGGCCGAACTCGTCACGGGCCTGGCCGATCGCGCGACCGTGCCGGGCTCGCCTCCGCTCCGGGGTTGATCCGGCGGGCGCGACCGTTGCAGGCGCGCGCCCGGCGGATACCCGCGGGAGCGCGCCTGCGCCGGGTCAGTCGGCGACGCGGATGAGCACCTTGCCGGTGGCCCCCTGCTCGACCGCGTCGTGGGCCGCGGCGGTCTCCTCTAACGGGAACCAGGTCACCGGCAGACCCGCCTCCTCGCCCACCGGCAGCGCGCCGTCGACGAGTGCCGCGGTGATGTCCTCGGCCGCGGACTGCAACGCTTCTTCGCCCACTGTGTAGAGCAGGAGACCCTGCCAGCGCGCGTTCTTCGCGAAGCTGGCGACGATCGGGACGGTGAACTCGTCACCGTTGTTATTCGCGTAGTAGCCGATGCTGCCGTGGTTGGCGAGCACCTCCACATCGAGCGCGGCGTTCTGCGCGGGGGCCACCTCGACCACGTGCTCGACGCCGTCGGGCGCGAGTTCGCGGATCCGGTCGGCGAGCGCGTCGTCGGGGTACTGAAGCACGTGCTGCGCGCCGGCCGCCCGAGCGAGGCGCTCCTTGGAGTCGCTGCTCACTGTGGCGATCACGGTCGCTCCGGCCCAGACGGCGAGCTGGATCGCGGCGTGGCCGACGGCGCCGGCGCCGCCCTGGACCAGGACGGTGCGGCCGGCGAGCGCTCCGGGTGCGAGGCGGGAGGGGCCGTGCTCGTGCACGGTGAGGGCGCGGTGGGCGGTCATCGCGGGGACGCCGAGGCTTGCGGCGATGTCGGTTCGGATGCCGTCGGGCAGGCGCACGACGTGCTCTGCAGCGAGCACTGTCGACTCCTGCGCGGTGCCGGTCGGGCGGCGGTGCGCGGAGAGGTACATCCAGACGCGGTCGCCGACCGCCAGGTGCTCGACGTCCTCGCCGACCGCATCGACGATGCCGGCGCCGTCCTGGTTCGGTACCACCTCGTCGAAGGCGAGGTCGCCGTCAGCGCGCGCCTTCCAGTCGGTCGGATTCACACCCGATGCGAGGACGCGGACGCGGACCTCGTCGGGGCCAGGCACCCGCTCCTCCCGGTCGACGAGGGAGAGGACGGAGGAGTCACCGGTGCGGGAGTAGACGATCGATCGCATACGGAGGCCAAGGAACGCGGCAGGCCCGGTATTCCCGGCCGGGCGATTTCGCGGAGGTGGTGTTCCGCGCCAGCGGCAGCAGAGCGTCCGAGCCCCGCCATAAGGTGACGCTCACTCACAACGCCTCGGGTGGGAGGCAGAAAGGAGGAGTCGTGCAGGTGCGGTTCCACGCGGAGACGGCGGCAGTGCTCTCCTCTCGGCTCCGCTGCTCAGCGGAGGACCTTGGGCGCCAGGGCGTCGAACGGCAGGCTTCGGTGGTCGATGTCGAGACCGACTTCGCGGGGATCGCGCAGCAGCTCTTCGCTCGGGCCTGCCAGACCTCTGCCAATGATCGGAGGGAGCTCATCGCCTCCCTCCGGACGCTCGCCGATCAGGTCGACCACATGGCGGAGCAGGCGGCGCAGGAGCAGCGGCGCCGCGACGATCTCGACGGCTGGTACGAGCGGGAGACGGCCCGACTCCGCGCCCGCGTGCCCGGGGACCCGACCCAGGCGGTGCAGGACGAATGGGCGAGGATCACGGATCCCCGTCCCTCCTCCGAGCCGCTTCGACCTCGCCCGATCCGCGTGTCGTTCCGCGCGCAGGGACGCTCCCACTCGGCCGAGGGCGCGCCTGCCTCGGGTCGAAGCTCGGCCGATCCGGTGCGCTTGAGGAGTTTCGTCGGAGTCGCGCGTGCGCTCGACCGTGAGGCACACGACCTCTGGAGTCGGCTCAGCGGCGTCTGGACCGACTTCACCGCCTCCTGCTCCTGGGCGCCCATCGAGCAGATGGATGTGCTCGACGGCTTCGTCTCGTTCCTTAGCGAGAACGCCTGGGACGCCGATTGGGCCGAGCGCGTCGCGGAGGCCTTCGAGCGAGCGGGCGGCGGGCTGCTCTCGGATGTCACGATCGGCACCTGCGCGCTCGGGCGGCTGCCCAGTCCGCTACGGAAGCTCCTTGATCCCGCGCTCGCCTCGCCGGACGTGCTCGCGGCGTGGACGGCGTCCGGCCTCACCCCGGCGGACGTCGCCGGTCTTCCGCTCTCGACGCAGATCGCGTTCGCCGATCTCGACGGGCTGCCGGCCGCCGCCCGCGACGCCGCCTCGCGCGCTGTGCTCGCTGCGGCGGAGCGCGACCCGCAATGGGTGTACCTGGCCCTGGGGCTGGGAGGCGGGCAGGGCATCGGGTTGACCGAGTTCACGGCGCAGATGAGTGCGCTGCGAGAGGCGGTGAGGGATGCGGACGAAAAGGCGAAGAAGCTGCCGACCGGGCCCGCGGGGCAGGGTGCGCAGTTGGTCGGGCTCAGTGTCGACGATGGCGCGTTGGTCGCGGCCATCTCGCTGGGCGACCTCGATACGGCGGACCGCGTCACTGTGAACGTGCCGGGAGCGCTCACGACGGTCGGCGACATGAAGCAGAACGTCCGGGTGGCGAGAGATCTGTTCGACGGTGCCGCTTCCATCGACCCTCACAGCTCCTTCGCTGTCGTCTCGTGGATCGGCTACCATGCTCCGGGGAACCTCGAGGTGTGGAGCGACGAGCGGGCCGATTCTGGGTCCCCGCGATTAGGCGGCTTCATCGATGGCGTCCTCGACGCGCGCCGGGACGTTCCGCCCGAGAGCACCACCGTTCTCGCCCACTCCTACGCGTCACCGTTAACGGTGGACGCCTGTAGCGACCTGCGTCATCGCATCGATGCCTTCGTCTCCTACGGCTCTGTGGGTGTCGGCCGAGATACTGACGTGGACGAGCTGAATGTCGACAAGGTCTTTGCCACCGAGGCCGACTTCGACGTCTGGGCAAGCGTGGGACGTCTGGGGAACCTGGGTCCGCGGGTAGATCTCCGCATGATTGACGGCGTACGCACCATCTCCGCCGCAGAGGGGGACGGGACGAGAGCGGTGACCGGGCACGACATGTCTCCCGATGAGTCGACCGGCGCCGTCGGCTACCTCTCCCCAGATTCGACCTCGTTTGCGTCCGTGGTGCAGGTCATCGCGACAGGGGACGTCATTCGGTGAGAAGACGATCAACGTTTCGGCGGGCAGGCCGTGCCGTGCTGGCGACGGCGCTGCTGATGATGCTGGTCTGTGGGTGCGGATTGGATGGAAAGGGGAACTTCATGACACAGCGGCGGGATGCGGCGGGGATGACGCGGGCGGAGGTGGCGGGTCTGACGTTGGAGGAGGAGTTCGAGCTGAATGCGCAGCATTACGTGCATGCGCAGGAGTTGTTGCGGGATGCGCAGTTGCGGATCAGTGATGGTGTGTGGAGGTGGAATGGTGGGGAGACGCTGCCTGAGGAGGGGTTTAACGGTGGTGTCGGGGGTGGTCTTCCGGGTGGTAACGGTGAGAACAGCTACTACGTTACGTGCGCTCGGATCATCGAGCCGCCAGGTGCTCAGGGGGAGAAGTCGGATTTGGATCCGATGGTGGCGTACTTCGAGGAACAGGGGTGGAAGTACTTTGTTCGGGAGACGTTGGAGAGTGCTGATCTGTGGGGGATCACGGGTGACGGTTATCGGATTAAGTACTTCATCCAAGCGAGCGGAGTGTATTCGATCAGGGTGTACAGCGAACTGTTTTGGACGAATGATGCTCACGCCCTGTTCGAGGCTGTCGCATCTCGCGATTATGATCCATTTCTTGAGGAGTCGCTTCCCGGCGTGTATGTGCCTTTCCCGCGCTGGGATAATCCGATTCGTCCGCTGGGTCGGCAGTGACAGGCCGGAGAGTTCTCGCGCGGATTGCTGGGGTTTTCGTGGCCCTCTTCGTCCTGTTGGGGTGCTGGCCTGACGCGTCGGTGCAGCGGCGGGATGCGGCGGGGATGACGCGGGCGGAGGTGGCGGGTTTGACGTTGGAGCAGGAGTTCGAGCTGAATGCGCAGCACTATGCGCATATGAACGAGTTGTTGCGGGATGCGCAGTTGCGGATCAGTGATGGTGTGTGGAGGTGGAGCGGTGGCGAGACGCTACCCCAGGAGGGATATAACGGTGGCGTCGGGGGTGGTCTGCCGGGTGGGACGGGTGAGAACAGCTATTACGTTCGTGGGGGTCGGATTGTCATGCCGGAGGGCGCGACTGGCTCTCTCGACGATCTGGATCCGATGCGGATATATTTCGAGGAGCGGGGGTGGCAATACTATACTCGCGAGCGTACGATCGATGCTGAGATATGGGGCATTTCCGGTGACGGGTATCGGGTAAAGTACTTCATCCAGGCGAGTGGGGTGTATTCGATCCAGGTGTTCAGTGAATTGTTCTGGACGAATGATGCCCATGCTTTGTTCGAGGCGGTCGCGTCGAGAAGAGAGAGGGAGCATCCCGAGGAGTCGCTTCCCGGCGTGTATGTTCCCTTTCCGAGCTGGGATAGTCCGGTCCGTCCCCTGGGTCGCCAATGACCTCTCGGAAGGTGTTCGCGAGGATCGTTGGGGTTCTTGTGGCTCTCGTCGTTATGTCGGCGTGTTCGTCGAACGTGATGGCGGAGCGGCGGGATGCGGCGGGGATGACGCGGGCGGAGGTGGCGGGTTTGACGTTGGAGCAGGAGTTCGAGCTGAATGCGCAGCACTATGTGCATATGAACGAGGTGTTGCGGGATGCGCAGTTGCGGATCAGTGATGGTGTGTGGAGGTGGAATGGTGGGGAGACGCTGCCTGAGGAGGGGTTCAACGGTGGTGTCGGGGGTGGTCTTCCGGGTGGCACCGGCGAGAACAGCTACTACGTTACGTGCGCTCGGATCATCGAGCCGCCAGGGGCTCAGGGGGAGAAGTCGGATTTAGATCCGATGGTGGCGTACTTCGAGGAACAGGGAGGCTTATGCAAAATTGGTTTTTTGCCGAGTGAAAAAGATGAGTCCGCGGACGGCGTTGAAGGCATCTCGGAAGGTGCGCAGTGGCCGCCGGTAGTCGGTGTGGAATATC
>NZ_PSWS01000043.1 GCF_002932875.1 Rathayibacter tritici
TCCCTCCCCTCAATCTGTGGAAACCCCCACCCCCCTGTGGATAGCGAGGGAACCCCGGACCGTCGAGGCAGCCACGATCAGCGGGCTCCCTGGACGGGTGGGGGTTCCCTCGGCAGGAGGGAGGCACGCGCGCCTAAGCTGGGAGTCCCGAGTGGGAGCGCCACACGGCGCGGAGGGAGCACGCATGGTCGAGGTCCGCAGGGTCAAACTGCCCGGTGTCGGGGTGCTGCACACGTTCCTGACCGCGGACGGTGGCAAGGTCGGCGTCATCGCGCACCGCTCCGGGCACAGCGACTTGATCACCTTCGCCGAGGGGGACCAGGACGGTGCCAAGGTGTCGCTCCGCTTGAGCGACGACGAGGCGCACACGCTCGCCGAGCTGCTCGGCGGCACGCAGATCACGGAGTCGCTGACCGCGCTCGACCAGATCCCCGGCCTCTCGATCGACTGGTTCACCGTCGACTACGACGACCACATCGCCGGTCAGCAGCTCGGCAAGCCCGCCGACCGCGGGATCGTCGGCCTCACCGTCGTCGCCGTCGTCCGCGGGGACGCCGCGAACCCGGCGCCGGCCCCCGACTTCCGCGTCTTCCCGGGCGACACCCTCGTGGTCGCGGGCAGCCCCGAGAAGGTCGCCAAGGCGTTCGCCTTCTTCCGCACCGGCAGCTTCGCCAAGACGGTCGACGCCCCGCCCGGAGCCTGAGGATGCACCACGGCGAAGACCTCATCGTCCTCGGCCTCCTGTTTGTCGTCGCCTACGTCCTGGGCCGTCTGGGGAGGACGATCGGACTTCCGGCCATCCCGATCTATATGGTCGTCGGGCTCCTTGCGAGTCCGAACTTCCACCTCTTTCCGCTCGACTTCGAGTCGAGCTACATCGAACTCACTGCGGTCTTCGGCCTGATCCTGCTGCTGTTCACTCTCGGCCTCGAGTTCGACCAGGACGAGTTCTTCGGCAACGCCGGGCGGCTGATCCTCTCCGGCGGTTCGTACATCGCGGTCAACATGGCTGTCGGCCTCGGCTTCGGGTTCGCACTGGGCTGGGGGAGTCGCGAGGCGCTGGTCATCGCCGGCATCACGGCCACGAGTTCGAGTGCGATCGTCACCAAGCTGTTGATCGAGCTCAAGCGCCTCGCGAACCCCGAGACGCCGATGATCCTGGGCGTCACCGTGGTCGAGGACATCTTCATCGCGGTGTACCTGGCGATCGTGTCCGTCGTGCTCTCGGGCGAGACCGAGCCGTGGCCGGTCGTGCTGAAGCTGTTCATCGCGTTCGCGTTCCTCGTCGTGATGTTCTCGGTCGCCCGCTGGGGCGGGAAGGTCGTCTCGCGCGTGTTCCGCACCCGCGACGACGAGCTGTTCACCATCCTGTTCTTCGGCCTCGCCCTTCTTTTCGGTGGTATCGGCGAGGTCCTCGGGGTGACGGACGCGATCGGCGCGTTCCTGATCGGCCTCGTGATCGGAGCGACGCGGTTCCGCTCCCGCGTCGAGCACATCGCGATCCCGCTGCGCGATGTCTTCGGCGCCTTCTTCTTCGTCAACTTCGGGCTGGGGCTCGACCCGGGCGCCTTCCCGAGCGTGGTCGTCCCGGTGCTGATCGCCGCGGTGATGACGATCGTGCTGAATCTCGGCGCCGGGCAGTTCGTCGCGTGGCTGAACAAGCTCGGGCCGCGGGCGGGATTGAATGCGGCGTTCATCCTGCACAACCGCGGTGAGTTCGCGCTCATCCTCGCGACGCTGTCGCTCTCGGCAGGGCTCGACGAGCGGATTCAACCCTTCGCGGGCCTGTACGTGCTGATCATGGCGATCGTGGGCCCGATCCTGGCCTCACGCTCCGAGAGCATCGGCGCGCTGCTCTCGCGCAGGAGGCACCGCGCGGCACCGGCGGCGACATCGGCGATGGACGACGAGGACTTCGCGCTCGTGGAGGCCGCGATGGCCGCGCCCGCAGTCGCCGCCGCCGAGGAGGCCTCCGCTGCTCCGAGACGCCCCGCGGAGCCGGATGAGCTCGATGACGAGTTCCCCGATCCGATGCGGCAGGCCCTGATCGACCAGGCGATGCAGCAGTCCGACGGTGCCGACGATTCCCGCCCCCGCCGCCCCCGGGAGCCGGACTACTGATCCACGGGGCTCCCACTCCCACGGGTTAGGCTTCCTGGGGCCCGCGGGACACCGGGCGGATCGAGGGCGGACGAGGGACGAATGACGCAGAGCACGCTCTGGCAGGTGGCCAGGCGCCCGCGCTGGATCGCCGCGCTGCTGCTCGCGCTCCTGATCGCCGGGCTCTTCGCCGGGCTGGGCCAGTGGCAGGTCGGGCGTGCGGTCGAGGCCGCCGCGCCGGACTCCGGAGCATCGGAGACGACCCTTCCGCTTCTGGAGGTCGCGACCCCCTCCCGCTCGATCACGGCCACCGCCGACGGCCAGCGCGTGGAGGGTTCCTCCGCGTTCGTGCCGGGCGGGGCTGAGATCCTCGGTGGCCGCCTCAACGGCGAGGAGCCCGGCTGGTGGGTGATCGCCCGTACCCGGACCGCTGAAGCCGATCTGGTGCTCGCGTACGGCTGGACCCGGGACCAGGCGCAGGCGCAGTCCGTCGCGGACGCGCTGAACAGCGGACGCGAGCAGGCGCCCTCCTCCTTCTCCGGCCGCCTCGTCGCGAACGAGGCCGCGGAAGCGCCGGCCGAGGGCCGTGATCCGATGACGCTCACCGCGCTCTCGATCCCCGCGCTCGTGAACCGCTGGCCGGACCCGCCGCGGGACGTCTACCAGGGCTACGTCGTCGTCAACGAGCCAGTCGCGGGCCTGGAGGCCATCGACTCCCCGGCGCGGGTCAGCGACGTCTCGCTGAACTGGCTCAACGTCTTCTACGCGATCGAGTGGGTCGTGTTCGCCGGCTTCGCCCTCTACCTCTGGTTCCGCCTGGTCAAGGACGCCTGGGAGCGTGAGGCTGAGGAGGCGCTCGATGCCGAGGAGCGCGCTCGGGCCGAGGCGCCCGCCCCCGCACCGTAAACTGGTCGCCATGCCCCTCGAGCCCAAGCCTGCGCAGTTCCCTGCTATCCGCAGCGCGCTGCGCTTCTACCGGGTGACCTCGATCATCACCGGCGTGATGCTGCTCCTGCTCTGCGCCGAGATGCTCCTGAAGTACGTCTTCCACCTCGAGCTGTTCGCGTTCGGCCAGCAGGGCGTGCTGCACGTCGCGCCGATGTACGAGGTTCCCGGGGGCGAGTACGCGTCGAGCGGCACCGGCGCGAACGTCTCCACCGGCATCCTGATCGCGCACGGCTGGTTCTATGTCGTCTACCTCTTCGCCGACTTCCGCCTGTGGAGCCTGATGCGCTGGCCGTTCGCCCGCTTCGTACTCATCGCTTTCGGCGGCGTGGTGCCGACGCTCTCCTTCTTCGTCGAGACCCGCATCGCCCGCGAGGTCGAGCAGTACCTCGAGCGCCGAAGCGCCGGCACCGACCCGAAGACCCCGTCCGACTCCGTGGAGGCCCCCCATTAGCGAGCAGCCCACCGCTCCCCAGCCGCATCTCGCCGCGCAACCCGTCCTCGTCGTCGACTTCGGCGCCCAGTACGCCCAGCTCATCGCCCGCCGTGTCCGCGAGGCGAACGTCTACTCCGAGATCGTGCCGTCGAACGCCACGGCCGCCGAGATTGCGGCGAAGTCTCCGGTCGGCATCATCCTCTCCGGAGGGCCCTCGAGCGTGTACGAAGAGGGCGCTCCCCAGCTCGACCCGGCCATCTTCGATCTCGGCGTTCCCGTCCTGGGCATCTGCTACGGCTTCCAGGTGATGGCGAAGACGCTCGGCGGCGAGGTCGCTAACACCGGGCTGCGCGAATACGGAGCGACGGACGCCGCGATCTCGACCGAGGGCGGCGTGCTCCTCGGGGAGCAGCCCGCTGACCAGACGGTGTGGATGAGCCACGGCGACTCGGTCGCTCAGGCGCCCGAGGGGTTCGAGGTCCTCGCCTCCACCACCTCCACCCCGGTCGCCGCTTTCGGCAACGACGAGCGGCGCCTCTACGGTGTGCAGTGGCACCCGGAGGTCAAGCACTCCGCCTACGGCCAGGCCGTGATCGAGAACTTCCTGCACCGTGCCGCGGGTATCCCCGCCGACTGGAACTCGTCGAACGTGATCGACGACCAGGTCGCCGTGATCCGCGAGCAGGTCGGCACCGGCCGCGTGATCTGCGGTCTCTCCGGCGGGGTCGACTCCGCTGTCGCTGCTGCGATCGTGCACCGCGCGATCGGCGACCAGTTGACGTGCGTGTTCGTCGACCACGGCCTCCTCCGCAAGGACGAGCGCCGCCAGGTCGAGGAGGACTACGTCGCCGCGACCGGTGTCCGCCTGGTCACCGTCGACGCGCGCGAGCAGTTCCTCGACGCGCTCGCCGGCGTCAGCGACCCGGAGCAGAAACGCAAGATCATCGGACGCGAATTCATCCGCACGTTCGAGGCGGCTGCCGAAGCGCTCGTGCTGGAGGCGAAGGGTGAGGGCGAATCGATCGACTTCCTCGTGCAGGGCACGCTCTACCCCGACGTCGTCGAGTCCGGCGGCGGCACCGGTACCGCCAACATCAAGTCGCACCACAACGTCGGCGGACTCCCGGAGGACCTGCAGTTCGCGCTCGTCGAACCGCTGCGCACTCTGTTCAAGGACGAGGTCCGCGCCATCGGCCGAGAGCTCGGCCTCCCCGAGGCGATCGTCGGACGCCAGCCGTTCCCCGGCCCGGGACTCGGCATCCGCATCGTCGGCGAGGTCACCCAGGAGCGGCTCGACCTGCTTCAGGACGCCGACGCAATCGTCCGCGCCGAACTCACCGCCGCCGGTCTCGACTCCGAGATCTGGCAGTGCCCGGTCGTCCTCCTCGCGGATGTCCGCTCCGTCGGCGTCCAGGGCGACGGCCGCACCTACGGTCACCCGATCGTGCTGCGCCCCGTCTCCTCCGAGGACGCGATGACCGCCGACTGGACTCGCCTGCCCTACGACCTACTCGCCCGCATCTCCAACCGCATCACCAACGAGGTGAGCGGAGTGAACCGGGTCGTGCTGGACGTGACGTCCAAGCCGCCCGGCACCATCGAGTGGGAGTAGCCCCGCGGGGGGTCGGCGGGAGGGGGACTTGGGTGCGTGGGGCGCTCCTTGACCGGCGCGGGTGGGATTTGCAGGGGATTCGGCCGCGGAGGCGGATCCTGCGGCGAAAAGTGCTCCGAGGAATGAGCCGATCCTGCGAATCGTGCGGTGTCCTGCGAAACGTGCAGAGACCTGCGAATCGCGCAGAGTCCTGCGAATCGTGCGGTGTCCTGCGAATCGTGCGGTGGGGCGCACGGTGTCGACCCGGGAGGGGAGGGCTACGCGGGGGTGTCGAGGACTCCGATGAAGCGGGTGCCGATGCCGTCGTACTCGTCGCGGCGGTGGCCTTCGGGGTGGTGCGGCCAGGAGGCCGACGAGTGGTCCTCGCAGACGAGGAAGGTGAACTCAGGCCACCACTTCTTCGGGCGGGCGGCCTCGGAGCGGCCGCAGACGGTGCAGTCGAGCGTCACCCACACCGGACGCCGGCCCGTGCGATTCGTTCGCGACTGCACCAGCCAGGGCGGTGGATCCTGTTCGAGGGCGGCGAACTCCTCCTCCGACAGGCGGATGGGGATGCCGTGCCGCGTCGCCATCTCGAGCGGGATGTCGAGGCGCTGAGCGGCCTCGCGACGCGTGATCATCCGGCCACCCTAACTCAGCGCCGGGCGCTGACCCCGCGGCAGCAGCGACGCGCGCGCGAGCAGCCACTCCAGCGGACCCTGCCCCACGAAGCGCCGCCACACGAGCGCGGCGGCGAGGGAGCCGATGGCGAACACTCCGAGCAGCGGCCAGCTGCGCCACGTCTCGAAGTCGAACGGCTCGTAGGGCACCAGGTAGACCGCCAGCGCGACGAGCTGCAGCGAGTAGATCGTCAGCGGCATGGCGCCGACGGCGGTGAGCGGAGTCGCGGCCCGGGCCAGGAGGGGTAGCCGCTGCAGGAGGGCCGTCAGCGCGCCGATGGCGACGCAGGCGACTCCGCCCGCGCCGAGCAGCTCGGCCGTGGTGCTCGCATGCGCCTCCACTGTCTCCGGACCGCCGAGCAGCAGCCCGCCGCCGTAGCCGAGCACGACCGAGACGGCACCGCCGACGACCACCCAGCGCTGGGTGGTCGCAGAGCGGATGTCGCAGCGCGCGATCAAGAGGCCCAGGACCACGTAGGCCAGCCATGACGGGACCGGGTAGTACTGGGTGAGCCAGGTCAGAGGCTGCGCGGCCAGGAGGGCCTCGTCGGGCGAGAGCGTCGAGAGCCACGAGCCGCCGGCGCTGGTCAGCGCATCGACCGCGAGAGGCCCGGCGATCGCGGCCACCGCGACCAGCACGGCTAGAAGCGCCCGGGGCAGGAAGAGGAGGAGCGCGGCGACGAGGAACATCACTCCGTAGTGCGGCAGGATCACCGCGATGGGCGTTCCAAGCATCGTGAGGGCGATGCCGAGGACGAGGAGGTACAGCCCGCGGAGCAGGATCGATCCGGTGTCGTGCCAGGGCCGCAGGGACCGTCCGGCGCCTGCGGTCATCAACCCGATCGACACTCCGGCGAGCACGGCGAAGAGGACCGAGCTGCGTCCGTTCCAGAGCATCTCGGTCTCGACCGGTGCGAGATGGGCGGCGAACATCCCGAGTACGGCCAGCCCGCGCGCGGCGTCGAGGCCGACGACGCGGGAGCCGACGGCGACACTCATTACTCCATCGTGCCAGGCCTGCGGGCAGAGTACGTCGAGCGGCGGCGAGCCGGACGGGGGAGCGCAGACGACGACGGGCGCCCGACCCAGAGGTCGAGCGCCCGTCGGACATGCTGGGCCGTGCTACTCGCGGAAGATTGCGATGAGGCGCAGCAGCTCCAGGTACATCCACACGACGGTGACAAGGATGCCGTAGGCGCCGGTCCATCCGTAGATGCGGGGGAGGCGGTTGCGCACCCCCTGCTGGATGAACTCGAAGTCCATCACGAGCGAGTAGGTGGCGAGCGCGACGGCGATCAGGCCGATCACGATGCCGATGAAGCCGGTGCGCAGACCGAAGCCACCGCCGACGCCGAAGAGGCCCAAGCCCAGATTGACCAGCGAGAAGACCGCGTAGCTGATCATGCCGATGAAGAAGATCTTGTTGAGCTTCGGCGAGGTGCGGATCTTGCCGTTCATGAACAGCGCCAGGGTGACGCCGATCACGATGACGGTGGCCAGGAGGGCCTGGACGACCGCTCCCTCGTACCTGGTCTCGAAGAAGCGGGAGATCGCTCCGACGCCGATGCCCTGGGTCGCGGCGTAGCCGAGGATCAGTGCGGGCGACGGAATCTTCTTGAACGCGTTCACGATGCCCAGGACCAGTGCGACGAGCACGGCCGGGAGCATCAGCTGCGGGACGAACCAGCCGACGGCGGCACCCGCGAGGAGCACGACGAAGGCGAGCGCCGTCTTCGCGAGGGTGTCTTCGACGGTCATCCGATCGGTCTCGACCGACCCGGCGGCCGGACGGCTGTACATCTGGTCGAGGGTGCCGGGAGAGACATCCGGGAGGTCCTGCACGCGGCCGGCGTAGCCGCGGTTGCTGAACTCCGGGCGTCCGAAGGCCGGGTTGTTGCTTGCCATGGTTCCTCTTCTCTCAGGTGCGCTGGTCTCCGAAGGAACTCGCGGATCTGAGTCGCTGTGGGTGCGGGGTGCGCCGCTCGTTCCCGAAAGAACCGCGACGATGGCCACCACCTTATCTGAGAGCGCCTCTCAGAGTCTGGCTGTTCTCTTCGAGCGGACCTCGACTCCGCTGCGAGACGTATCAGGCCGCCCGTAGGATGCCCGCATGCCCGCGCGCCCGTCCCCGCTCGTCATCGGTCACCGAGGCGCGAGCGGCTACCGCCCCGAGCACACCCGCTCCGCCTACGAGCTGGCGCTCGCGCTCGGCGCCGACGCGCTCGAGCCCGATCTCGTGGCCACTCGCGACGGCGTTCTGCTCCTCCGGCACGAGAACGAGATCTCGGGCACGACCGACGTGGAGCGGCGCCTGGAGTTCGCCTCGCGGCGCACCACCAAGTGGATCGACGGCCGCAAGCTGACTGGCTGGTTCACCGAAGACTTCACCTGGGACGAGCTCTCGGTGCTGCGCGCCCGCGAGCGGCTGCCTGCGGTGCGCCCCTCCAGCGCCACCTTCGACGGGCAGTTCCCCCTGCTGCGCTTCAGCGAGCTGCTGGCGCTTCTGGACCGGGCGGCCGAGGATGATCCACTCGCGCCGCCGGGGCTCGTGGCCGAGATCAAGCACGCGACCTACTTCGCGGGGATCGGGTTGCCGCTCGACGTGCTGGTGCGCGAGGAGCTCGCTGCGGCGGGCTGGGGTCCGCGCGATCCGCGGCTCACGATCGAGAGCTTCGAGAAGAGCGTGCTGGAGCGGCTCGCGGTGAGCGGAGTCGGCACCCGCCGCGTCTACCTGCTCGAGTCGCGAGGAGCCCCGCCCGACCTGGTCGCCGCCCACGGCGCCGCGGCGACTCCCTACTCCGCCTTCACCACACCGGCGGGGCTGCGCACTCTCGTCGGTGTCGTCGACGGAATCAGCGTCGATAAGAAGATGCTTTTCTCCCGTGACGCGGCCGGACGGGCCACCGGGGCGGGTCGGCTGGTCGCGGACGCCCACGACGTCGGGCTCGAGGTCTACTGCTGGACCCTGCGCGCCGAGAACCGCTTCCTCGAGAAAGTGCACCGTCGCGGAAAGGATCCGGCGGAGTTCGGTGCCTGGCAGGAGGAATTCGCGATGATCCTCCGCTGCGGAGTCGACGGCGTCTTCGCCGATCAGCCCGACCTCGCGATCGAGGCGCGAGCCGCCGAGCTGGAGCGCCGGCGCCGCGGCTGAGCGCACGCGCGGCGTGAATCGCGGGACCTCCGGCGCGCGACGGGCGGATGCGGAGCCTGCGCTGACATCATCGAGACACTATGCCCGCAACTCCCGTTCGAGAGGAGGCCCGTGTCCACCCGTGACCGCATCACCCGCCGCTGGATCACCACCGGCGTCCTCGCCGCAATCGGTGTCGCCGCTGTCTACTGGCTCGCCGTCCTCACTCCGCAGGGCCAGGGCGTAGAGAACTCGGGGCTCCGCGGGGCCGATCTCGTGTTCGGCCGGGCCACCGGCACCGCGGCGGGAGCCCTGGCCGACGTCACTCCCCTCTCGATGGTCGTCGGCGCGCTGCTCGTCGCGGCGATCGCGCTGATCCGGCGGCGGCCCGCGCTGGCTGTCGCGTCCGTCGGCTCCATCGTGGTCACCGCCGGTCTCACTCAGCTGCTGAAGAACGTGGTGCTCGAGCGGCCCGAGCTGGTCGACACCGACGCCTGGTACACCGGCGGCAGCTTCCCCAGCGGGCACACCGCAGCGGCGGTCTCGGTCGTCTTCGCCCTGGCGATGGTGGTGCCGGGCCGGGCTCGCACCGTCGTGCTCGCGCTGGGCGGAGCGGTCGTCGTGCTGGTCGGCAATCTGACGATGGCCGCGTCCTGGCATCGGGCGAGCGATGTCCTGGGGGCCGACCTCGTCGCGCTCGCGTCCGCCTCCGTGGCCTGCGCATGGCTGACGACGCGTGCCCAAGTGGGCCGGGCGCCGCGCAAGCACCCGCGACGCGGCGTGAACCGGTTGCTCCTGGCGTGCTCGGTGGTCGTGGTGGTGCTGCTCGCGGCGCTCGCGGTGCAGGGCATCCAGTACTACCCGGATGACACGAAAGACCTCACCGCCTTCGCCCTGCTGCAGCTGCTGGCGGTATCGACCTCGACGCTCGCCGTGTTCGGCTTCTCGCTTGCCTGGCGCGGTCTGGATGTCGGCGGGGCGCTCACCTCGTCCGTGCCGCGGCCGCGGAGCGCCTGACCCGGTCCCGGTGTCGGAGGGGCGATCTACACTCGGAGGGACATGAGCTTTCTCTTCGATCCGAGCGACTCCCGCGCCACCCCGGTCATCGTCGGTCCCCCCGGCGGCCCCGCGGAGGCGCCCCGCGTCGACCCGGCGCACGAGCAGTTGGTTGCAGGGCTGAACCCCCAGCAGCGCGAGGCGGTCGAGTACCGCGGGGACGCCCTACTGATCGTCGCGGGGGCGGGGTCGGGCAAGACCAGCGTGCTGACGCGGCGCATCGCGAGCCTCCTGGGCAACAGCGAGGCGTGGCCGAGTCAGATCCTCGCGATCACCTTCACCAACAAGGCCGCGGCCGAGATGCGCGAGCGCGTCGAGAAGCTGGTGGGGCAGAGCGCCGAGGGAATGTGGATTTCGACGTTCCACTCCGCGTGCGTGCGGATCCTGCGCCGCGAGGCCGAGAACTTCGGCATGACCGGTTCGTTCACGATCTACGACTCGGGAGATCAGCGGGCGCTGCTCAAGCGCATCGTGAAAGACCTGGAGGCCGACTCGCTCGGGATCACCGTGGCGAGCGCTTCCGCGAAGATCTCGAAGCTCAAGAACGAGCTGGCCGACGTCGACTCCTACGCGCGGACGGCGAACCTCAGCGACCCGAATGAAGAGATGTTTCTCCAGGTCTTCCGGGCCTACTCTCGGGCGCTCGAAGGAGCGAATGCCTTCGACTTCGACGACCTGATCGCGCAGACGGTCTACCTCTTCCGGGCTTTTCCGCACGTCGCCGCGAAGTACCAGCGCCGCTTCCGGCACGTGCTGGTCGATGAGTATCAGGACACGAACCATGCCCAGTACTCGCTGATCCACGAGCTCACCCGTCCCGTTCCGCCGGCGACCATCTCGGCGGCCCGGTTCGACCGGCCCTATCGGGGCCCGGTCACGGCCGACGGCTCGATCCCGGGGGCCTCGCTGACCGTCGTCGGCGACTCCGACCAATCGATCTACGCGTTCCGCGGGGCCGATATCCGCAACATCGTCGAATTCGAGCGCGACTTCCCGGGCTGCCGCGTGATCCTGCTCGAGCAGAACTACCGCTCGACGCAGAACATCCTCTCGGCCGCGAACGCCGTCATCTCGAACAATTTCGACCGACGGGCGAAGAACCTGTGGTCCTCCAGCGGCGACGGCGAGAAGATCGTCGGTTACACCGGGTACTCCGGTCACGACGAGGCGCAGTTCGTCGTCGACGAAATTGCACGCCTGCACGCGGCGGGCACGGGCTATGACGAGATCGCGGTCTTCTACCGCACCAACGCTCAGACCCGGGCGCTCGAGGAGATCTTCATCCGCTCGGCACTGCCGTACCGGATCCTCGGCGGAACCAAGTTCTACGAGCGTGCCGAGATCAAGGACGCGCTGGCGTATCTGATCGCCGTCGCGAACCCGGCCGATGTTCTTGCGTTGCGGCGCATTATGAACACCCCGAAGCGCGGCATCGGCCCGGCGACCCAGGCGCAGTTGCAGTCGTTCGCCGACACCAACGCGGTGACCCTGCGCGAGGCGATGCGCAACGCCGGCTCGCTCGGGATGGGCCCGAAGGTGACGAAGGCGATCGTGGATCTCGCGACTCTCCTCGACGAGTGCGCGCTGATGCTCGACCCCGCCCGGGAGGGCGGCGAGGCGAAGGTGCACGAGGTGCTGACGGCGCTACTCACCCGCAGCGGATACCTCGATATGCTCCGCGCGAGCCGCGACCCGCAGGACGAGGCGCGCGCCGAGAATGTCGACGAGCTGATCGCGGTCACCAGGGAGTTCGCGCGCAACAACCCCGACGGCGGACTGGTCGACTTCCTCACCGAGGTCTCCCTGGTCGCCGCGGCCGACGAGCTCGACGACGACTCCGGTACCGTCTCCCTGATGACCCTGCACACGGCCAAGGGCCTCGAGTACGACGCCGTGTTCCTCACCGGTATCGAGGAGGACCTCCTGCCGCACCGCATCTCGGCCAACGAGCCGGGCGGCCCGGCGGAGGAGCGGCGGCTGTTCTACGTGGGCATCACCCGTGCCCGCAAGCGGCTCTTTCTCTCACTCGCGATGACTCGCGCCCAGTACGGCGAGACCTCGGTCGCGATGCCGAGCCGGTTCCTGCACGAGATCCCCGGGGAGCTGATCCAGTGGCGGCAGTCGCCGGGCGCGGCGACCTCGCGGGGCGGCACTCAACCCCGGGCGCTCAATGCGCAACGGCCCGGTTTTGGCCGGTCGCGCTCGAATACGGAGTTTCGGGAGGCGCTCGCCGCGGCTCCGAAGGCGAAGGGCGAATTCCCCAACCGGATCACGGGAATGGTGCGCGACAACGGCGACCTCGAGCTGATCGCCGGCGACCGCATCCGGCACACCGACTTCGGCGAGGGGCGTGTGAATGCGGTGACCGGCGAGGGCTCGAAGCGAGTCGCGCACGTGCTCTTCGATCAGGTCGGGGCGAAGAAGCTGCTGATCAAAGTCGCGCCGATCGAGAAGATCTAGCCCGGTGGTGGGCGGCACCGCGGCGGCGCGGTTCGCGACGGAGGCGTTCTCACCGGCGGTCCTCGCGGTCATCGTGCCGGTCGTGGTCGGGGCGCGGGTCGCGGATCCCCCTCTGCTCGGGGTCGCGTGGGGCGCGCTGGCGGCGCTCTTCGTGGGGGCGGTGCCCTACCTGTTCATCCGACTGTTGCTGCGCAGCGGGCGGATCCACGGCGACCACCACATCCCGGACCGGCGCGAGCGGGCGCTGCCGATCGGACTGGCGCTGGTCTCGATCGCGGTCGGGCTGGTGCTTCTCGCGCTGCTCGGCGCTCCCGTGGCGGTGACGACGTTCGGCGTGGTGACAGTGGCGGTGGTGCTCGCCGTCGGCCTGGTCAATCTCGTGTGGAAGCTGTCCGGGCACGCGGCGGTCGTCGCGACCTGCGCCGTCGTCGTACTGATCGGCTACGGCCCGCTCTCCCTGCTGATCAGCGTGCCGATCGTGCTCTGGGTGCTCTGGTCGCGAGTGCACCTCGACGCGCACACCCCCGCCCAGGTGCTGGCCGGTGCCGCCGTCGGCACCCTCCTTGCCTGGACCGTCTGGTCCCTCCTCGCCTAACCCCCGCCCTCCCCCCTCAGCAGCCCCGCGAGATGCCACTTACGTGCGCGACACGCCGTGCCGGGCGTACTCAAGTGGCATCTCGCGGGGAGGGTCAGCCGGTGTAGCGGGCGACGAGGTCGCGCTTGAGGACCTTGCCGCTCGGGCCCAGGGGGAGCGCGTCGACGAACTCGATGCGGCGCGGGAACTTGAACGCCGCGAGGTGCTCATTCGCGTGGGCAATCAGCTCCTCGGCCGTGGCGGTCGCGGTCGGGGCGAGGATCACCGCGGCCATCACCTCCTGGCCGTGACGCTCGTCCGGGATGCCGAAGACCGCTGCGTTCTGCACAGCCGGGTGCCCGATCAGCACTTCCTCGACCTCCCGCGGGTACACGTTGTAGCCGTTGCGGATGATCATGTCCTTCGTCCGGTCCAGGATGCGGACGTAGTCCTCGTCGTCCTTCGTGCCCAGGTCACCAGTGCGGAACCAGCCGTCGACGACAGCCTCCGCGGTAGCCGCCGGATTGCCGAGGTAGCCCTTCATCAGGTTGTGACCGCGGACCACGATCTCGCCGAGCTCGCCGCGCGGGAGCAGCTCGATGCGGTCGGCGACGTCGGGCCGGGCGACCTCGACCTCGACGCCCCAGATCGGTGTGCCGACGGTGCCCGCCCGGGGCGGAACCCCGACGTGGTTGAAGGTGGCGACCGGGGACGTCTCGGTGAGCCCGTAGCCCTCATAGATCTCGACGCCGAACACCTCGCGGAACCGCTCGATCACGGCGACGGGCAGAGCCGCGCCTCCCGAGACCGCGTAGCGCAGCGGCGGCCGGTCCGTGCGTCGGGTCGCCGCGTCGAGCAGGGCGACATACATCGTGGGTACCCCCTCGAACACTGTGCAGCTGTGGGCGATCATCGCCTCGAGCGCGGCATCACCGTCGAACTTCGGCACCAGTACGACGGTCGCGGCGGTGCGGAAGGCCGTGTTCATCGCGCAGACCTGCCCGAAAGTGTGGAACAGCGGCAGCGCGCCCAGCACCACGTCGCCGCGGTGCAGGTCGAAGGTGTTCATCAGAAGCACGTCCGACTGCGAGACGATCGCGACGTGCGTCCCCTCCGCCCCCTTCGGGCGACCGGTGGTGCCGCTGGTGTAGAGGATTGTCGCCGTGTCGGAGGGGGAGCGGGGCACGTAGCCGTCGATCGCGGTCGCGGCGGCGGCGAGGTCCTCCAGGCGCGGCGGGAGTGAGTCGGCGCCGTCGGGCACCATCACGCTCAGCACGGGCACCCCGGCGAGATCCGCTCCCGCGGCGCCCTCGGCGAGCAGAGGGGCCGCGCAGATCAGCGCGGCGGCTCCGGAGTCGCGAAGGACATAGGCGATTTCGTCGTGCTTGAGCAGAGCGTGCACGGGGACCACCACGGCGCCGAGCGCGAGCACCGCGAAATAGCCGCGCGGAAAATCCGGGACGTTCGGGATCAGCAGCGCCACGCGGTCGCCCGGGCCGATCCCTCGAGCGCGCAGCGCTCCGGCATAGGCGCGGGTCTGCCGCCAGAGAGTCGCGTAGTCGACGGCCTGGCTGCCAGCGCGGACGGCGATCGTGTCGGGGGTGCGCCGTGCCGCCTCCGCGAGGATCGCCGCGACGGAGAGGGTGCCGATGCCGGCGGCCGGCGGTGGGGGAGCGGCGGGGGCCTCGGCCGTGCGGGGTTCGGTGCTGCTCATCGGGGCTCCAGTCGTCGTTGACCGCCACGGCGGATGCCGGGTGCTCCACCGTAGATCTGCCGAGGGGCCGCGTCGAGCCATGCGACCTGATGGTCAGCGCGCGCGAGCGGGGACCACGCATCCGGGCGCCGGGCGGAAGGGGGTGCGGACGGTGCCCGCCGCTGCCTACAGTCGAAGTGTTGCGGCCCGGCTCCGCGGGTCGGACGACGGGAGGCGCGGATGCGCGGTGAGGTGACGCTGTATACGAACGCCGTCGTGACCGCTCCGTTCGCTCTGGCGGTGATCGCGGAGGCGACCGGGTCGCGCGTGGTCGGAGCGCGGACGGCGGACGCGCACGTGCCTCTCTACAGCGGTCCGACGAGTGCGCGGGTCGAGATCGCGGGGTTCGGGGACAGCGTGCCGATCACGGTGGATGTGCGCGATGAGCGCGGGGTCGACGAGGCGCGAGCGGCGGCGCAGGCGCTCGGACTGGAGATCGCGGCCTACGCGGGCTGGGAGGTCGTAGCCGGCTTCTGAGCGTCGCGGCGGACCTGGGCGAGGTAGTAGCGACTCGGCGCTGTGCGGACGGCCGCGGGGAGGCGGCGGTAGACGGCGAAGGTGCGCGCGAGCGCCCGCTCGAACCGCGCCTCCTGTCGCGCGCTCCAGTGGAAACCGAACGGCTCGCGCAGTTCGGCGGGCAGCAGCCCGGCGGTCATCAGGCGGAGGTAGGGGCCGAGCGGGCGCAGGTACCAGGCGGCGATGCCCGGTCCGAGCAGGTCGCGGGCGACGCGGCGGGCGGCCGGCGTGACCTCGAGCCGTCCCAGCTCGCGCCGCCAGTAGGCGTCGAAGGCGGCGCGGGAGTCGGGCCAGAGCTCCTCGGGCATCTGCAGGGCCGCGCCGACAACGACGGAGCGGCGCACGATGTCGTCCGCCTGCTCCTCGGTGAGCGCGCCGAACGCGCCCTCGTACAGCTGCAGCATCGACTGGGTGAGGGTCGCAGCGACCCAGCGCTGCAGCTCCGGATCGAACGCGGTGTAGCCGGGTCCGCGGACGGGGACGTGTGCCCGGTTGACCCGGCGGCGGACGGCGCGCACGTCCTCCGCCGTGCCGTAGTGCAGGACGTAGAGGAACGAGAGGGTGCCGTGCAAGCGCTGTGCCGCACGCCGTACGAAGTCGGAGTGGTCGGCGACTCCCTGGCCGACGGCAGGGTGCGCGATCTGGAGCAGGATCGCCCGCGCGCCCGCCACCAGGAACACGCCCTCGCGGAAGACGTCCGGGGTGCTTGAGACCGACGACATGCGACCACGCTACGCGGCCGCAGCAGGGCGCAGCGGCGGCGGCCGCGCTCGGCGGGCGTGCGGCCGGCACCGAGCAGCGGCACGGGGAGCGTCCGGCGGGTGCGGAGTAGACTCAGGGCGGCCCAGGGACAGTGCCGAGACTCCGGCGTCGTCCGGGCCACCTCGAACTCGAAACGCAAGCGCGCTCGGCGCGGAATGGGAATGCAGCGTGGATCTCTTCGAATACCAGGCCCGTGATCTGTTCGAGAAGTACGGCGTCCCCGTGCTCCCGGGCATCGTCGCCGACACGCCGGAGGAGGTGCGCGCCGCAGCGGAGAAGCTGGGCGGCGTCACCGTCGTCAAGGCGCAGGTGAAGATCGGCGGCCGCGGCAAGGCGGGCGGCGTGAAGGTCGCGAAGACCCCCGAGGACGCGTTCTCTGCGGCGCAGTCGATCCTCGGCCTGGACATCAAGGGCCACGTGGTGAAGCGCGTCATGGTCGCCGGCGGTGCACGGATCGACCGCGAGTTCTACTTCTCGGTGCTGCTGGACCGGGCCAACCGCTCCTACCTCTCGCTCACCTCCTACGAGGGCGGGATGGAGATCGAGCAGCTCGCCGTCGAGCGCCCGGACGCGCTCGCACGCGTCGAGGTCGTCCCCGGCCAGGGCATCGATGCGGCCAAGGCTGAGGAGATCGCTCGCGCGGCGAAGTTCCCGGAGGAGCTGATCGCCAAGGTCGCCCCCGTCCTGGTGAAGCTGTACGACGTGTACACCGGCGAGGACGCCACGCTCGTCGAGGTGAACCCGCTCGTGCTGACCGAGGAGGGCGACATCGTTGCGCTCGATGGCAAGGTCTCGCTCGACGAGAACGCCGGCTTCCGCCACGCCGAGCACGCCGCGCTCGAAGACAAGGACGCCGCCGACCCGCTCGAGGCCAAGGCCAAGGCGAACGATCTCAACTACGTGAAGCTCGACGGTGAGGTCGGCATCATCGGCAACGGCGCAGGCCTCGTCATGTCCACCCTCGACGTCGTCGCCTACGCCGGCGAGGAGCACAACGGCGTGAAGCCTGCCAACTTCCTCGACATCGGCGGTGGAGCCTCCGCTCAGGTGATGGCGAACGGCCTCGACGTGATCCTCGGTGATGAGCAGGTCAAGAGCGTCTTCGTCAACGTCTTCGGTGGCATCACCGCGTGCGACGCGGTCGCCCACGGCATCCTCCAGGCGCTCGAGATCCTCGGCGATTCGGCTACCAAGCCGCTCGTCGTCCGCCTCGACGGCAACAAGGTCGAGGAGGGCCGCGCGATCCTCCAGGCCGCTGCCAACCCCCTCATCACGCTCGCCGCGACGATGGACGAGGGCGCCGACAAGGCCGCCGCACTCGCCGCCGCGTAACGGACCCGACGACTCAAGGAATCAGAGAACAAGCATGTCGATCTTCCTCACCAAGGACTCCACGGTCATCGTCCAGGGCATCACCGGGGGCGAGGGCACCAAGCACACCGCACTGATGCTCAAGGCCGGTACCAATGTCGTCGGCGGCGTCAACGCCCGCAAGGCCGGCACGACCGTCACCCACGGCGATGTCGAACTCCCCGTCTTCGGCACCGTGAAGGAGGCGATGGCGGCTACCGGCGCCGACGTCTCCATCGCGTTCGTCCCGCCCGCCTTCTCGAAGGACGCCGTCATCGAGGCGATCGACGCCGAGATCGGCCTCCTCGTCGTCATCACCGAGGGCATCCCGGTGCAGGACTCCGCGGAGTTCTGGGCGTACGCGCAGGAGAAGGGCGGCAAGACCCGGATCATCGGCCCGAACTGCCCCGGCATCATCACGCCGGGCGAGTCGCTCGTGGGCATCACCCCCGCGACGATCACCGGCAAGGGCCCGATCGGCCTCGTCTCGAAGTCGGGCACCCTGACTTACCAGATGATGTACGAGTTGCGCGATCTCGGCTTCTCGACCGCCATCGGAATCGGCGGCGACCCGGTCATCGGCACGACGCACATCGACGCACTCGCCGCGTTCGAGGCCGACCCGGAGACGAAGGCGATCGTGATGATCGGCGAGATCGGCGGCGATGCTGAGGAGCGCGCCGCGGACTTCATCAGGGGGAACGTCACGAAGCCGGTCGTCGGCTACGTCGCGGGCTTCACCGCCCCCGAGGGCAAGACGATGGGCCACGCCGGCGCGATTGTTTCCGGCTCGGCCGGAACCGCGCAGGCCAAGAAGGAGGCCCTCGAGGCCGCGGGCGTGAAGGTCGGCAAGACGCCGTCCGAGACGGCTGCCCTGCTCCGCGAGGTCTACGCGGCGCTGTAGGACCTTCCGTCTCTCGTGAAATGTCGCGAGAGACGCTCGAACGGACGAGATCGCCTGCCGCGGCAAGGGATCTCGTCCGTCTGCGCGTCCCGCCCGCTCGGTCGGTCCCTGGCGCTTGTCACGTCTCGACACGAGGGGACAGGGCATCCGGGCGGCGCGCCTCTGACCGGGCTCGGAGTGAGGCGCCGCTAGGCTCGACAGGCCCATGAACCGGATCACCGTTGCCCTCCTCGCCGCCTTCGACGCCGCGCTCTCGGCGCTGATCGGCATCGCGATTCCGCTTGTCCCGCTCACCCTCCTCTGGGCCGTGCAGTACGACACTGCGGTCGACTGGGGCGTGTTCTGGCGCATCGCCGCCGACGTCTGGCTACTCGGTCATGGCGCCGACCTGCAGGCGGGCCTGGCTCCCGACTCCGCCCTAGCCCTGGGGCTGCCGGGGGGCACGGAGCGCTTCGCCGTGACCATCGCACCGCTGGCCTTTTCGCTGCTCACCGTGTTCCTCGGCGTGCGCACGGGCAGGCGGGCGCAGGAGTCGCCGTTCCGCGCCATCGGAATCCTCGTTGCGATCGGTACTTACCTCTTCCTCGCGCTCCTCGTCGTGCTCAGCTCCTCGGACTCCGCGGCAACCGTGGACCCTGTGCAAGGGACGGTGCTTCCGCCTCTGGTCTTTGCGCTCGGCGTACTCACCGGAGCGATGCTGCACTCCGCAGGCAGTGGCGAGGGGGACCGGATCAGCGAGTTCGTCACGGAGTCTCTGCACCGCCTCCCCGAGCCCGCACCCGGCCTGATACTCGCGTCGCTGCGCGGCGGTGCTCTGGCCGCCGCGGGTGTGATCGGCGCAGCGGCTGTTCTGGTCGCGGTGCTTGTGGTCGCGAATTACACCGCCATCGTCGCGCTGTACGAGGCACTGGGCGGCGAGGCGCTCGGCGGGTTCACGCTGACGCTGGGGCAAGTGGCATTCGTCCCCAACCTCGTGATCTGGGCCGCGAGCTGGCTGATCGGGCCAGGTTTCGCGCTGGGAACGGGCTCCGCCGTGAGCCCGGCAGGCACGCTGCTCGGACCGATCCCGTCGATCCCGGTGCTCGCGGCGCTGCCGCAGGGCGATGTGGCCCTCGGGTTCCTTGGTCTGCTCGTGCCGGTGCTGGCTGGCTTCGCCGCCGGCTGGCGCATGCGTCGCGCCGTGCTCGAGGCGCTCGACGGCCGATCACTGCTGCGCTGGGGCGCCGCGGCTGCCGCCGGCAGTGGAGTGGTGGGCGGGCTGCTGCTCGGGCTACTGGCCTGGTTCTCGGCGGGGGCCGCAGGGCCGGGACGGCTCGCGCAGGTCGGGCCGGATCCGCTGGTGGTCGGGGCTGTCGCGGCTCTCGAACTGGCACTTGCGGCCGGGGTCGGGATCGCCGCCGGTCGCACCGCGCGCGCCTGACGCGGTCGAGCGCAACGGCGATCTCTTAGCGACACCGTCATGGTCAGTGGGAACAGGTTTGTGCGCCGACCTCGCAGGAGGCAAAAGCCGCCAAGGCCCGCCGCATCACGTTCGCTTTTGTTCGTCATGCGGTGAGCTGCGCAACGTTTCTTGGACCAGGAGTTGGTCGTGCGGCGAGGTTCTTGGTGTCCATGCCTGCTCGGCTTCGTTCGACGTTCGATCATTGAGGCTTATGCAAAATTGGTTTTTTGCCGAGTGAAAAAGATGAGTCCGCGGACGGCGTTGAAGGCATCTCGGAAGGTGCGCAGTGGCCGCCGGTAGTCGGTGTGGAATATC
>NZ_PSWS01000067.1 GCF_002932875.1 Rathayibacter tritici
GCAGCCACCCAATTAGTGAGGGTCTGCGGAACCAGTCCGAGCTCTCGAGCGACGTCCGCGACGGATCGCGACCTATCAATCACCTCGCGCACTGCCTCCGCGCGGAACTCCGGAGAATACTTCCCACGGGAACTGGACATCCCGGGCCTTCCTTTCGGTCATCGCGGTAATCCTACCAATTCCGCGGTGGTCCAGAAAGAATGGGGCACCTCAGACCGCGCCGGGAGAAACATGCTGCACCCGTGATAGCGCTCATCTGAGTAGAAGATCGTGGCGTATTTGTTGGTGGCCACGCTGGACGCCTGATCGTTCCACCAGTCGCCGCGGAGCGACTCGCGGTTCGGATTCTGCTGGGTCATCTTTCCGCCAAAATTGGCGTGTTCGAACAGGCAGACGTAGACGCAGCCGTCTGAGAAGGCGTCGGCGTCGGCCGGAGCGGCTCCGGAGATCGCCGCTCCTGCGACCACGCCCAGCACGACCGCGCGCGCCCAGACGGTCGGCACTCGCGACCCCGACCTGTTCTGGCTGATTCTCGTCATTGATGCTTCCTTTGTTCGACATGACGGATCGTCATGTGCGAGGAGGCTACGCAGAAGTGACGTGCGGGCGGCAGCGGTGGCGCGAGATGCGGGGCCGTCCCGCGGTGGAGCAGGGAGAGTGCAGCGCGGTGCGAGTACAGACGCGAGCACCGTTAACGACGAAAGCCGGCCCCTCTCGGGACCGGCTTTCGCTTTCTTGTTGCGGGGGCAGGATTTGAACCTACGACCTCTGGGTTATGAGCCCAGCGAGCTACCGAACTGCTCCACCCCGCGGCACAAGAGAAGACATTACACGCGTCCTCGCGCCGGTGCAAATCGGCGGAGCGACGAGAGGTGTCTCCAGCGTCAGGCGGGCTTCGCGGCGCGCAGAATGGCGTCGCCCTCAACGGTTAGTCCGACGGCCGTCAGTGCAGCGGTGAGGTCGCCGGACGAGCGGCTCCAGGTTCGCACCTCAGCACCCTCCTGCGGAGCGGAAGACGCCGGACCGACGAGGACCGCGCCGCCCGGCGCGACGAACCACTCCACGAGCCGCGCCCACTCCTCCAGGTCGGGGAGCCACGAGACGACTCCTGCGCTGCACAGCACGACGTCGAAGGAGTCCGGCTCGGGCAGCATGTGCCGCAGCTCGTAGAGGTTCGAGCAGACGAAGCGAGTGGAGCCGGTGAGGTCGCGCTCAGCTGCGGTAGCCCGGGCTCGCCGAACGGCGGGCATCGAGAAGTCGACGCCGACCACCTGGGCGCCTGCTTCCGCGAGCGCGAGCGCGTCGAGCCCGTCTCCCGAGCCGAGCTGCAGGATCCGGCGCACGCCAGTGCCCAGCGCCGCTGCGGTGAACTCCGGATGGGACGCACCCTCGCCGGCGCGCCCCTCCCAGTACGTGCGGTTGAGCTCGAGCCACTCCCCCGAGCGGAGGTGCTCGCCGCGGTCGACCTGCACCACGCCTGCTACTGGCCGCCCTCGGCCTGCAGCGCCCGCGCGAGCGCCTCCGTCAGCCGCTTGTCGGCCGCCGCGAACGCGGTCAGGTCGCCCGATTTGAGGGCCGTCTCGCGAGCGGTGAGGGCGTCGCGCGCGTCGTTGAGCGCCTGCTGGAGCGCCGTCGGATCACCGGTCGCAGTGCCCGTCCCGCCGGTGGTACCACCCGCGTCGCCGCCGGTGTCACCGCCCGAGGTGCCGGTGCCGGCGTCCGGAGTCGTCGGCGTGCCGGTGTCGCCCGCGTTCGCTCCCGAGTCGCCGCCGAAGAGGCTGTCGAGGGCCGCATCGAGCGTGTCCTCGAAGGCGATATCGTCACCGAACGCGACGAGCACCTTCTGGAGCAGCGGGAAACTCGTGTCGCCGTTGGAGCGCACGTAGATCGGCTGGACGTAGAGCAGACCGCCGCCGACCGGCAGGGTGAGCAGGTTGCCCCTCGTGACGGTCGTGTCGCCGCGGGAGAGGATGTTTAGCTCGTTCGCGACGGTCGGGTCCGTGGTGAACGCGTTCTGCACCTGCCCGGGGCCGGGGACCGTGTCGTCCTTCGGCAACTCGAGCAAGCGGAGGGTGCCGTAGCCGTCGGCCACGGAGCCCGCCGTCGAGCCGGCGTCGGAGTCGGCGACGAGGTAGCCGGTCAGCACGTTGCGGCTGGCCTGCGCGCCCTGGACGCTTGCCGGGATGTAGGTCGAGTACAGCGAGTACGACGGAACGTCCTGATCCGGAGTCTGCAGCGTGAGGTAGTACGGGGGCTGCAGGCTGGTGCCGGTCGCAGCGGCCGTGGTCGCTGCTCCGCTGGTCGGGTCGTTCGGCGTCGCCCAGGCGTCCTCACGGGAGTAGAACGATCCGGCATCGGTGACGTGGTAGGTGCCGAGGACCGCGCGCTGGACCTTGAACAGGTCCTCCGGGTAGCGGACGTGGCTGAGCAGCTGGGCGGACATGTCACTCACCGGCTTGACGGTGGCCGGGAAGATCTTCTCCCAGGTCTGCAGGATCGGATCCTCGGTGTCCCACGCGTAGAGCGTGACCTTGCCGTCGTACGCATCGACGGTGGCCTTCACCGCGTTGCGGATGTAGTTCACGTCGTCGGTCGGGAACTGCTGCTGCGTGCTCGTATCGGCGATGGCCTGCGAGAGGCTCTGCACCTCGGAGTACGGGTAGTCGGCCGAGGTCGTGTACCCGTCGACGACCCACACCACGCGGCCGTCGACGACGGTCGGGTAGGCGTCGGAGTCGAGCTTGAGGTAGGGCGCCACCTTCTGCACGCGCTGCACGGGATCGCGGTCGTAGAGGATTTGCGAGTCGTCGTTCACGCCGTCCGAGAGGAAGATCTGCTCGGACTGGAACTTGATGGCGTAGACGAGCTTCTTGAAGATGTTGTCGAGCGCGGGCCCGCCGTTGCCGTCGAAGGTCGTGTAGGTCTGCTGCGCGCCGTCGGTGCCCGAGGGATAGTCGAGCTCGATGTCACGCGAGTCGTTGCCGCCGACGATCGAGTAGGGCGGCGAGTTCTCGCCGAAGTAGACGCGGGGCTGGTAGTCGCCGAGGCTTCCGGTGGTCGGGACGCCGGACTCGATGAACACGGGCTCGCCGTCGGCAGAGCGCTGGTTGCCGTACGCGGCGACCAGGCCGTAGCCGTGGGTGTAGACGAGCGTCTGGTTGTACCAGGTCTGGTTGGTGCCCAGCCCGTTGAGGTTGAGCTCGCGCACGCCGACAACGGCGTCCTGCGTCGAGCCATTGATCGAATAGCGGTCGACGTCGAGCGCATTCTGCGTGTCGCCGAACTTGTAGTACTGGCGGAACTGCTGCAGCTGCGAGAACGCATCGGTGACAACGGCGGGGTCGAGGATACGGATGTTCGCCGTCGTCTCGGCGTCGGAGCGCAGGGCGCCCGGCTCGGCGTCCGTGGTCGCGTCGTAGGGGATGACGTCGACATTGCTGACCCCGTAGGCCTGGCGGGTCATGTCGATGTTGTTCTGGATGAAGGGCTGCTCGAGCGTGCGCTCGTTCGGCTCGACCTGGAACTTCTGCACGATCCACGGGTAGAGAGAGCCGACGAGCAGACTCGACACGATGAGCAGCGCGGTGCCGATGACCGGGAAGCGCCAGCGGCCGATGAAGGCGGTGACGACGAAGAGGATCGCAACCAGCGCGGCGATACCGGCCAGGATCTGCAGGCCCGGGATCGTCGCGTTGACGGTCGAGTAGGTGGCTCCGGTGATACGCGGGCCCTGCTTCGCGAGCGTCGCGTACTGGTCCAGCCACAGGCTGACAGCCTGCACGGCCAGGTAGAGGGCAGCGATAATCGCCAGCTGGATGCGCGAGGCCTTTGAAATGCGGATCTCGCGGCCGTTGATCCGGATCGCCCCGTAGAGGTAGCCGGTGGCGAGGGTCGCGAACGCCGAGATCAGCAGGACCGCCGAGGCGAAGCCGACGATGCTCTGGTAGAAGGGCAGCTCGAAGAGGTAGAACGACGTGTCGAGGCCGAACTGCGGATCCGTCTGGCCCGAAGGCGTGCGGTTCCAGAAGGTGAGGCTCGTCTGCCAGCGGGTGGCGGAGGAGACGCCGGCGAAGAGACCGAGCACGGCGGGAATCCCCAGCGTGGCCAGACGCCGCAACGGCTCGACGACCTGCTGGTAGCGGTCGATCTGCGAGTTGAGCTTCGCGTAGACCGGCCGGAGCCGGTACGCCAGCATCAGGCTGACGAACACCGGTACGGCCATCGCTACGAAGCCGATGACGAAGAGTCCGCCTGCAGCCGCCCACTGCGTCGTGAGCACGGAGAGGAAGCCGAGCTGGTCGTACCAGAGGATGTCGGTGTACAGACCGGCGAAGACGAAGAACGCCACCACCAGGACGGCCACCACCACGACAGTGACGGCGAGGGCGCTCCGTCTCTTCCGCGGCGGGGTTTCGGTTGCTGTGGAACTCACGTAAGGGCCTCTTGCTGTCGAGATGTGAGGGGAGGCCCCCCATGCTATGCGACGGGTGTCCGGCTCACCTGAGCGTCGACCGCGGGCTCGACATCCGGGTGTCAGTCTATCGGAGCGGCGGCGCTGCAGTCCGGGAGGCCGGAGGTGTCGCCTGCGGCAATGCCTCTCAGCGCGGCGAGGGCGTCGTCGAGGGTGGACACCGCCAGCACGATGAGCCCGCCGGGAACGTGTCCGACGACTTCGCTGCAATTGCTGCTCGGCGCGAGGAAGTACTGCGCGCCGGCGTCCTTCGCTCCGTAGAGCTTCTGGCGGATGCCGCCGATGGCGCCGACATCACCGGCCGCGTCGATCGTGCCGGTGCCCGCGACGTTCTGCCCGCCGTTGAGTGCGCCGTCGGTGAGCTTGTCGATGATCCCGAGCGCGAACATCATGCCGGCGCTGGGCCCGCCCACGTCGTCGAGCTGGATGTCGACCTGGAAGGGGAAGTCGAATGCGGCGCCGGGGAGGACACCGATCACCGCCGCTCCGTTGGAGTCGCGGGGCGTGACCTGCACCTCCTGCTGCGCGCCGCCGCGCTCGATACTGATCCGGACTGGGGAGCCGGTGCCGAGGGTCTGCAGGGTCGCGCGCAGGGCGGTCACGTCGGCGACGTCGGTGCCGGCGACGGCAAGGACCTGGTCGCCCGGCTCCAGGACGCCCTCGGCTGGTGAGCCCTTCGGCACCTGGACGACCGAGACGTGCTTCTCGACGGAGTAGCCGAGCGCGGTCAGTGCGGCGGCGATCGCCTCCTGCTGCGAGTCGGTCATCTCGGCCTGGTTCGCCGCGTCGCGCTCCTCGACAGTGGAGGAGGGCGGGAAGATCGCATCGACGGGGACGACGGCCCTGGTGCGATCGAACCACGCGCTCGCGACCTCGACCCAGGTGGGCAGGCTCTGCGGATTCCCGACGACCGAGACCGTCAGCATGTCGAGCGTGCCGGCCGTGGGATAGGTGGTGCGGTCCGGGATCGAGATGAGCGGGACGTCCTTGCTGCTGCCCAGGGTGTTGAAGACGGGGCCGGGCTGCTCGATCACGTACGGGGCCGGCGTGACGCCCAACCCGACGACGAGGGCGACACCCGAGAGGAGGACGACCGGTCCGACCCACGGTCGGCGCAAGGAGGAGGAGGGGCGCGGGTCGTCGGAGAACAGCGACACGGTGGCCTTTCTGACAACGGGTGGAGCAGCTCCGCCGGGATGTTCGCGGCGGGCGGAAGCGAGCTGGGCCCGAGCGGTGCTCTGCACGCCGAGGCCCCGGGCGCTCGGGCTAACGTAGCTTGCACGACTGGGAGTCGCGCCGGAACCGGTGCCCTGTGCAGGGCCGCGGACGCGGTACGGCAACCGGAACCACGTGAGCGACGAAAGGCTGATCCCGATGGCCGATGGCGACAGTGCGGACCGAGCGGGCGGCGGCTCCGAAGACGAGTTCCGGGAGATGCTCCGGCAGTTCCTCTCGGGGAACGGCCCCGTCGATCCGTCGCAGCTCGCGGGTGCCGCGGGACTGCCGAACGATCCGGTGGCCCTGCAGAACCTGCTCTCGCAGCTGCAGAGCGCGATGCAGCACAACGGCGACGGCGGCGTCAACTGGACGCTCTCACTCGAGCAGGCGAAGCAGCTGGCACGCGCCGAATCCGCGCCCGTGTCCGACTCCGTGCGCGCGCCTCTCGACGCCGCCTTCGGGGTCGCGGCGCTCTGGCTCGACGAGGTGGCGTACGTCACGGAGCTCAGCCGCACGCCGCGCTCGATCAGTCGAATCGAGTGGATCACGCTCACTATGCCTGTGTGGACGCAGCTCGCCGAGCCCGTTGCGCTGAGCATCTCGGACGCGCTGACCCGTGTGCTCCGCGAGCAGGCCCCGGAGGAGATGCAGGCGATGATCGCCGGCGCCGAGGGCATGATGCGCGGGATCGGCGGGACCCTGTTCGCCTTGCAGCTGGGCCAGGTCGTCGGTCAGCTCGCCGCCGAGGTCGTCTCCGGCGGCGACATCGGCATCCCGCTGCTGGAGGAGAACGACGCCGCGATCCTGCCACAGAACGTCGCCGCGTTCGGTGAAGGCCTCGACATCCCGCTCGACCAGGTGCAGCTCTACCTGGCGGTACGCGAGCTCGCGCACGCCCGCCTCTTCCGCCACGGCAAGTGGCTCCGCCTGGCCCTCATTTCGCAGATCACCGACTTCGCGCGCGGCATCAGCATCGACACCACGCGCCTCGAGGAGCTGGCCGAGAACTTCGATCCGGCCAACCCCGAGGAGCTGCGCGATGCGATGACCTCCGGCGCGCTCATCCCGCCGAAGACGCAGGAGCAACTCGCTGCGCATGGGCGCCTCGAGACCGTGCTCGCCCTGATCGAGGGCTGGGTCGATGTCGTCACGGCAGCAGCGACCACCCGGCTGCCCAGCGCCGGGGCGATCGCCGAGACGGTCCGCCGTCGTCGCGCGTCCGGCGGGCCCGCGGAGTCGGCGTTCGCGACGCTGGTCGGCCTGGAGCTGCGCCCGCGGCGCCTGCGTGACGCCGCCGTGATGTGGCAGGCCGTGACGGACGCGGTCGGGCCCGAGGCGCGCGACTCCCTCTGGTCGCATCCTGATCTCCTTCCCGGTTCGGATGATCTCGACGACCCGAGCGCGCTCGTGGCCCGGCTCACGGCCGAGGCGCGCGGCGAGACTCCGGAGCCGGACGAGATGGACCGCGCGCTGGAGGACCTGCTCAACGGGACGATGCCGAGCGAGGGCGGCGATGCCTCCGGTGCGTCCGGCGACACTTCCGGTGCCTCCGGCGACACTTCCGGTCCCCCCGACGACGACGATCGGGGCTCCGCGCCGACAGGCGACCGCCCCGTCTGAACGCCCGCCCGGCGCCCGCCTGTGGACAACTCGCGCGGCGCCGGGCCGGTTTCAGACATGATCGGCCGATGGTCCTTCGGCTCGACCCCCGCTTCCCCCTCCTCTGGCGCTCGGCGACGGCCGTGCAGATCGGCCTCGACCGGCCCTACGCGGTCCTGGACGGCATCGGCTACCCGGAGGAGCTGCTCCTCGACGCCCTGCGGCTGGGCACGAGCGCCGGAACCGTCCGCCTGATCGCGATGCGAGCCGGAGCGAGCGGAGCGCGGGTCGACGAGGTACTCGACGCGCTACGGCCCGTGCTGCTACGCAGCGTCGAGCCCGCCCCTCCTCCGGCACCCCGAGTCGTCGTCGAGGGGGCCGGCGCGGCGTCGGACGCGCTGCGGACGCTGCTCCGAAGCGAGGGCTGCGACGTGCTCGCCGAAGACGCGGTGCCGGAGCTCGCGGTCCTCGTGGCCGACTTCGCTGTCGCTCCCTCCCGCGCCGCGCACTGGCTGGCGGCCGACGTGCCGCACCTGGCCGTCGTGTTCGGCGACGACTCGGTGCGCCTGGGGCCGCTCGTCGAGCCGGGCCGGGGCCCGTGCCTGCACTGCGCCGAGCGCCACCGGATGGACCTCGACCCCGACCGCGCGCGCCTGGTCATCCAGGTGCTCGGCCGCACGGCACCCACCCGCACGCCCCTGTCGAGCGCGGCGATCGCCGTGGCCGCCGCCGACGTCGCCCTGCGGCGGCTGATCGTCGGCTGGCGCGGACTGCGCGCGACCGAGCGCAGCTACAGCGACGCCTCCGGAGCATTCACCGTGCGGGAGCGGGAGCCGCACCCCGAGTGCGCGTGCCGAGCTCTTCGAGGAAACGCGACGGCTCCCTCCGAGTGACGCGACCGGCACTCGAGCGCGCCCAGGAGAGGCGCAGGCGTCGGCGGGCGCGGGTGATCCCCACGTAGAGGAGGCGGCGCTCCTCGTCGATCGCCTCGAGCCCGGCGGCGTACGAAATGGGCAGCAGACCCTCCGCGAGCCCCATCAGATGCACCGACTCCCACTCCAGACCCTTGGCCGAGTGCAGTGTCGCGAGAGTGACCGCGGCTCGGTCGGGCTCGTGGTGCACCTGCTGGCGGGCGATCAGGTCGTCGGTGAACTGGCGGAAGCTCCAGTCCGCCGACGCCTCATCGACGAGCCGGGCCAGCGTGTCCAGCGACTCCCAGCGATCGCGCACCGCGCCGGGAGCGGTGGGCGGTTCGGCGCTCCAGCCGAGTGAGCGGAGGACGTCGCTCACCGACTTGAACAGCGGCTCACCGCTGATCGAGACGGAGGCGGCGCGCAGCTGCATCACGGCCTGCTTCACCTCGGGCAGGTCGAAGAAGCGCTTGCCGCCGCGCATATGCGCACTCACGCCGCGCTCGTGCAGCGCGTGCTCAATGACGGCGGACTGGCTGTTGGTGCGAAAGAGCACCGCGATGTCGGAGGCGCGCGCTCCCGCCTCGATGTCGGCCGCGACCCGCGCCGCGATGCCGCGCGCCTCCGCGATGTCGTCCGGGTAGGCGTCGATCGCCGGCTCCACCGCCTCGGCCGCCGCCACCGCATGCAGGGAGAGGGCGCCGGGCCGCCCGCGCATCAGCCGATTCGCGGTCTGCACGATCGGCACGGCGGAGCGGTAGTTCTCCTCCAGGCGCACCACTGTGGCGGCCGGCCAGCGGGCCGGGAAATCGAGGAGGTAGTCGGCTCGGGCGCCCGCGAACGAGTAGATCGTCTGGCTGGCGTCGCCGACGACGCAGAGGTCGCTCCGATCGCCCAACCACAGCTCGAGGAGCCGCTGCTGCAGGGGCGAGACGTCCTGGTACTCATCCACGACGAAGAAGCGGTACTGCTCCCGCACCTGCATCGCCATCGCGGGCTCCGACTCGAGCATGCCGGCCGTGACCAGCAGCACGTCCTCGAAGTCGATCTGGCGGCGCTGGTCCTTCAGCCCCTCGTACTCGTCCACGAGCGCGACGGTCTGCTCCAGCGTGAGCTTCCCGGGCAGCGGGCGGGTGCGCGCGGCGACGGCGTACTGCTCGAGGGAGAGCGCGGACACCTTCCGCCACTCGATCTCGGCCGACAGGTCGCGCAGTGCGGCGGTGTCGAGCTTCAGGCGGAGGCGCTCCGCCGCGTGCCCGAGCAGGCGCGCCTTCCCGTCGAGCAGCTGCGGCATCGTCCCACCCACCAGCTGCGGCCAGAAGTAGCCCAATTGCGAGAGCGCTGCGGCGTGGAAGGTACGTGCCTGGACTCCGCCGGCTCCGAGCACCCGCAGGCGCGAGCGCAGTTCGGCGGCGGCACGGCTGGTGAACGTAAGGGCCATCACCCGGCCGGGCGTGTAGACGCCGGTCGCGACTCCGTGCGCGATGCGGTGGGTGATGGTGCGGGTCTTGCCCGTGCCCGCGCCGGCGAGAACGCAGACGGGGCCCAGGAGCGCCTCCGCCGCCTCGCGCTGCCCCGAGTCGAGTCCGTCGAGCAGGCTCACGCGATCGGGCCGTTCTCCAGCTCGCCCCCGTACCAGTCCTCGATCAGCGCGCGAGCGATCGACGAGCGCCCGGGCAGGAGCACCGAGTCCAGGGAGTCGTGCAGCTGCTGCCGGGTGAACCAGCGCAGCTCCACGATCTCCTCGCCGTCCGGGAGCAGGTCCTCGGGCGACTGGTCCTCCGCCAGGCGCGCGGTGAAGCCGACCATGAGGGAGGCGGGGAAGGGCCAGGGCTGCGAACCCAGGTACCGAGGGTCGACGACGCGCAGCCCCGACTCCTCGCCGATCTCCCGGATCACCGCGGCCTCCAGCGACTCGCCCGGCTCGACGAAGCCGGCCAGCAGCGAGAAGCGGCCGGTCCCCCACATCGCATTGGAGCCGAGGAGGAGGCGGTCGTCGGCGTCGAGCACGCAGACGATGATCGCCGGGTCGGTGCGCGGGAAGACCTGGCTGCCGTCGGTCGGCGAGCGCCGCACCCAGCCGCCCTGCTCGACGACGGTCGGGTCACCGTTGCGCGGCGAGTAGCCGTGCGAGGCGTGCCAGTTCGCGAGGGCGAGCGCCTCGGTGAACAGCCCGGCGTCGCGATTGCTGAGGCGCTCGGCGATCGCGCGCAGGCCGCTCCAGCGATCCTCGTCGGGCTCCAGCTCAGCGGCGGCCGCATCCGTGAGGACGGTGGCGATGACGGGGGTGCCCGCGGGCTCGCCCGGCGCCGCGGCGGTGGTGCGGCCGAGGTAGATGCGCAGGGTGCCGGCGGTCACCTCGTCGGGTCGGCGCAGCACCAGGCGGTCGGCGTCGACGAGGGTGCGATCGTGGTGCACAACGAGCACGCGGGTGGCGGAGTCGGCGAGCAACTCGTCGAAGAGCGCCGGCCGCGAGCGCCCGACGCCGTCGCGGTCGGCCGCCTGTCGTGAGAGCGGAAGGCGATCGGCGAAGGGCAGTGACATCCGGGGCTCCTTTCGTGACGGGGCGGCGAGAATCGCTGTCGCGGGCCTTCGACGGCATCGGCGGGACAGCGCGTGGCGGCGGGCCGACCGGGCGCGATCCGCCTACCCTGGAAATCATGGCCAGATCCCCTCTCACTCTAGCCGCGCTGGCCACCTCGGCCGTCGAGGGCCTCGACGTCCGCTCCGCGCGCCCCTTCACCTCCTCGACGCACGGCGACTTCGACTCCGCGTTGCTGACCACGCGCGACGGCGCCCGTCTCCTGGTTCGCGTGCCCACCTCCGCGCTCGCCGAGCAGGAGCAGCTGGGCGACCTCGTCGCACTCCGGGCGTTGACCGCCGGAATCCGCAGCCGCCTGCCGTTCGATGTGCAGGAGAGCGTGGGGCAGACGCCGTTCGACGGTACTCGCGCCGTGGTCTACGAGTACCTCGCGGGAGAGCGGGTCCTGATCGACGATGTGGCCGCGCAGAGCGGGCTCGCCGACTCGGTCGGCCGCGCTATCGGGGCAATCCACTCGCTGCCGGCGTCCTTCGTGCAGGAGGCGGGGCTGCCGATCGCGACGGCCCGCGAGAGCGTGAACGAGACGGTCGCGGTGATCGAGCGCGCAGCCGACACCGGCCAGGTCCCGGCGGCGCTGGTCGCCCGCTGGGAGTCGGCGTCCTCGGACGAGGCGCTCTGGCACTTCGACCCGACTGTGGTGAACGGCTCGATGACGGCCGATTCCTTCCTCCGCTCGGGCGATGTCGTCGCCGCCGTGCTCGGCTGGGCGGCGCTGCGGGTCGGCGACCCGGCCCGCGACCTGCACTGGCTGCTGAGCGCCCCGGGCTCCGAGACGGCGCTCTCGGCCTACTCACGGATGCGCGCGGGAGCGGTGGACCGCACGATCCGCCAGCGCGCCCAGCTCTACGCCGAGCTCGAACTCGCGCGCTGGCTGTTGCACGGCACCGAGACCGACGACTCCGCGATCGTCGATGACGCGGTCGCGATGCTCGACACGCTCGTCGACAGCGTGCTCGGCGACCTCTCCGCACCGCTCTCGACCGACACCGGACCGGTGCTGGAGGTCTCGGAGGTCGAGGAGCTGCTGAACCGCACGCCGGGGGCCCACACCGGCTCCTCCGCTCACGGCCGCGGGCTCGCCCCCGTCGCGGAGGAGAGCGACTCCGCCAGCTCGCGCTCGGAGTAGAACCGCTCGGGTCGCAGCACGAGGTTGTCGGCCACGAAGTAGAACACCGCGTCGACGTTCTCGAGCGGCATCCCCTGCCAGCGGGAGTAAGCGAGGCGGTACAGCGCGAGCTGGAACTGCTTCAGCTCGAGGTCTGCGGCATTCTTCGGTGCGCGCCCGGTCTTCCAGTCCACGATCTGAACGCCCTCCTCGGTCGGGTAGACCGCATCGAGCTTGCAGACCACGACGTGCCCGGCGAGCTGGAGGTGGATCTCGATCTCAACCGCCTCCGGGCGCCGGTCGGCCCACTCCGAGCGCTCGAAGGTCGCGATCAGAGCATCCAGCCGCTCCTGCTCGACGCTCGCGGGGCCCGCGTCATCGAGTTCGTCGGGGAACGTGTCGACCGCCTCCGCCCCGCCCTGGATGCCGAACCGGTTCTCGACCCAGGAGTGGAAGGTGGTGCCCAGCCGGGTCTGACGGTACGGGCGCTCGGGCATCGGCCGGCGCAGCTGAGCGGCGACCTCGTCGGGCGCGCTGACGATGTCCTTGAACCGCGACGCGGGGATGCGGGTCGGCAGCGGGGTGCGCTCGCCCCCGGCCAGGCGCACCGCGCGCTCGGCGAGCAGTAGGCGGATGTCGTCGCCGCGAGATCCGAGCAGGGCGGGCTCGGCGCTGCGCACCCGGGCGGCGGCGGCGCGCACTCGGTCGCCGCGGGAGCCGAGCGGATCGTGGGGCCAGCGGAAGGTGCGCGGGGCGCGCTCGAGCGGGTTCTCCTCGTTCGCAGGCTCGGTCGGCAGCGGCGGGATCGCGTCGGCGCGCTCAAGGTCGCGCAGGAAGACACCCGGCCCGCGCGGTTTCGCCTGACCCGCCCACCACGAGCCGCTGAGCAGGAGGTGGTGGCGCGCGCGGGTGACGGCGACGTAGGCGAGCCGTCGCTCCTCCGCCTCGTTGCGCTCGCGGAGGGTGTCGCCGAAGACGCCGATAGCGTCGACGACCTCCTTCTGGGTGCCGCAGCCGCGCCAGGCCAGGTCGGGGAGCTCGGCGGCGTCGCCGCGGAAGGCGTACGGCATCGCGCCCAGGCGAACCCACCCGCGGAAGCCCTCGACCGGGGTGCCCGGCAGCTCGCCCTCGACCATCCGCGGGACCGCGACCAGATCCCACTCCAGCCCCTTCGATCCGTGGATCGTGAGCAGTTGCACCGTGCCGGGCTCCGGGTCCTCCGGACGCGGGGCGAGGCCGTCGCGCTTGTCGGCGAGGACGAGCCAGCGGAGGAAGCCGCGGAGGGAGGAGCCGGTGCCCGCACCGCGGTCATCGGTCTGCAGGTAACCGGCCACCGCCTCCCGGAACGCCTCGAGATTGGCGCGGCCGTCACCACGCGACTCGTTCGCCTCGACCTCCATGTCCAGGCCCAGCTCCTGCTCGACCAGGGTGACGAAGTCGAGCAGGTCCAGGCCCGCCCTGGCCCGCAGCCGGGCGAAGAGGGTGCCCGCCTCGTGTAGTCGACGCAGGCCCTCGGCGCTGAACCCGGTGAGCGCGGAGTGGTCGATCCGCCCGTCCTCCCCCGGGCGCCGTGCGGCGACGAAGTCGAGGGCCTCGACGATGGAGCCGCCCTCGCCCTCGGTGACGGAGGCGCGCATCCGCTCGCGCACCTCCTCCGGGAGAAGCCGGTGCGCGTGGTCGCGGGCGGCGAGCCACGACGCGAGGTCGCGCAGCGCCTTGAGGTCGCGCACTCCCAGGCGCCAGCGCGCACCCGCCAGAAGCCGGACCAGCTCGCTGCCCGCTGCCGGGTCCTCCACCACCGTGAGTGCGGCGACGAGGTCGGCGATCTCGGGCTGGCGCAGCAGACCCCCGATACCCAGGATGTGGTAGCGGACGCCGTGCTTCGCCAGGGCGGCGGCGAAGCGGTCCATGTGCGCCCGCACCCGGAACAGCACCGCGGCCGAGGGCGGCTCGGCGATCACGCGCAGGCGACCGGCGAACCAGCGCGCGACGTCGTCCGCCTCCTCCTCGATCGTCTCGGGGAAGGTGAGCTCGACCGGATGCTCGGAGGCCTGCGGCCCCGCACTCAGGGTGGCGACGGCGACGGCGCTGCCCGCTGACAGCGGCTCGACGATCGCGTTGGCCGCGCCCAGCACGCGACGTCCGTTGCGCCAGCTGGTGCTGAGCGAGAAGCTGCGCGCTCCCTGGAAGTCGGTGCCGAAGCGGCCGAGCCCCTCGGCGCTTGCCCCGCGCCAGCCGTAGATCGACTGGTGCGGGTCGCCGACAGCCATCACGCCCTGCCCGGTGAACAGGCGCGCGAGCAGCCGCGTTTGCAGTACGGAGGTGTCCTGGTACTCATCGAGAAGCACCACCCGGTACCTCGCGCGGTGCTCGTCCACAATCCGCGGGACCCGGTCGAGGATCCGCAGCGCCAGTGCGACCTGGTCCGAGAACTCGACGAAACCGCGCTCGGCCTTCGCCTCCTGAAACCGCTCGGCCAGCGCGGTCAGCACGGGCAACGCGCCGACCGCCTGAAGAGCCTTCTCGAGCTCGCGGTAGAGCCCCGAACCGCTGCCCCCGCGCGGCAGATCGCCCAGGCGGAGGAAGTCCTCGGCGAATGCGGCGACGGCGGCCGGATCGGCGAGGTTGTCGGCGAGATCGTGCGCGAGCGAGACGACGAGGTCGGTCAGGCGGTCGATACCCGCCTCAACCTCGAGGATCCGTGGGTCGGCCGTGTCGGCCACCACGCCCCGCGCGAGGTGCCAGGCCGAGGCCTCGGAAAGCACAGTCGCGTCGCCCTCGCGGCCGATCAGCGCAGCGTTGTCGCGGAAGATCGTGTTCGCGAAGGCGTTGTAGGTCGAGACAGTGGCGGCCTCGAAGGGGTCGGGCGCGGTCTGCCCGGGCGGGAGCGGGAGCAGGCCCGCCGCGCCGAGCTGGTCGATCCGCCGCCCGATGCGCTCGCCGAGTTCGGCCGCCGCCTTGCGGGTGAAGGTGAGGCCGAGCACCTCCGACGGAGCCGCGTAACCGTTCGCGAGCAGCCAGAGCACGCGATTAGCCATCGTCTCGGTCTTGCCGCTGCCTGCGCCAGCGACGACGAGGGCGGGCTCGAGCGGCGCCTCGATGACGGCGCGCTGCTCGGCGGTGGGCGGGCGCAGGTCGAGGCGCTCGGCGATGGTCAGGGCGTCGATCACGGCAGATCCTCCTCGGGGTCTCCGGGGTCCTCGGCGTCCTCGGGGTCTCCGGGGTCCTCGATCGCCAGGAGTCCGTCGCCCGGCACCTCGGGCACGGCGTGGATGCGGTAGCGCAGCGCGTCGCCGGGCGAGAACGGTGTCGCGTCGAGCAGGCCCGAGAAGCCGGCCGCCGCCATGCCCAGCGCTGCGGAGCGGACGCGCTCGCGCAGTCGCTCCAGCTCCTCCTCGCCGAAGCGCTCCTGCACCACCTCGCGGTACGGCTTGCCGCGCACGCCCGTCGCCACGAAGAGCAGCTTCGCACCGCCCCCGTCGGCCGGGTCGGCCGCCTCGATTGCTCCCTCGGCGACCGCGAGCTGGTAGCTGCCGAGCTGCGCGTGCTCGGCGATGTCGTCCCTGCGCGGCGTGCTGCGGCCGGTCTTGAGGTCGACGATCGTGACGGAGCCGTCGGCGGAGCGCTCCACCCGGTCGATGGAGCCGCGCACGCGGGCGGGCGGCACGTCGAGCTCGAACTGCTGCTCGCGGCCGAGCACCACGCCTCCCCCGCGCTCGAAGTCGGCGAGGTAGCCCGCGAGGCCGTCGATCAGCCGCCGCGTCAGGCGCTTCTGCCGCTCGCCCAGCCACGGCGACTCGAAGACCAACTCGGGCCAGCGCGACTCGAGCGCCGCCCACAGCTCCTGCGGATCGGGCCGCTCGGCGTTCTCGAGGACCCAGTGCACGAGCGTGCCGACCCCCATCGCCGTGCTCGTCGTCGACCCGGAGACGGCGTCGACGAACCAGTCCAGCGGTGAGCGCTCGAACGCCTCCAGGCGGCTCGGCGAGACGGAGACGGGCCGCTCGGGGTCGCCGATGTCGAACAGCGGCTCCGTGGTCGAGGGCTCCAGCACCCCCGACCAGGAGGACGGATCGGCGCCGGCCACCCCGGCGCGCGCCAGAGCGCTGAGCCCGCGGATCGCGGCGGGCGCCTCCGTCGAATCCGGCGTGGTGGCCGTCCGGCGCAGGGCCGCGACCGCCCCGCGGAGTGTCAGCGGCACCGCGGAGGCAGGATCCAGCCGCGGCGCGTCAGGCGGGCTGAGGCGGAAGAAGAGGGAGGGCGTCTCGTCCTCCCCCGCTACGGAGCTGAGCACCAGCTGACGGCGGGCGCGCGAGGCGGCCAGCGCGAACATCCGCAGCTCGTCGTCGAGAGTGGCCTTCCGGGTGTCGAGCGGAAGACCGCCCTCGCCGCGGGCATGCCGCAGCAGGCCGTCCGGGTCGAGCAGCGAGCCGCGCTGGCGGAGGTTGGGCCAGACGCCGTCCTGCAACCGCGCGACCACCACCACGTCGAACTCGAGTCCGACGACAGAGGAGGGCGTGCCGATCAGCACCGCGTCCTCCACGGAGCGCGCCGCGAGCGTGTCCTCCGGCACCTCGGCCTCGAGGATCTCGGTGACGAAGCCGACCGACGAGTGCCCGGTCGCTCGCTCCACGAACCGCCGCGCGGCGCTGAAGAGGGCGACCACGCCGTCGAGGTTGCGATTGGCCTCGGCGGCAGTCAGCCCGGTACCGAGCGCGAACTCACGCCAGGAGGTGGCGACGCGGCTCGATTCCCACGCCGACCAGAGCAACTCCTCGATCGAGCCGCCCTCCTCGTGCAGGCGGCGGACCCGGTCGATCGTGACGGCGAGCCGTTCAGCCTGGCGGGCGGGAGCGGAGTCGATGGTGGCGAAGCGGCCGGGCGCCGCGAGAGCCTCGACCAGGAGCGGGTCGCTCGCACGGATTCCGTCGGCAGCGAGCTCCTCCGCCCGGAGCGCGAGCCGGAGCCGGCGCAGGCCCAGCCGGTCTACTCCGCCGAACGGGCCGAGCAGTAGCTCCGCCGCGAGCTCGGCATCGAGCGGCCGCTCGCCGATCGCGACTCCGACCAGCACGAGTAGCGAGCGTGCCGCGTGGTCGTCGCGGAGAGCGCGCCCGGCGAGCACGGAGCGGGTGGGCACCTCCGCGACCGCGAGTGCCTTCACCAGCGGCTGCACGGCGGCTCCGGAGCGCACCACGAGCGCCATCCGCCGCCACGGGATCCCGTCGCGCAGCCGCCGCTCACGGAGCAAGCGCGCCACGGTCGCCGCCTCGCGCGCCGCCGTCGGAGCGTGCAGCACCAGCACGGGCGCCGGAGCGCCCTCGGGAGTCGGAGCCGCGAGGGCCGACCGCTGCCGCCCGGCCGCCGCAGTGCCGATCCGCTCCGTCGCCGCCGACACCACCGCCCGCAGTGCCGCGGAATGCCGGTGCACGCGGGAGAGGACGAGAGTCTCGACTTCGGCCACCCCGAGGCTCGCGGCGAAACGGCCGAGAGTGTCAGAGGCCGCCCCCCGGAAGGCGCTCGTGGCGACGTCTGGATCGCCGAGCGCGATCACCGTCACCCCGCGCTCGGCCAGCGCCCGCAGCAGCACGAGGGTGGACTCGCTCGCCTCCTGGAGGTCGTCGACGACGACGAGCCGCAGCGCGTCGATCCGCTCGCCTGCCTCGCCCGCTCGGATCGCCTCAGCCGCGAAGGCCGCGAACTCCGCCGCGTCGAGCCGGGTGCCCGCCTCGGGCGCCATCCACTCGACCACCTCGCGCAGCTCGTCGAGCACATCGGCCGCGGCACTCCACTCGCCGCGCTCGGCGTCCACCCCGAGCGCGCGGACCGCGTCCGTGTCGAGTCCGTGCTCGGTGGCCCGCATGCCGAATTCGCGCAGCTCGGTACGGAAGGTGCGCAGCCTCAGCACCTCCGGGCTGAACTCTTCGGGCCAGCGCGGACCCGTGCCCTCCTCGAGGTGGCCCTCGATCAGCTCGGAGAGCAGGGCGTCCTGCTCGCCGCCGGTCAGGAGGGTCGGCCGCTCCAGTCCGCGCGCCTTGGCGGAGGAGGTGACAGCCTCGAACGCGAGCGAGGTAGCTGTGCGGGCGAGCGGGCCTCGGGTCGGCACACCCAGGCGCAAGGCGAGGACGTCGCGCAGGGCGGTGGCGGCGGTGCGGCTGGCCGCAAGGACGACGAGAGACTCGGGCGAGTAGCCCCGCCCGAGCACGCGCTCGGCGACCAGCTCGATCACCGTGGTGGTCTTGCCCGAGCCGGGCGCCCCGAACACCGCGGCACTGCGTCCCTCCGGCAGTGCGAGCACCGCCCGCTGGGACGCGTCGAGCACGGCCCGAGGCGCGCCCGGCCGCTCCTGTTCCGCCTGGTACGAGGAGATGACCATGTGACTCCGATCCGCGTCGGTCCGGAGCTGTCCCCACACCGCAGGCAGAAATAAGACGGCCTCCACGGTGGACCGTGGAGGCCGAATCCCCTCCGAGCTAGGGCGCGCTCTTAACGCTTCGCAACCTACAGCCCCGAGACTTCACCGTCAAGTCGGCATCGCCGAGGTCTCCTTTTCCGGATTCCGCTCGAGGGCGGAATGCCGCTCGACCGCTGATCTTTGCTCGACACCCGGACGCTGCTCGACACACGGCATTCCTTCAGAGACTCAAGATTCCGGCGGGAGTCCAGGCATCGTCCGAACCTGCCGCTTTCATGCCAACCTCTGCCCGAGCGGCGAGCTGCAACGGCGATATCCCGTAGAACTGTTCGGCATGGATCATCTGATCGAGAACGGCAGAGATGAGCGGACCCGAACACAGCACGGTGCTCTCGAGGCCGACCGGTCTGACGTCACCCCCGTGCAGCACCATGTTTCTTTGGCGATAGAGACGGTGCAGGGCATGGCCGATGTAGGCCCTTACACGACCAAGTGTCTCTCGAGGATGCTCCGCTAGTCGCCACATCCTATTGAAAGCCTGTCGGGAGCGAGGTTCGGACAGGACGATGTCTTTTCTTTTTCGCAGCCAACCGTAGACCACCTCTGCACGATCAGCTGTGCCCTCGATGTTTTCCAGTTCGCGAAGCAACTGCTTATTCGCCTCACCTTCCTCCTCAACCAGATAGGAGAGCCGACCGAGTTCGGCTCTGCCCCACGCAGCCGCGAGGATCGACGCCGCCCGGTCGGCGGCGACCGCCTTACCTCCGAAACCGCGCTCATCGCCGTCGCTCGGATCTGTCAGCAGCGACTCGATGGACGTCCATGCAGAGGAGACAGCCAACGTGTCGGGGCCGTCTGTGAGCGGGGACGCAAGCTGCAACGCGTCATCCAGTGCGGTTGGTCGACCCGTGAGGACGATTCCGTTCCGAAGCCTCTCCCCCGCGGTTCGAGACCTGAGCACGATCGCCTTCCGGCGTTGGGCGAGCCGCGTGACCCCGGACTGTGTTCGAAAATAGGGATCGTAGGCGAAAGTGGGATCACCGGGTTCGAAACGGAGCTGGTTCTCCAACCTCGTTATCCGCTCGGCGACAATTCTCGTGGCAGATCCCGGCTCCAAGGCGTCGACTTCAAACTCGAGCGCTCCGATGACCCGAGGTCGCTCGGCATGCCGGTCCCCCCACCTGTCAAGAAAGTCGAGGGCGTCCTCTTTCGATCTCCACTGTGGACTCGCTTGAAGGTCGATGTGATCCGGAATTCGGTGAATGAGGACTACACCCCGATGAGGCATGGGCGACTTCTCGAAGAGCGCATGAAGACTTTCGACGACATCAGCAGACTCAGAGCGTTATTCATAAGCATTTACCAGCCGAGTCGGTAAAGTTCGAGGCGGGTGACGGTGCGAATGAGGTTGGGAAGTTCTGTAAGACGTCCGCGATAGCCGGTCTTGAGGATTTTCCAGTTCTTCCAGTGCGCGATGCATCTTTCGACCGCCGAACGGATGGAGGAGATGTATCGGTTGGCTGTACGTGTGTTGTCATCATGTTGTCCGTGGTGAAATTTTTTCCGGGGAGTG
>NZ_PSWS01000005.1 GCF_002932875.1 Rathayibacter tritici
CCCCAGCACCCCTGCTCCCCCGTCCCCCAGCCGCGTGCAGCGATACGGTGTGGCCATGCCCACCGACCGCGCGCCGACCATCCGTGACGTCGCGGTGCGGGCCGGAGTGTCCTATCAGACTGTGTCGCGGGTGCTCAACGACAGCCCGCAGCTGCGGCCGCGGACCCGGGAGCGCGTGCTGGCCGCCATCGACGACCTCGGCTTCCGCCCCAGCGCCGCCGCCCGCGCCCTGGCGACCAGCCGCTCCGGCCTGATCGGGATCCTCGCCGCCGAAAGCCACAGCTTCTACGGCACTGCCACCGCGATGGCCGCGATCGAGCAGGCGGCGCGCGACGCGGGCTACAGGGTGCCGGTGGTCAATGCGGCACCGGACGCGGAGTCGCTGGCCGACGGCCTCGCCCACCTGCAGCGGGAATCGGTGGAGGCGATCGTGGTCCTCGCCCCGCAGGAGCGCGCGTTGGAGGCGATCGAGAGCCTCGCGATCGGCGTTCCCTCTGTTACCCTCGGCGCGACCAGCCGGGGAGCCGACTCCCTGCTGCTCGTCGACCAGGCCGCCGGAGCACGCCTCGCCACCGAGCACCTCGTCGGCCTCGGTCACACCCGCATCGCGCACCTCGCCGGGCCGCAGCACTGGGTGGAGGCGCAGGCGCGGCTGGGCGGCTTCACCACCGCACTGCGCGCGGCCGGTCTCGCACCCGCCGCCGTCACGGAGGGCGACTGGAGCGCCGAGTCCGGCTACCGCGCGGGCCTCCGGCTCCTGGACGGGACACCATTGCCGACCGCGGTGTTCGCCGGGAACGACCAGATGGCGCTCGGACTCCTGCACGCCTGCGGGGAGCGGGGCCTGCGCGTGCCTGAGCACCTCAGCGTGGTCGGGTTCGACGACGTGCCCGAGGCGGCGCACTACCAGCCGCCGCTCACGACGATCCGGCAGGACTTCGCGGAGGTCGGCCGCCGCACCATCGGCGTTGTGCTCGCGGAGCTGCGCGGCGAGGAGCCCGCCGTCGATCAGCCGGTGGCGCCGGTGCTGGTGGAGCGGTCGTCGACGGCAGCACCGCGGGACTGACTCCTCCGCAACCCACCCAGTGGCCCCGCCGACACCGCCCGTGCACCGGCCCCGCCGGCTCCGCCCTCACCCCGCGTGCGGCAGCAGCACCTCCACGCGGCCCTCGCGCACCCGCGTCTCGAACCGCGGCTGCGGCGAGGTGGCCGGCCCGCGCAGCACCTCGCCCGTCTCGAGGGAGAAGACGCTGCCGTGCCAGGGGCACGAGACGCAGACCTCGCCCGAAGGCTCCGCCGAGAGCTCTCCCTCGTCGAGCGGCCCGGAGAGGTGGCTGCAGATGTTCGAGAGCACGTCGATCCGCTCGCCCCGCCGAAAGGCGAGTAGGGGCAGCCCCGCGACCTCCTTCGTCACGGGGGTGCGCTCCGGCAGGTCCGCCAGGGCACCGAGCTCCTGCCAGCCGGAGGGGAAGCGGTGCGGCACGTCCTCGGCGTGGTTCGCTCCCGCCGCCTGCCGGTAGCTGAGATGGCCGCCCAGGTAGCCGCCGCCCGAGACGACGGCGAGCCCGAGCATCCCGAGCACCGTCCCGCTCGTCCTGCGCCCGCGCCGGCGCTGCACCCACGACGCGGCGTACAGGCCCGTCGCAACGACGTTCGCCGCCGAGTGCACGAGTCCGACGCGGGTCTGCTGCTCGTGCAACTCCGACCAGTCGGTGAAGCCGGAGGCGGCAGTCGGCAGGACGCTGACCACGCCGAGGCCGACCAGGGTCCGCGCCGCGCGCTCGTTGCCGGGTAGCAGGTCGAGCACCGCCGCCGACACCCAGGCACCGGTGGGCACGAGGACGAGCAGCGGATGAACGGGGTGGCCGACCGGCACGCCGTGCAGCACGTCCCGCACCGGCTGCGGGCGGACGAGGGCATTGACGGCCTTCCTCACCCGGTCGACGAGCGGATCGAGGACGGCGGCGTTCTCGAGGCGGGTGACGAGTCTCACGAGTCTGATCTCACGCATACCTCACCGCACCGCGTCGCGGCCCGTGGCGGAAGGGGCTTGCGGGAGCCGCGCAGCAGTCGGACGGCGCGTCGTCCTCGCCGCTCGCTTGCCGACCGCGAGGCGTTTCGCCTACGCTGATCCGGGGCATTGTGAACGGTCACATAGTCCGAGCGAGGAGCATGATGGACCAGCGCAGGCCCGCCGACGCGATCACGAGCGGCGCCACCGCCCTCGGCATCGAGTTCGGCTCCACCCGGATCAAGGCGTGCCTGGTCGACGCGGCTGACCCCTCCGTCGTGCTGGCCGTCGGCAGCCACGAGTGGGAGAACCAGTTCGTCGACCGCCGCTGGACCTACTCCCTCGACGCCGTCCACACCGGCCTCCAGGCCGCCTACGCCGACCTCGTCGCCGACGCGCAGAAGCGCCACGGCGCCCAGCTCACCTCGGTCGGAGCGCTCGGCGTCTCAGCGATGATGCACGGCTACCTCCCCTTCGACGCCGACGGCGAGCTCCTCGCTCCCTTCCGCACCTGGCGCAACACCAGCACCGGCCCCGCATCGGCCGAGCTCACCGCGCTGTTCGGCGTCAACATCCCGCTGCGCTGGTCGCTCGCGCACCTGCACCAGGCAGTCCTCGACTCCGAGCCGCACGTCGAGCGGATCGACTTCCTCACCACCCTCGCCGGCTACGTGCACTGGCGCCTCACCGGCGAGAAGGTCCTCGGAGTCGGTGACGCCTCCGGGATGGTCCCGACCGATCCGGTGACCCGCGACTACGACCAGAGCGTGATCGACCGCTACGACGGGCGCGCGGCCGGCGCCGTGAAGCCGCTGCGCGAGCTGCTGCCGACCGTGCTCCCCGCGGGCGCCGACGCCGGCTCGCTCACCGCCGAGGGGGCGCTCCTGCTCGACCCCACCGGCTCCCTCCGGCCCGGCGCCCCGGTGTGCCCGCCCGAGGGCGACGCCGGCACCGGCATGGTGGCGACCAACTCCGTCGCCCCGCGCACCGGCAACGTCAGCGCCGGTACCAGCATCTTCGCGATGGTCGTCCTCGAGGGGCCGCTCGGGAGCGTGCACCACGAGCTCGACCTGGTCGCGACTCCGGCCGGCGACCTCGTCGCGATGGTGCACTGCAACAACGGCGCCAGCGAGCTTGCCGGCTGGGTCGGCCTGTTCTCCCGGTTCGCCGCCGCGTCGGGCGGCCCCTCCGACAGCGACGCCGTCTACGGCACCCTCTTCGCCGAGGCGCTGGAGGGCGAGGCCGACGCGGGCGGACTGCTCGCCTACAACCACCTCGCGGGCGAGCCGATCGCCGGGCTGGTCGAGGGCCGTCCGCTGGTCGTGCGCACGCCCGACTCGCGCCTGACCCTCGCCAACTTCATGCGCGCGCAGCTCTACGGCGTGTTCGGCACGCTCGCGCTGGGCATGCGCGTCCTGGCGGGCGAGGGCGTCCGGATCGATGAGATGTTCGCGCACGGAGGCATGTTCCGCACCGCCGGAGTCGCTCAGCGCTTCCTCGCGGGCGCGCTTGACGCTCCCGTGTCGGTCGCCGCGACCGCCTCCGAGGGCGGCCCGTGGGGCATGGCCGTGCTGGCCGCCTACCGCCTGCAGAGCGGAGTCGCGCTCGACGCGTACCTGACCGGCCAGGTCTTCGGCGACTCCGGCTTCGAGACCGTCGCGCCCGACGCCGACGACGTCGCCGGCTTCTCCGCCTACCTCGAGCGCTACCGCGCCGGCCTCACCGTCGAGCAGAGCGCCGTCGAGACCCTCACCGACACCCAGGGAGCATCCGCATGACCACCCTCACCCCCGCCGTCGAGGAGGCGATCGCCCGCGTCCGCGAGGACGTCGCGCGCCTGCACGCCGAGCTCGTCCGCTACGGCCTCGTGATTTGGACCGGCGGCAACATCTCGGGCCGCGTGCCGGGCGCCGATCTGTTCGTGATCAAGCCCAGCGGCGTCTCGTACGACGACCTCGCGCCCTCGAACATGATCCTCTGCGACCTCGACGGGGCCGTCGTCCCGGGCACCCCCGGCAGTGACCGCAGCCCCTCCAGCGACACCGCGGCGCACGCCTACGTCTACCGCGAGATGCCCGAGGTCGGCGGAGTCGTGCACACGCACTCCACCTACGCGACCGCGTGGGCGGCCCGGGCCGAGCCGATTCCCTGCGTGATCACGGCGATGGCGGACGAGTTCGGCGGCGACATCCCGGTCGGCCCGTTCGCGATCATCGGCGACGACTCCATCGGCCGCGGCATCGTCTCGACCCTCGCCGGGCACCGCTCGCGCGCCGTCCTGATGCAGAACCACGGAGTCTTCACCATCGGCAAGGACGCGAAGGATGCCGTGAAGGCGGCCGTTATGGCCGAGGACGTCGCCCGCACCGTGCACCTCGCGCGCCAGGGCGGCGACCTCGTCCCCCTCCCGCAGGAGTCGATCGACGCCCTGTTCGACCGCTACCAGAACGTCTACGGACAAAACCCCACCGGAGCCATCGCATGACGAGCATCATCCCCGACCTTGCCACCCGCACCGTCTGGTTCCTCACCGGAAGCCAGGACCTCTACGGCGAGGACACCCTCCGCCAGGTCGCCGAGCAGTCGCAGGCCGTCGTCGCGCAGCTGAACGAGGCGAGCGCCATCCCGGTGACCATCGAGTGGAAGCCGGTGCTGAAGAGTTCCGACGCCATCCGCCGCACCATGATCGAGGCGAACTCTGACGACTCCGTGGTGGGCGTCATCACCTGGATGCACACCTTCAGCCCGTCCAAGATGTGGATCCACGGCGTCGATGCGCTCGCCAAGCCGCTGCTGCACTTCCACACCCAGGCGAACGTCGCCCTGCCGTGGCAGGACATCGACTTCGACTTCATGAACCTGAACCAGGCCGCGCACGGCGACCGCGAGCACGGCTACATCCTCAGCCGGATGAGCGTGCCCCGGAAGACCGTCGTCGGCCACGCCAGCGATGCCCGGGTCACGGAGTCCATCGGCATCTGGTCGCGCGCGGCGGCCGGCTGGTCGGCGTCGCAGAGCATGAAGGTCGCCCGCTTCGGCGACAACATGCGCAACGTCGCCGTCACCGAGGGCGATAAGACCGAGGCCGAGATCCGTCTCGGCGTCAGCGTGAACACCTGGGGCGTGAACGAACTCGTCGAGCGGGTGGACGCCGCCTCCTCCGAGCAGATCGACGCGCTCGTCGCGGAGTACGTCGAGAGCTACGACGTCGTGCCGGAGTTGCTTCCCGGCGGTGAGCGCCACGAGTCGCTCCGCTACGGCGCCGCGGTCGAGATCGGCCTGCGCTCGTTCCTGGAGGAGGGCGGCTTCGAGGCGTTCACCGACAGCTTCGAAGACCTGGGCGGGCTGCGTCAGCTTCCCGGCCTCGCCGTGCAGCGTCTGATGGCCGACGGTTACGGCTTCGGCGGAGAGGGCGACTGGAAGACCGCCGTCCTCATCCGCATCGCCGCCGTCATGGGAGCGGGCCTGCCCGGTGGCACCAGCCTGATGGAGGACTACACCTACGACATGACGCCCGGCGAAGAGCTCATCCTCGGCGCACACATGCTGGAGGTCTCGCCGTCGCTGTCGTCGAAGCGTGCCTCGCTCGAGATCCACCCGCTGGGCATCGGCGGCCGCGAGGATCCGGTGCGCCTGGTCTTCACCGCCGACGCCGGCCCCGCGGTGGTGGTCGCCCTGAGCGACGTGCGCGAGCGCTTCCGCCTGGTCGCGAACGCGGTGCAGAACGTCGAGCCGCCGCAGACGCTGCCGCACCTGCCGGTCGGTCGCGCCGTGTGGCAGCCCGCCCCGGACTTCGGCACCAGCGCCGCCGCCTGGATCACCGCCGGTGCCGCGCACCACACGGTGATGACCACGCAGATCGGCGTGGAGGCGTGGGAGGACTTCGCCCGCATCGCCGGCATCGAGCTGCTCGTGATCGACGAGTCGACCACCCTGCGCGGCTTCGAGGCCGACATCCGCTCGAACGCGGCGTACTACCGGCTGGCGCAGGGGCTGTAGGGGCCGCTCCCCCGACGGTCGGCTCCTGCGGGGGCCGGCCGTCGGTCGTCTCCGAGCCCGGCGCGTTCGCGACCGAAGGAGGAAGCGCGGATCCACCCTGTTCGGCGCCGGATCGGACGTCCCGGCCTCGAGTGCGGACGGGTTCGCCTGCACAACGAAGGCTGGGAGCCCCGAATGGCGTCCGTGGGCCGGGATTCGGGCTCTCAGCCTTCGTTGTGCAGGCGGGCGGCCGCGGAGCCGCCGCGGAGTCAGTCCCGCGAGGTCGAGAACGCCGCGTCGAAGGCGTCGGCCGGGGGCGTGATCGCGGTGAGCTTCCGCACGAACGCCAGGGCCTCGGGAGCACCGTCCAGGCGGTCCATGCCGGCGTCCTCCCACTCGACGCTGGTCGGGCCCGTGTAGCCGATCGCGTTCAGCGCGCGGAACACCGGCTCCCACGGGACGGCGCCGTGTCCAGTCGAGACGAAGGTCCAGCCGCGGCGCGGGTTGGCCCAGGGCAGATGCGAGCCGAGGACGCCGTTGCGGCCGTCGAGATTCGTCACCGACTCCTTCACGTGCACGTGGAAGATGTGCTCGGCGAAGTCGAGCACGAAGGCGACGCTGTCCAGCTGCTGCCAGACGAAGTGCGACGGGTCGAAGTTGAAGCCGAACGAGGCGCGGTGGCCGATGGCCTCGAGGGTACGCTTCGCGGTCCAGTAGTCGTAGGCGATCTCGCTCGGGTGCACCTCGAGGGCGTACCGCACGCCGACTTCCTCGAAGACATCCAGAATCGGATTCCAGCGGTCGGCGAAGTCCTGGTAGCCCGCGGCGATCCACTCGTCGGAGGCGGGCGGGAACATCGCGACGCCCTTCCAGATCGACGAGCCGGAGAAGCCGTTGACCTGCGTCACGCCGAGCGCCGCAGCGAAACGCGCGGTGTCCTTCAGGTCCTGGGCGGCGCGCTGCCGGACGCCCTCGGGGTCGCCGTCGCCCCAGACCCGGTCGCTGAGGATGTCGCGGTGGCGCGCGTCGATCGGATCGTCGCACACCGCCTGCCCGGTGAGGTGGTTCGAGATCGCGAAGACCTGGAGGCCGTTCGCAGAGAGCACGTCCTTCCGGCTCTGCACGTACTCCGCGTCGTCCCAGCGCGCCACGTCGATGTGGTCGCCCCAGCAGGCGATCTCGAGGCCGTCATAGCCCCACTCCCCCGCGAGGCGCGCCACCTCCTCGAACGGGAGGTCGGCCCACTGGCCGGTGAACAGGGTGATCGGTCGCGTCATCGCGGTGTCCTCACTCGAGTCGCCGCCCCGGGTTGGCCCTCCGGGTGCCCGAGCGGCTAATTTGAAGTTCCCCGCAACATATCAGGAGCACCCTGACGGAAGGAACGATCATCCGATCGATCGACCGCGCATCGATGCGCGCCGCCACCGCTACCGCCGCCCCGACCTGGGAGGACGGCCTGATCGTCGGCAGCGGCCGCGTCGGCGCCGTCGTGCACGGCCCCGCCGACTCCCTGACCGTCTCGCTCGCGCACGAGCGCTGGTTCCTCCCCGTCAATCCGCGCCCCGACGCCCCCGACCTCGCCAGCGTCCGCGATGAGATGCGGCGCGCCCTGCTCGCCGGCGACTCCGACACCGCCTCCGACCTGCTGGCCCGCGCCGCTCGCGACAGCGGCTACGACGGCTCCCTCATCTGGACCGATCCACTCGGCCTCTGCGCCACCATCTCGCTGCGCACCCCCGGCGGTGTCGCCTCCGCGATCCGCCGCGTCGATCCGCTCGGCGGCGAGGCCGCGGTGGAGTGGACCGACGAGGACGGCGGCCGCCACGCCGTGCGCCTGCTCGCCCCGCACGGCGGTGAGGGCGTCCGGCTGGCCCTGGAGTCCTCCGCGGACACAGCCCTCACCGTTGAGCTCGCGCTCGGCGCCGGCGAGGCAACCTCCTTCGACACCGGCGTGCCCGACGCGTCCGCCGTGGTCGCGGCGCACGTCGAGGGCGGCGCCTCCGGTCTGCTCACCGCCGACGCGGGCGAGGGCCCGACGGCGGTGCGCGCCGTGACCCGGGCGACGAGCGGAGCGACGTGGCACGTGGTCGGGGACACCGCCGTCTCGGTCGTGCAGCTCACTGCGGACGTGCCGCAGGTGCTGCGGCTGGACGTCGCGCTCGCGGCGGCCCCCGACGCCTCCGCCGACCTCTCGTGGGAGCAGCTGCGCGATCGCCAGCGCGAGGGGCACAGCCGGCTGGTCGGTGCCTCCGCGCTCGACCTCGCCGGCGACTCGGGCGCCGAGCTGACCGAGGACCTGTGGGACTCCGCCCGCTCCGGGGACGCAGGCGCGGGCCGCCGCGTGGTCGAGCTGGCCTGGCTGAGTGGGCGGGCGAACATCGTCGCGTCCACCGGTGAGCTGCCGCCGACGCTGCAGGGCGTCTGGCAGGGCACCTGGCGGCCGGCGTGGTCGGCGGACTACACGCTCAACGGCAACGTGCAGAACGGCGCACTGGCGGGGATGATCCCGACCGGGACACCCGAGCTCGCACTCTCGCTCCTCGAGCTCGTCCTCCCGCACCTGGACGACTACCGCGACAACGCGCGCCTGGTCTTCGGGGCGGAGGGGATGCTGCTGCCGTCGCGGATGTCGACGCACGGCCGCGCCGACCACTTCTCGGAGCACTACCCGCACCTGTTCTGGACCGGCTGCGGCGGCTGGGTGCTGCGCCTCGCGGCCGATGTGGTCGCCGCGACGGGCGACCGGTCGATCGTGGACGACCGGCTGTGGGAGTTCGCCGAGGGCGTGCTGCGGTTCGCCGAGACCGCGACCGTCCTGGTCGACGGGGTGCGGCACATCGTCCCCTCCTACTCCCCCGAGAACACGCCCGGGGGCGAGCGGGTGCCGACGGCGGTCGACGCCACGATGGACGTGGCGGTGCTCCGCGACGCGGCCCGAGCGACCGCGCTGCTCGGCCGCGCCCGCGGTGACGACTCCCTCGACGCTCGCTGGACCCGGGTGCTCGCCGACCTGCCGCCGTACCGCGTGGCCGAGGACGGCACGCTCGCCGAGTGGATCGATCCGCGCTGGGGTGAGGAGATCGCGCACCGGCACGCCTCGCAGCTGTACCCGCTGTGGTACGAGCCCGACGCGGCGGTCGCGGGTGACGAGCGGCTGCGGGCCGCCGCCCTGGCGACGGTGCGGGCGAAGATCGCGTGGCGGGCCGAGGCGCCGACGGCGCCGCCGGGGCGGATGGAGATGGCGTTCGGCCTCGTGCAGGTCGGGGTCGCCGCGGCGGCGCTGGGCGATGCGGAGTCGGCGCTGGTGTGCGTGGAGTGGCTGGCCCTCGAGCACTGGTCGCCGACGCTGACGACCCGGCACGATGCGGGCCGCATCTTCAACCTGGATGCGAGCGGCGGACTGCCGGGCTTGGTCGCGGCGATGCTGCTCGGATCGACCGCGGACTCGCTGACGGTGCTCCCGGCGCTGCCTGCGGCCTGGCCGCGCGGCTCCGTGACCGGGCTGCGCGCTCGGGGCGGTCTGGTCGTGGACCGTCTCGAGTGGGAGCCCGGCCGGGCCGTCGCGACGGTGCGCCGGACCGAAGGAGCGGAGTGGCTCGCGCCGGCGGAGGGGACGCGGGTCGCGTCCGGGCGCCCGGCGCTGCTGCGCGTCGACGGCTCGGCGGTGCCGGAGGGCTACCTGCGGTTCGGCGAGAAGCCGCTGCGGCTCGAACTGGAGTGGCCCGCGGGCTGACCCGCTCACCGCGAGCCCCGCGATGAGGATCGCGCCGGCGGCCGCCGATGGCGCTCGTGCGCGGAAACCTCCCTCCGCGATCGCCGCCCTCAACCGGGGCGACCACGTCTCCCTGGCCCGTCTCCCCGGTCCGGCATGCAGCGGAGGATCTCGCACACTCCGGGGGACTGTCAACCGGCCTCCACTCTTCACTCAGCGGCCATACCGTCAGGGACGAGCGCAGCACCGCGAGACCCAGCGGAGCCGTATCCCGGCCGGGTTTCCTAATTGTTCTCTCGGACCCCGACACTCTCGAGAAGAAGGAATTTCCATGATCGACACGACGAACATCGACAGCATCTACGGCTCGAGCGTCTACGGCTCGGACGGCGACAAGATCGGCTCCGTCGAGCAGGTCTACCTCTCGGACGACACGGGAAATCCGGTCTGGGCGACCGTCAAGACCGGCCTTTTCGGCACCTCCGAATCGTTCGTCCCGCTCGAGGGCGCCTCCCTCGACAACGACCGCCTGACTGTCGCCTACGACAAGGCTTTCGTCAAGGACGCCCCGCGCATCGACGCCGACGGCTCGCTCACTGAGGACGAGGAGGCCGAGCTGTACCGCTACTACAACCTCTCCGGCGCCGCCTCTGTCTCCGAAACCGAGAACGTCGACCGCGCAGCGGGCTACGCCGATGCCGCATCCGGTACCGCCGGTGTCGACACGAGCGTCGGCCGCGACACGTCCGGCCCCACGACCGACAACGCCATGACGCGCTCCGAGGAGCAGCTCCACGTCGGCACCGAGCGCGTGGAGGCTGGCCGTGCGCGCCTGCGCAAGCACGTCGTCACCGAGCAGCAGACCGTCACGGTCCCCGTGAGCCATGACGAGGTCCGCGTCGTCCGGGAGCCCATCACCGACGCCACCATCGGCGACGCCACCGCGGGCCCCGACCTCAGCGAGGAGGAGCACGAGGTGGTTCTCGGCGAGGAGCGCGTGGTCACGGCGAAGGAGACCGTCCCGGTCGAGCGCGTGTCGCTCGGCACCGAGACCGTCACCGAGGACCGCCAGGTCACCGAGGACGTCCGCCACGAGGAGATCGAGTTCGAGGACGACGGCGTCACCCCGCGCCGCGGCCGCGACTCGCTCTGATTCGCCTCCGCCGGTAGCAGCAGGCACACTGCCTCCTGCTACCGGCACTCTCCCTCCCCATCAGCAGTCCCAGCGAGCAGATCGAAGACGACCGTGGCCCAGACCAGCACCGAGCGGGAGCGCACCGCGCCCGACCCTGACGACGCCCGCAAGCCCGACGGCCCCTCCGAGGTCACTCAGCGTTCCTGGGGCTACGTCCTCAAGAAGACTCTCCGCGAGTTCGGTGCCGACCAGTGCACCGATATCGCCGCAGGACTGACCTACTACGCCGTTCTCGCCCTGTTTCCCGGCCTGCTCGCGATCGTGTCGATCCTGGGCCTCTTCGGTCAGGCGGAGGCGACGACCGACACGGTCCTCGAGCTCCTCGGCGGGTTTGTCTCGGCCGACGTGCTCGACACGGTCCGCGGGCCACTGCAGGAACTCACCTCTACGCCCGCCGCCGGCCTGGCCTTCGTCACTGGTGTCCTCGGCGCACTCTGGTCGGCGTCCGGCTACGTCGGTGCGTTCGGACGCGGCATGAACCGGGTGTACGAGATCGACGAGGGCCGTCCCGTGTGGAAGCTCCGTCCGACGATGCTCGGCGTCACCGTGGTGACCGTGGTGATGCTCGTGATCGCCGGGCTCATCCTCGTGCTCAGCGGCCCGATCGCCCAGACGATCGGCGACGCGATCGGTTTGGGCGACGTCGCCCTGACGGTCTGGAGCATCGTGAAGTGGCCGGTGCTGATCGCGATCATGATCGTCATCGTCGCCGTGCTCTACCACTGGTCGCCCAACGTGCGTCAGCCGAAGTTCCGCTGGACCAGCCTCGGCTCGCTCCTCGCCCTCGTGGTGTGGGCGCTCGCGTCTGCCGGCTTCGCGATCTACGTCGCGAACTTCGGCAACTACAACAAGACCTACGGCGCCCTCGGCGGCGTGATCGTCTTCCTCCTCTGGCTCTGGATCACGAACCTCGCACTGCTGTTCGGCGCGGAGTTCGACGCCGAGCTTGAGCGCGGACGCCAGTTGCAGGCCGGCATCGAGGCGGAGGAGCACATTCAGCTCCCGCCGCGCGACACCCGCCAGAGCGAGAAGAAGGCGAAGAAGCACGCCGAGGATGTCGCTGACGGCCGCGAACTCCGCGAGACCGCCGGACACCCCGACCGATGAACCGCCCCGAGCTTCCGGTGACCGGGCAGGAGCCGATCACCGTCGTCCGGTCCGAGGAGCGCCTCGACGTCACCACTGTTCGAACCCTTACAGAGCGCCTGCGGGTCCGAAAGGTCATCGTCACCGAGGAGCGCACTATCACTGTCACGCTCCGCCGGGAGGAGTTCGTCCTCGAGCGCGAACCCCTCGACGGGCCGCTCGAGGGCGGCGAGCACGGGGCCGAGGGCGCTCCGGAGTCGATCACCCTCGTCCTGCACGCTGAGGAACCGGTCCTCAGGACCCGGGTCGTTCCCGTCGAGCGCGTGCACGTCATGATCGACCGCATCAGAGCACTGCACTCCGCCACCGGCACAATCCGCAAGGAGCGGGTCGACATCCACGCCGTCCCGCAGCTCCTCGACGACAATGCCGAAGAGACCGGGCGAGCGCGTTGAGGTGACCGGCTGACGCGCGATCAGTTCGATGGGACCGCGCAGGTCTCCTGGGCGGCGGTCTGCCCGGGAGCATCGACGGCTTCGGGAGCGGGAGTCACCGGAGGCGCGTCGGCCTGCCCCGCCGGTGCCTCCCCCGCCGGCGCCTCCCCTGCCGGCGCGTCCGACGCGAGGGTCACCGGCTGGTCGCTGAGGACGCGGCTCATCAGCTCCGCGCCGACCTCCGCGTTCGGCACGACCTTGCCCGGGTAGTCCGGGTCGTCCAGCGCCGGGTACTGGACGAAGACCATCTTCGACAGGTCGACATCCTTCAGCGCGAGCGCGAGCGAGATCATCGTCGCGGGGCTGGTCAGCGAGGTCGAGAGGTGCACGTTCGACGAGGTCGCCTGCGCGAGGCCGTAGAGGGCGGGGACATTCGAGAGCGTGTCGGCCGAGCGGACGGTACGCATCAGAGAGGCGAGGTACTGCTGCTGCGACGAAATGCGGCTGAGGTCGCTCTGGTTGCCGACGCCGTGGCGGCTGCGCAGGAACGAGAGCGCCATCGCCCCCGAGACGGTGGAGGTGCCGGCGGGGAGGTCCAGGCCCGAGTCGGTGTCGAGGATCGGACCGGTGAGGCAGACCGGGACGCCACCCACAGCGTTGCTCATCTCGATGACGCCGTTGAACGACACCCACCCGGCGTAGGGCACGGTCAGGCCGGTGAACTGCTGCAGGGTGTCGTTGACGCAGGCGAGCCCGCCGTACTGGAACGCCGAGTTGAGCGGGACGCCGGTGGCCGCCTCCGTGACGACGCCCGTCGCCGGGTCGGTGCAGGCGGGACGGTCCAGGATCAGGTCGCGCGGGAAGCTGATCACCGTCGCGCTGCGGTGGTCGGCCGCGACGTGGAGCAGGATGTTGACGTCGTTGAGGGTGCTGTCGCGAATGCCGAAGTCGTCCCCCTGCGTCGGGTCGTTATCGGTCCCCACCACCAGCACGTCGAAGCCGCCCCCGATCGCGCCCGGCTGTGCACCCCCGGCGGGAGGCGCCACGCCGAGGTCAACCGCGTTGTCGGCGACATTCCGGCTGATGCTGGCCGTCGCAATCGCCACGAGCGAGGTGCCGCTGACCGCGAGGACGCCGAGACCGGCGGCCACGCCGATCACCAGCGTCCGGACGCCGGATCGCGGCCGGAGCCGCCCGTGCCGGACGCCGCGCTCGTGAACCGTCATGACGTCCCCCCTCGCCCCCGCCCGTGCGGCAGTCGGAGTCGCAGGCCAGTGTAGGCACATGCGCTCCGGCAGGCGCGGATCGGCCTTGCTCCTGTCGTGGCGGAACCCGGCCCCCGCATGCCTACCCTGGACGGTGCGCTCTCACCGTCTTCTGCAGCAGGTCATCGGCAAGCTCAGCGGGCAGCGACCCGCCGCGCCGGTGAGTCGTCGGGCGCACCGTGCGCTCTTGGCCGAGCAGACCGTCCGCGGAGTGCTCGAGCTCGCGGTACGGCTGGGTGAGACGCTGCTCTCGCTCGGGTCCGCGGCCGCCGAGGTGACCGAGACGATTCAGCGGGTGTGCCGCGCGTACGGCATCGAGTGCCAGGTCGACCTCACCTTCACCTCGATCCTGGTCGTGCACGACGGAGGCGACGACTCGCCCAGCGTGAGCGTGCTGCGCGTCGTCCCCTCCCGCAGTGCCGACTACGAGCGACTGGCCCGCGTGACGGCGCTCGTGACCGCGATCACCGAGGGCTCGCCGGAGGTGCGGGTCGCCGACGCGGTCGACTCGGCCGAGATCCGCGACGAGGCCCGACACCAGTTCGAGGCGGCGCACGAACGGCTCGACGCGATCCTGATCCAGCCGCACCGGTACCGCCGCAGCGTGGTCACACTGACCCTCGCCCTGATGGCCGCGGGCGTCGCGGTGCTGCTCGGCGGAGGGCCGCTGGTCCTGCTCCTCGCCGCCGCGACGGCCGCCGCGATCGACCTAGTCAACCAGCTGCTCGCCCGCTGGGGCCTGCCCGCCTTCTTCCAGCAGATCGCGGGCGCGGCGCTCGCGACGGGAGTGGCCGTACTACTGCTCGTGGTCGTGCCGCGGCTGCCCGTCGAGCTGGCCGCGCTTCCGCCCGCTCTCGTTGTGGCGTCGGGGGTGGTGGTGCTCCTCGCCGGGCTCTCGTTCGTGGGAGCGGCGGACGACGCGATCAACGGGTTCCCGATCACAGCGGGCGGACGACTGCTCGAGGTGGGACTGCTGACGCTGGGCATCGTCGTCGGTATCGCCGTGGTGCTCGACGGCGCCCGCTCGCTCGGCGTCGACCTGGTGCTGGTCGACTCCTCCGTCCGCCCCTGGCCGGCCGCCGTGCAGGTGCTCGGCGCCGGAGTCGCGGCCGGCGCGTGGGCCCTCTCGTCGCACACGCCCCTCCGCTCCGCGCTCGTCGCGGCTCTCACCGGTGCGGGCGGGTGGCTCGTCTCCGACTCCCTGACCGGCGCCGGCTTCGGCCCGCTGATGGCCAGCGCCCTCCCGGCGCTGGCGATCGGGCTGCTCGGCGAGATGCTGGCGGAGCGGATGCGGGTGCCCGCCGTGGCGACGACCGCGTGCGCCATCGTCCCACTGCTCCCCGGCCTCACCCTCTACCGCGGGGTCCTCGACCTCACGTCCGAGACCGGCCCGACGGGCGGGATCGAGCTGCTGCTGCAGGCCGGCATGATCGCGCTGGGCCTGGCCGGTGGGGTCACCCTCGGCCGGATCGCCTACCGCCGCCTGCGCACCCCGATCGTGAGCGCAGTGGCACCCGTGCGCGCCCGCGCCCGGCGGGACCGCGGAATGGAGCAGGCCCTCGCCGCCGACGTCCTCTACACGAAGGATCCCCCCGTCACTGCGGCGCCCGAGGCCGCGGCCGCTGCGGAGCAGCAGCCCGAGCCGTCACCGGAGGAGCCGCTCCCCCGGACCGGGATCGTGCCCATTGTCAGCACGATCGGCAGCACCGGGACTCCCGTTGCTCCTGAACCAGGCGAGGATCCCCTCGAGGATCCGACCCGGAACTGACCGCGGGTCTGATCGTCGGCGACGCCCTCGCCGAGACCGCCCGCTTCGCTCAACGGCCGGCCGCGTAGTGGTTCTGGATCTGCGTCGGCGTGAGGACCGTCGATTTCACGGCGGCGTAGCGCAGGCTCCCGCCGAAGTACGAGGAGCCGACGTTCGGCCACTGGCCGCCGAGGGTGTCGTAGCCGATCTTCCAGTAGCCGGTCGTGCTCTCGGGGGTGCGAGAGCTGCCGTTCGAGGCGACCTGCGCGCCGTCGAGCCAGAGCGCGGCGCCCGCCGTCGGCGAGAGGGTCGGGCGCGGGCTCGTGACTCGGGCGTCCCGGGGAGGTGGAGGGCGGCGGTGTCGACGAGGGTCGTGCTGTCCGCCCCGCTCGCGATTCAGGGTGTGGGTGGTGGGGGTTCTGGGG
>NZ_PSWS01000008.1 GCF_002932875.1 Rathayibacter tritici
GACTATCGGACCCCGAACGAAGCCGAGCAGGCATGGATCACCGAGAACCTCGCCGCGTAGACAACTATTCAACTGGTCCAGGAAACGTTGGGCAGCTCACCGGACGCCTCAGCGAACTCCCCGCCATCATCCGCACCATCACAAAACTCGAACTCTACCGACTCGGCTGGTAAACAACCTTATGAATAACGCTCTAAGCCTCAATAACGGTCCCAGTAGGACAATCGGTTAACACTATGTTCAATAAAATTTACGTCAGATTGGAAATACGCATATGAATCGTTTGAGCAAGCCGAACGGGGAGCGTACCTAGTCGCTGGTGGCGAGGGTGTAACCACCGGTCACCATGTCGTACACGTTCAACCGCACCGCCCCGGGGGCAATCCGCTCATTCAAGGAAGCGCAGCGTATACCGATTAGGTACCGCGTCATGCTGGTAGTAGTGCCAGAAAATGTCGCCAGCCTCGACAGCGCCAAACGCCTCCTCAGAGGGCACTTTATCAACACGCCCGTTCCACGTGATGTCCGCGGCGCCCGTGGACTCTTTACCTTCGTGCAACAGGCGAGCCAGCCTGTAAAGACTTTCGGAGCCATCCGGATTCTGCTTACGCACCTCGATCATCATCGCAGCCGCACTCCCGGCAGCCTGCAAAAATAAGTCCGCCCAAGAACCAGGCAGATCATCCCTCAACCGCTTGCCCTCCGGCAGCCGAGACAAAGAGATCGCGAATTCGCCTTTACCGTCCATCAGCATCGGCGCACGGCGAACAACTTGCTCAGCAAGCTGACCACTCATGACCTCTAGTCTCGAAACTCCGTTATAAGTAATTACGTGCGTGACTGACATCTCCCGAGCTTTTTTCTTATGGAATTTCCTGAAGAATTACTTGAACAATCTCGATCGGTTCGCCGTTCAAGATGCCCCTCGCCGGATTCTCTGACGAAACCCTGCTATCGAAAAGACGCTGACTATTTCGGCCTCGCTGATACTCAGGGGTAGCGCTACCGCTCTTAACTTCTATTCCGATGTACCGCTTTTCTCCCGAATGGATCAACCCGTGATAATAGCGGAATTGCCCACCGGCTTCAAGCCTTACGCCGACCCGATCTGAACGGACCTCAATGCCCATCCTATCACGAACTGCTCCTAGTCCCAGTGCTTCTTTATTCGCGCTGACCGTGTCTGAACCCGTGTAATGCCCAAAAATGTCTCGCTTGTCACCTCGATCGATGCCTCGAAGCTGCTCTCGAATTTCACTCGGCAGGGACTTTATCTCTTCGCGAGTCAACTCACCCCGTCGAATCTTGTCCACAACTCTTTGTGCATCGTCTAATGGCTGTATTGTCGGCGTGAATTCGTCGCTGACTGTCACTCCTCCCGCGCCGAGGTGGTTCTTGAGCCAGTCCATCGCGCTGGTGGCGTCACTCGCGTTGGCGATCGTGACGTGTTTCCCGAAGTTGAGGTCGTCGGCTTTCGTGACCAGACGCCCGAGGTCGTCGGTTTTGTTGAGCAGGGTGTCGAGTTTGGTGGCCTTCGTGGCCGCGCCGAGTGGGAGTAGGTTCCCGGCGATCTGGCCGATGACGAACGCGTCTCCCGAGGCGGCCTTCCCCGCGATAGTGGTCAGCTGGTTCCACAACTTCGAGAACGCTTCGCCGTTGGTCGCGAGGGTGAACACACCGGTCACCGTGTCGTGCAGGTTCAGCTGTAGCGCTCCGCTGACCTGGTCTCCCAGCCCGGACCCGAGCCCGGCGAGGAGCTGCAAGTCTGGGTCGCCGGACGCGATCGCGGGTTGCGCGAGGGTGACGTCATACCAGTGGCCGACCTGTTCGGATGCCATCCCGATCAGGTTCAGGCTCTCGCCTGTGGACGCGATGGTGGCGTGATCGATCGCACTGTTCACGCCCCCGGCGATCAGCGACCCGCCCAACCCTGCCAACGCGAGACTCATGCCCCCGCTGAACGGCGTCCCGACCACACCCACCGCGACAACGACCGCACCCGCGACGGTCTGCAACCCGTCCCAGAGCAGGCCCGACAGGGCGTCTTCTTTGCGCTGGCGTTCCGCTTCCGCCTTGACGTCAGCGACGTATCCGGAGAACAGGGCCTGCCACCCGTCGGAAGCGACCTCTCGGTTCTGCTGGCAATACTCCAGCATCCCCCCGGTCAGCTCCCCCAACGTCCGCAACGTCAGATTAAAGCTCCCCGGCAGATACGAGCGTCCCTGCCCGACAGTGAGACTCCCCAGGTTCGCGACCACCCGGTTCAACTCCGCCACCAGGTTTTTCACCTGACCGAACCCGGGATCGGTGGCCTCATACGCGGCCCACGTCTCCTGCTGAGTCTTCGCGATCGACTTCATCCGCTCGAAACCCTCCGCGGCATCATCGGCCGCGCCAGCGCCAGCGCCGTCCAGCGACACCAGATGCGACGCGCTCGCAGCAATCGACCGCAGATCGGCCGCGAACCCCCGCAACCGCCCGATACCGGTATCAAGCTGGATAAGGTGCGCGTCGTACTCGTCGTTCACGAGCCGGAAATTCCCGTCCGTATCCACCTGGGAATACCCGCTCCAATACACGCCGATCGCGGTCTGGAACGTGGACACGCACACCAGCAGCGACTGCACGATCGGGACATGCACTTCCCGGATATACGCGCGCATCGCATCAGCACCCTGACCACTGATATTCCCCGACCCGACGAGACTCTCAAGCCCCTGCAACAGCGCATCAAGGGACTCACTCCGCTCCGCGAGACTCTTCTGCAACCCCGGAGACGACGCCTGCCACGAATCCGCAGAGAACTCCACCACACTCACTGCGCCACCCCACACACCTGCGCATCCTGCGCGTCCTGCACCTCGATACCCACCCCGAGCTGGTCGAACTCGTCCGTGTCCTTTCCCGCCGCAGCACCATACGACGCGACCAGGGCGGACAGGTCCGCGGAGATCTCGGACACAACCGTGACCCCCGGAACATTCACGTCACCACCCCGATCCCATCCACCGCTCGCCCCCGCCACACAGGACGTCAGAGTGGACACGATCCGAGTCTCCTCATGGAACCCGTCACGGACGCCCCGCGTATCTGAACCCATGATCTCTTCCCTCCTCCGACGTCTCGTTCAGGTCAGCGCTATCGCGACCGCCTGCGCGGAAAGGGCCGGATGCTCGAGCGGGTTGATCGAGAACGCGAGCGCGCGCTGCTTGCTCTTGCAATCACTGATCGCCTGCCCGATCTGGTCACTGATGCGCGCGTGATCCGACCTCGCCGCGTCAAAAGCATCCGTGAAACTAGTGCGACTCTGCCCCGCCCACAGCGCCCCTCCCGCATCCTTATAGTCATCGACCCGGAACTCCTCCGCCTCACCGCGCACCGTGTCCAGCCGCGCGATGATGTCCTCCAGTTCCCGCACCTGCGCGAGCGCCTGTTCCTCATTCACCGTCGACTCCGAGATCACGAACACCGGCGAACAAGTCATCGGCCGCGACCCGAGCGGACGCTACCAGCGCAGGAACAGCCGCCGGAGCAGCCGCCGGCGGACGATGTTCCTGCTGGAACCGGAGGTAAGCGTTGTTCAGGATCTCGTGCACAAGTTCGTCATCAGCGTCCCGATACCCCTCATACACGACCTTCGCAATGTCGTCGCTACTGAAATAGACGATGTTCGCGTCAACCATGCCCTCCGGAAACAGGAACGCGCCATAGTCGAAGAACTGATCCTCCACAACCGACCCCCGACTGACGATCAATAACTTCTTCACCGAACCGTTCAGAATCACCACACTTCCCAACGGCAAGAACGTGCGGCTCACCAAAAGCCCGGAATCAGGCTGCAGCTCAGTCATGATTGTCTTCCTTCGCGTCGTAGCTCACTAAATGGGTCTGTAACATTTGCCGCTCTCTCGAGCGGCGCTCCCGCGCCCTCTCCCGCGCCCTCGGCCGAACGCTTTCTCCTCGCCCGCACCCCACCGCCACCAGCACCGTCGGCACCGCCACCGCAGCTGCTCCGCCGTACGACACGGGAGACGCTTCGCTCTCGTCATGCATCGCCGTGAGCGCGTCCCGCGATGAGTAGTCACCGAACAGTGCCGACCAGACCTACTGATAGGCGGACACGCTGGTCTGCACGCGAGCGAAGTCCAGGGTGTTGGCGGCCGTCAGCCGGTCAGCCGCCGTCTCGTGCTCCTGCCGCGCCCTCGCAGAAATATCTGAGGTCCAGCCACCCCTCACCATCATCATCGATGGCGAATGCGACAGCAGGTGCGCCGACCGCCACCTCGACAGCACACGCACCTGCACACAACCCTCGAACAAGGAGCGACCGCCGTGCCAAGTCCTCTGCGCCCGGAAAGCTGCTAGAAGCCGAAGCTCTGCGCATCCTGCGCGTCACGCTCAGCAATGGTGTCCGCGTACTTGTTCAACTGCTCGTCGATGTTCACCAGCAGCTCCTCGAACTTCTTCACACTCTCCGAAAGCTGGCTGTACTGCGTGAGATACGCCTGGAACGCCTGACCCTTCCACTGCTCAGCAGTAGTCGAGTTCATCCGATTCACCTTCTGAATGGCCTGCTCGATCTCATCCTTCGAGCGAGTATAAACCTGAGCCTGCTGCTTCAGTTCCTCAGGAGTAACACTAATCTGAGCCATGAAACGCTCCTTTCCTGATACCGCTCGGCACCCTAGCATGCAGCCAGCACAGGATAAAGAGCCCTGGGAGCCACCATCGACGCCAAGGCGCGAAGTGAAACCCCATTGGCACAGATCACAAAGGACTCGATGTCCTAAAAACGTGATCGTAAACGACATGAAACGGAGGCTTATGCACGATAGCGTTGCACGCTCAACGAAGATTCCCGTGACCGAGGAATACGCGGCACTTAAGCTGAATTCTGCATAAGCCTCAATGCATACGCAGACTCCATCCCGCTTGACGGGAAAGAGAAGGAGCTCGGGTGCATCTATCGGCAGCAGGACTTCGACGGCCCGGCAGTGCCCTGGGAAAGCTGCGGAGCGGCAAGTGCTACGTCGCAGACCTCCCTGACAACTCGGGGAAACGAGTTATGCCCAGTTCCAGGAACCCGCTGGGAGGCGACGGCTAGCTTGTACGCTGATGACGTATTGATGGGACAAGATACAGCGGTGGCACTTGCCCAGTAGATCGGTGCCCGAGAAGGAAGTAGTCGAGATGACGAGACCGCGATTCATCCCCCTTGACCCCCCTGGTCGCCTAGCAACCGGTACGCCGTACCAGCTCATGTACCTGGAAGCGGGTGACGAGCACATCGCTGTCAGGTTCATCGGGCTGATGCCGGGCGCTGGGCGAGAACTCAGTCGGACTCGGGTGGCCCTTCGAGATAAAAAGGGCGGCGACTATCCGTTCGAACTGACCCTTCACGGGGGTCAGATCGTCCCGGAGGAGGCGATCTTCAGTTTCGCTGGCCCGCTGGGGACGACGTCGCAGGTGGACATCATCCTGGGGAACGACGAGACGGTGATCGAGACCATTGACGTCCGACCTGCACCGGTCGCCATCATCGATCGGTAAGACGCGATCGGCACGTGCTCTGTGACAGGATTTTTCCCCTGCCTACCTGACTGCTGTGCCGATTCCGAGTGCGGCAGAGAAGATCCTCGTGTGGGAGCTCACTGCTCGCCCGAGTGTCAAGGAAGCCCGCCTCCCGCGCCCGTCGGAGCGGCGCGATCGAGGAGCCCGAAGAACGACAACCGTAGAATTGCACGGTGGTCCGGCCGTCCGGGCTCAGCGGCGGATCGGAGCGGAAGTGCGGAAGGCGTTCGCGATCTTCCGTCTGGCCCTCGCCGCGCTGGGTGCGAGCGCGCTCATCGGCGACTTCTTCTACACGCTGGGCTTCCGCGCGTTCCAGATCGACAACTTCTTCGCCTACTTCACGACGCAGTCGACTATGGCTGCAGTCGTCGTGCTGACCCTGTCCGGCCTGGTGGCCCTCGCGCAGGAGCGAGAGCCGGGCTGGCTCAGCACGGTGCGGGCCCTCGTGCTCACGTACATGGTCGTGTCGGGGATCGTCTTCGGCCTGATCGCGGTCGAGGCGAACAACCGCGGCGTCCGCGTCGATGTGCCCTGGTCGAGTGCCCTGCTGCACTTCGTTATCCCGACGCTCGCGATCCTCGACTGGATCCTCGACCCCGTCCGCCGCCCGGTCGCGTGGCGGGGAGCACTGACCGTCCTCGGCTTCCCGATCGTCTGGGGCGTCATCACGCTGGTCCGGGGCGCGCTGGTCGGCTGGTATCCCTACTTCTTCCTCGACCCTGCGCAGGTCGACGGGCCCGTGATGTTCGTGCTCTACGACGTGGTCGTGCTGGGCCTGATCTCGGGCATCGCCGCGGTCGTCCTCGCCCTCAGCCGGGTGCGCCCGCCCGGGGCCGCGCGCGAGTCGGAGCGGCGGGGGCCGTTCGCGAGGCTCCGGCGGCAGGCGGGCCGGGGCCACCTCGGCCGAGAGCACGCCGGCCGGGAACACCTCAGCCGGGCACGACGGCGAACGGCTCGAGCGCCGACTGCGCGACGGTGACCAGCTCGTCGTCGCTGAGTTCCTGCAGCGACCGAGCCTGATCCGCTCCGACCAGGCCGACGAGCACCGCCTCGCCGGTCGACGGCTGGAGGTTCAACCATTCGGTGATCCCCGCCTCGGAGCCGACGAGCGACCACCGCGCCGCCGCGTCCGTATCCCAGAACGCGTCGTCGAAGCGCAGCCAGAGCGTCTCGACGATGCCCGAGCCGAGGGCGGCGACGGCCGCGCGCTGCGCGAAGGGGAGCGGCGGATCGAAGGCGATCGCGTCGGTCTTCAGCACCCCGATCGGCACCGTCACCAGCACCCGGTCGGCCGTGAACGATTCGCCGGTGCCGAGGCGGACGCTGACGCCCGTCTCCGTGTAGCCGATCCCGCTCACCGCGGCGCGCAGCGAGACCTCGACGCCCGCGAGCAGCGTCTCGACCAGGGGCGCGAGCCCGTCGGTCAGGAGCGCGTCGCCGAGGCCGGTCAGCTCCTCCGCACTCGAGGCTGTGGAGACGGCGGACGCGTCGCCCAGCCCGAACCAGGACGACAGCTCTTCGGGAGCCGCACCGGTGCGCAGCGCGGTTGTGCCGGCGAGGTGCGCGGCCACGCGGGCGTCATCGCCGTCGCCGGAGCCCGGCTCGGCCGGGTCGGGCGCTCCGGAGCCGGCGAACGCCTCGGCGAGCGACAGGTCCTCCGGCTGCTCCGCTCCCCACTCGAGTGCACGGGTCAGCGCGTCCGCACCGGTCGTGCCGGTGTTCAGGGTCGAGCCGTCGATGCCGGTCGAGCGGATGCCGATCAGATCGACCGCCGTGGTGGCGATTCCGGCGTCCGCGACGCCCTCGAGCAGGGCGGCGCCCGCGTCGGTGAGGGCCCAGGCGCCGGCCTCGACGGCGATCGGCCAGCCGTCGGGAGTCGAGGTCGCGATACGCCCGCCGGTGCGGTCGCGCGCCTCCACCACGGTCACATCGAAGCCCGAGTCGGTCAGTCGCCGTGCGGCGACAGCCCCGGCGAGTCCCGCCCCGACGATCGCGATGCGCTCACCCTCGTCGGCGACGGTGCTGATCTCGGCGGCCGCGCGAACCCCGGAGTTCCAGGCGCCCTGGAGCGTGCCCGGCGCCTGGGTATCGGTGGCCTCGCCCGCGAGGAACAGCCGGTCGAGGACGGAGCCGGCGAGGTCGGCGCGGTGCTGCGCAGTTGCGCCGACCGGCAGGTAGGAGACGGAGCCGAGTGCGTACGGGTCGCTCCCCCAGGCTGAGCGCACGAAGGCGGCCGGCGCGGGGACGGTGGTCGTGCTGGGCGTGGGCACGGGCGCCTTCGTAACGGAGCGGGTCGGCCTCGGACGTGACGGCGTGCAGCCCGCGAGGGCCAGGAACCCGACTCCGGTGACGGTTCCCGTGAGGAAGAGGCGGCGTCCGATCGTCATCCCGGCCATCCTATGTTCTCGGCATTCCACGAAGGCGCGCCGGCCGCTCCCGTCGTGCTGCCGCCCCGCGCACCGCCCTGCCCTGCTCCGCCCGCCGAAGGCAAGGCCGCGCGGGCAGCGCTCGCCGGATGGTAGACCTGGGGACATGAGCAACGACATCCGCGCACTCGCCGAGGGCGAGAGCTACCTCGCCTTCTTCCAGGGCGGGCCGTTCGACGGCCAGACCGAGAACCGTGTCAGCACCGAGGGGGGCTACGAAAAGGAGGTCGACGTCTACGCCGCCGTCGACGGCCAGGAGACGCACCTCGTCTACACCGCCGTCACCGCGAAGGAGGTCGGCGAGGCGGTCCACGTGACGTACGCCATCGACGCTTCCGACTCCGATCCGATCGAGGACCCGGAGGACCGCGGCGGCGGATTCCAGTAGCCGCACGATCCCTCGGATGCCGCCTCGGCGCCGCGCTCAGCGCGGCCGGGGCGGCATTTGTGCGCGAGGACGCGCCATCTCACGACGTCGACACTTCCGACTCCTAGGATGATGCTTCCTCACGTCGCGGTCGATTCTTTCCGCCGCCGTACCCTGGGAGCCGCCGCAGTGACCGATCCGCTGACCCGTTCCATGCCGCTCCACGGCGCCGCCGCACAGCACTGGCTGAAGGAACGCGGCGGCGAGGCCGACGCCGACCAGGCCTTCACCCTCGTCGGGCACGAGACCTCGGCCGACGGAGTGCTCCTCCGACGCCTCTGGCACACGGCGGGGACGATCCGCTTCCAGCCGACCGCCGACACCGATTCGTCGTCGCGCGTGCTCCTGCTCCCGCTCGAGGGGGCGTTCACCGTGGCGTGCGGCCAGGAGCGGGCCACCGTCCGGCGCGGGAGCGTCGCAGCCCTGTCAGCGGCATCGGCAGGGACGATCAGTACGAGCGCGCCCAGCTCGCGGCTCGTCCTCGTGGTGCGGCCCGCGGGCGCCGACGGCTGCACCGCCGGGCTCAGCGTCTCCTGTTCCCCCGCGGTGCCCGTGCTGCTGGCGGCAGCGAACGCTCTGCTCGACGCCGGCCTCCCCGTCGACGACGGAGTGCGGACCGCTCTGCAGGGCCTCGCGGCCGCGGTACTCGCGGGCTGAGTCCGACTGTCAACCCTCCCCGGCGCGACCATCCACCGCGGCAGGCGTCCTCGAACATCGAGTGACGCCGACCGACGGCGCCGGAAGGAGCACTGGCCATGACCGACATCACCGCCCATCACGGACTCTTCAAGGACACCGACCTGCACGTCGATGACACCGGCGGATCGGGGCGCCCCGTCGTCCTCATCCACGGCTGGCCCCTGTCGGGCGAGTCGTGGAAGGAGCAGGTGCCCGCGTTCGTCGCGGCCGGCTACCGCGTCGTCACCTACGACCGCCGCGGCTTCGGACGCAGCGACAAGCCGCTCACCGGCTACGACTACGACACGCTCACCGAGGACCTGCACACCCTGCTCACCGAACTCGACCTGCAGGACGTCACTCTGGTCGGTTTCTCGATGGGCGGCGGCGAGGTCGCCCGCTACTTCACGACGTACGGCGCCGAGCGCCTGCACAGCGTGGTCTTCGCCTCGGCCGTCCCGCCGTACCTGATGAAGACGGACGACAACCCCGACGGCCCGCTCGAGAAGGCGCAGGCCGCGCAGATGACCGCAGGCCTCACCAAGAGCGAGGACGACTTCTACGACCAGTTCACCACCGACTTCTTCTCGGTCGACGGCGTGCTGAAGGTGACGCAGGAGCAGCGCCAGGAGGCGCTCGCGCTCGCGAAGCAGTCGTCCAAGCACGCGGCTCTGGCCTGCATGACGGCCTTCGCGACCACGGACTTCCGCGAGGACCTGCCGAACGTGTCGGTCCCGACGCTCGTCATCCACGGCGACGGCGACGCCACTGTCCCGTTCGAGGGCTCCGGCGCGCGGACACACGCGGCGATCCCTGGATCCGAGCTGCACGTGGTGAACGGAGCGCCGCACGGGGTGACGGTGAGCCACCCCGAGGAGTGGAACCGCGTGGTCCTGGAGTTCCTCGCGAAGTAGTCGCCGCCCGGGGTTCGCAACCGAGGTCAGGAACGCTCACGATGCCCGTTCGCGGCGTTTCTGAGCCTCGGTTGCGAACGAGCGGCCCCTCAGGGCAAGCGCGCCACGACCGCGCGCGCGATGCGCCGGCCCGAGCGGCTCGCTCCGATGGTCGAAGCCGTCGGGCCGTAGCCGGCGAAAAAGACGCGCGGGTCGGTCAGCGAGGCGCCGTCGGCGACCGCGATGCCACCCTCGCGCTCCCGCAGCCCGAGCGGAGCGAGGTGGCGCAGCTCCGGCCGGAAGCCGGTCGCCCAGATGATGACGTCGGCGCGCGTGAAGGAGCCGTCCGGCCAGCGGACGCCGTCCGCCTCGATCGCCGAGAACATGCCGCGCTCGCGCAGTACCCCGCGCTCAAGACCCGCGACCACCCGTCGGGTGCGCTGCACCCCGGTACCACCGACGATGCTCGGGAGGGGCAGGCCAGCGCGCGCCGCACGGTCCTGCTCGGCCACCGCGTCCACCGCCGACTCCATCGCGAGCTGCTCGCCGTCGCGGTAGACGACCGGGCGCCGCGTCGCCCAGGTCAGCGAACGCGCCACCCGTTCCAACTCCAGCAAGAACCCGATCGCCGAGGTGCCGCCGCCGACCACGAGCACCTGCTGCCCGGCGAAGTCCTCCGCGCGGACGTACTCGGTCGGATCGATCTGCACACCGCGGAAGCGCTCGCGCCCGGGGTAGTGCGGGATGAAGGGCGAGCCCCAGGTGCCCGTGGCGTTGACGAGGAGGTGCGCGCGCTCGATCGTGCGGTCGGTCTCGACGAGCAGTGGCGACCGCGTGTCGCGCGATGTGGCGCTGGTGACGCGCCGCACAACTTCGGGACGGCGGACCTCAAGCCCGAGTTCATGCTCGTAGCGTCCGTAGTACTCGCGGACCACGTCGCGCGCCGGGCGCCGACGGTCAGCCGTCTGGAACGACAGGCCCATCCGCTCCATGCCGGGGAGGTCGTGCACGCGGTGTGCGGAGCCGAGTCGCAGCGCCTTCCAGCGGAACTGCCACGCACCTCCCGGCTCGGGCCCGCGATCCAGGACGACCAGGTCGCGGCCGGGAACCAGGCCCAGCCGGCGCAGGTAATATGCCACCGACAGGCCCGCCTGGCCCGCGCCGATCACCACGACGAGGCGCGGTGGGGCGACACTGTCCACGGTGCTCCTGACCCGGTCGAGGATGGGCGGCCGTCCGACGGATCGGCGCCCGGGGTGGCGGGTCCCCTGTCTGCTAAACTACCGCGTAGATTTCAACTTTCCCTGTCTGCTCTTTTCCCAGCCGGCTCCCTGCCCGTCTGGCCTGTCATCGTGAGGGGGTCACCCATGGGGCGCGGCCGTCAAAAGGCGAAGAACACCAAGATCGCCCGTGAGCTGAAGTCGTTCAGCCCGGCGGTCGATTACAGCGCGCTCGAGCGCGAGCTCAGCCACCCGGACGAGCCGGACTACTCGAAGTGGATTGACGCCGAGGACGACGGCGACGACACGGATCTCCTCGAGGAGCCGCACCAGAAGCGTGCCTGACTCCTCCCGTGAATAGGGGCCGCTCCCTCGTGGCGGTGCCGCTTCGCTCGCAGAGGCGGGCCTGCAGGCCGGACGCCTCACGCACCTGGGCCGACTCGCGGAGGCGTACGGATTCGTCGCGCAGTCCGTCGACGTGGTCCTCGCTGAGGCACTCACGCACGGCGAGCACGAGCGCGCGGCGAGCGAGCAGGACACGCAGCAGCAGTGGTTCTCGGAGGCGGAGGTCGAGGCGTTAGTTCCCTCCGGAGCGATCGTGGAAACCGCCACGGTGGCCGCGCTTCCTCTGTTCCGCCTGGAGCGCGGCGTGCTGCGCCGAGCACGTTCTCCCGCTTTCCTGCAGGAAGGAACGAATGTCGGTGGTCGCTGAGAGACTGATCGAATGAGTGTCTCCCCGCCCGTACGGCTGCCCGTGTGGCAGTCGGAGCGTCGTGGGAGCGACCTCGAGGAGGCGCGGGAGTTCTACGCCGGCTCGTACAACGGCTCCGGATTCCGGGCCGAGCGGACGGTCGCGCCGTTCGCTTTCCGCTACACGACGACCGGGCCGGGGCCGGTCAGCCTTCACTCCGCATCCTTCCTGGGCCGGGTGCGCGGCACAGTCTCCCCGAGCGAGGTCTACGTGGCCCTCTGGCTGACCGCGGGGCGCGCCTCCCTCGATCTGGGGCGCGACGAGCACCGACTCGTCGTCGGGCGCCCGGCGATGTTTCCGAGCGGCCGGCCGTTCGGCTTCGAGGCTCTTGAGTACCGCGACGCACTCGTGCACTTCGAGGCCGCCCATCTCGAGACGATCGCCGCCGAGCTGCACGGCACCGAGCCCGGACCGCTCCGGTTCGCGCCCGTGGCCCACGACACCACCACCTGGTGGGCAGCGATCCGTCTCCTCCGCGACACTCTCGCCACCGCCCACGCACCGACCGTGCTGCAACGCGACGAGGTCGCCCGCGTCGCCGCACTGGCCGCGCTGCAGACCTTCACCCACCGCATCGCCCCGCTGCCCGCCGCCCCACCCTCGGTGAGCGCCCGGCGCCTGCGTCAGGCTGTCGAGTTCGTGCAGGCCAATGCGGACCTGCCGCTCGGAGTGGCCGACATCGCCGACGCCGCCGGGCTCACCGTGCGCGGCGTGCAGCTGGCGTTCCAGCGCGCCTTCTCCCAGACCCCACGGCACTACCTGCGCTGTGTCCGCCTCGATCGGGCGCACGAGGAACTCGCGGCCGGTTCGGCGGGTGAGCTCGTGGTCGGCGAGGTGGCCGCCCGCTGGGGATTCATCAGCGGCGGGCGCTTCGCCCAGCACTACGCGGTCCGGTTCGGCGAGCTCCCGAGCGAGACCCTGCGCCGCTGAGCGCACCGACCCTCCGGCTCGTCGGATCGTGTCCGGCTCGCCAGAGGGGCCGGATCCTGCGAGCCGGACGCGGTTCCGCGAGCCCGGGCTCCGGCGATCAGCCCGCGTACGACCCGACCAGCCGGACCGCGCCGCCGTCGACGCCCTTCGCACCCTGCTCGAAACCGTCAAATCCGCGCGCCGCCGTCGAGACGCGGCCGGCCGTCCAGGACGGCACGCCCGAGCGCTCGAGGCTCGCGATCACGCCCTCGGCAGCGTCGGCCGCGACCACCGCGACCATTCCGATGCCCAGATTCCAGGTGCCCTCGGTGCTCTCGAGTGTCGCGCCCGACATCCCGGCGAGCGCCCGGAACACCTCGGACGGGCTCCAGCTCGCGCGCTCCACCTCGACCCAGGAGCCGCGCGGCAGCACGCGGGCGAGGTTCGCGGCGATCCCGCCTCCGGTGACGTGGCTGATCGCGTGGACCGCCGGGCCGAGTTCGGCGTCGTCGAGGAGGTCCAGCAGGGGGCGGGTGTAGAGCCGAGTCGGCTCGAGCAGCACCTCGCCGACCACACCGCCGAGCTCCTCCGAGCGGTCGGTGAAGCCGATGCCGCGCTCGGCGAGGATGTGGCGCACGAGCGAGTAGCCGTTCGAGTGCAGTCCGGAGGAGGCCATCGCCACCACGACGTCGCCGTCGCGCACGCGATCGGCGCCGCGCACCTGATCCGCCTCAACCGCGCCGACCGCGGCGCCCGCAACGTCGTAGTCGTCTGGCCCGAGCAGACCCGGGTGCTCGGCCGTCTCGCCGCCGACGAGGGCGGTGCCGGTCTCGGAGCAGGCGCGCGCGATCCCCGCGACGATGTCCGCGATCCGGGTCGGGACGACCCTGCCGCAGGCGATGTAGTCGGTCATGAAGAAGGGGCGCGCGCCGACCACGACGATGTCGTCGACGACCATGCCCACGAGGTCCTGCCCGATGGTGTCGTGCTTGTCGATCGCCTGCGCCAGCGCGACCTTGGTGCCGACGCCGTCGGTCGAGGTCGCCAGGAGCGGCGCACGGAAGTCGCGGAGGAAGGAAACGTCGTACAGGCCCGCGAATCCGCCCACCCCGCCGAGAACCCGGTTGTCGTGGGTCGCCGACACCGCCGACTTCATCAGCTCGACGGCGAGATCCCCCGCCGCCGTGTCGACTCCGGCGCGGGCGTAGCTGCTCGTCTCATCACTCACGCGACGACCCTACCGACTGCCCTCGCCCGCCACGGCACGCAGTCCCCTCCTCCGACGGGTGCTCCGCTTCGGCACCGGCCGTCACGCGCCGCCTCGGGGTGATCCGTCACCGCCTGCGCCAGGATCGGAGGCATGCAGCTGCAGCGCGTGGGACCGGCGGACGTCGACGAGGTGCGTGCTTTCCTGGCCGAGGCCGACCTCACCCTGGCCGGGCTCGATTCGCCCTCGGTGCGCCTCTGGCTCGAGCGCGACGCGCGCGGCCGCACCGTCGGCAGCACCGGCTGGGAGCCGAGCGCCGACGGCCGTCACGCGTTGATCCGGAGCGTCGCCGTGGCCGTCGACCGTCGCGGCAGCGGGGCGGGGAGACGCCTCGCCCGGCATGCGCTCGCCGATGCCGCCCGGAGCGGAGCCCGCCGCGCCTGGCTCTTCTCGCGCCGCTCCGGCCCGTTCTGGCGGTCGCTCGGATTCGCGCCCGCCGACCGCGACGAGCTCGCGGCCGCTCTCGCCGCCACCTACCAGGTGCGGCTCTTCACGGAGTCGGGGCAGCTCGCCCGTGAAATCGCCTGGTCGCTCCGGCTCGGGCCATGCCGCGACTACTCGGCCGATCCGCCGGTCCGCACCCCGCCGCGGCCCCGCTCAGCCACGGATCCGCCCACGGCGAACCATTAGGGGATGCGTGCCCCGCGTGCCAGGATGGACCGTCAAACCCCCCTGCTATCCCCTTGGGAGCCCCTCCGGCATGTGCGGAATCGTTGGGATCGTGTCCTCCGGACCGGTCAACCAGTCCATCTACGACAGCCTCTCCCTCCTGCAGCACCGCGGCCAGGACTCGACCGGCATCGCGACCGCCGACGGCAGCACCCTGCACATCAAGAAGGCAGCGGGGCAGGTCCGCGAGGCGTTCCGCACCCGCGACATGCGCTCGCTGCTCGGCACGATGGGCCTCGGGCACGTCCGCTACGCGACGAAGGGCAACGCCGAGCGCGAGGAGGAGGCGCAGCCGTTCTATGTGAACGCGCCGTACGGCATCATCCTCGTCCACAACGGCAACCTCACGAATACCCGTGAACTCACCGAGGAACTCTTCCGGGTCGACCGTCGCCACCTCAACACCACCTCCGACACGGAGCTGCTGGTGAACGTGCTCGCCAACGAGCTCCAGGCCTCGATGTCGGGCCGCGACCTCGACGCCGACGAGGTCTTCGACGCGGTCGCCCGGGTGCACGAGCGCGTCGAGGGTTCCTACGCGACCATCGCGCTGATCGCCGGAGTCGGTCTGCTCGCGTTCCGCGACCCGTTCGGGATCCGCCCGCTCATCGTCGGCCGCCGCAGCAACACGGGCGCTCCGGACGACTGGATCGTCGCCTCCGAGTCGCTGGTGCTCGAGGCGCAGGGCTTCGAGATCGTCCGCGATGTCGCTCCGGGTGAGGCGGTCTTCATCACGCCCGACGGCCAGATGGCCAGCCGTCAGTGCGCGAAGGACCCGCGCCTTATTCCGTGCTCGTTCGAGTACGTCTACCTCGCCCGCCCCGACTCCGTGATGTCAGGAATCTCGGTCTACGAGGCGCGCCTGCGCCTGGGCGACCGCCTCGCCGACACCATCGCTCAGTACACCCCGGGCGGAGCGATCGACGTTGTCATGCCGATCCCCGACTCCTCCCGCCCCGCCGCGATGCAGGTCGCGCAGAAGCTCGG
>NZ_PSWS01000087.1 GCF_002932875.1 Rathayibacter tritici
ATGCATCTTTCGACCGCCGAACGGATGGAGGAGATGTATCGGTTGGCTGTACGTGTGTTGTCATCATGTTGTCCGTGGTGAAATTTTTTCCGGGGAGTGACTGCGGTGGTTCCGACGTACGCTGGGTCCGCTATCCACTCGGCATTATCGAGAATCGGTTCCCATCCACACAGGCTGATGGTCGCTCGGTCGTGCCGAGCGCCGGGGGTCGGATCGGACACGCAAAGCAAGTTACCGTTCACGTCCGAGGCAACTTGCACGTTCAGCCCTTGACGGTGTCGCTTCCCGGAGTAGTTCGCTCTCCCCGTCACGGCGCGGTTCCCGGTGGGAACATCGGTGCCGTCGACCAGGACCACTCGGCCCTGGATAGCCGTCTTTAAACACACCCCCGACAAACAGCAGGCCTGCTCGATCAGCGGGACGATCCGCCGATATGCGCGAGAAATCGTGGGCTGCGACACACCGAACATATCCGCGATAGTCGTTTGGTTCACGTTCTGCCGCAATAAGATCAGAGTCATAACGACCTGCTCGCGAATGTTCAGCAGCACCGGGCGTCCCGAAATCTCACCCCTCCCCGTGACAATCTGCCATATCCGACAGATCAGCTCCGTCAATTGCTCCGCATCCAGGCCTGTAGTAGAGTCGTACCGCATCGGCTTCCC
>NZ_PSWS01000029.1 GCF_002932875.1 Rathayibacter tritici
TCCCCTCGGCGGCGGCTGCTGTTGTTCTGGGGGGGATGGTCTGCGCTTGGGCGGGGGGGAGGGGGGCGGGGGCGGGGGGTCAGCGGCGGAGGATGTGGCGGGCCAGGGTGTTGCCGAGGAGTTGGACGAGCTGGACGATGAGGACGATCACGAGTACCGCGGCCCAGGTGACGACCGGCTCGAACTGGCGGTAGCCGTACTGAATGGCGAAGTCGCCCAGCCCGCCCGCGCCGATGGCGCCGGCCACCGCCGACATGTCGATGACGGCCACGACCACGAACGTGTAGCCCAGGATCAGCGGGCCGAGTGCCTCCGGCAGCAGCACCGTCCGCACGATGCGGAACCGGCTCGCCCCGACCGAGCGCGCCGCCTCGATGACGCCGGGCTGCACGGTCAGCAGGTTCTGCTCCACGATGCGGCCGATGCCGAACGCCGCACCGAGCGACAGGGTGAACACGATCGCATCCGGGCCGATGCCGGTGCCGACCACGAGCCGGGCCAGCGGCTGGGCCGCGGCGATGAAGATGATGAACGGGATCGGGCGGAACACATTCACGATCACGTTGAGCAGCCCGTGCAGCACCCGGTTCGCGTAGAGCGCGCCGGCGCGGGTGAGCGCGAGGCCCAGGCCGATCAGCAGGCCGCCGAGCCCGCCGAAGACCAGGCTCAGCGCGACGATGTACAGCGTCTCGCCGGTGGCGTCGCGGAGCTTGGGCAGGAGCGCGATCAGGTCGTTCATCGGGGCACCTCCGTGAGGGCGACGCGTCCGCCGAGGCGGGCGAGGAGGGGATCGATGTCGTCGTCCGGCGCGTCGAGGGCGACGGTGAGGTGGCCGAAGGCTCGCCCGCGCACGTCGGTGATGCCTCCGTAGACCAGCTCCAGCGGCACGCCGGCCGCTGCGACCTCGGCGAAGACGTCGCCCTGCGAGGCGGAGTCGTCCGAGAACGAGAGCGTGACGAGTCGGCCGCGGTGGCGCGCGCGCAGCACCGCCGCCTCCGCGGGCGAGGGCACAGAGCGGACGACGGTGGAGACGAAGCGGCGGGTGACCGGCTCGCGGGGGGCCGAGAACACGTCGAAGACGGGTCCGCGCTCCACGATGCGACCCGACTCCATCACCGCGACCTTCGTGGCGAGTCGGCGCACCACGTCCATCTCGTGGGTGATCACGACGATGGTGACGCCCAGCTCCTCGTTGATGCGGCGGAGCAGGGCCAGCACCTCGCCGGTGGTGTCCGGGTCGAGTGCGCTGGTGGCCTCGTCGGCCAGCAGGATCCGCGGGGAGGCGGCGAGGGCGCGGGCGATTCCGACGCGCTGCTTCTGTCCGCCGGAGAGCTGCTCCGGATGACTGCGCGCCTTCTCGCTCAGCCCGACGAAGTGGAGCATCTCGTCCACGCGCGAGCGCTGCTCCGCTCTCGGCACGCCCGCGACCTGCAGCGGGTACGCAACGTTCTGGCGCACTGTCTTCGAGCCGAACAGGTTGAACTGCTGGAAGACCATGCCGATCCCGAGCCGGAGGCGGCGCAGCTCCCGCTCGGGCAGCCCGACCGTCTCGCGGCCGTCAATCTCGATGCTCCCGCTGGTGGCGGGCTCGAGGGCATTGATCAACCGGGCGAGTGTGCTCTTGCCGGCGCCGGAGTAGCCGATCACGCCGTAAACGTCGCCCGCCTCGATCTCGAGGCTCACTCCGTCCACGGCCGCAGTCGGGACCGCGCGGCGCCCGCTGCCGGGGTACACCTTGCGCACGTCGGTCATCCGTATCAGCGGCACGAGGTGCCCTTTCTGTTGCAGGCGAACGCGGGATCGCGCCGGTCGACTCGCTGAAGGAGTGTCGACCGGCGGGATCCCGCGGGGAGCCGGGGTCACGAAGCGGCAGTGATGTCCTTCTCGGCGGACTCGAGCGAGGTCGTCAGCTCGCTGCGTGCGGTCTTGAGGAAGACTGCCGTGCCGCCGGACTGCTTCGAGACGCCGTCGAGCACGTCCTGGCTGTCCTGATAGATCGACACCAGCGTGGTGTAGGTCGGGTTCTCCGCGTCGTCGGCGCGGGCGGCGAAGATGTTCGTGTAGAGCACGGAGGCGGGGTCGCGGGGGTCGTCCTGCGCGATCGCGTCCTCGGCCTTCAGGCCCGCGTTCTGGATGAAGTCGTTGGTGATGACCGCGGCGGCCACATCCGGGAGCGATGTGGCGGTCAGCGAGGCTTCGAGCGCGGTGACCGTGACCTTCGAGGAGGGCTCCACGTCGTCGACGTTCGAGAGCACTCCGCCGCCGTTCGTGAGCGTCACGAGTCCGGCCGACTGCAGCACGAGCAGTGCGCGGGCCTGGTTGGTCTCGTCATTGGGGATCGCGATGGTGGAGCCGGCGGGGATGTCGGCGACGTCGTCGTACTGCGAGGAGTACAGGCCGAGCGGGTAGATCGCGGTCGCGCCGATCGGCACCAGGTCGGCGCCGGCCGCGGCGTTGTACTGCGCCAGGTAGGCGATGTGCTGGAACTGGTTGAGGTCGATCTCGCCCTCGGTGAGCGCCGGGTTGGGCTGGTTGTAGTCGCTGAAGTCGACGATCTCGACGTCGATCCCGGCGTCGGCCGCGGCCTTCTGGTAGGTGGCCCAGTAGGGGTCGCTCGCCCCGACCACGCCGATGCGGACGGTGTCGTCGCCGCCGCGCGCGCCGGAGCAGCCGGCGAGGAGGAGGGCGGCGGAGGCGGCGATCGCAGAGCTCACGAGGAGTCGGGTGCGCAGGGTCATGGCTGTGGAGGGTCCTTCCGTGGAGAGCGTGATCACCTTATGAAGGTGGTCCCCGCCGCGCGAAACCCGTCCGTAACACGGCGACTCGGAGTCGCCGTGCCGCTCGCTCAGCCCGCGAGCGAGCCGTCTTCGCTCGTCGAGGCCTCGTGCTTGGCGATCCGCGTCGCGATCGCGTCCCGCTCGGCCCGGAGCGACGCGATGGTCGGCTTGTCCAGGCGCGGGTCGGCGAGATCGGCGAAGGGGCTCGCGGTTCCGGTGCGCGCCGAGACGAGCGCGGCGTACGCTTTCGTCGCGGCGCGGAGTTCGGCTCCTGCCCGCTCGACCTTCCGCGGCTTCGACGACGTGTCCGAGACGAGTCGGGCGTGCTTATCGAGGGCTTTTACCAGTGCGCGGTGCGCCGCGTCGATCTTCTTGCTCATAGGCGCATTATCGCGCGAGTCGGGCTCTGCGCCGACCAGGAGGGAGCTCCGCCGGGCCTTGCCCGGTGGTGACTCTGAGAATCGATGGGGATAGTTCACATGGGCGTCATCGATTCGGTGACCAGTGTGGAGCCTACCCGCGCTCCCCGCAGGTCCTGGACGAGGAGGCGGCGCGATCCGAGAGGACCGTCCCCCGTGTTCTTCAGTCGACGACAACTCCTCGTCACCGCCATCAGTAGCGCGCCCGTCGTCCTGGCGGTCGCGGTGGCCGATCCCGCCGCAGCCGCCACTGCCTCCGCTCCGCCCGCTCTCGCCGCGACGATCGAGCCGGGGGAGGTGACGACTCTCTCGTTCCCGAGCGCCGACTTCGCCAAGCGCCGGTCGGTCGCGTACTCGCTGTCCGAGCAGGTGCGGCTCAGCAGGCCGAGCGCGTTCCGGGTCGTCGTCGAGTACGACAGCCGGCTGTTCAGCGCGATGGAGAGCGTGGTCGTCTCGCACGGCGACCACTACGAGTCCTGCCCGACCGAGCGCTCGCAGCAGCAGCCGCCGAATCGCTCAAGCGTCTCCTACTCGGTTCCCGACCTCTCCGACGGCGACTCGTCGCCTCTGCTCTGCGTCGGCGTGCCGCTCACAACACGGGACGCGTACCCGGAGGAGAACATCGACGCTCCGCTGCCCATCTCTGTGACGATTCAGGACGAGGCGGGCGCGGTGCTCGCCAGCGTCGAATGGAGTGCCGACGAAGCGCCCGCGGCAGCAGCGGCGTGGGGCGTCGAACTGGACGCCTCCTGGGGCACCGTCGGGGGTCCCGATTCGAGGAGCACATACCGCGTCCCGCGATCGATCCGCTGCACGAGCGTCGGCCCGGCTGCCGTGCCCGCCGGCTCCGTTCTCACCGTCGACCTCGACGCGCGGGTGATCGCCGCGTGCAGCGTGGCCGGCGTCACTCCGGTCCCGGCGCAGCTGCAGGGCGACGACGGTTCGGGGAGACCGAACGCTCTCGTCCCCTGGGACTCCTCCGCTCTCGATGTCGCCGAGTCGGCGACCGGTGAGCGTCGGACCCTCCGCATCACGCTGAACCGGGCTATTGACGCGGGAGCGTCCCTTGACGTCGCTGTCTCGACGTCGCCCGCGAATCCGGTGCCGACGGTGGCGAGCGTCGTCTACGCGTCGGCCGTGTTCTCCGGCCCCGCGGGGGCTCGGGCGACGGGACGGTACGGCGTGACGGATCTCACGTGCTCCGGCTCGCCGCAGGTCGGCGGCGTCACCACGGGAACAGTCTGAGAGGGAGAGCAATGTCGGATGAATGGGTCTTGAAATCGCAGCAGTGGGTCAATTCCACCTATCGGGGAGTCGACGGCTTCTCGCCCGCGCCCGAGACGGGGACGAGCGGCTGGAGCACGATGTTCGCTCTGACGCGGGCGCTTCAGATCGAGTTGGGAATGTCCGAGCACTCGGACAGCTTCGGCTCGGCGACGCTCGCGGCGCTCACCAGCAAATACCCCTCGATCACTGATGGGACGACGAACAAGAACATCGTCGCGCTCCTCCAGTGCGCACTCTGGTGCAAGGGGTACTGGGGTGGAACGCAGTGGAAGAAGCTCGACCAGAAGACCTCGTCGGCGATAGCGAGCCTGCGCACCGACATGGGGTTCGCTGCGGCGGCGGACGTCACCCCGAAGATCATGAAGAGCCTGCTCACGATGGACTCTTATGCCCTCGCTTCCGGCGGCTCGTCGCTGACCCGCAGCATTCAGCAGTCGCTGAACAAGCGGTACATCGACCACGCCGATTTCTTCGTCCTCCCCTGCGACGGCACGGCCTCGCGCGGACTGCGGCAGGGCCTGATCTTCGCGCTCCAGTTCGAAGTGGGGATTGGCGATGGAGTGGCCAATGGCGAATTCGGCCCGATGACGCGGGCGAAGCTCAAGGACGCCGCCGGGTCGACGACGCCGGGCACCGTCGACTCCTCCCGATACCTGATCCATCTCCTCCAGGCGGTCCTGATCGGCAACGGCTACTACACCGACGGACCCTACGACGGCTCGTACAGCCCGGCCGTGGTCGCCGCGGTGCGAGCGTTCCAGGAGTTCGCGGCGCTACCCGCGTCCGGGAACGCCGACTACGCGACGTGGTGCTCGCTCTTCGTGAGCTCCGGCGATCCGGAGCGGACCGCGAAGCAGGGCGCGATCGCGGCCGATTGCAGTTCCGATCACGTCACCACGGCCCGTGCGCGCCTGCTCACCGAGAACGGCTACCGAATCATCGGGCGCTACCTCTCGAACACGCCCGTCTCCGACTACCGCGACAAGAAGATCCAGCCCGGCGAACTCGACGTCATCACCGGAGCCGGTCTGCGCGTCTTCCCGATCTTCCAGGAGGGAGGGGACACCGTCGAGGACTTCTCGTACGCGCGCGGATTCGCGGCCGGCCAGAAAGCCCATGCTGCAGCCCGCAGTTACGGCTTCAAGGTCGGCGTGACGATCTATTTCGCTGTCGATGTCGACGTGCTCGAAACCGAGGTGAACAGTGCTGTCGTGCCCCATTTCCAGGGAGTGAAGGACGGCCTTGCCAGCGTGAGCAGTCCTTTCTCGGTGGGGATCTACGGCGCCCGCAACACCTGTCGGATCGTGCGTGAGAAGGGCCTCGCGAGCCTGGGCTTCATCAGCGGAATGTCCACCGGGTACAGCGGCAACCTCGGCTTCCCGCTCCCGCAGGGCTGGGCCTTCGACCAGGTGAAGTCGCTGACACTCGGATCGGGCTCCGACGCGATGGAGATCGATAAGAACATCGCCTCCGGCCGCGATCCGGGAGCCGAGTCCTTCGATCCCGCGCAGACCTTCCCCGACTACGCGGACTGGCTCTCCAGTCGAGCCGCGGGCTTCGCTCAGTCCACCGGCGGAGTCGGAGCCGACGACCTGCTGCTCCAGTTCTTGCGCACCCCCTGCTACGTGGACGGGCTGTGGGAGCGTGTCGCCGGTCCCGTGAATCGCGACTTCGTCTCGGTTGTGGAGAGCGAGAAGCACGAGCGCGTCTTCCACACCATCGGCCCGGAGGTGTCCACCTTCATGCCCGTCGAGCGCCTGGCCCTGGCGATGACCGGCGCCCGCCGCTACGGTGTACCCGCCGATCCGGGTACCTCGACCGCCGGCGATCTGCTGGGGTGGGCCGGTGACCTCACGCGGATTCTCGTGCAGTTCCTGCGCACGCGGAATGCAGGTCAGCGGCCGGATCCGTACCAGTTCGGCCGGGCCACGATCGGCCGCAGCGGAAGGTTCGACGGCGGCGCCCACCAGGCGGACGTCGACGGCTGCGTTCTCGGCTTGCAGACGGCGGGAAGCGCGGCATCGGTCGCGTCGGCGGTGCGCCGCTACTACTCCGACGGATACCACACGAGGTACCGGCAGTTCCTCGACGCCCGCTTCGGTGGGCGAGCCGAGAACGCCTCCGCCGCCGCCCTGCACTGGTTCACGACATCCGACCCCGCTATCGCCGACGTCCGCACGGCCTTCCTCGCCCGCGACGAGAACCGGATCGACGGCCCGACCTCGCCGTCCGACGCCGACATCAGCGCACTCGCGAAGGCCTGGGCCGACGACCTCACCGAGCGCCTCACCGCGAAGTGAGTCTCGGGCTGGACATGAGCTCCTGTCGTCAGCGCGGAACGGGCGTGGCTACTGAGGCGGCGGCGGCGCTGGTGGTGACGGCGTCGAGGACCCGCTGCACGTCGAGAGCGTCGGCGAATGTGGGCGTGACAGCGGTGCCGCCGGCGATCGCCTCGACCAGGTCGACGACCTGGTGGGTGAAGAGGTGCTCGTAGCCGATCCCGTGCCCGGTCGGCCACCACGCGGCCATGTAGGGGTGCGCCGGCTCGGTGACCTGGATGCGGCGGAAGCCCTGCGCCTCCTCCGGGTCGCGGGCGTCGTAGTACTCCAGCTCGTTCATCCGCTCGAAGTCGAAGGCGATCGAGCCGAGTTCGCCGTTGACCTCGATGCGATTGGCGTTGCGGCGGCCCGTGGCAACGCGGGTGGCCTCGAAGACACCGAGGGCGCCACCCTCGAACGTGGCGGTGAAGGCTGCGGCGTCATCGACGGTCACGGCACCGCGGGGTGCGTCGGCGCCCGCGCGGCCGCCCAGGCCGACCTGCTCGCTCAGCACGGGGCGCTCGGTGGTGAAGGTGCGCAGCGTCGCTGACACGGAGGTGATGCCGCGACCGGTCAGCCACTGGGCGGTGTCGATGCTGTGCGCGCCGATATCGCCGAGAGCGCCCGAGCCGGCGCGTTCCTTCTGCAAGCGCCACGTCAGCGGCGCCTCGGAGTCGGAGAGCCAGTCCTGCAGGTACTGGGCGCGGACGTGGCGGATGTCGCCGAGGCGGCCCTCCTCGATGAAGCGCTTGGCGAGGGCGAGCGCGGGGGTTCGGCGGTAGCTAAAGCCGCACATCGCGATCTTCCCGGAGGCGGCGGCCGCGGCAACCATCCGCTCCGCCTCCTCGACGGAGTTGGCGAGCGGCTTCTCACAGAGCACGTGCTTGCCGGCCTCGAGGGCCGCGATGGCGATCTCGGCGTGGGTGTCGCCGGGGGTGCAGATGTCGACGAGGTCGATGTCGTCGCGGGCGATCACGGCCCGCCAGTCCGTGGAGGCCTCGCTCCAGCCCAGCCGCTCGGCGCGCTCAGCGGTCGAGTCGGGGTTGCTCCCCACGAGCACGGCGAGCTCGGGGCGCAGGGGGAGGGGGAAGAAGCGGGAGGCGGTGCGCCAGGCGTGCGAGTGGGTGCGGCCCATGAAGGCGGTCCCCACCATCGCGACGCGCAGGGCTCGGTCGTTCGACATCGTCGTCCTTTCGTTCGGCTCCTGACCCTCCCACGGGTCGGCGCGCGGGCGCTACCACGCGCGGGTCCGATCGATCGACGGCGGGAGCCAGGGTGGTGGACGGGTGAGGAGACGACCTGGCGATCCGAGTCACCGTCTGGCGGAGTCTTTTTTCTAAGCGGGGAGCCTTTGCCGATGAGGCATCCCGGTCGAGATAAGCAAGGAACTTCTCGGTAGAAACTCGATCGTATTGGGAGGCGTGATCCGCTCTGCATGCAAACTGTGCGAGCTCTGCTTCACTGTGCGCCCGTGCCGATTGCTCGCCATTCTTCACAGAACTGAAACAGTTAGCCTTTGCTGTGCAACGCGCGCGTTCAGTGCCATCGTTTTTCTATGCTTCTGCACCCGACGCTCCACCTCCGATGCACCCCGGGCGTGTCGTGTCGGGGGAGCGCGGGCGTCTTCTGACCCGGATAGCTGACCGATGCTCGGCGCTCTATCCCCTGGGTGTTGACGTCGCTCGATCAGGTCGGCATACTAAGGTGGTATTCTCGGCTCGAGGGAGTGTGCGGACATGAGCAATCAGGGGAACCAGGGACCGATGTCGGTGAAGTTCACGCCGTGGGGAGTTCTGGCGGTCTCGCTCGTAGGGGGGGTGGCCGGGGCTGGTGTCTCGGCCGCTGTGGGCGCGGGCGATCCGTGGAACGTGGTGATCACCGCCGTGGTCGTCGCAGTCGTGCTCTTGTTCGGGTGGGCGGTGGTGAACCTCCGCCAACGGCGGCGCTTCCCGAGATGAACAGAAAAGGGAAACGATGATGAAACTCCGGATGAGGATCACGGCCGTGGTCGTTGCAGCGGCAGCGCTGACCGCGGGCCCGGTTGCTGCCGCGTCCGCTGCGGACGCGTCTGGGGCACAGACCTCCTCTGTCGGCAACGTCGAAATGACGGTGACCGCTGGATCCGCGTCGACCGTCACGTTCGATGTCAGTGGGGGAGCTCGGCCAGTGCGGCTGCAGGATGGCAGTGTCGGCCTTTCCGACGGTGAGGCCATCTCGAATGCCCTGCCGACGAGTGTCGACGTCGGGCACGGGCGGACGGTGAGCGGCACCTGGTCGATCGACGACTCCGACACGGTGACATTCCACTTCACCGCTGACGACGGCAAGCGGAGGGGGGAAAAGAGCGGGGCAGACGTGCGGCTGAATAGCGACTGGGGATCGGATGAGTGGGGTCACTGCGTCTCCGGCCGAGGCGTCGCGAACGCTATCGGCGCCGGCGTGCTCGGCGCCATCGCCGGTCCTGGTGCGGTCGTTGCTGCGACCGGCGGCATGCTCGCCGGGATCATCGGCGGTGCCCTCACCTGCTGATACTCGTGCAGAAGGTGTGCGTCCCGGTTGCCCCGGGCGCATACCCTTCTGCTTGGTACACGTGCTCGTGCCAACGGCAAATAGCTGACATCGCAATGCCGCCCAGCATGATGCCGGCTGCGATGAACCGCCCCGTTCCGGTCACGGGGTAGAGGTCTCCGTACCCGACGGTGGTGATCGTGACGAACGCCCACCACAACGCCTGGTCGAACGTCGTGATCAGAGCTCCGGGTGTATCTCGCTCAGCATCGAGCACCGCCAAGGAAGCAACGAAGAGGAGCAGCGCGGTGCTCGACGCGGCGAACAGGATGACCCGGCCCCGGAACGCAGCGTCCCCCCTCGCGAAGCCAAACCGTCGTCTCCACCCCCCAGAACGCAGGCGACACGACCGCGCCGCGATATGAGAACTCAAAACAATCGATTCTGGCGACAGCGAGGGCCGTCAAGGTCACTCGTGAGTATTCATGAGCCACATTTTGCCAGCGGATCTTACCGTCCTCCGCGAATCGGATCGAGAAATCACACCACTTCACGGCCGAATCGATTAGTAATTGAGGGCCGAGTTCCTCCTCCACGTGCCAAGCGTCGACACCATCTATGGTGTCCCGTGCAGCAAGATACGCAAACCACATGCCAGGGAAATCGTCACTGGCCGTCGACGTGCATATCGCACCCCTTGGCTTGTTACCCCAACTTTTAGAGTCGATTTCATGTGTTTTGAACTTCGACAGATTGTGCCGCCGCGACAAGTGGCGTTGATAGCCACCGCTCGTTCGAAGTTCCTCGATCCTGTTATTGAGGACCGTCAGACTAGCCGGAAGCTCTACATGCTCGTCCACAGCTTCAGGATCGACGCCAGATTCTAGCACTTCTTGACCGGCCGAGCCCTCGGGATAATGACTTTCCACGAACCCCACCGAAGCAAGGCTAGCGGCCGTCATATCAGTCATAGACCTGGCGGCCATAACCCCGAAAGAATTTTCAGCATTCCACGAACGCAGTCTTTCGAGGCGGGCGACAAATTCCTCCATAAGTTTTTGCCCTTCTTTCTATCGGCAGGTGTTACACGAAGTCTAGGTCCACGGCTGGAGCGAGATGAGGCTGGACCCTTGTGCGCGCATCCACAGACGGGGAGCCTCGTATGGTGGTTCCTGTCTTCGGATGCGGAGGGCTGGCTAGCAGCCGAGGTCTCTGAGATCGGCGCCCTGGCCCTTGCCGCCGCGCGTCTGCGGCACGGTGCTCATCAGCGCCTTCGACGTGTCGGCGGCGCTGGGCGGTGTGCCGTGTGCGGTGACGGAGCTTGGATGGTCGGCTGGCGCCGCTCGGCACTGTCATGGGCGACCTTGCGGGCGCCCCGTGCCCCTGACGCGCGAGGATCGGTCGCCGAGGGTGGTGGAGTCGGCCAATGTTCCGTTGGTGCTCTGAGCGGCGTCTTGGCGTTCGGCGGGGGTGTCGTTGCGGAATCGCTGCACCTGAGCGCGTGCGTCGACGGCGAGCTCGCGCAGCTCGTCGGGAGTCCCGTTGGCCGTGGTGGCGGCGTCGCGGTCGTAGTCGTTGGCGCGCGCTTCAAGCTCGGCTGACATGTTCGCCGGACCGGCGAGCGAGAGTGCGTCGCCGTCCTCGACGCCGATTCCACGCGAACTCGTTCTCGATCCTTTCGGCGAGGATCGCGTAGTGCTCGGCCGTCATTCCCGTAGTAGTCTGTGTGTGCACCGCCTGGTTCCTTTGCGAAGAGTTTCTGTCGAAGGTTGCTCTTCAAGCACAGCGGACCAGCCGGTGTTAACCGTGAGCGACACGCACGAATCCATGTCGATCAATCGGATTTTGCATAAGCCTCCATGATGACGAGATCGAAATCTTATGAGAGGTTACAAGAGGGGTTGTCGGCCCTCTGCTGAAGGATAAATCATCGACGTATTGGGGAACAAAATGGACTGAGTCAAGAAAGTGGTAGCCGCCAGCCTTTTTACTGTCGGGCTTATGGGCGTAGCGTTCGCTCCGACCGCCACCGCTGCGGAGCTTGACGACCAAGGTTGGTGTGCTGCAGCCGCCGGCAATCTGGTAGAGCAGAACGGAGTCAAACTTGCTGGAACATCCATCGAGTACTCTTGCGGCCTGGGAGCTGTTAGCGTGGAGGTTCTCGCCAACGATGGTTCCACCTATTCTTTCAGCGAGCAGCTCTCTCCTGCGGCATCGACAACTTCGAGCTCCGGGCAAGCGCTTCGGGCCGTAAATTGCGTGGACGCTCCGCCGACCCGGACAATCATTAACGAACTGCAGGTCGATATCAACCTGTGCGTGATCTATGGACAAGTCGATAGCCCAGTCAACGACACATGGACCCGATCCATCATTGTCGATTGGACCGTGTATCCCGGCTGGAATTCGGCGCAAAGCAGAATCAGCACTATCCCGTCGGAGGGAAGTCCGACTCTGACCGGTACGGTCACTAGCCAGCGGCAGAATGGCGTGCTACCTCCCACAGAACTCAGCTCGGCCGCCTTTACGATGAGCGGCAATGACGTGCAGACCGGCTATGTCGTCGGCGGCCTGACGACAGGGGGATCGCACTCGGTGAAGATGGAGAACCTCGAGGTATCCGAGCCGACCTATTCCTTCAACCACGTTGTCGGTGTCGGTGAAGCAACCCCTCGCTTCGAATGCGATAGCGAGCAGGAGCGTTGCTTTTACCCGAACGGCGAGGAGGCTGGGCTCTAAAAATCAAGTCGGGTGGCTCGCACCCGGTTCGATGTTTCCGTACCAACACACCTCGGTAGGAGTGTCGAACCGGGTGACGAGGCGCTTTTGCGTATCGACTGTCATCGAACCTTTCACATCGCTATCGGCTTGGTGCTGAAGATGAACCACAATGTTACTACCATCGAGTGATGCTCCGGTTATGCGATATCCATCACTCGGTCGTCCCCAAATCGAAAGATTGAGCGGGAAGGCTAGACGTGCCGCTAAGGGTTCGGGCAGTAGTTGAGAGAGTGCCAGCTTGCGTCGTTCGTTTCCAGAAACATATTCATCGGTCGGCGCGTTATACGAATCGATCATATTGTTGCGCTCGTTTGAGCAGTGGTACGACAACTCTGCCGGCCAGACCTGTAGTTGGTACGTCTCGATTCTATCGAGTTCTTTTCTGAATGCGAGGCAGCGAAACGGCGAACGCCTCCGCCAGTTGGCCACTATGGCGATTGCGTCGACCAGAATGTCCATCTCGACTCGAGTGGCACCCGATTCGCCCTGGCGGACGATAGCCCCTGAAGCGGAGCCGCCGATATGGCCAAAGCTATACGGCTCTTGATGTACGGCGTTGATTCGTTTTCCCGTATCCATCGGATAATCGTCTCACATTTTCGTGTGATCGTCGCAGATCGAGGACAAATCGTCACCGGCTCAGCAGTGAGACGGTCGAGCATGAGACCGGCGCAGCGCCCGCGAGCCTGCGGGGGCTCACCTGCCTTTTCGCCGGCACCACCCTGCTGCTCTACTGGATCACCCTCGCGATCCTCGGTGCCTTCCAGCTCTACATGCTCGGCCCCTTAGCATGCAGCACGTACCTGCTCGTCGACGGCATGTTCCACCTGCGCACCGTAGCCACACCCCGCACCGAGTAAGAAGCCCCCTCGACCCTCTAGAGAGCTTCGCGGGTTCGCCGTAGGACCACGCGAGCGTGGTCCTCCGGCCTCAAGGAGCTGCTGCCGGATGAGCCGAAACGGCGGGGGAGTGCGGCGGTGTCGAGGTCTGCTCGCGTCGGCCGCGTCGCGCTGATGATGGGTGGGTGAGGCGAGGAGACCGCCGGACCTTTTCAGCACTCGAACGTATGTTCTACTCTCCTCGTGGGTACGAGAATCGCCGCTACGAGCGCCACGTCGGGGCGCAGATCGACCGTCGAATCGAGGAGTGCGCGCACCGCGGCTCCCCCCTCGGCTTGACCGAGGAGGAACTCGACAAGACTCGACAGCGACCGACCTGGGCGAGTGTTCCGCGGCCCGTCTGGGCGTGGATCCGATACCCCGCGACGTCGGTACGAGTCGCTGGGCTCGCGCTCGCCTGGACCCGCCGAGCGGTCATGGTCGAATGGAGTGAAGACGGATCCACACGGCGCCTCTGGGCGTGGGCATCCGCCGTGGAGGCCAGGGCCATTACTGCTGGGGCCCGAGGGGTGGATCTCTGATCGCAGGTGCGCCGCCAGGGGGTGCCGGTAGCGAGTCCGTGCGGGGATCGGCTACTGAGCTGCTCGGATCGTTGCAATGTCGGCGAGGAGCCGGTCGCGGTACCCGACGCTGAACGCCTCGCCGCCCTCTGCGGTGAACTGTGGGCCGCGGACGTCGCCGCGTACGAACAGACTCCGGGGGTGCCTGATGGCTTGGCGCTAGCTGATGAGTCCTGCCGCGACCAACTCCTCGCGTAGTTCGTCTTTCCAGTTCAGCCCGGGATAAGAGATGTAGTTTAGCCCCGCAAGATCAGACGGGCGTTCGACCGATGCATCCAGAACGATCACGTTTGCACGACCAATTTTGCCGATGAAATAGCCGAGTTCGAGAACGACGTTTTGTCGAGCTCGCTTCGAGGGTTCGTCTCCCGCTTGGTGTGCGCCGACGGTCTGCCCGACATCGTCCGGAGTAAGAAGGACGATCACGTATGAAGCGGCGTTTCCATGATCCTCGAACTTCTCGATGATGGTCCGCCCTCGTCCGGCCTCCTCCGCGAGCGACACTGGTAAAGATCCGGTATGGCGGGCGACATACGTGCGCACCGAGTTCATCGCCGCCTCATCGTGCCCATGAACAATGAAGAGCGAGCGCTGCACGCTGGGTACTGGGTCTAAAGGACCGCCGGCGGAGGCGGGGCCGGCTTCGCTCGCAGGCGAGACAATCCCGGCCTGCGTCGTTCCCCAAGACGCCGATTCCGTCGGTCCCGAAGCTGAAGGCGCGGCAGGTTTCCACGGGAACGGGTCAGAATCCTCATGCAAAGCGGGGGTGTCGTGGTCTTCCCACGGAGCTGGCTCTGGTGCAATCAGCGCCGTGGCAGCACCAGTACTCTGAGCGGTGCTCTCACTGTTGTCGCTCGAACGCCACTGCTCCGGGATCTCGGAAGAATCGCGAGCAGCAAGATACTCGCGGAACAATCGCTTGGTCCGAGCCGGCGCGTTGGCTTCGATCCATTCCGGAAGATCCGGCATCGAATCGGCCAGCAGATCCATGCGACCCTTTTCGCCCGGAGACTCATTTCCCGCTTCGGTGAGAATCCACCCGAGCACCTCGAGTGCCGCATCCGGGTAGTCGTCGTCTCCAAAATCTTGCGAGCGGTAGAGACGCGAGTGCTGAGAAAGGATGTCACTCATGCCCGTCTCTCGACCGAACTCACGCCAGTTGCTCTGGTCCCAGGTATCTGCGGTGTACGCACCGGCGGCCAACTGCAAAGCATCCATCTGTGGCATGTGAGAAGTCTAGGGGCACCCGATCGCGACCGCGCTCTACGAGCAGACCTCCGAGCCCGCAGCACGAGGCCACTTAATCGCCGAAGTGAAAGGCCGAGTACGAGCTTCCGACGTTGAACCGACGCCCGTCCTTCCGGCGCTGTGCGAAGTCCGCGATCGTGTCGACGTCGTTCCGCTGCATCCCGAGTTCGCGGCACTTCGCCCGGACTTGTTCGACGGTTACGGCAGCCCACCGAGCAGGCCGATTCATCATGTCCGCCTTGAGTTTGCCTTCTTCGTTCCACTTGAGACCGCCGGAGTAGCCGGCCGCGCACGCCGCGGCACTCGTCAGAATCGATGCCACGTCCTCAGGGGAGGTCGGTGGACGGTGACGCGGAGTCAGAGCCCGTCACGTCGCCACGAAACCCCAGGTCAAAGCGCATTTGCAAGCAGTGCCGCAAGAGCCCTGAATAAGCTTCCAAGTGTGTCACTAGTGACACACTTGCGGTGACAAGCGGATGTCCTGATCAGCGACGCTGAGCGAGCGAAGGCCTTCGCGCTGGAAGGAGCAGGACCACCTCGAGAGGAGCCGATGGGTGATGAGCGGGCCGGGAGAGCATCGGCTGCCGCGGAACCGCTTCGCGTTTCCTTGCCCTCAGATTCCTTCTGCCGAGGTGATGGAGGTGCGCGCGGTGACCTGGTGACGACGAGCGGGCCGCTGGTGGTGTCCGAGATGGTCGCGCGGACGTGGTTCGGCACTCGGCACGACTATGATCATTTGAT
>NZ_PSWS01000001.1 GCF_002932875.1 Rathayibacter tritici
CCTCCCGCCCGCCCGCTCAGCCGCCGCGTCTCGATACACCGCGTCCCGCGCCTACTCGACCACCGGAGGAACCCCTCCCCTCTCTTGGCGGCCGCGACAGGCGCCACCACACAACGAAGGCCCGGGCCCTGCGCAGCAGAACCCGAGCCTTCGTTCGTGCACCCCACCCCTCCATGCACTACCGACGGCCCGCGGGGGCGACGTGGGCAAGGCGGAGGAGGAGAGCTGTAGCGGAGCTACCGCCGACGACGACAACGCCGCCCACGGCACCCCCGCGGGCCGTCAGCCCTTGGTGGCGCCGGCGAGGAGGCCGCGGACAAAGAACCTCTGGAGAGAGAAGAACACGATGAGCGGCACGATGATCGAGATGAACGCCCCGGCGGTCAGCAATTCCCACGACTGGCCGTAGGAGCCGGTGAGATCTTGCAGCGCCTTCGTAATGGGCAATCCCTGTCCGGAGGTGAAGACAGTCGCGACCAGCAGGTCGTTCCAGACCCAGAGGAACTGGAAGATTCCGAAGGAGGCGATCGCGGGAACGGCGAGCGGCAGCACGATGCGGAAGAAGATTTGCCCGTGGCCGGCGCCGTCCACGCGGGCCGCTTCGATCACTTCGCCCGGGATCTCGGAAATAAAGTTGTGGAGCATGAAGATCGCGAGCGGGAGGGCGAAGATCGTGTGCGCAATCCACACTTTGGCGTAGGAGCCGTCCAACCCGTTCACTCCGAGACCGGGGAGGATATAGAGCCCGCCGATGCGCAGGCCGTCCGAGAACAGTTGGAGCAGCGGCACGAGTGCCATTTGAATCGGCACGATCTGGAGCGAGAAGACGAGCACGAAGAGCGTGTTGCGGCCCTTGAAGTCGATCCAGGCGAACGCGTAGGCCGCGAGGCTCGCGATCGTGATCGGGATCAGAGCCGCGGGCAGCGTGATGACGAGCGAGTTCACGAACGCCTTGCCCAGCGTCAGGCTGTCGCCCGAGTTGAGGGCATTCGCGTAGTTGTCGAGCGTGAAGCCGGGGTTGGCGAAGATCGTCCACCAGCCGGTCGTCTTGATGTCGTTCGCGGGGCGGAACGACGAGATGAACAGGCCGAGGGTCGGGACAGTCCAGATGACGGCGATGATCAGCGCGGCGAGCGTGGCTCCGCGGGATGTGGTCGCCTTCTTGACCTTGCCGCTGGCCGCCTCGATCCTCGATTCGCCGCGGGCGAGCGCGCGTTCGGTGGTGCGGTCGACCGGGACTTGAATCGGAGTGGGCGTGACGCTCATCGGATCTCCCTCTGCTTAGCGAGCTGGCGGGCGTTGTAGACGACGATCGGGAGCACCAGCAGGAACAGGATGACGGCGAGGGCCGCGCTGTAGCCGCTGCGGGCGCCGAGCTGGAACTGTCGGACCATCTCGAAGGCGAGGACCGTGGTGTCGGAGCGGCCGCCGGTCATCGCCGAGACGATGTCGAAGACCTTCAGCGACGCGATCGAGATCGTCGTGAGAACGACCACGATCGACGAGCGGATGCCCGGAACGGTGACGTTCCAGAAGGACTGCCAGGCGCTGGTGCCGTCGAGTGAGGCTGCTTCGAGCTGCTCGGACGGAACGCCCTTGATCGCGGCGGAGAGCACGGTCATCGCGAAGCCGGCCTGGGTCCAGATCAGCACGATGACGAGGAACAGCGTGTTCCACGGCTCGAGTCCCAGCCAGTCGACCGGCGGGGCACCGAAGGCGGTGAGGATGCCGTTGAGCACACCGATCTGCTCGCCCTGGCGCACGTCGTAGAAGAACTTGAAGATGATCGATGCGCCGACGAACGAGATCGCCATCGGCATGAAAACCAGCAGCTTGAAGAACTTCTCGCCGCGGCTCTTGTCGATGAAGACGGCGTAGGCGAGGCCGATAGCGGTCGCCGTGATCGGGGCCAGGAGCACCCAGACCACCGTGTTGAGGAAGGCGGTGAGGCCATCGGGGCTGGTGAAGACCCAGATGAAGTTATCGATGCCGGCGAATCCGGACCCGTCATTCTTCATGAAGGCGTTCATCGCGGTGGTGATCGTCGGGTAGATCAGGCCGATCAGGATGAAGAAGGCGGCCGGCGCCATGAAGGCGATGAGTTGCAGTCCGTAGCCCGCGCCTTTGCGGGACCGGAAATCGAGGAGGAACAGCGCACCGCCGACGACGGCTGCGACGACCGCGACCCAGAGGACGGAGTTATACAGGCCGAAGACCAGCAGGAGCACCACCGGCAGGAGCACGGTGACCGCGAGCCGGAGGATCGTGTAGCCGGTGCCGCGACGGGGCGCGATCTCGACGAAGAAGAGGATCAACGCCACCACAGCCGCGAAGGCCAGGAGGATGAGCGGGATCTGCGCCAGCGGCGGGAGCCCCGCCAGCCATTGGAAGAACCCCGAGACAGTGATGGGGGACATGGACGCCCTTTCGAGTGCGACTCTGGACTCAGGAGGAACCCGGTCCCCGGGATCCGTGGATCTCGGGGACCGGGCCGTCACAGCAGAACCGCCACCCGGGAGCGGCGGCTCTGCTCCGCTGCTAGGAGGTGTAGCCGGCCTGGATCTCCTCGAGCGCCTGGTCGGTGCTCGTGCCGTCGATCCAGTCGACGATTCCCTTGAAGAAGCTGTCCGAGCCGACGGCCTTCGGCATGAGGTCGGACGCGTCGAAGCGGAACGTGGTGTCCGGGTTCTGCAGGATCGCGATGGAGTCCTTCAGGACGTCGCTGCCCGCGTTGGCCGGGTCGAGACCCTTGTTCGCGGAGATGACGCCGCCGAGCTTGACACGGCTGTTGGCCCAGTCGGCGCTCGAGAGGTACTCCTGCACCTTGGCGGTGTCGGCGTCGTTCGAGAAGGCGGCCACCATCTCGCCGCCGCCGGTGACAGCCTGGGCGTCGTCGGCGTTGACCGGCGGGGTGAGGAAGGCCCACACGTCGCCGTCCTCGGCCACCTTGGCGCCCGCGGAGGTGAGGAAGCCCTCGAAGAACGAGGCCTGGTGGGTCAGCGCACAGGTGCCGTTGGCCATGTTCTGCGCGACGTCGCCGAATGCGGTGGAGTTGATCGACTTCACGTCGCCGTAGCCGGCATTGACGAGAGTCGGGTCGAGGAGGATCGAGCCGACGGAGTCGAACGCAGACTTGATCGCGGGGTCGGTGAACTGTGTGTCACCGGCGACCCAGGAGTCGTACGTGTCCGGGCCGGCCTCGCGGAGGACGGCGTCCTCGATCCAGTCGGTTCCGGGCCAGCCCGAGGCCTCACCGGAGTTGAAGCCTGCGCACCAGGAGGGGCCGCCGGTCTTCTCGGCGATCGTCTTGCCGAGCGCCTGCATCTCGGCCCAGGTCGTGGGGACGGAGACGCCCCACTCCTTGAACTTGGCCGGCGAATACCAGATGTAGCCCTTGACCGATGCCATCAGCGGAGCACCGTACTGGGTACCGTCGACCTGCCCGTACTTCTGCCAGTCCTCGGACCAGTTCTCTTTAACATTGGCGAGCGCGCCCTCGGGGAGCTTCTGCACCTTGCCCGAGGCGACGGTGTCGGCGAGCAGGCCCGGCTGGGGGAAGATCGCGAGATCGGGGGTGTCGCCACCCTGGACCTTGATGCCGATCTGCTTCTCGAACTCCTTGTCGCCCGTGTACTTGATCTCGATGTTGTTCTCCTTCTCCCAGTCCGCCCAGGACTGCTCGAGAAGGGTGGCCTCGTCGCCGTTGATGGTGCCGTAGACATTGACGACGCCGTCGGCGGTGCCGACCGTGCCGGCCGAGCTGCCGCCGCCGGCGTTCGGGTCGTTGGGGTCACTGCTGCTGGAGCAGCCCGCGAGTGCGATGCCGGCCGCTGCCAGAACGGCGACCGGGACGGTGATACGGCGGTGCAGGGATGACCGCATACTTCCTCCTCATTGAGTGGTGGACCAGCCGAGGGGGCCGCTCCCCGCCGACGGGATCGGGGGGCTGTGGCGGCTCGAAGCGTGTGCCGCGTCGACTCGGGTACTGGTGATGGCGACGCCCGGAGGAACTCCGCGCGAATCACCGGTTTCGTGGGGGTGGTCTCCCACGGAGGGAAACCTTTCCACACAATCGATGAAAGCACAACATCGGTGATAGAGCGCTCTCTGAGATAACGATTCGACGTCAGAACGGCGATCCCGGCATCCCGCGGAGCTGGACACCCCTCTCGGCGCGACGCTCAGCCCGCGCTCGGGGTATAACTTCCTGGAACCGTTTCCAGCACCGACGCCGGACGGTCGGGAGGAACGTCGTGCCAGGCATCGAAGAGGTGGCCGAGCTCGCAGGAGTATCGAAAGCGACGGTCTCGCGCGCGCTCAGCGGCCGCGGCTACGTCTCGGCCGGGACGAAGCAGCGCGTCGAGCGGGCCGCCACAAGCCTGGGCTACGTCGTCTCGGCCAATGCCTCGAGCCTGGTGACAGGCCGGAGCAACAACATCGCCGTGATCATCCCGATCATCAACCAATGGTTCTTCGCTGGGATCATCGAGGGGATCGAACGCGCGCTACTCGCCGCAGGCTACGACCTCCTGCTCTACAACATTGATAAACACCTCGACGCCCGCCGGAGCGTGTTCGAGTACTACCTCGTCCGCAAGCGTGTCGACGCGATCGTCGCTGTCACCCTCGAGATTTCGCCGCACGAGACGGAGGCGCTGCTCGCCCTGGGCAAGCCCATCGTCGGCATCGGCGGCGAACTTCCCGGCATCCCCACCTTCAGCATCGACGACATCGCCGCGTCTCGGCTCGCGACGGAGCACCTGCTCTCGCTCGGCCACGAGCGGGTCGTCCACATCGGCGGGCTCGCGGAGGAGGAGACGGACTTCCACGTGCACACCCAGCGCCGCGACGGCTTCCGCCGAGCGCTGGCCGCCGCCGGACTCGAGCCGGGCGCGCAGGACGTGGTGCACACCACCTTCGACATCCCGGGCGGACACCGCGCGGGTCGTCAGGTCCTGGGCGATCCGCGGACCCGGCCGACCGCCATCTTCGCCGCCTCCGACGAGATAGCGATCGGGATCGTCCTCGCGGCGCGCGAGCTCGGGCTCTCGGTGCCCGAGGACGTGTCGGTCATCGGGATCGACGACCACCCCCTCGCCGAGCTCTTCGGGCTCAGCTCGATCCGCCAGGACCCGCGCCAGCAGGGCGAGCTCGCGGTCGCCCTCGTGCTCGACGCGCTGGCTGCCCTCGGCCGCGGCGAGGCTCCTCCCCCGGCTCGGCACACGCTCATCCCCGCCTCGCTGGTGGTCCGAACGAGCACGTCGGCGCCGCGGGGAGCGAGAATCGGAGCATGAGCGACACCGACTCCGGCTCCCCCCACGTCCGCGACGACCCCGAGCAGTCCCGCTTCGTGATCGAGGTCGACGGCACTCCGGCCGGCTTCGCCGCCTACACCCGGCGGGGCGACGAGGTAGTGCTGACCCACACCGTCGTCGACGACGCCTGGGAGGGCCAGGGGCTGGGCAGCATCCTCGCGCGCGCGGCGGTCACCGCGATCACGGTGGCGGGCGACACAGTCGTCCCGCGCTGCCCCTTCATCGCAGCGTGGCTGAGCAAGCACCCCGACGTCGACGTGCGGGTTCGCTGGCCCGAGGTCTGACCTCACGCGGGCGGCGTCCTGCTCCCGATCTCCTGGAGTGCCCAGGTGTTGCCGTCCGGGTCGGCGAAGTACGCGTACCTCACACCGCCGAGATCCTGGATCTCGCTGACCTCGAGCGAGCGGCCGGCCAGCTCCGCGCGGACGACAGCGATGTCGTCGACGACCAGGTGCAGCGAGCGCACGAGGCCCTCCTCGGGCCCGGGCCCCATCCCGCTGCCGACCATGATCGAGCAGGCCGAGCCGGGAGGGGTGAGCTGCACGACGCGCATCGCCTTGGAGGGCCGCACGTCGTGGTCGAGGTGGAAGCCGAGGACCTCCGTATAGAAGGCCACCGCGCGGTCGACGTCGTTGACGGGAAGGGGGACGAGCTCGAGTCGCATCTGCACCCGGCCAGTCTGGCGCGCGGAGGACTGGGGCGGGAGGGGCGTCAGTCGCGGGGACCGACGACGAGTCGATCGTGCATGATCTCTACGGCTCGCTCGAGGACGCGGCGGTCTTCCGGGGTGAGATCGGAGAAGATTGGCGTGAGCGCGTCGCCGAGGTCGGTGCGCCAGGCAGTCAGCGCATCGGCTCCGGTGGGAGCGAGGCGGATCTGCCACGCGCGCGCGTCGACAGGATCCGCGATCCGATCGAGCCAGCCGGTCTCGACGAGGTTCTTCACGATCTTGGTCATCGTGGGCTGCGAGACGCGGCTCTGCGAGGCCAACTCGCCCAGACGCATCGGACCCATCGAGAGCAGCACCGACAGCGTGCGCCACACAGCCTGCGACTCCTGGTTGCCGGTCGCCTGAGCGGCTAGGCGGGTGATCCGGTGCGTCACCGAGACGAAGTCGCTCAGCAGTTCGCTGAGCGAGACCTCGCTGGGCGGGACGTCGCGGGCGGGGAGCCCGGCGAGCAGATCGGGAGCAGTCACTCTTCAATCCTAAAGGCGCGGGGGATTCGACGACCGGGAATGGCGCAAGGCGCCGCCTCCGATAGAGACGGCGCCCTGCGCCTGCAGGCGGACCTGCGTCACCCTGGCGGGCGGCCGACCGGAGCCGGTACCCGCGACGGGAGAAGGAACTTACTTGACGGTGACGGTCGCGCCGGCGGCCTCGAGCTGAGCCTTGGCCTTCTCGGCGGCCTCCTTGTTGACGGCCTCGAGGACAGCCTTGGGGGCGCCGTCGACGAGCGCCTTCGCCTCACCGAGGCCGAGGCTGGTGAGGGCGCGCACCTCCTTGATGACCTGGATCTTCTTCTCGCCGGCGCCCTCGAGCACGACGTCGAACTCGGTCTGCTCCTCAACCTCTTCGGCGGGGGCGGCCGGTCCGGCTGCACCGGCCACGGCGACGGGCGCCGCTGCGGTGACCTCGAAGACCTCTTCGAACTTCTTGACGAACTCCGAGAGCTCGATGAGCGTGAGCTCCTTGAAGGCCTCGATGAGCTCGTCCTGCGTGAGCTTTGCCATGATTTTTCTCCTTGTTTTTCTTTGTCTACGAACCGCGCGCGCACTGCTTCCCGACAGGGAAGACGTCAGCTCGCGGACTCCTGCTTCTCGCGCAGCGCCTCGACCGTGCGAACGGCCTTCGAGAGCGGAGCGTTGAACAGATATGCGGCGCCGAACAGCGAGGCCTTGAAGGCGCCGGCGAGCTTGCCGAGCAGAACTTCGCGGGACTCGAGGTCGGCGAGCTTGCCCACCTCTTCTGCGGTCAGCGGGTTACCGTCGAAGTAACCGCCCTTGACCACGAGAAGGGGGTTTGCCTTGGCGAAGGCACGCAGCGACTTCGCGACGGCGACAGGGTCGCCGTGCACGAACGCGATGGCCGAGGGGCCAGCGAGCTCGTCGTCGAAGGACGAGATACCGGCGTTGTTCGCCGCGATCTTGGTCAGCGTGTTCTTCACCACGGCGTAGGTTGCGTGCTCACTGATGTCCTTGCGCAGCGTCTTGAGCTGAGCAACAGTGAGACCGCGGTACTCGGTCAGCAGAACGGCCGTCGAGCTCTGGAACTTCTCCGTGAGTTCGGCAACCGAGGCTTCCTTGTTCGCCATGGCTACTCCTGTGAATTCTCGTGCCGGTAGCCCGAAGGCAGGCAAAGAAAAAAGCTCCGGCACAGGGGCACGGAGCTTCGGGATCGCGGTGAGGCGGAACGGAACTCTTGCACCTGCGCGGGCCATTCGCTTCGCGAATCCTTCGTCCGGTGGCGATCCGCGAGGCCTGGGCCCTGCTCGTGCGCACACCGGAAACCGGCGGTCTTTGGCTCCGGGAAGAATACGACAGTGCGGCGCGCGGGCGCAAGTCGAGGCGGAGGCCGGTCGTCCGGGATGCTGGAGGCATGACCGGTCCGTCTCCCGATTCCGCCCGTACCGTCGACTCCGGGATCGCCTCGGTCGAGGGCGAGCTCAGCACCCTGTTCAACCGCGTGCGCGCGTCGATGCGCTCCTGCGCCGAGCGGCTCCACTCCGAGCTGACGCCGCTGGGCTACAAGACGCTGTCAGCGCTCGAGCGCCGCGGACCCGTGCACTCGGGCGTGCTGGCTGAGCTACTCGAGATGGACAAATCCGCACTCAGCCGCCAGATCACGGCGCTGGACCGCCTGGGCCTGCTGGCGCGCACGCCGGACCCGCGGGACGGCCGCGCCACGATTCTGTCGGTGACGCCCGCGACCGCCGAGCGCCTGCGCGAGATCCGCAGCTCCAACCAGGCACTGATGCACGAGGAGCTGCGCAACTGGGACCTCTGCGAGGTCGAACTCTTCGCCTCCCTTCTGCACCGGATCAACGACCTCGACTTCTAACGCCTAGCATTCCCTCGGATCGGGGACAATCGCCGGACGCAACCCGATCGACTGCGTAAATTCGAAGGCGATGGATCCGCACCCCTCTCCTTCTCTCCCGCACGACGTGAACAGCGCGCTCGCGTACGCGCGGGGGTTCGGCGATGACGCTCCCCGCCCCGGCACCGGGCGCACCGCCGAGCTGCACGATCTGCTGCGACGCCTGGCCCGGCACGATCTCGGCGTCGCCCGCACCGTCGAGCCGCACCTCGACGCTCTCGCGATTCTCGGCGAGGCAGGGCTCGCTCCCGCAGACCTCGGCGTCTCCGCGGACGCGACCTGGGGGGTCTTCGCGGCCGAGGGCGGCGCGGATCCGCTCGTCGCGCGCGGGAGCGGCGGGAACTGGCTCCTCGACGGCCTGAAGCCGTGGTGCTCGCTGGCCGACCGCCTCGACGCCGCGCTCGTGACGGCGCACGTGGGCGACGCCTCCGGGGAACGCCGGCTCTTCGCCGTGGCGTTACGCGACGAAAGCACCGTTCCGGAGGCGGGCGCCTGGCACGCGCGCGGTCTGACGGAGGTGCCCAGCGGCCCGGTCCGCTTCTGCGGCGCCCGCGCGATACCCGTGGGAGCCGCCGGCTGGTACCTCTCGCGGCCCGGCTTCGCCTGGGGCGGGATCGGCGTCGCCGCCTGCTGGCACGGCGGAGCGCTCGGAGTCGCCGCCACCGTCGCCGCAGCCCGGCGCGAGGACCCGCACCTCCTGGCGCACCTCGGTGCGATCGACACGGCGCTCTCGGCGGCACGCCGAGCGCTGGATGAAGCGGCGGCGCTGATCGACGCGGGAGAGGCCGACGGCGCCCGGGGCTCACTGCTCGCCCAGCGCGTGCGCGCGAGCGTCGCCGGGGCCGTGGAGGAGATCCTGCTGCGCGCAGGGCGTGCCCTCGGCCCGGCGCCGCTCGCCCTCGACGCCGAGCACGCCAAGCGCGTCGCCGACCTCGCGCTGTACGTCCGCCAGCACCACGCCGAGCGCGACGACGCCGCCCTCGGTCGCGCCGTGCTCGCCTCGGGCGAGGCGGCCGACTGGTGAGCCGGCCCTTCGACGGACGACTCGAGGGCACACCTCTCGAGCACTGGAGCGCGGACGGCCGACGGGACCGCCTCCCCGAGCTGACCCTGCCCGAGGAAATCGGACGAGTGCTGGTCGTCGTCGCGCACGCCGACGACGAGACCCTCGGCTGCGGCGGGACGATCGCGCTGGCCCGTCGGCTCGGCCTCGCAGTCGACGTCCTCATCGCGACCGACGGGGCCGCGGCGCACGGCGACCGCGACGCGGGCCTCGCCGCCGAGCGCCGCCGGGAGGCCCGCGCGGCGCTGGCGGAACTCGGCCCGGATATCGGGCTCGCGTTCCTCGAGGTGCCGGACTCGGCGACTCCGGAGCACCGCGAGTGCATCGCCCGGGAGGTGCGCGAGCGCGCGAGCGGCACCCCCGGCTCCGTGCTGCTGCTCTCGACCTGGACCGGCGACGGGCACCGCGACCACCGGATCCTCGGCGAGGTCTGCGCGGACATCGCGCACGAGCTCGGTCATCCGCTGCTCGCCGCACCGATCTGGCTGTGGCACTGGGCCGTGCCGGAGGACCCGGAGGTGCCGTGGGACGCCCTGGTGCGCCTCCGCCTCGACGACGAGCTGCTCGAGCGCACTCGCCGGGCCCGCTCCCGCTACCCCAGCCAGACGCGCCCCGCACCCGATGGGACCGCAGCAGTTCTGCATCCGCTTTTCCTGCGCACCTTCGCCGGTGACGACCGACTGGTGAGGATCACGTGAGCTACTTCGACGAGCTCTACGCGCGGCACGAGGACCCGTGGGGCTACACCAGCCGCTGGTACGAGCAGCGCAAGCGCGCGCTGACGCTCGCGAGCCTGCCGGAGCAGCGCTACGCCTCCGTGCTCGAGATCGGCGCCTCGATCGGCGTCCTGGCCGAGGCACTGGCGGGCCGGGCCGACCGCCTGCTCGCGATCGACGTCTCGGCCGCCGCCGTCGAGCGCGCCGCCCGTCGCCTCGCTCCGCTCGAGCACGTGCGGGTCGAGCGCCACGACATCACCCGCGGGGTCCCGGCGGGTCCGTTCGACCTGGTCGTGCTCTCGGAGGTCGGCTACTACCTCGGCGACGCGCTCCCCGACGTGCTGCGCAGCATCCGTGACGCCCTCGCCCCCGCCGGTGAGCTGGTCACCGTGCACTGGCGGCATCCGATCGGCGGGCTCGCGCTCGACGGCGATGCGGTGCAGGCCGCGGTGGCCGCGCTGGGCCTGCACCGCCTCGCTCGGCACGAGGAAGAGGACGTCGTCCTCGAGGTGCACGCCCGAGACTCCCGCTCGGTCGCCCGCAGGACGGGGCTGGTGTGAGCCGGCTCGAGCAGGTGCTGGTCGTCGTGCCCGCGCGCGACGAGGAAGCGCGGATCGGTGAGCTGATCGCTTCGGTGCAGGCGAGCACGACCCACCTCGCGGACGGGGCGCCCGGCATCGGGGTGCGCCTCGTCGTCGCGGCGGACGGCTGCTCGGACGCGACCGTTCAGCGCGCTCGCTCCGCCGGGGCGGACGTGCTGGAGCTTTCTCGCTGCGGAGTCGGCGCCGCCCGCTCCGCAGGGATCGCTCATGCCCTCGCCTCCGTCACCGCGCCCGCCGAGCAGGTCTGGATCGCCAACACCGACGCCGACACGGTTGTGCCCCGCGACTGGCTGGCCGCCCACGTCGAGCACGCCCGCCGGCACGACGCGTTACTCGGCACGGTCCGGCCCGATCCGGCCGACCTCTCCCCCGCGGCCTACGCGCGCTGGCGCGAGGTCCGGGCGCGGGAGGAGTCGATCGGTAGCATCCACGGGGCGAACCTCGGCGTCCGAGCGAGCGCGTACCTGGCCGCGGGCGGGTTCGGGCAGGAGCCCCTGCACGAGGACGTCCTGCTCGTCGAACGGCTGCGTGCGAGCGGCGCGCGGGTCGGAGCGACAGACCGCGGGGAGGTCGTCACCTCCGGTCGCCGCGACAACCGAGTCGAGGGCGGCTACGGCCGCTACCTCCACGCTCGCTTCGCAGCCGAGACGTCTTCGGCCTGCGGCTGAACCGGCTACACGCGCACGCGGAACACGATGCAGGGGGGCCCTGTCAATGGTCGGGCCTCGGTTTGTCACGGATTGCGCAGGAGAGTCAAATAGGTGTCGAGCACGGCCCTGTGCTCTCCGATGGAAGGGTCACCGCATGAATCCCCGCCTCGTCCTGCTGGCACTGGTCGCCTTCGCCGCCTACGTGTTCGGCGCCCGCGCCGGCCGCGGCCGCTACGAAGAGCTGCGCCATCTCGCACTCGGTGTGTGGAACGACCCGGCCACGAAGAAGACGCGCAAGAAGCTCAAGAAGACCTCGAAGCGCGAGGCCAAGCAGCTCACCGCCATCGCGAGCAAGGCCCGCGACAAGGTGCAGCGCCGCCTTCGCTGACCACCGCTTCCACGACTCAGAAGACGTCGGTCCACCGGCGTCGTCGCTCGCATCGGAACGGCCGATCGAGCACGACATGAAGGAGAAACATCATGGGCATTATCAGCTGGATCATCCTCGGCCTCATCGCCGGGGCACTCGCCAAGCTCATCCTCCCGGGCAAGCAGGGCGGCGGATGGATCATCACGATCGTCCTCGGCATCGTGGGCGCGCTGCTCGGCGGCTTCCTCAGCACCCTGTTCGGTATCCAGGACGCCGTGAACGGCATCAACATCGTGAGCATCATCGTCTCCGTCGTGGGTGCGATCGTCGTCCTCCTCATCTACGGTGCGATCACCGGCCGCAAGTCCCGCGCATAACCCGCGCTCCCCCAAGGCCCTCGGCACTGTGTGCCGGGGGCCTTCGCCGTCCCTCCCGGCGAGGGATGCCTCCGCAAGGGGTTGATGCCGGGAGCAGTGGGGGGTGGACTGGAGGCACGATGGCGCGGCTTTACGGCGCCCTCGCCCCGACGAAAGGACGTATTCGCTGATGAGCGACGACACCGTAACGGTCCCCACCAGCACTCTGAACAACGGCGTGGAGATCCCGCAGCTGGGCTTCGGCGTGTTCCAAATCGATCCCGCCGAGACCAAGGATGCAACCCTGACGGCCCTCGAGGTCGGCTACCGCCACATCGACACGGCCGAGATGTACGGCAACGAAGCGGGCGTCGGCGAGGCTGTGCGCGCCTCCGGCCTCGACCGCTCCGAGGTCTTCGTGACCAGCAAACTCAACAACGGCTTCCACGCCCGCGAGGACGCGCTCGCCGCGATCGACACCACCCTCGGCGAGCTGCAGTTCGACTACGTCGACCTCTTCCTCATCCACTGGCCGCTGCCGAACGTGGGGGACTACCTCGAGACCTGGAAGGCGATGGAGGAGATCTACCGCAGCGGCAAGGCGAAGGCGATCGGTGTCTCCAACTTCCAGACCAACCACCTCAACCGACTCCGCGCCGAGGCAACCATCGTTCCGGCCGTGAACCAGATCGAGGTGCACCCCTACCTCGTGCAGCAGGAGCTCCGCGCCTACGGCATCGAGCACGGCATCGCGACCGAGGCCTGGTCGCCGATCGCGCAGGGCCTCGTGCTGGAGGACGACACCATCACCCGCATCGCGCGCAACGTCGACCGCAGCCCGGCGCAGGTCGTGCTCCGCTGGCACATCCAGCGCGGCGACATCGTCTTCCCGAAGTCGGTCACCCGTACGCGGGTGGAGGAGAACTTCGCGCTCTTCGACTTCGAGCTCGACGACGAGGCGATGACCGACATCACGGCGCTGGACCGCGGCCACCGCACCGGGCCCGACCCTGACACCTTCAACATGATCCCGAGCTGATTCTCCGGCTCGCGGAACGACGTCCGGCTCGCAGGAATCCACGGATTCTGCGAGCCGGACGTGTTTTTGCGAGCCGGATGATCAGGGCTGGCGGGAGTCGCGCCAGGAGTGCTCGGGGGCGTAACCGAGCACCTCGCGAGCATGGTCGATCGAGAGCAGGGTGTCGTTCGTCCCGAGGTCACCGCGCAACTCGACGCCGGGGAAGACCTCAGCCACGAGCTCCGCATTGGGGCGCGACATCACCGTGTCGGCCGCGGCGATGATGAAGCGGTCGAAGCCGGTCGTCTCGGCCAGCAGCGCCTTCTCGACCGCCTGCGCCCCGTCGCGGCCGTCGATATACCCCCACAGATTCCACTTGCGCAGGGTGGCATCGGAGTCGAAGGACGCGAACTCGGCGTAGTCGGCCTCATCCATCACGTTCGAGAAGCGCAGACCAGTGATCTTCAGGTCCGCGTGCCAGCGGCACAGCTCGATCGCCATCTGCTCCTCGAGGTGCTTGGTCAGCGAGTAAACCGACTCCGGACGCGCCGGGTACTGCTCATCGACGGGGATGTAGGGCGGCGGCACGTCGAACGGCAGGCCGAGGACGGTCTCGCTGGACGCGGAGACGACGTTGCGGATGCCGGCGCGGATCGCTCCGTGGAGCACGTTGAACGTCGCGATCATGTTGTTGTGGAAGGTGGCGACGTCGGGGACCAGACCTGGCGCGGGGATCGCGGCGAGGTGCACGAGCGCGTCGATCCCGTCGTACCGGTCGCCGACGGCCTGCAGGGCGTCTACGACCTGACCGTAATCGGCGATATCGATACGGATGAAGCCCTCGCCGCGATCCCCCGCGCGGTCGAGGGTGAACACGTCGTGCCCGGAGGCGCGGAGGCGGGTGACGACGCTGCGGCCGAGCTTGCCGGATCCACCGGTGACTGCGATTCTCATGCTCGCACGCTAACGGCCCCTGCCGTGGGCGGCGAGGGGTGGCGGATCAGCCGCGCGAGTGGAGCGAGATTCCGCCGCCGACCTCGGGCGTGGTCTCGTCGGCGACGAGCTCGGTCCAGCGACGGAGCACCGCGGCACCGGCCGCGTCGTTCACGACTCCATCGACGACGATCACCGGATAGGGCTTCTCGGGCACACCCTCCGCCGGCCGTACGTCGACGTGGGCGACGTCGTAGGCGTGCTCGAACAGCCAGTCGGCCATCGCGTAGTCGCTCCGGGAATCGCCGACGGTGCGCCAGCGCTGCGGGATCGCGCCGGTCGCGCCGAGCAGCTCGACGGCGCGCTGGGCGCCGAGGTCTTTGCCGAGGCGGTTCGACTCGATGTCGGTCGAGATGACGGTCGGGTCGATCCGGAAGTCGACCGTGCCCTCCTCGTTCGGGTAGCGGATGCCGCGGCGTTCGACTCCGAGGCCCGCGGCGGTCATGATCTGCAGCGCATCGGCGTCGAAGACGAGCTGACGCTCGAGGTAGTCCTCGTTGGACAGGTCCACCAGCTGCTCCGCGGAGACCATGGCGCGCTTCGTCTCATCGAAGAAGACCAGATCGTCGTAGTCGGAGCGGATCATCCGCTCGAGGTCGCGGACGACCGGCGCGGGGATCGCCAGCGACTCATCGACGATCGGCTCCGAGGTGCCGCGGTAGTCGACGGTGAACCAGACCGCGCCCTTCTCGCAGATGCAGACGATGCGCGCCTGGGCCGAGACGCCGCGCTCGAGGAGCGCGGGCAGCACCCGCTCGCGCAGGAACGCATCGGAGCGGCCCGTGTTGAAGACGATCGGAATGCCGGCGTTCGCGAGCGCGACGAGGTCGTCGGCGATCTCGGGGACCGAGATCCTGCGTGTGACGGGGCTGGCGATGGGCCCGTCGACATCGAGGAGCAGGCCGAGGGAAGGGAGTGTGGAAGTCATCGCGCCCATTCTGCCGCGCCGGGGCTCTTCGCGTCGGGAGATGCCGCGCGATCGCCTTCCCGGACCCGGCCTCGCCGACCCTCCGCGAGATGCCACTTATGACCGGCCTCGCCGGCGTGTCGACGTCAGGAGTGGCATCTCGCGAGGGGGCGAGAACGGGGCGGGTCAGGAGGTGGGGAGGACGAGGGTGCGCTGGGCAGTGGTGCCGTCGGGGGCGCGGACGGCGAGGGTGATCAGGGTCTCGGAGTCGCGGCAGTCGGCGGTGACGGCGGTGTAGTCGGTCTCGGCGAGGTCGACGGGGTCGCCGCCCGTCGCGTCGGTAGTGCCGACGGCGAGGCGAGCCGAGGCACCTCCACTCGTCTCCCAGGACAGGGACAGCGGGACGGTGGCGGTGCGGTCGCCGTCGCAGTCGACGGAGGCGGGAGCGGCGGCGAAGGTGACGATGGCGGGAGATGCGGGGGCGGATCCGGCTGCCGGGGCCACGGCGGACGGCGACGTGGCGGGCGTCGAACCCGGGGCGGCGGATCCGTCGGAGGCCGCGGTGGAGGTCGGGGCGGTGGAGGCGGGAGCGGCGGCGGGCGCTTCGGAGGCGGTGCCGGCGGACGCGGTGCCTACGGACGGGGTGCCTGCGGACGGGGCTCCGTCGTCGGCGGGCCGCAGGAGCAGCACGATCGCGAGGACGACGGCGACGAGTCCGAGGGCGGCGACGATGATCCCTGCGGTGCGGGTGGAGCGGGACGGCATCGGTCCTCCTGGTGGCGGTGCGGGACAAAGGGACGGGGAGGGACCGGGCGGCCAGCGCCCGCTCCCTCCCCGCGGTGAAGGCTAGGCCTCCTGGTCCTCGCGGCGGCGGCGACGGGCGATCAGGAGCGAGCCGATGCCGACGGCGAGAGCACCTCCCGAGAGCAGCAGCCAGGAGCCCGTCTCCACTCCGGTGGAGGGGAGTCCGCCGGGTCCGGTCGGCGCGGGGATCGGCGCGGCCGTAGCGGTCGGGTCGGGGGCCGTGGTCGGCTCAGGACCGACCGTGGGCTCCGGCGTCGCCGTGGGCTCGGGGGACATGGAGGGCTCGGGAGACATGGAGGGCTCGGGAGTCGCGGTCGGCTCCGGCGAACCGGTCGGCTCCGGCGAATGAGTCAGGGTCGGCTCCGGCGTCGGTGTCGGCGTGGGCTCCGCGGCCCCCGGCAGCTCGACGGCCGCTCCCTCCGGCGCCACGGCGAGCAACGCCCGGGCGATGTCGCTGAACGCCCCGACCGGATGGTTGCGGAACACCGGCGAGGTGCCGAAGAGGAAACCCTCGGTGCCCGACTCCGTCGAGAACGAGACGGCCGAGGCTTGCCCAGCCGCGTCACTCCGCGACTGCCCCTCGGAGTCGACCCAGTGCCCGGCGACGAACGTGCCCTCAGCGGAATAGCTCTGCTCGACGGCGACCGAGTCGTCGAAGCCGGCGAACCACAGCGCCGGCGAGACGAACGCGGTGTCCTGGGGGTAGTCGCCGAGGACTCCGCCGGCGGGCGTCTCGATCGAGACGATGCCGTTGGAGCCGCGAGTGCCGGTCTGCGCGGTGAGTGTCGCGAGGCCGAAGTCGGCGACGAACGCCGCTCCTGCACCGCCGCGACCGACCACATCGCCACCGCCCGCGAGGAACTCCTCGACGACGGCGCGGCCCGCGGCCTGCTCCGGGGTGAAGGAGAGGGCGCGTCCGACGTAGAGCACGTCGGCGCCCTCAAGGGTGGCGGTGCCCGTGCTGAGCGCGTCCGGATCGACGGCGACCGCGTCGGCGAAACCGAGCTTGGCCAGTGCGTCCCGGTCCTCGTTCGTGCCGGAGTAGGCGACGCGGAGGGCGTCGAGCGCCTTCCCGTCCTCGGCGCGCACGCGGTCGGCGGTGGTCGCGGTGAAGTCGACGCCGAAGACGGCGGCGGCTGCCTCGGCGGCGGCGAGTCCCGCAGCATCGGCGCGGAGGGCGACGGTCCCGTCCTCGAACTGCTCGACTGCGACTCCGTCGGCCAGCAGCGCGTTGAGAGCCTGGTACTCCAGGACTCCGCGCGGCTCGAAGGCCAGGTAGTCGGCGCCCGCGGGGACGGAGCCGGTCGGCGCGATCGCGGTCACCGGCTCCAGGCCGACGGCCGGGAGCGGGTCGCTGGTCGATCCGATCGCCTGCACGTCGGCACCCCAGAGGAGCGACAGGCTCCAGGCCGAGACGTCGTACATCTCGGGCACGCGGCTCGAGATGTCGCTGCCGTCGGCGAGAAGGACGTTGGCGAGGCCCCGCACCGACTGGTGCATGTCGACCAGGTAGGTGCCCGCGGGGTAGGACACTCCTCCGACGCTCGTCGCGGCCGTGGTCCGCGAGACCTCGACGCCGTGGGCGAGGAGCTGCGCGACGAGGGTCTCGGCGTCCGAGACGGAGCGCTGCGTGCCGTCGACGGGGATGACGTAGGCGCGCGGGTACTCGGTCGTGTAGACGTCAGTCTCGTCCCAGATCTCGGTCCACTCGGTCGGCGTGCTCGCTGGCAGGTCGGCCGCGGAGACGTCGGCCGGGATCTCGACGGCAGGAGCGCCGGTCGCACCGCGTTCGAAGATCGCGACCTGGTTGCTGAGCAGGGCGTCGCGGTTGGCTTCGATGTAGTCCACGGAGGCGTCCATGACGATCCCGGCGACCTCGACGTCGATGTCCGCGTTGGCCTGCCCCTGGGCGACCTCCTCCGGGGTCTCGTTCGCCGTGCGGCCCAGCGGCAACTCCACCGTGTTGGTGATCGCGCCCTGGAAGGCGACGTACTGCGGGGCGAAGATGGGCGGCCAGTCGTCCCAGCCCGCGCGGATGTCGCGGTAGGGGATCAGGATCGTGCCGGTGTTCTCGGTGGTGGCGCTGCCGTCCTCGGCGAGGTAGGTGTTGCCCGGCACGTCGGCTTCGACCACGCGGCGCTCGATCTCGAGCGCGGTCGCGTAGGCGTGCGGGAGGAAGAGGTCGTACTCGTAGTTCTCGCCGTGCGGCGGGCCGCAGGGCTCGACCTGCAGGATCCCGGTGTAGCCGTGGATATCGATGAAGTACGTGGGCTGGAGGACGCTGGAGAGGTCGCGGATCACGGCCGCCTCGCTGGTCGCTCCGGTGATCATGTCGCGGTTGGGGTCGTAGCCGGCCGCGACGGCGCGCTGGCCGAGGGCCCGGCCGTCGGGGTTGTTGGTGACGGTGAAGTAGAGACGGTTGCCCTCCAGCAGCGCCTCGGTCGCGGGGTCCTCGGCGGTGGCGACGCCCTCGATGTACTCGAGGATCGCGTCGCTGCCCTCCCACTCGTTGCCGTGGATATTGCCGTTGAACCACACCGGGACCTTGTAGTCGGCCATCAACTCGGCGTCGGCGGCCGCGGCGGCGGGCTCGTACTTGAGCCGGTCCCGCCACTGGGTCTGCTGGGCCGTCTCCGCCTCGGTCTCCGGGGCGGTAACGGTCACCAGGTAGATGTCGCGGCCGAGGCCGGATTTCCCGACGACCTGGGTCGAGACGCGGTCGGAGCGGGCGGCGAGCGCGTTCAGCTGCGGCGCGATGGCGTCGTAGGGAGTGACTCCGCGCAGGAGTGAGGCGTCGGTCGGGTCGACGGGAACCTCGGTCAGCGGAGTCTGCTGCGGGTAGCTGGTCGGCACGGTGATCGGGGCGGACGGCGGACGCACGAGGTCCACGCGGGTGTAGTCGGCGGGGGCTGCGGTTGTCGCGGTCGCCGGCGGGGCGACCAACAGGCCACCGGTGGCGAGCGCGAGCGCGGCGCATCCGGAGGCGAAGGCGGTTCGAGATCTCAAGCGGAGTTCTTCCCTTGTCGAGGCGTGACGGAACGGATCGGGCCCCCGTCGGCGTCTGGACCTCCGAATCGGATGTGAACCCTCTCAGGAAGATAGAGGTGTCATGTTTCCGTCACATGTCGGCTGAGTTGCCTTCGCGAGATGCCACTTGAGTACGCCTCGCCCGGCGTGTCGCGTACCCAAGTGGCATCTCGCGAGGGGGTTAGCGGAGGAGGGGGCGAGGACGGAGGCGAGGGAGACGCCGACGGTCACCGATGTGAGGGCGCCACGAACGGACTGGCCGAGGAAGCTCTCGCCAAAGCCGGTGGTCATCGTCGAGACGGTGTCGACGGGCCCGAGCCCGGTCAGCAGGCCGATCGCGGCGGCGCCGACGGCCAGCGCCAGCACCGGATTGAACCGGAACCGCACGATGGAGACGACGACCACGACGATCGCGAGGGCGACGACGCCCAGGGTGTACCACTCGGGCATGACGACCTCCTCCGCCCGCAACTGCGCGTGCCGTCACGCCCTAGAGGGCCCCCCGCGCACTCCCCGTCCGGGCCGGGGCCCTAGCGTGAACGCATGGCACTAACGCTCCCCGAACCCCGACTCCCCTCCCTCCTCGACTCCCCCGTCCTGCGCTGGGGGGTGATCGCCCCCGGCTCGATCGCCGGCTCGTTCGTCGAGGCGCTGCAGAAGCACACCCGGCAGCGCGTGGTCGCGGTCGGCTCCCGCTCGCTCGAGCGGGCAGAGCGATTCGCGAGTCGGTTCGGGATCGAGCGGGCCTCCGCCGGCTACGAGGCCGTGGTCGAGGATCCGGAGGTGGACGTCGTCTATGTCGCCTCGCCGCACTCGGAGCACGCCCGTCAGGCGCTGCTCGCGATCGCCGCGGGGAAGCACGTCCTGGTTGAGAAGCCGTTCGCGCCGACTCCTGGCGAGGCCGAGATGATCGTGCACGCCGCGCGCGACGCGGGCGTGTTCGCGATGGAGGCGATGTGGATGCGGTACCTGCCGCACATGGACGTGGTGCGGCAGCTGCTCGCGGACGGGGCGGTCGGCGCACCCGCCGTGGTGACAGCCGACTTCGGTGCGGCCTTCGACTTCGACCCCGCCAGCCGCATCTTCGACCCGGCGCTGGCCGGCGGCGGCCTGCTCGACGTCGGCGTCTACGCCTCCTCCTTCGTCTCGATGGTCGCGGGCACCCCGCAGAGCACCGTCGTCGCCGGGAGCCTGACGTCGACCGGCGTCGACGCGACCGCGACGATCGTCGGCAGCCACGCGCATGGCGTGCAGTCGGTGGCAACGTCGACCGTGCTTGCGGATACCCGCCATGCGGCGAGCGTTGCGGGCCGGGCGGGCCGGATCGATGTGCACCCGTCGTTCTGGATGCCCAGCGGCGTGACGCTCACCCGCGGCTCCGAGAGCGGATCGTGGACGGACGAGTCCCCGCTCCAGGGTGGGCAGGGCCTGGCGTGGGAGGCGCTGCACGTCGCGCAGTACGTGTCGGAGGGGCGCACGGAGTCGCCGCTGCACCCGCTCGACGAGGTGGTCGCCGTGGTGCGCACGCTCGACGACGCGCGCCGTCGGCTGGGCGTCTCCGTCTGAGGGCGGCTGCCGCCGGCCTCCGTCCGATGTGCAGGGTTTTGCTTGCTTTGCAGGGGTCTGTGCGATTCGCAGGGGATGGTGCGATCTGCAGGGGACGGTGCGATTCGCAGGGGATGGGCTGCGTTCGCAGACGGTTTGCTCGCAGGATGGGGCGTCCGGCCCGGATGCCCTGAAGATCGCACACAGTCCTGCAGATCGCACGGTCCCCTGCACAGCGCACAGCGTCCTGCACATCGCGCGCGTGCTCAGCCCGCCGGCAGCTCCACCCGGAAGCTCGTACGCCCCGGCTCGGACGTGACGAGCACGCGCCCGCCGTGGGCGTCGACGACCGCCGCCACGATCGCAAGTCCCAGCCCCGTCGATCCGGTACTGCGCGCCCGCGAGGAGTCGCCGCGGGCGAACCGCTCGAACAGCACCGGCATCAGATCCGGGGCGATCCCTGGGCCGGAGTCGGTGACCGTCACCACCGCGATCGGCCGCCCGTCCGACATCTCCTCGGCGAGGGCCGCCACCACGCGCGTTCCGGGAGGTGTGTGCACGGTCGCATTGCGCAGCAGATTAGCGACCACCTGGTGCAGGCGGAAACCATCGCCGCGGATCTCGATCGGCTGCTCGGGGAGCTCGAGGTCCCACTCGTGGTCGGGGCCGGCGGCATGGGCGTCCGAGAGCGCCTCGATCATGAGCAGGGTCAGGTCGACGGGCTCCTTCTCGAGAGCGCGGCCCTCGTCGAGGCGGGCGAGCAGGAGGAGATCCTCGACCAGTGAGGTCATCCGGGTGGCGGCCGATTCGATCCGGTCGAGGGAGTAGGCGGCCGACTCCGACAGCTCAGTGCCGCCGCGGCGGGGCAGCTCCGCGTAACCGCGGATTGCGGCGAGGGGGGTCCGCAGCTCGTGCGACGCATCGGCCACGAACTGCCGGACCTTGTTCTCGCTCGCCTGCCGCGACTCCAACGCCCCGGTGACATGGTCGAGCATGCGGTTGAAGGCGGCGCCCACGCGGCCGACCTCGGTGCGGATGTCGGCGTCCTCCTCCGGCACCCGCTCGACGAGCTCGACATCGCCGCGATCGAGCGGCAGCTCGGCGACCCGTGTCGCCGTCGCCTCCACCCGCTCCAGCGGTCGCAGAGCCACGCGGATGATCGCGGTCGCGATCAGGGCGACCAGCAGCATCGCGAGCAGCACCACCACCACGACCACCCAGGCGAGGGAGGCGAGCGTCTCGGCCACCTCGCCCAACGGGACACCGACGACGACGATGGAGCCGTCGATCACCGCCGCGCGCACGCGGTAGGTACCGAGGCTGCCGGGCAACTCGATCGTCACCTCGTCGCTGGCTGCGGCGACCGCCGCCGCGAGCACGGAATCGGCGGTGTCCGAAAACTGCCTGCAGACTCCGTCGGCGTCGACATAGGCGCCGATGAAGGAGCCGTCGGAGTCCCGGACGGCGGTGATCGTGCTGAGGTTCTGGCTCGGGCCGCTGCCGAAGGCTGCGCTCGGGCAGGTCGTTGCCCGGTTGATCACGCTGAGCCCGCTGAATCCGCTCGGTCCGTCGAAGTCCTGGAGGCGCTTGAGCGACTGGCTCAGCGACGTGTCCGTACTTCCGTAGAGGATCGAGCGCGCCGAGAGCACGCTGACCGCCCCCACGACACCTGCCGTCACCGCGACGAGCGCGACCACGGCGACGACCATCCGCCGCCTCAGCGTCCACGGCGCGCGCAGGCTGCCGCGGGAGCGGCGGAGTGCGGATCGGGTCGCGAAGTCGCCGAGCGTGGGGCGGCCTCCGAGACTCACTGGTCGGCGGGCTTCAACAGATAGCCAGCGCCGCGGACGGTGTGGATCATCGGCGAGCGGCCCGCGTCGACCTTCTTGCGCAGGTACGAGATGTAGATCTCGACCACGCTCGACTTGCCGCCGAAGTCGTACGACCAGACGCGGTCGAGGATCTGTGTCTTGCTGAGAACGCGACGAGGGTTGCGCATCAGGAAGCGCAGCAGTTCGAACTCGGTGGCGGTCAGCTCGATCTCGTCGCCGCCTCGGCGCACCTCGTGGCTGTCCTCGTTCAGCACCAGATCACCGATCACGACCTCGGGGTCGTCGGCGTCGTTCGCGAGCAGGGTGCTCCGGCGGATGAGGCCGCGCATTCGGGCCACCAGCTCCTCGAGCGAGAAGGGCTTGGTCACGTAGTCATCGCCGCCCGCGGTCAGCCCCGCGATTCGGTCGTCGAGGGCGTCCTTGGCGGTGAGGAAGAGCACGGGAGTCTCGCTGCCGTCGGCGCGCACCCGCTGGAGCACCTGGAGGCCGTCGATGTCCGGGAGCATCACGTCGAGCACGATCACGTCCGGCCGGAACTCGCGGGTGATCGTGATCGCGGCGCGGCCCTCGGCGGCGGTGCGCACCTCCCAGCCCTCGTAGCGCAGCGCCATCTGGAGCAGGTCGGTAAGGGTGCTCTCGTCGTCGACGACGAGAACGCGGATCGGAGTCCCGTCGGCGCGCTTGAGGCGGGTGCGCTGCGCGGGGGCGAGATGCTTCGAGGGTGCCGGGGTGCTCATAGCTCCAGTATCGGGAGTTTCCTATGGACGAGCTATGACTCTGTGATGCCGTCGCTGTGGGCACCCGATGCGCCGTCGGCGGATCTGCGGCGAGTGCCGTCACCAGCACCGAGACCGTGAGCGCTCCCGCGCTTGTCTGCGACGGACGGCGTTCTGCCGCAGACGTGGCGAAACGGAGCGACGTGAGCGAGATGAGTATCAGAAACCCGACACCATTCCTCTCGCGCTGAGTAGTAGGACCTCAAGGAGTCGCCAAGCATCTGCTCGACGAAGCGGAGACACTCCGGAGAATCCGTATCGGACACGACACAGAGCTGGTGGACATCAGCACTACACCCTGGCTGGGGGTAGAACGAGCTTGTACTGCCGGTCCGTGGATTGCTAGCGTACCCGGGAAAGGAAGCGTGAAACGTCGATCTCCTATCGCCGTCGGTACAGCCGTTGAACTCAAAAGGCTTTTCTCTCGGAATAACTCCGAGAGAGCTGGTGAAGCGAGGACTTGACGATCAGGCCGGCTTACTCCTCGACCACTACATCCATAGTCAACCTTCGGGGGAGGCCTGAAGCAGGTGAATCCGCTCATGAATCACGTCCACGCCACCCTCACATCGGCGGAAGATCACGACACGATCCCCTTGTCTCTCGACGATACAGAAGCTGACAATTCTAGCGGTCGAGGTGATCGCATGCCGCCTGCCTCGCAGAACCACTCTCACGAGAGTAGTCATCGTGCCAACGTCGCGTCGTGACTCTTCGTCAGCGCCTGAAAATCAGGACTGAACCCAGGAGCACTTGCCCGGCCTTGTCGCCGCGCCCGCACTGGGCTGGCCGTGGTCAACTCCGGATGTCTGGACAGCGTTTACACACAGTAGAGGAGCTACCAGCGTGACGGATCGATTAAAGGGCCCCGTCTGGATGAAGGTACTGGGAGCGTTTCTCTTGCTGAGTTTCGGCGGTATGGTCGCCCTCGCAGTCGTTCTCGTTGATGCGATAGGCGCAGTGCCAGCCACCCTCACGATGCTCCCCTCCGTACTCGTGCTCGCCGTCGGTTTGGTTCTCATCACCGCATCCGTTCGCGTGGACGTCGCCCGCGACATCGAGCTGCGGTTCGTTCCGATCTGGCGGCGTCGGCTGGAATTTTCCGAACTACAGTCTGTCGGCGTCGAGGACCAGACATGGTTCCGCTTCGGTGGCGTCGGTCTGCGGTGGCGGGGCAACGCGACCGGGTTGATCCTCGGGAATCGCCCTGCTCTCCTCCTGCGTACTCGCGGCAATCGGGAGTACGTGGTGCAGTGCCGTCACCCGGAGCGCGTCGCCGACCTCATCCACGCTCGGATGGGTGCTCGATGACTGCTGGTTCACGGACTGTGCAGCGAGGAGGAACAGCAGAGTCCACCGCCGCCTCCTGGCCGACCATCGCGGTCTTCGTGCTGGTCGCATTCGGACTGGCCTGGGCGGTGGCGCTCCCGCTGTGGATCACGGGACACGGACTGTCATCGGAGCTCACCACAGTGCTCGTGCCAGCGATGATGTTCACACCCCTTGTCGCGACGCTGACGGTCGTGTTCCTGCAACGACAGCATGCGACCCGCGCGGTGCTGCGGCGACTCGGGATCTGGCCACTGTATCCGCTGAAACGAACAATCGGATTCACGGCCCTGGCCGCGCTCCTCGTCCCCGTCATCCTCCTTGCAGGGATCGGACTCGCCGCAGCACTGGGCTTCGTCACACTCGATATCGTCCATTTGTCAGGATTCAACGCTGCCCTGGAAGCCGCCACTGGGAGACCGCTTCCCGTGCCGGTGTGGGCGGTCGCGACACTGCAACTCCTCAGCATCCCGATCGGTACCGCAGTGAACTCGGTACTCGCCTTCGGGGAGGAGGTCGGATGGCGTGGCTGGTTGCTTCCCGCACTGCTGCCCCTCGGCACCTGGCCTGCACTCATCATGACCGGTGTGCTGTGGGGCGCTTGGCACGCACCGATCATCCTGCTGGGCTACAACTTCGGCGAAGCGAACCTCGTCGGCGTCGGTCTGATGATCGTTGCGACAACCCTGATCGGCGTGCTTGTCGGGTGGCTTCGGATAAGGAGCGAATCGCTGTGGCCAGCGGTCTTCGCGCACGGCGCACTCAACGCGGCCGGCGGGCTTGTCACCCTCTTTGCCGCACAGGGGAAATCCGTCGACCCGATCCTCGCAGGTCCGCTCGGCGCCGGATCCTGGATCGCCTTCACCATCGTCCTGATCGTGCTGGTGCTCACCCGCCAGCTTCCCCACCGTCGGTCGACGCTCGGAAAGGGGAGCAGCGGAAGCCGATCCGCCCCTCTCACTCCGGATCGGCGTTGAGCTCCTCCGGGTCGATCGCCGCGGTCCGCGCATACCCGCGGACCCGGCGGTCGATGAAGGTCGCCACCCAGAGCAGCACGCCGATCACGAGCAGCACCCCCGCGATCCCGTACTGGGCCGTGTCGCGCCCGGACGTGATCGGCAGCACCAGGTAGATACAGGCGATCGCGCCGAGCACCGGCAGCACGGTGGGGGTCCGGAAGTGACGGTGCTCCACCGGCTGGCGCCGCAGCACCAGCACCGCAACGTTGACGATCGCGAACACGGCGAGCAGGAGCAGCGACGTGGTCCCTCCCAGGAGCACGGCGATGGGGTCGGCGGGGTCGCGGGACACGTAGGCGGTGAGCAGCAGCGCGATCACGGTGGTGAAGAGGATCGCGGCCCAGGGTGTCCTGCGTCCGCGCAGCACGTTCTGCAGGAACGGCGGCAGCACGCCCTGGCGGCTCATCCCGTAGAGCAGACGGCTGGCCATCATCATGTTGATCAGCGCACTGTTCGCCACGGCGAAGAGCGAGATGAAGGGCAGGAGCGTCGAGATCGGAAAGTCGGGCGCTGCCGCCTCGACCACGGTGACGAGCGGAGTGTCGTTGCCGGCCAGCTCCCCCACCGGCACGATCGCCACGGCGAGCGTGGACACCAGCACGTAGACCACGGCGGTGATGCCCAGGCCGGTGAGCATCACCCGGGGGAAGATGCGGCTGGGCTCCTTGGTCTCCTCCGCCATGTTCACCGAGTCCTCGAAGCCGACCATCGCGAAGAAGGCGAGCGAGGTCGCGGTGCTCACAGCGAGCAGCAGCGACTTGTCTTCCGGCGCCTCGAACGCGACCACCCGCGAGAAGTCGGCTTGCCCTCCGAAGACCGCGAAGAAGCAGACGACAATCACCAGCAGCAGTCCCGAGAGCTCGATCAGGGTGAGCACGACGTTCAGCCCGACGCTCTCGGCGACGCCGCGCAGGTTGACCAGCGCGATGCAGACCATGAAAATCAGCGCGATGCTCAGCCGCGTCCCCGCGCCGTCGCCGAGTCCGAAGCCGATCGCGAAGTTACTCGCGAACGCTCCCGACGCAGCGGAGGCCGACGTGATCCCGCTCGCCATCACGGTGAAGCACACCAGGAAGGTGACGAAGTGGATCCCGAACGCCTTGTGCGCGTAGAGGGCCGCCCCTGCCGCCTGCGGGTACTTCGTCACCAGCTCGAGGTAGGAGCAGGCAGTCACGGTGGCGACGACGAATGCGATCACGAAGGGGAGCCACGCGGCCCCGCCCACCTCGGCCGCGACCTGCCCGGTGAGGGCGTAGATTCCGGTGCCGAGGATGTCGCCGACCACGAACAGCAGCAGCAACTTCGGGCCGAGCACCCGCTTGAGCTCGGGTGGGGCGGCGGTCTCTCTCGTCGCGGTCATCGTCGGCCCTTCCGTTGCGGATGAGCGCGAGCCTACGACCGTGGACGCCGCCCGGGAAGGGCCGCCTGCACCTGGCCGACGAGCGAGTGCGGGAGGCGACCTGCCCGGATGCTGCCCCGGCCGCTTCCCGCAGCTCGCTCAGCTCGTGTGCGCCCCCAGGAACGCGAGCGCGCGCGGCCACGCGTCGGTCGCCGCCTCCGCCTGGTAGGTCTGCTCGTTCGCGTCGTTGAAGAAGGCGTGGCCGGCTCCCGGGTAGACGACGACCTCGACGTCCTTGCCCTCGGTGGCCTCCCGGATGCGAGGGACCTGCTCAACGAGCGGAGCGTCCCGGTCGCCCAGGAATGCCAGCACCGGCACCTGCAACGCGCCGAGCTCCTCCGCGGAGGCGGTGACATGACCGTAGAACGGCACGGCCGCGGCCAGTCGGGGCTCAGCGAGCGCGAGCGCCCAGGAGAAGGTGCCGCCGTAGCAGAAGCCGGTGACGCAGACGCTCGTCGCGCCCTCCTGCCGCAGCAGCCGCTCGACGAGGGCGCGGAGGATCGCGACGGTGCGCGTTGCGTGCTCCGGAGTGAAAACGGGGGCGAAGAAGGTGCGCAGCTCGACCTGGCGGGGCAAGCGCCGCACCGGGTGGTCGTAGTCGGCGCGCTGCTCCTCGTCGAGCTGCTCGAGCAGGCCGCTCTCGGCCAGCAGCTCCGGCGCGACCACGCTGTAGCCCTCGGCCGCGTACCGGTCAGCGACCGAGCGGATATGTCCGTCGACGCCCCACACCTCGTGGATCAGGATCAGCGCTCGGCCGCCCTCCCCGCTGCGGTACACCGGTACGTCGTGCTCGGCCAGGGTCCAGGTCTCATCGCTCGTGGGCATGACGGAACCCTAACCCCGGGCCCGGGGCGAGAGGGCCGAGGGACCGGACTCCGAGCTGTGCAGCTCCGCCACGTCGTCCGTCGCGCTGGGTCAGCAGCACGCAGGAGCCGACGGCCGCCGCGGTCATCGCTCCGGAGGGGGCGTCGACGCGGGCGGCGCCGTCAGGATGTCGTCCCACTCCAGCGCGCGCTCGAAGCGGAAGCCGTGCCGCTCGTAGAGGCGACGGGCGTCGCTGCGCTTGAGAACGTCGAGACGGAAGGGCAGACCCGGCCGCGCCTCCTCCCGCATCACACGCCGGAGCACGGCACCGCCGACCCCGCGGCCCTGCGCGTGCGGGGCGAGGTAGAAGTGCTCGATCCAGACCGCGTCAGCCTCGACGCGCGCCGCGATGCTCCCGGCGAACGCGCCGTCGAGCTCGATCACGCGGGTGAGCTCGGGGCGGTAGCCGTCGAGGAAGCGGTGCCGAACGCGGTGCGCGTTGTCACGGCCGAGGGTCTCGAGAGACGGCCGCATCACGACCGCACGCAGCTCCGCGATCATGTCGGCGTCCTCCGGGAGTGCCGGTCGGAGCGACCAGACCGGCTCAGCGGCCACGGGGCTTGCGGGTGCGCCGCACCGCAGGCGCCGGCGTCTTCGGCCGGGCCGGCTTCTTCCGACCGCCTCCGGCCCTCTCGGCCTTCTCACGCGCCTCCCGCGCTCGTGCCTTCGCCGCCTTCGCGCGGGACTTGACCTTCGGGGTCGCGGCGGTGCCACGGGTGGTGTTCGCGCTGCGGCCGCGGACCACGCCGATGAAGTCCTCGACGTCGTCGCTCTTGTCCTCGGTCACCCAGGCGAGCCGCACGCTGGAGGGAGCGACACCGGTCACCGGGACGACGGTCACGTCCTTGCGGCTGTGCACGCGCGCCACCGACTGCGGGACGATCAGCACGCCCACTCCGGCCGCGACCTGCTCGACCGCGTCGTCGAGGCCGGCCATCCGCGGCAGCGGGCGCCGCGAGCCGTCGGCGACCTCCTCGGCGATCACCGCCCACTCGGGCACGTTCGCCGGCTCCTGGAGGAGGTGCTCGCCGGCCAGCTCGGCGACGTCGAGCTCCTCCGCGGCCGCCAGAGCGTGCTCGCGGCCGAGAACGGCGACGGGCTGCTCGTCGTAGAGGTGGATCGAGCTGAGGGCGGCGGAGGAGACCTCGCCGCGGATGAAGGAGAGCTGCGCGCGGCCATCCAGCAGCGCCTCCTCCTGCTCGCGCTCGGCGACGACGGTGATCCGCAGCGGTAGATCGCTGCGGCGCTGCCCCCAGACGCGGGTCCATGTGGTGGGGGTGACGCCGGGCACGAGGGCGACGGCGAGGGAGGGGCCGGCGCCCGACCCCCCGTCGGGCCACTCCTGCGCCTCGGGAGCAGCCTGCGGGTCGTCGGTCTCGGGCTGCTCGCTCATCCCCTCAGGGTAGGTGCTGCGGGCCGCGCCGGTAGGGTTGCCGAATGGCCAAGGCGACACAGACGATGAAGGCTGCGACCGCGGCGAAGAAGCTGCAGGTCTACCTGCCCGCGACCCCGGAGGAGTTTCAGGAGTCGGCGATCACGCGCGAGCAGTACGACGAGCTCGTTGCGAACCCGCCCGCCTGGCTCGTGCAGCTGCGCGAGGAGGGGCCGCACCCCCGCTCCGTCATCGCCTCCCGGTTGAACGTCTCGATCTCGGGCCTGGCCCGCGGTGGCGTGACCGATGCCCTGACCACTCCCGAGATCCAGGCCCTGCTCGACGAGGTCCCCGAGTGGCTGCGCGTCGAGCAGAACCGCTACGCCGAGGTCCGCCGCGAGCAGGCGCGCCTCACGTCCGAGCGCGCCGCCAAGTCCACCGCCTAGCCCCCTCCCGCCGCGAGGGGAGGGCGGGGGCTACCGGGTGGGTGGCAGCGTAGGTCTTCTTTCCCCCGCTCATGCGGCGATTTCCGTCCTGTCGTCGCCGGCGGGAACGCTCACCCAGGCGCCCGTCTCGGCCGCGTCGAGCACGGCGTCGGTGATGCGCGCCGCGCGGAGGCCGTCGGCGAAGGTCGGCAGACCCTCCACGTCGGCGCCCGCCACGGCGGCGTAGGTGTCGCGGGCGAAGGCCGTGAAGGCGTCCTGGTAGCCCATCGGATGTCCGCTGGGCACGATCGAGAGCCGTGCCGCGTCGGGCGCGAGGATCGACGCGTCGCGCGGCACCAGGACGGCGCTGTCGCGCCGGCCGACCCACAGCGTCTCGGGCAGTTCCTGCTCGAAGCGCAGCGACTCCTCCAGCCCCGAGACCTCGAGCACCAGCTCGTTGCGGTGCCCAGCGGTGACCTGCGAGACGAGCAGCGTGCCGACCGCGCCGCCCTCGAGCCGGACGATCGCGCCGGCCACGTCCTCGGTGGTGACCGGGCGACCGCCGCGCTCGGCGTGCACGGTACTCGTGATCGCGGCGAGCGAGTCGATCCGCTCGCCGGTGACGAATTCGAGCAGGTCGACCAGGTGCGAGCCGATGTCGCCGAAGGCGCGCGAGCGGCCGCCGGCGGCCGGGTCCACGCGCCAGTTGTCGTCGGAGGCGCTCAGCAGCCAGTCCTGCAGGTAGCTCCCGCGGACGGTGACAAGCCGACCGGTCTCGCCGGCCGCGACGCGGGCGCGGGCCTCCCGCACCATCGGGTGGAAACGGTAGGCGAACGGAACGGTCGCGACGACTCCTGCGGCGGAGGCGGCTGCGGCGAGCGCCTCCGCCTCCCGCACGGTCGCGGCGAGCGGCTTTTCGCAGACCACGTGCTTGCCCGCCTCGATCGCGGCGAGCGCGAGCGCGGCGTGCGTGGCGTTGGGCGTGCAGACGTGCACGAGGTCGATGCTGTCGTCCTCGATCAGGGCCCGGGCGTCCGGGTAGGCGCGCTCGATGCCGAGCTCGGCCGCCGCCCGCTCGCCTTTTTCGGGGCTGGAGGAGGCGACGCCGGCGAGCACCGCTCCGGCACTTCGGGCCGCGCGGCTGTGCACGGCCGCCATGAAACCGCCGCCGAGCACCCCGACACGCAGAGGCGCGGGCATCAGGAGAGGGTCGCTTCGGTCGGGTCCCAGCTCTCGGGGAGGGCGGGGCGGGGAGTCGCGGTGCTGGCGACGAGGATCTTCTCGCCGGTGTCGGCGGCCTCGAGGAGCGAGAGCATCACGTCGGTGACGTGGTAGGCCAAGCCTCCGGAGGCGGCTTCTGGGCGGTCGGCCCGGATCGCGCGGGCGAGCTCGAGCACGCCAGCGCCGCGGGAGGCGGTCGAGCCGATCGCCGCGATGCGCTCCGGCTCGGCGGACCCGCGCCGGTGCAGCATGAGATCGCCGTCGTGCATGTTCGGGTCGGGGAGGACGAGGGTGCCCTCGGAGCCGTTGATCTCGACGAAGCCGGTGCGCGGCAGGCTCGACTCGAAGCTCCACACGCCCTGGGCGGACGCTCCGGATTCGAAGCGGAGCAGCCCGCCGATGTGCGTGGGGACGGTCACCGGGAACTCGGTGCCCTCCTTCGCGCCGGAGCCGATGACGCGGTTCGCGCGGGCCTGGGACGAGACGGCGGTGACGCTCTCGACCGGGCCGAGGTTCTGCACGAGCGTGGTGATGTAGTACGGGCCCATGTCCAGCAGCGGCCCGCCGCCCTCGGCGAAGAAGAACTCCGGGTTCGGGTGCCAGGACTCCGGGCCGGGGCCCTGAAAGAGGGTGAGGGCCGAGAGCGGCGTGCCGATCGCTCCGCTCTCGATGATGCGCTGCGCCGTCTGCAGGCCCGCGCCGAGGAAGGTGTCGGGAGCGCTCGCGACGCGCAGCCCCTTCTCCTCCGCCAGGGCGAGCAGCTCGGTTCCGCTGACGCGGTCGAGCGAGAAGGGCTTCTCGGTCCAGACGTGCTTGCCCGCCTCGACCACACGGCGCGCGACCTCGACGTGAGCGGCGGGAATCGTGAGATTCACCACGATCTCGATGCCCTCGTGCGCGAGGAGGTCCTCGACGCTGCCGGAGGCGGGGACGCCGAACGCCTCGGCCTGGGCCTTCGCGCGCTCGAGATCGATGTCGGCGACGACGAGAACCTCGAGGTCCGGGAAGACGGTGAGGTTCCTGAGGTATTCGGTGCTGATGTTCCCGGCGCCGATGACGCCGACGCCCACGCGGCCGGTGCCGCTCATGCGCCCAGCCCCGAGACGTAGCGGTGGGCCGACTCGAGGCCCTCGAAGATGTCGCCGGCGTACGCGTCGAATTCGAGCACGGGCAGGGCCTGCGGAGCGGCGGCGAGGATCGCCGGGACGTCCATAGCGCCCTCGCCCGCGGGCACTTGCTCCTGAATGTCGGCCGAGACCGGCCCATCCTTCACGTGCAGGAAGCGCACCTGGTCACCGAGCCGGCCGAGCACCTCGACCGGGTCGTCGCCACCGACCGCCGCCCAATAGGTGTCGAGTTCGAGCACCATGCGCGGGTCGAGGAGGCCGGCGAGGTGCTCGAAGGCGCTGCGGCCGTCGATCCGGTTCTCGAACTCGAAGGCGTGGTTGTGGTAGCCGAGCACCAGGCCGCGGGTGGCGGCGGAGTCGACCAGCGCGTTGAGCTCGTCGGCAATGCGTGCGACCTCGTCGGCGGTGCTCCAGCGGGTCGGATCGACGAAGGGGTCGATCACGGTCTCGACGCCGAGGGCCGCGGCTGCGTCAAGGATCTCGTCAACGGTGGCGTCCCCCTGCGGGCCGAGGAGGCGCGCGTGAGCGCTCGGAGCGCGCAGTCCGCTGGCCGGAAGCGCCGCGCGGTAGGCGTCGGCCAGATCGACGAACCCGAAGAGTTCGACCGTGGTGAAGCCGATCCCCGCGAGCCGGTCGAGGGTGGCCGGCAGATCGGCCGCGAGCGGCTCGCGCACCGAGTACAGCTGAACAGAAAGGTCTGGGCGTGTGGCCACCGGTGGGGCTCCTGATCGACGGTGAGAGGTGTATCTCGAACCCTACGCGGACTTTTGCTCATGGACAAGCAAAACTCGGCCGTAAGGACCGCCAAGTCGCGCCTCCACCGCACAGAAGGAGGGGCGCTGTGGTTAACTCTGGCCATGTCCCCGCGCCGCCGCACCACCGTCAGCGCGGTCGGTGAGCTGCTGCTCCTGCTGGCCGACCGGGCGCCCCGGACACGGGCCGACGTCGTCGCCGAGACAGGCCTGCCCCGCGCGGCCGTCTCGGCCCAGCTCGACGTGCTGACCGCCTCCGGCCTCATCGCCCGGCAGGACGACGCCCCATCCTCCGGAGGCCGCCCCGCGGCCCGCGTCGCCTTCGACGCCCGGGCGCGCAGTCTCCTCGCGATCGACCTCGGCGCCGCCCACGCCGTCATCGCCCTCACCGACCTCGACGGCACGGTCCTCGCCCGCCGCCGCGAGATCATCGCGATCGCCGACGGACCCCTCGCTGTCCTCGGCCATGCCCTCGACGTCGCCGCCGCCCTGCCCGAGCACACCGCCGAGGCCGGCCCGCTCGCCGGAGTCGGCGTCGGCGTCCCGGGCCCGGTCGAGCACGCTACCGGACGCCCCGTAAAGCCGCCGATCATGCCCGGCTGGGACCGCTTCGACATCCCCGAGTTCGTCGCACGCCGTCTGCCGGTACCCGTCCTGGTTGACAACGATGTGAACCTGCTGGCCCTCGGCGAGCACGCGGACCACTACGCCGATGTCGACGATCTCCTCTACGTGAAGGTGTCCACCGGCATCGGCGCAGGGATCGTGAGCGGCGGCGCTCTGCAACGCGGAGCCCTCGGGGCCGCGGGCGACCTCGGGCACGTGCAGGTCCCCGGCGACCGCGGCGAAGCCGACCTGGAGGCGATCGCGAGTGGCTCGGCGATCGCCCGGCGACTCGCCGACGCCGGGATCGACGCCGCCAGCACCTCCGACGTCGTCACCCTGCTGACCGACGGGGACCCGACCACCGTCGAGCTCACCCGCGCGGCCGGTCGCGACATCGGCGAAGTACTCGCCACCTGCGTGAACCTGCTCAATCCCTCCGTCATCGTCGTCGGCGGCAGCATCGCCCAGGCCAGTCACGAGGTCCTCGCCGGCGTGCGCGAGGTGGTCTACCGCCGCTCCCTGCCGCTGGCGACCCGCTCGCTCGACATCGTGCAGGCCGCGGCCCAGGGCGGAGGCGTGCGCGGCGCCGCCCTGATGGTGCGGCGCCACCTGCTCTCCCCCACGCACGTCGACGCCTTCCTCGCCGCCTGACCCGTCGCTGCGCGCTGATCGATCCGCACGAGAGGTCCCCCGGTCGGCGTGCCGATTCGACCGGGCGCCGCAGGGAGCAGACAATGAATCGGTGCCCGACCTGCAGCTCTCCTTCCCCTGGGAGACGCAGCCCGTTTTCACGGACGCCGAGCCCCCGCATCTCCGGAGGGTCGTCGCCGACTCCTCGGACCGCATCGCCTGGCTCCGCGCCCGCTCGCGCGGCATCACCGCCACCGACGTCGCCCGCCTCTCCTCCCCCGCCGCCATCGGCAAGGCCGCGCTCGACAAGCTCTACGGCACCGGATTCGGCGGCAACGCCTTCACCGAGCACGGCCGCGCCCGCGAACCCGAGATCGCGGCCTGGGTGCGCAGCGAGCACGCGATCGAACCGAGCAGCACCCTCTTCCACGCCAGCCAGGAGCGACGCCACCTCGCGACCCCCGACGGCATCGGCCTGCGCGACGACGGCCGGCTGGAACTCTGCGAGATCAAGACCACGACGAAGCCGTGGCGCAGCATTCCGCGCCACTACCTGCGGCAGGTGTTCTGGCAGCAGTACGTGCTCGGGGCCGAGCGCACACTCGTCGTCTGGGAGCAGCACCGCGACTTCGTGCCGATCGAGGGCGAGCCGAACGCCCGCTGGGTCGACCGCGACGAGGACGAGATCCACATGCTGGTGCGCCTGGCCGGGATGCTGATGGCCGAGCTGCACGAGCGGACGCGCGCGCGGTGACGGTCCTCCTCCTGCACGGCCTGGGCGGCGACCGCTCTCAGCCGCTGGGGCTGCTGCGCTCGGCCCTACCCGCCGGGAGCGAGGTCATCGCGCCGGACATCCGCGCCCACGGCGCGTCCGACCTCCTCGGCGCGGCCGGCGACTTCGCCCTCGAGACGCTGGCCGACGAGGTGACCGAGGAGGTCGTGCGGGCCGGAGCCGCGCACAAGCCGCTCACAGTGCTCGGCATCTCGATGGGCGCCGCGATCGCCCTGCGCCTGGCCGTGCGCCGGGTGCTGCCGATCGACCGCGCCGTCTTCGTGCGCCCCGCGTTCACGTCCGAGCCGCTGCCCGAGAACCTCACGGTGTTCCCCGTCATCGCGCAACTGCTGCACGACCACGGCGCGAAGCGCGGCGAGCGGATGTTCCGCGCATCGGGCCTGTTCGCGCGTGCCGCCGCGGTGTCCCCCGCGTCCGCGGAGGCGCTGACGCAGCAGTTCCGCTCGCCGCAGGCCGCGGAGCGCGCGGTCCGCCTCGCCGAGATCCCGCGGAACGCCGCCTACCGAGACTCCGCGGAGCTGGGCGAGGTGATTGCGCGCACCCTGGTCATTGCGGCCGACCGCGACCCCGTCCATCCGGTCGAGGTCGCGCAGGCATGGGCTAGAGCTCTTCCGGACGCGAACTGCGAGCGGGTGCCGTCGCGCGATGCGGGCCTCGCAGCCCAGCAGGACCGGATCCGCGGGCACGTGCGCGACTGGCTCGCTCGACGCTGACGTCCTCGAGAGCGAGCACCAGGCCGACGGACGCGAGCCACAGCACCGCGATCGCCGTCGCCACGAACTCGAGCGTCCCACCCAGCCGCAGCCAGACACGCAGCAGCGACAGAATCCCGCCCGTCCCGGCGACGACCGCCACTGAGATCCCGGCCGCGAGCGAGAGCCGCGCGAGCACCGGGCGCCCCCGCACCGTCGCCAGCTGGAGCATCGCCGCGCACGCCGCCGCGAAGCCGAGCACCGCCGCAGAAGTGTGGACCAGATCCTGCCAGCGGAACGCGGGGCCGACCGGGAGCGGGCAGCCGGCCGTGCAGGTCACCTGCGAGGCGAGCGCGAAGCAGGCAGCGGCCAGGAGGATCGCACCGGCCGGGCGGAGGGCGGGCAGCAGCCGTGCGCGCACCGGCCACGCTCCCGCACCGATCAGCGCGCCGCCCGCCGCGACGAGCAGCAGGGCGGCCTCGAAGGCTCCGGCCGTCGGCAGATCCGGTGCGCCCATCTCGCTGACGTAGACCCAGCGGCTGGTGCCGATGCTGATCCGTGCCGCCAGGAGGACCGCGAGTCCCGCCAGAACCAGGAGCGCGCCGCCGAGGAGGAGGGAACGTCGGCGTCGCATTCCCTCATCGTGCCAGATCGGGCGCCGCGTCCCCGCGCGGCAATCTTCTCCCGAGGGTGACACCCCCGTAACAGCACCGACTCATTGCCTCGGTTGACTGGTCACGGCGTCGGATGCGGGGAATCGGGGGCGCCGTCCTCGGCCCTGCTCCACCCGTACGCCTCAGTGACACGGAAGGCGACGATGCACACCAGCGCGCTCGGACACGGTCTTGCGATCGGCGAGATCCCGGAGGAGGAGGTCCTCCCCGACTCGATGACGGCAGCGGTGATCGACGCGCCGGGCGACGCGTCCGCTCTGCACCTCGCGACCGTGTCGACCCCCTCCGCCATCAACGCGGAGTTCCTCGTGAAGGTGGTCGCTGCCGGCGTGAATCCTCTCGACGCGAAGACACGGGCCGGGCAGGGGGTCGCCGCTCAGATCGCCTCCTATCCGGCCGTGCTCGGGCACGACTTCTCCGGCGTCGTCGTCGCGAGCCCCTACCCGGCGCATCCGCTGCGGCCGGGCGACGAGGTGTACGGCTTCGTGATGGTGCCCCGTTACTCCGGCTCCTACGCCGAGTACGTCAGCGTGCCCAGCGTCTCGCTCGCGCGGAAGCCGTCCACGCTCTCGCACGTCGAGGCGGCCGGTGTCCCGCTCGCCGCCCTCACCGCGTGGGGGATGGTGGTCGAGCTCGCGAAGGCGCACGAGGGTCAGCGGATCCTGATCCACGCCGGCTCCGGCGGTGTCGGCCACTTCGCCGTGCAGTTCGCCGCGTACTTCGGCGCCTCAGTGATCGCGACGGGATCCACTCGCAACGTGCACTGGCTGAGCGAACTCGGCGCCGCGCAGGTGATCGACCATACGACCGAGCGCTTCGACGAACTGCTGTCCGGAGTCGACGTGGTGATCGACCTCGTCGGCAATGTGCACGACGACACCGGCTCTCGTTCGCTGACGGTCCTGCGGCCCGGGGGCCTGATCGTGAACGCGCCGACCGGAAGCTGGCCCGGGTTCTTCGAGGAATCAGCGGAGGCGGGAGTGCGCGCCTCCACCTACCGCGTCGCGCCCGATGGAGCGACCCTCGGCGTGGTGTCCCGGCTGCTGGAGTCGGGGGACGTGCGGGTCTTCATCGACCGCGTCTTCCCGCTCGCCCGCGCCTGCGAGGCGCACGAGCAACTCGAGACAGGGCACACCCGCGGCAAGATCGTCCTCACCGTCTCCGAGTGCTGACCGCCCGTCCTCCCCGCCGCGAGATGCCACTTCGGTACGCCCCGCCCGGCGTGCCGCGTCCCTCAGCGGCATCTCGCGGAGTGGGGAGGGGGCGCTCGAGGACGTCGTCGTCCTCGAGGCGGTCGCCGACGAGGAAGCGCTTGCGGCCGACGACATCGAAGCCGTGCTTCGCGTAGAAGCGCTGGGCGCGGGCGTTCTCCTCGTTGACGCCGAGCCACACGCCCGCGGCCCCGTGCGCCTGCGCCTCCTCGAGGCTCGCGGCCATCAGGGCGGCCGCCGCTCCGGAGCCGTGCCTGCCGGGGAGGAGATAGAACTTGCTGAGCTCGACGGTGGGACGCAGCCGGATCGCCGCGACGACGTCGGCGTCGGTGGGCTCCCCGCGCACCAGCATCGCGTAACCGGTCAGCGCGCCGGACTCGTCGTCGACAAGAAGTGAGCGGAGCGGGTCCGCGAGGTGGTCGCGGAAGCGCTCGACCGAGAGGACCGTGCGCACGAACTCGGCCTTCGCCTCCTCGGTGGTGTGGGGCGGGCAGGCCAGCGGGAACGTCGCCGCGGCCAGCTCGGCTAGGGCGGCGGCGTCGGCGGGAGAAGCCCGGCGGACGGTCACGGGTGGCGTGGCGGAGCGGAGCGGCGGATCACGGGTCCAGTATGCCGGGACGACGAAGGAGGGGGCCCGCCGAAGCGGACCCCCTCCTCACGTGAGCGCGTGCGCTCGGCTCAGGCCAGGACGTTGACGTCCAGCGGGATGCCGGGGCCGAAGGTCGTCGAGACGGCGGCCTTCTGGATGTAGCGGCCCTTCGAGGAGGACGGCTTCAGGCGAAGGATCTCGTCGAGAGCCGTCGTGAAGTTCTCCTGGAGCTGCTCCTCAGTGAACGCGGCCTTGCCCACGACGAGGTGCACGTTAGCGTGCTTGTCGACGCGGAACTCGATCTTTCCGCCCTTGATCTCGGTTACGGCCCGGGCCACGTCCGGGGTCACGGTGCCGGTCTTGGGGTTGGGCATGAGGCCGCGGGGGCCGAGCACCTTTCCGAGACGACCGACCTGGCCCATGAGCTCCGGGGTTGAGACGGCGGAGTCGAAGGAGGTGTATCCGCCCGCGACCTTCTCGATGAGCTCGGCGCCACCGACCTCGTCGGCACCGGCGGCCAGCGCGGCCTCGGCGGCCGGGCCGGTCGCGAACACGATGACGCGGGCGGTCTTGCCCGTGCCGTGCGGCAGGATGACCGTGCCGCGGACCATCTGGTCGGCCTTGCGCGGGTCGACACCGAGCTTGAGGGCGACCTCGACGGTGCTGTTGAACTTGGCGGAACCGGTCTCGCGGGCGAGCGCGACAGCTTCGTCGGGGCTGTAGAACTTGCCCTCTTCGAGCTTGGCCGCGGCGGCCCGGTAGGCCTTCGACTTCTGTGCCATGTTGTTTCTCCTTGAAACGAGAATGTGGTTCTAGAGCCTGGCGGGCTCTCCCACGGGGGTGATGGAGTTCTGGTGGTGTGCTGCGATCCCATCGAGGGGTCGCCGTCACGACTCACGGTCTGCCGCTGCGGAGGCGCGCTTATAAGCGCGCGGCTGCCGCCGTGGAGTAGCGCGGTGCGCTACTCGACCGTGATGCCCATCGAGCGGGCGGTGCCGGCGATGATCTTGGCCGCTGCCTCGATGTCGTTGGCGTTCAGGTCGACCTGCTTCGCCTCGGCGATCTCGCGGACCTGGGCCTGGGTGAGCTTCGCGACCTTCACGGTGTGCGGGGTCGAGGAACCCTTGGCGACGCCGGCTGCCTTCTTGATGAGCTCCGCCGCGGGCGGGGTCTTCAGCACGAAGGTGAACGAGCGGTCCTCGTAGACGGTGATCTCCACGGGGATGACGTTGCCGCGCTGCGACTCGGTCTGCGCGTTGTACGCCTTGCAGAACTCCATGATGTTGACGCCGTGCTGACCGAGCGCCGGACCGATCGGGGGCGCGGGGTTCGCCGCGCCGGCCTTGATCTGGAGCTTGATCAGGCCGGTGACCTTCTTCTTGGGGGCCATTCTGATTCCTTTTCTCAGGGTTCGAGCAGTCGGGGGCTCCCGACCGCTCTCCCGCGCATCCGACGGTGCCGGATCGCGGTGGAGGAGGGTCGTCCGGCGCACGCACTGATGGGGCGCCGACACGAAAACCCGTCCGAGCTTACACCAGCCCGTCCGTCGCCGAGCGTCCCCTCCGCAGGGACCCGTCCGATGTGCAGGGAGGTGTGCGATCTGCAGGAGATCTCGACCATCGGCGGATGGCTCAGTGGAGGAGAGCGCTCCCCCGCGAGAATCCCCGGCACATCGAACAAGGGTTACCACGGAGACCCACGGCTACCGCATCGACCCACGGCGACCGCGCGCGGAACGGTGAAAGCCCCCTCCGTCACTGCGGAGGGGGCGTTCACCCGGCGTGCGGGCAGAGCGTCAGAGCTTGGTGACCTGGTCGAACGACAGCTCGACCGGGGTCTCGCGCTCGAACAGCGAGACGAGCACGGTGAGCTTGCCGCTCTCGGGCTTGATCTCGCTGATCGATCCGGGAAGACCCGCGAACGAGCCCTCCTTGATGGTGATGGTCTCGCCGATCTCGAAATCGACCTCGGCCGGAAGCACGCGCTGCGCCTGCTTCTGGCCCTTGGCGCCGGTGCTCTTCGAGGGGGCGACATCCTTGATCTCCACGAGGCTCTTCAGCATCGTGAACGCCTCCTCGAAGCGCAGCGGGGTCGGATTGTGGGCATTGCCCACGAAGCCGGTCACGCCGGGAGTGTGGCGAACGACCGACCACGAGTCCTCGTTGAGGTCCATACGCACCAGCACATAGCCGGGGATGCGCACGCGGGTGACCATCTTCCGCTGGCCGTTCTTGATCTCGACCACGTCCTCCATCGGGACCTGGACCTCGAAGATGTAATCCTCAGCCTCGAGCGAGACCTTCCGGTTCTCGATGTTGGACTTCACGCGCTTCTCGAAGCCCGCATAGGAGTGGATGACGTACCACTTGCCCGGCTTGCCGCGCAGTTCGGTGCGGAAGGCCTCGTACGGGTCGATGTCCGCCAGGTCTTCACCTGCGGACTCGGCGTCTTCGGCGGCAACCTCGGCCTCGTCCTCGACCGCCTCGAGGGCCGCTTCGGCCTCCTCGACGGTATCGATGTGCGAGGCCTCGTCGACGGCGGAGTCCGCCTCGGGGTCCTCAACCGAGCCGATCGCATCCAGCGCTGCCTCAAGATCGGAGGCGAGGTCGGCCTCGGACTCGTTCTCGTCGACGATGCTCAGCGCACCCTGCTCGGCGGGCTCGACGGCGTCCTCGGCCTGCGACTGCGTGTCGCCCTCCTGCTCCTCCTCGACCTCGGACGACTGCTCGGCAGCCGTCGCCCAGTCGACGTCGTCGCGGTTTCTGTCAGACACTCGTCACAACTCTCTCTCGATCGATCGGTCGCACCTCTCGGGCGCGTCCCGCTGTCGCCGGCACCCTCCGCTCGCGCGGCCCGGATGCTCTCGGGTCAGGCGGCGGGTGTGCCGAACACGTAAGTCACGGCCAGGGCGAACACCCAGTCGAGGAAGGACACCAGCGCCATCATGATGACCACGAAAATCAGCACGACCACGACGTAGTTGCCCAGCTCCTTGCGGGTGGGCGTCACGACCTTCTTCAGCTCGGCGATGACCTGCCGAATGAAGAGGGCGATGCGCGCGAACGGATTGCGCCGCGCTGCTCGCTGCTGATTCGCGATCGCGACGACGTCCTCGCTCGGCTCGTCGACTGCTTTCCCGGCCACCTGCACGCACCTTTCCCGCACCGGAACCTCCGGTGTGGCCGGCCGCCCGTCATGAGCGGCCCTGGACCGATGACCGCAACGTCGCGGGGACCGCGTGCGACGGGCATCGATGTGCAGGGCGGACAGGGCTCGAACCTGCAACCTGCGGTTTTGGAGACCGCTGCTCTACCAATTGAGCCACCGCCCTATGGATGCCGTTGCGAGCATCCGAGGAGGAGACCGACCCGCCGCCCGACCCGCCGCGACCCTCGAGGGCGCTGCGGATGGAGGCAGAGATCGACTACCTCGGATGAGTGTACGTGGACCCGCAAGGCGTGTCCAGCCGAGCCGCGGGGCGCCTCTAGGGCTCGTGCGCGCGCAGGATACGCTGGCCGTCGTGTCCTCCACCACGCGCATTTCCACCCGCATCTCCGCCATCGCCGAGTCCGCCACCCTGAAGGTCGACGCTAAAGCGAAGGCCCTCCAGGCCCAGGGCCGCCCGGTCGTGTCCTACGCCGCAGGCGAGCCCGACTTCCTCACTCCCGAGCACATCGTCGAGGCCGCCTCGGCCGCCGTGCTCGACCCGCGGAACTATCGCTACACGCCCGCCGCGGGGCTCCCGGACCTCCGCGAAGCCATCGCTGAGAAGACGGCGCGCGACTCCGGATGGGCCGTCGACCCGTCGCAGGTGGTGGTCACCAATGGCGGCAAGCAGGCCGTCTATCAGGCGTTTCAGACCCTCCTTGACGACGGCGACGAGGTCCTGGTGCCCGCCCCCTACTGGACCACCTACCCCGAGGCGATCAAGCTCGCCGGCGGCGTGCAGGTGGACGTGTTCGCGGGCGCCGACCAGGGCTACCTCGTGACGGTCGAGCAGCTGGAGGCCGCGCGCACCGAGCGCACGAAGGTCCTCCTGTTCGTGTCCCCCGCCAACCCGACCGGAGCCGTCTCTTCGGCCGAGCAGACCCGGGAGATCGGCGAATGGGCCGAGGCGCACGGCCTCTGGATCATCGCCGACGAGATCTACCAGAACCTCGTCTACGCGACCGGCGACCAGGACGACGCGAGCCCACTCGAGCGCGCGACCTCGATCGTCGAGGCGGTGCCGGCTCTGCGCGACCGCACGATCCTGGTCAACGGAGTCGCGAAGACCTACGCGATGACGGGCTGGCGCGTCGGATGGATGGTCGGCCCGGCCGACGCGATCAAGGGCGCCGCGAACCTGCAATCGCACCTCTCGAGCAACGTCTCGAACATCTCCCAGCGCGCGGCCATCGCCGCCCTCACCGGGCCACAGGAGCCGGCCGAGGAGATGCGCCTCGCCTTCGACCGCCGCCGACGCACCATCGTCGCCGAACTGAACGCCATCGACGGCATCGACTGCCCCACCCCCGGCGGCGCGTTCTATGTCTACCCCGACGTGAACGGACTGCTGAACCGCACCTGGAACGGCACCACGCCCACGACCTCCCTTGAGCTCGCCGACCTCATCCTCGAGCAGGCCGAGGTCGCCACCGTCCCCGGCGAAGCCTTCGGACCGAGCGGCTACCTCCGCCTGTCCTACGCCCTCGGCGACGACGCGCTCCTCGAGGGCGTGCACAGGCTGCAGAAGCTGTTTCGTACCGATTAGCCGATCTCCTCCCGCGTCGTCGATCGGCCGCGGTCGGCCGAAGGCTCCTCTGACAGGTGACGGGGGCGTGGCATCTCGGGGCGGGGAGGGCAAGAAGGGGGCGGAAATCGGGGATCACTGTCGCCGGAGGGGTGCGACAGGGCACGCTGTGGAGATGAGCGAAGACCACGACGTCCGAGTCCGCGATCTGCGGAAGGACTACGGCGGCGCCCCAGCGGTCGCGGGAGTCTCTTTCGACATCCACCGCGGCGAGACCTTCGCTCTGCTCGGCCCGAACGGCGCCGGCAAGTCGACGACGATCGAGATCCTCGAGGGCTATCGCGACCGCTCGGGCGGCGAGGTCTCGGTACTCGGCGTCGATCCGCACCACGGCGATCTCGCGTGGAAGGCGCGGCTGGGCATCGTCCTCCAGTCCAGCGGCGAGTCGGGCAACGCGACGGTTCGCGAGCAGATCGCCCACTTCGCGAGCCTCTACCCGCGGCCGCGCGATGTCGACGCGACCATCGAGGCGGTCGGGCTGACGGCGAAGGCGCGCTCGCGCATCGGACGCCTCTCGGGGGGTCAGCGCCGTCGCGTGGACGTCGCCCTCGGCATCATCGGCCGCCCCGAACTGGTGTTCCTGGACGAGCCGACCACCGGCTTCGACCCCGAGGCACGCCACTCCTTCTGGGACCTCATCGCCCTGCTCAAGAGCGAGGGCACAACGATCCTGCTGACCACGCACTACCTCGACGAGGCGGCCCGCCTGGGCGATCGTGCCGCCGTGATCTCCGGCGGGCGCCTGCTGGCTCTTGGGCCGATGAGCGCGATCGGAGGGGACGAGGCGCGCATCCCGATCGTGCAGTGGCAGGAGAACGGGGTGCTCCAGCGTGTGCGCACAACGGAGCCGGCACGAACAGTTGCCGAGCTGCACACGCGGATCGGGGAGCCGGCGGCCCTCGAGGTCCTCCGCCCCAGCCTGGAGGACATCTACCTCGACCTCATCCGCGAAGACCGTGACGCGGTCGACCTGATCGGAGAGCCCGCGTGAGCGCCGTCGCCACCCGCCCCCGCACGCTCCCGACCGGACCTGGGCGCACGATCCGCCTCGGACTCGCGCGAGCCCGCTACGAGGTCCGCTCCTACTTCCGCGCCCCGGACCAGGTCTTCTTCACCTTCCTCTTCCCCGTGCTGCTCCTGACGATCTTCTCGGTGGCATTCGGCGACAACGCGGTGATGCAGGCGAATCCGCAGGATCCAGGCATCCCGATGGCCGAGTACTACGTGCCGGGACTCGCGGCTGCCGGGATCCTGCTCTCGGGAGTGCAGAACCTCGGAGTCGACATCGCGGTGGAGCGCAGCGACGGCACCCTCAAGCGCCTCGCCGGAGCACCTCTGCCGGTGTTCAGCTACTTCCTCGGCAAGTTCGGCCAGGTCCTCGTCACGAGCCTCGCGCAGACGGTGCTGCTCCTCGTCGTCGCTGCGACCGTCTTCTCGGTCGAGCTGCCCACTGATGGTGGACGCTGGGCAACCTTCGCCTGGGTCTATCTGGCCGGAGTCGCAACGTCCGCGATCCTGGGCATCGCCGTTTCGGCCCTGCCGCGCTCCGGCAAGAGCGCGACGGCCGTGATCGTGCCGCCGCTGCTCGTGCTGCAGTTCATCTCGGGGTCGTACCTGTCGTTCACGACGTTGCCCGACTGGCTGCAGAACACCGCGAGCGTCTTCCCGCTGAAGTGGATCGCTCAGGGCATGCGTGCCGTGTTCCTGCCGAGCGGATTCGAGGAGGCGGAGGTGAACGGTTCCTGGGATCTCGGGGGCGTCGCCCTGGTGCTCGGGATCTGGCTCGTGGTCGGACTGATCGCCTGCCGCTTCGGCTTCCGCTGGATCCGCCGCGACAGCTGAGGCCGCGGGACGCCGCACGGCTCAGACGGAGGTGCCCACGACCACGGGCTCGGGGTGCAGCAGCACGCCGAACTCGGCGAGGACCCGGCCCTGCACATAGCGGGCGAGCTCCGCGATCTGCTCGGCTGTCGCTCCGCCCCGATTAGTCAGCGCAAGTGTGTGCTTGCTCGACACGGCGGCGCGCGAGCCGGGCAGGGCGAACCCGCGGGAGACGCCGGCGTGCTCGATCAGCCACGCGGCGCTGAGCTTGACGAGGCCGTCGGCACGGGGAGGCACGGGGAGGCCGACGGGCGCTCCCGCCTCGACCGCCGCGAGCGGGGTGATGACGGGGGCTTGCGCCGTCGGCTCGACCGGCCAGCGTGGCGCCGTGAGCGGTAGGCCGTCCGCGAACGCACTCGTCACGAGGGGGTTGGTGAAGAAGGAGCCGGCACTCGTGGTGTCCGGATCGTCAGGATCGAGCACCATGCCCTTGCCCGCCCGCAACGCGAGAACCGTCTCGCGGACGCGCGCGAGCGGCACCCGCGCACCGAGCGGGACTCCGAGCGCCGACGCCAGCTGCCCGTACGCGACCGGGGTACCGTCGCCGGCGGCGCCGACCTCCTGGAGCGCGAACTCGACCGCCAGCACCGCGCCTCGACGGCCCTGCTTGATCGCCGAGGTGCGGTAGGCGAACTGCAGCTCCTCCGCCGTCAGGCGCACCGGCTCGCGGGCGCCCTCGTCGAGGAAGTCCACGGCGACCAGGGTGTCGGAGAGTTCCTGGCCGTACGCGCCGATGTTCTGCACCGGCGACGCTCCGACCGTGCCGGGGATGCCGCTGAGAGCCTCCATGCCCGCCCAACCGCGCTCGACGGTCGTCGCGACGAGACCGTCCCATGACTCGCCCGCCTGCACCCGCAGGAGCACGCGCCCCGGCTCCTCCGAGGGGAGCCGCTCGATCCCGCTGGTGCGCACGCGCACGACCGTACCCTCGACTCCGTCGTCGCCGACGAGGAGGTTGGAGCCGCCGCCCAGCAGCAGCCACGGCTCGTCGCCGGACCACAGGGCCACGAGAGTGTCGATCAGCTCGTGCTCGGTGGTCGGCTCGACCAGGCGTCCGGCGGGGCCGCCGACGCGGAGGGTGGTGAGGGCGGAGAGGTGCGGCGCGGAGCTCACGCGAGTCGGACCCGCGCCTGGGCCTTGCCGAGGACGGACTGGCCCTCGACCGAGACGGTGAGGTCGACGCGGGCCCAGCCCTCCTCGGCGTTCAGGACGCCGACCTTGGCGACGACGTCGATCGCGACGCCCTCTCGGGGATCGACCACGACGGGGCGGGTGAAGCGCACCTGATAGTCGAGAACACGTCCGGGGTCGCCGACCCAGTCGACGACGACCTGCACCGCTGTCCCCATCGTGAGCATGCCGTGCGCGAGGACGCCCGGCAGGCCCACCTCGGCGGCGACGTCGTCGCGGTAGTGGATGGGGTTGAAGTCACCCGAGGCGCCGGCGTAACGCACCAGCGTGCCGCGGTCGATCGGGAAGCGGCCCTCGGCGACGATCTCGCCGACGCTCACTCCGTCGAGGGTGGGGAGCGCTGTGCTCATTCGTCACCCCTGACCACGAGGGTGGAGATCGCGGTGACGACGTGCTCGCCGCCCGCGTCGACCATCCGCGATTCGGTGGTCACCATCGAGTGCGCTCCGAGCGTCTTGATGCTCGCGACCGAGAGGGTCGCCGTCAGCTCATCGCCCGCGACAACGGGCCGGGAGAGGGTGAATCGCTGATCGCCGTGGACCACGCGGCGGAAGTCGATCCCGCCGTCGGGCTCGGCGAGCAGCTGGGCGAGCGTGTACTCCTGCACGACGACGGCGAAGGTGGGCGGAGCGACGAGGTCGGGGTGCCCGGCGGCGCGGGCGGCCTCGACGTCGTGGTGCAGGCGGGAGGTCGCGGAGACGGCGCGGGCGAACTCCCGCACCTTCTCCCGCCCCACCTGATAGGGCTCCGTGGGCGCGAAGACGCGCCCAACGAGTTCGGGGTTCACTGGCACCCGGCCATACTAGGCGCTGCCGTCGCGGTGCCCCCCGCGGCCCCGGAGACGGCCCTGGGGCCGCCCTGAGACCACCCTGAGACGGCCCCGAGAGGCATTCGAGTATGGCCACCGCCAATTTCCCACCCGAGTATGGCTGACCGATGGCCGAACTTCTTCGAAGCTGGCGGACATGTCGACACCCACACCAGAGCGCGACTGGGCGACGTACGCCCGCGAGCTCGGCACCAACATGCACCGGGCCCGCATCGCCAAGGGTGCCAGCCAGGAGAAGATCGCCCACGCGGCGGGGCTCGCGGGCTACACCTACCAAAAGTTCGAGAAGGGCGAGTCGAAGCCGGGGTCACCCGCGAATCCGACACTGCACACGCTGCTCGCCCTCTGCGAGGCACTGGAGGTCGACCTGATGGATCTCCTGCCACCCGACCCGCCGCGCTCCTCACAGAGCCTCGAGTAGCCGCAGCACCGCGCCGGCCAGTCTCGCCCCCGCGCTGAGGTCGAGGTCGACCTCGCCGATTCCGTCGGCCTCGAGGCGGAGCCGGTCCTCGCCGGACGCCCCGGGGCGGCACAGCGACAGGTGCACCGTCCCGGCCGCGGCCCCACCTCCGCCCGCCCAGAGCACCACGGGGAGCGAGCGCGCCACCGAGCGGTGCAGCCGCTCCCCCACCGCGACCATCTCGTCGTGCTCGCCCGCGCACCAGCGCGGGCACCCCTGGTCGTTCCTGCCGTCCATCCGTTCCTCCACGTTCCGCACCCCTTGGTCGAGGAGACCAGCCCACCAGGCGGTACCGACATCGAGGTCCCGCCAACCCCCGATCACGCCCGGGGTGTGGACAGGAGACGGTCCAGCGCACGCTGTGGAGGAGCGATGACAGGATCCCACACCAAAATGGTGCCTCTCGGATTTCGGCGCGAACCGTCGTCGGGGCCTCAGCGGTGCCCGATCACCCAGGTCGCGATCGCGGTCGTCGCGCCCGCGGCGACCACGCCGTGCGCCCGCTCGCTACGGCGCGCTGAAGCGGGGGAACCTGCTCGGACTCCCGATCCGCTTCCTCTTTTCTTCTCGCTGCTCACCGTTATCACCGCCGCAGCGCCCGTCCCGGTGTTCGGCGAGCTGATCACCGACCCGATCGAGACCGTCGAGCGGATCGACACCCGGCTCGCCGTACTCCTGGGCGGGCTGACCTTCATCATCGCCACCCTCGGCATCCGCGGCGCGCTGATCGCCTACCTCGACGAGGACCTCGAGCACGACAGCGGCGGCTCGACCGTCTGATCCGTTTCCAACGCAGGAAGAATCCGCTCGCACCGCCCGGTTCTCGCCGACCCGGGCACCCTCGACGAAATCCTTCCTTCGTTCTGAACAGGAACCGAGGAATCACCCTGCGCATCGCCCAAGCGGCCGTGACGTGGCCTCGCTCGTCGGCCTCCCCGCGAGCGGACCTGAGCGGTCAAGCGGGTCCGAGCGGTGGAGCGGGTCCGGGGGTTCGGGCCGATTCGAGCCGACCTGCGAGGATCGGGGGATGAGCGTCCTCCGCGATCTCGGCCTCGGTGCCCGCCTCTTCCTGCGCGGATTCCGCACCTGGGTCCGCTCACCGCGGGCGATGCTCCTCGGCGCGATTCCGCCGCTGATCGTCGGGCTGCTCTTCGTCGGCGTGCTGCTGCTGGTGCTCACACGGGTGCAGGACACGGTGATCGCGCTCACCCCGTTCGCCGACGGCTGGGAGGAGGCGACGGCGTCCACCGTCCGCCTGCTGCTCTCGATCGCGGTGGTGGGCGCGGTCATCGCCCTCGGGGTGGTCCTGTTCGCTGCGGTGACTCTGCTGGTCGGTGACCCCTTCTACGAGCGGATCTGGCGTCGGGTCGAGGACGACCTCGGCGGGGTACCCGACGAGCACGAGAGCGGCTTCTGGCAGGGGATCGGCCGCGCGCTGCGCGACTCCGCCGTGCTGGTGGCCACTTCGCTCGGGATCGGCGTGGTGCTGGTGCTGCTCGGCCTGGTGCCGGTCGTGGGCTCAATCGTCGGCCTGGTCGCCGGCGCCCTGGTCGGCGGGCGGGCGCTCGCGCTCGAGCTCACCGGGTTCGCGGGCGACGCCCGGGGCCTCTCCCTCGCAGAGCGTCGGCGCCTCCTCCGCGAGCACCGTGCCGTCGCGCTGGGATTTGGCATCGCCGTGTACCTGGCTTTCCTCATCCCCGGAGGCGCGGTCATCGCCACTCCTGCCGCGACGGCCGGCGCGACCCTCCTGCTCCGGACCCTGCGGGGCGAGACGACCGAGCGGCCGGCCGCCTGACACCGCTTGGCCGCCGCCCGGCCGTCCCCTAGACTCCCTGCGTGCACACGTCGATCCGAAGCCCCAGGTGGCCCGCCTTCTAGGCGGACCGACGCGCAGACCCCCTCGCACGCGACCGCCTCCTCCGGGCGGTCGTTCTGCTTGTCAGGGCCCGGGTGGGGCACGACCCGATTCAAGGACCACGATGACCTCGCTCCTCTCCCGCATCCTCGCCTCCGACGGCTCCCTGCCGTTCGCGGTCGTCCTCCGCCAGGGCCGCGACGCCGTCGACGTATTCACCGGTGATGTGCTCGACGTCGAGGGCCTGGCCGACATCCCGCTCGACGGCGACGACGTGCTGACCCTGGTGCCGTATCGGCAGGTACGCGAGCGCGGCTTCGCGGCGAAGGACGACGGAGCACCGCTGCGCAACCTCGTGGTGCGCGAGCGCGAGAGCGTGCCGCTCGCGGACGTGTTGCGCCTGCTGCCCGAGCGGGAGATTCCGGTGCAGGAGCGGGGCTTCGACGTACCGGACGACGAGTACGCCGACATCGTCCGGCGGGTGATCGAGCACGAGATCGGACGTGGCGAGGGTGCCAACTTCGTGATCAGCCGCGCCTTCGTCGCACAGACCGACGCTCCCCCGATCGAGGCCGTGCTGGCGTGGTTCCGCCGCCTGCTCACCGACGAGTCGGGCGCGTACTGGACCTTCGCGATCCACACTCCCGGTGTCGACGGCGCGCAGACGGTCACCGCCGTGGGTGCAACGCCCGAGCGCCATGTCTCGGTGCGGGACGGCGTCGCCATGATGAACCCGATCAGCGGCACCTTCCGCCACCCCGCCGCAGGGCCCACCGGGGAGGAGGTGCTCGCGTTCCTCGCCGATGTGAAGGAGAGCGAGGAGCTCTTCATGGTGGTGGACGAGGAGATGAAGATGATGAGCGCGGTCTGCCCGGAGGGCGGCCGCATCCTCGGCCCGTTCCTCAAGCAGATGTCGCGGCTCAGCCACACCGAATACCTGCTCGAGGGTCGGACCGGTCTCGACGTGCGGGAGGTGCTGCGGTTGACGATGTTCGCGCCCACCGTCACCGGCTCGCCGATGGAGAACGCCTGCGCCGTGATTGCCGAGTACGAGAAGGAGCCGCGCGGCTACTACTCGGGCGTGCTCGCCCTCTTCGAACCGGAGGAGCACGGCTACACGGTCGATGCGCCCATCCTGATCCGCACCGCCTATCTCCGCCCCGACGGCCGCCTCACCGTGCCCGCCGGTGCCACCCTGGTGCGCCACTCCACTCCCGAGGGCGAGGTCTCCGAGACGCGCGCGAAGGCGTCCGGCGTGCTGTCCGCCCTGGGCCTGCTGCCGCACCGCGACGTGCCGCCGGCGATCGACCTGAACGCGCAGCCGGGCGTGCAGGAGGCGCTCGAGGCGCGCAACGAGCGGCTCGCCTCGTTCTGGCTGCGGCCGCAGGCGCCCGAGCACATCGCCGGTCTCACCGGGCACACCGCGCTGATCGTCGACAACGAGGACCAGTTCACGACGATGCTCGCCCACCAGCTGCGCCACCTCGGGATGGAGGCCCGAGTCGAGCGCTGGTCGGAGGTCACCGACGTGCTGAGCGACGACCTCGTCGTCTTCGGCCCCGGCCCCGGCGATCCGCGTGACGACTCCGAACCGCGGATCGCGCACCTGCGCGAGTTGATGACCGCGCGCCTCGACGCGAAGCGGCCGATGCTCGCCGTCTGCCTCAGCCACCAGATGCTGTCGCTCCTGGCCGGGCTCCCGGTCGAGCCGCTGCCCGCGCCCCGGCAGGGCGTGCGGCTGGCGGTGGACGTGTTCGGCGAGGACGCGGCGATCGGCTACTACAACACCTTCTCCTCCATCGCCCCCGGCGTCGCGCGCACGCCCCGGTTGGGGCTCGAGGTCTCGGTCGATCCCGAGACGGGCGTCGTGAACGCTCTGCGCGGCGAGCACGTCGCCTCGGTGCAGGGGCACCTGGAGTCGGTGCTCTCCTCTGACGGCCTGCGCACCCTGGAGCGGCTGGTCCGCACCGCAACGGCGCAGCCCGCCCGCGCATGAGCGAGGTGCGACTGATCGCGTCCCCGGCCTACTCGGACGAGCTGCAGGTGGCGGTGGCGGCCAGTGTGCGCGCGGCGGCGGAGGCGGCGCGCGGCTGGTTCGGCCGCGGCGACAAGCTGGCGGCGGACGCGGCCTCGGTGGCGGCGATGCGCGCAGTACTGGCCGAGACGCCGTTCGACGGGGTCGTGGTGATCGGCGAGGGCGAGAAGGACGAGGCGCCGATGCTGGCGAACGGCGAGCGCCTCGGCCGCGCCGCCGCTCCCTCCTGTGACGTGGCCGTGGATCCGCTCGACGGCACCCGGCTCACGGCGGAGGGACTGCCCGGCTCCGTGAGCGTGATCGCGCTCGCCCCGCGCGGCACGATGTTCAACCCGCGCGACGTGTTCTACATGGACAAGCTGGTCTGCTCGCACGCTGGGCGGGGCGCTGTTTCGCTCGACCTCGCACCGGCCGAGAACTGCGCACGCCTGGCAGCGGCACTCGGGAAGCGGGTGACCGAGCTGGTCGTCGTCGTGCTCGACAAGCCGCGGCACGCCGGGCTGATCGCTGCGCTGCGCGGAGCCGGAGTCGCGCTCGAGCTGCGCGGCGAGGGTGACGTGTCGGTCGCGATCGAGGCGGCGGATCCCGCAGGACGCGTCGACCTCGTCCTCGGCATCGGCGGTACTCCGGAGGGAGTGGTCGCCGCGTGCGCCGTCCGCGCCCTCGGCGGCGTAATGGAGGGGCGCCTCGCCCCGCAGACCGCGGCCGAGCGCTCGAACGCCCTGGCCGCGGGCCACGACCTCGACCGCCTGCTGACGCTCGAGGACCTGGTCGCCTCCGACGACGTGCTCTTCGCGAGCGACGCGGTCTGAGCCTTTCCTCGGTCTGAGCCTTTCCTCGGTCTGAGCCTTTCCTCGGTGTTTGCGAAACGTTTCGCAGACCGCCGAGGCGCGGTCGCGGACCCTGGCGGCTCCCTCGGGGGTCCGCGACGGCGGATGCCCCGGTCGGGGGCATGAGGAAGCGCTCGTGCGCCGATCCGGCGCGCTCACCGGATGCCGGACTCGTCGTCGAGACCGGGATCGCCGGTCATCCACGGATCAACGGTCGGCCCGCACGGCGGTCGTCAGGCGCCCGCGTGCGGCCGGAAGTGCAGTCGTGAGACCGATCCTCCTGGCAGCAGGCGCGGCGGCAGCAGCTCGACGACCCGGTTCTCGTCCTGCACCCGGTCCTGGCTCAGCCGGCGCCCGAGGAGCTGCGCGGCGTGCGCGGCGATCGCCCGCGTGGGCTGCTCGATGATCGTCAGCCGGGGGATCGTCGTCTGAGCGACGTCGACCAGGTCGAACCCGATGACGGAGATGTCGTCGCCGAGCCGCAGCCCCGACTCGTTGATCGCAATCAGAGCGCCGAGCGTCAGCTCGGAGTTCGAGCAGAACAGGGCCGTCGGACGCGGGCGGGCCGTCAGAAGCCGCACCGCGGACGAGTGACCCGTCTCCACCGAGAGAGGACCCTCGGTGACGGCCACTGAGACGGCGTCGCCGGCCGCTCCCACGGTCTCGGTCTCGGCGATGAAGCCGTCGGCGCGCAGACGCATCGTCGAGACGGAGCGGTCGCCGCCGATGAGCCCGAGGCGTCGATGGCCGTGATCGAGGAGGTGGCGGGCAGCGATCGCGCCGGCGCGATGGTTGTCCAGGAACACGCCGTCGGCGTCGAGCCGCGCCTCCCAGTCGATCATGACGACCGGGATCCTCCTGGTGGCCTCCTCGAGAGGCTCCACGTCGTGTGCGGACGGGACGGCGATGATTCCGTCGACCATTCGACTGAGCAACAGCCCCACCGCATCGTCCTCGGCGCGAGGACTGGACGCGACGATCACGCTCATGCCCTCGCTCCGCAGCGCTTCCTCCACTCCGGCGATGATGTGCAGGTGGAACTCATTGTCCAGCGCCGGTAGGAGGACACCGACGATACGGGACCGCTGACGGCGCAGGCCCGCGGCGAACGCGTTCGGGCGGAAGTCCAGAGCCTCGACCGAGGCCTGGATCGCCGTCCGATTGGCCTCCCGCAGGGTCCCGCCATTGAAGTACTTCGAGATCGTTGCCAGCGAGAGGCCGGTCTCGCGTTGGATGTCCTTGTAGCTCGCCATGGCGAACCACCTCCTCCGGAGACTTCCGATCCGTTGCGGATCCTGTGCAGTGCGCCCGCGGTCGCTGACGTCGGGATCTCGAACAGGATCCCACGAGCAGTCACGGGTCCGCGCGTCCTGTGCCGCGGCTGTCGCTTGACGACCCCGCAGGACCGGCCTAACATCGCTTCAACCAAAGCGTAACGTTTCGTTCTGCGATGCGCGGGTTGAGTCGGACTCCTCTGGTCAGCAGAGGGAGTCGGGTCGCCGCGGCATCCCCCGTCCGATCGGTCACACGTCTCAAAGGAGAGCACATGCAGTCACACAGATCAATCCGCCCGACGCGGAGCGCTGCCCGACGCGGCGGTGCCGCACTCGTGGCCGCGGGAGCGGCCGCCGCACTCCTGGCGGGCTGCTCCGCGGGATCCAGCGGATCCGGCGTCTCCGGCATGGACGGCACGACGGTGAAGATGGGCACCTGGATCGGCGGGCAGAGCGACCAAGACCAGTGGTCCGCCTACGTCGACGCCGGCGAGGCGGCGGACCCGTCGGTCTCCGTCACGTTCTCCGGCCCTCCGATCGGCGACTTCTACACCAAGCTGCCGACCGTGATCCGGGGACGCGACGCGCCGTGCATCGTCACGCTGCAGAACGGCCAGGTCGACCCGTACGTCGCCGGGCTCGAGCCTCTGGCCGATCTGGCCGAAGCCGCGGGAGTGGACTTCGACGACTACAACTCGGCCATGATCCAGCAGCTGAGTGTCGACGGCGAGGTCTATGCGATCCCCTACGATGCGGCGCCCCAGGTCGTCTACTACAACAAGGAACTGTTCGCGGCCGCCGGGGTCCCGGATCCGGCGCTGGACTGGACGTCTGACGACTTCCTGGCCGCCGCGAAGGCGACCACCAAGGACGGTGTCTGGGGCTTCGCCCTCGGACAGGGCATCACCCCGGTGACCTCCCTGATGTCCGCGAATGGAGAGAACTACGTCTCGGACGACAGCGTCGCCGACCTGGAGAACGCCGACCTCGTGAAGCGCTTCCAGTGGTACGTCGATCTGGCTGCCGAGCAGGGAGTGGCCAAGCCGCTCGAGGCATCCGGCGGCAGCTTCCCGGACATCGACGCCTTCAGCACCGGTCAGGCCGCCATGAGCATGAACGGTCTCTGGGACCTCCCGCACGAGCAGGAGGTCCTCGGCGAAGACGTTGTCGGGGTCGCCACAGTGCCGAGCGACGACGGGAACTCGAGGGGCTACGTCGGTGGCACCGGATTCGCGATCACGAAGACCTGCGGCGACAAGGCGGCGGCATTCTCGGCGATCAAGGCGATCACCAGCGCCGAGGCGATGCAGAGCGTGGCCACGTCACGCGCGACCGTGGTCGCCCGCCCCGACAGCCTCGACGCCTGGGCGGAGGCGATCGGCTCGGAGCAGACGGCTGCCGTCGTGAAGCAGCTGCTGGACAACTCCTTCGCGACGCCGACACCGGCCAAACTCAGCCAGCTCAACACGCTGATGACCCAGTACGAGTCCGACGCCTTCTCGGGCAAGGCCAGCGCGCAGGAGGTTCTCCAGCAGGTCGCCTCGGGTCTGAGCCAGTGACCACCGCAGGTCTCCAGGACTCCGGCTCGAACAGTCCGAGTCAGGTCGCCCCCGTGCCGGTCGCACGGGGGCGACGCCCCTCCGGCGGCTCACCCGCGTGGGTCGGCTGGATCTTCGTGCTCCCGGGACTGCTCGGATTGCTGATCTTCATCGTGATCCCGATGATCGCGTCGCTGGTCCTGGGGTTCTCAGATTCCACGCTGCTCGGCGGAACGCACCTGACGGGCCTCGAGAACTTCGTGCGCCTCGTCAATGACCAGCAGTTCATCGCCAGCATCGTGGTGACGACCGTCTTCGTCGTCGTCTATACGCCGCTCAATATCGCGATCTCGCTCGGGATCGCCCTGTGGCTCAAGACGAGGCTGGCGGGGAGCAGCTGGCTCCGGGTCGTCTTCCTGATCCCGGCGCTGTCCCCGATGGTCGCGAACGCCGCGGTATTCCGGCTGATCCTGCAGCGGGACGGTGCGGTGAACGGCATGCTCGGCGCTGTCGGCATCGGACCCGTCCCGTGGCTCAGCGACGGGAACTGGGCCCTTGCGACAGTCATCATGGTCTCGCTCTGGCAGTCGTTCGGCTACAACATGATCATCATCGGAGCCGGCCTCGACTCGGTGAGCCCGGACGTGCTGGCCGCGTCCCGCATTGATGGGGCAGGGCCGATCCGGCGACTGTTCTCGATCAATCTGCCGCTGATCAGTCCGGCGCTGTTCTTCACCACAGTGCTGACGGTCATCGGCGCCTGGCAGACGTTCGCTCAGTCGTACGTGATCACCGGCGGCGGACCAGGCAACAGCACCACGACAATCATGCTCTACCTCTACCGGACGGCCTTCACCTACGACCAGCTCGGCTACGCCTCGGCGATCGCCACCGTGCTGTTCGCCATCATCGCCGTCTTCACACTCGTCCAGCTCTGGGGTCAAAAGAAGTGGGTGCACTATGACTAGTCCGGCCTCGATCGGTGTGAGGACCGTCCTCTCGACCGCGGCTCCGGCTTCGGCTTCGGCTCCGGCTCCGGCGACCCGCCGGAGGCGGCTGCGTCCGTGGGCCTTCGCAGCCAACACAGCGCTCGCCTGGGCCGTAGCGCTGATCTTCTCCTTCCCTCTCCTCTGGACCTTTTTCACCGCGCTGAAGCCGGCGAACGAGGTGTTCGGGCAACAGATCGAGTTCATCGGCTCGGAGGTCCTCTGGTCGAACTTCGTCGACGCGTGGGTGGAGGTCGACTTCGGTCGTCTCCTGCTGAACAGCCTGACCGTCGCGCTGATCTCGACAGCTCTGAGCGTCGTCATCGCGACGCTCACCGCTTTCGCCTTCTCGCGTCTGCGCTTCCCCGGGCGCGACGCTCTGTTCCTCCTGTTCATCATCACGCTGACACTGCCCATCGAGATCGCGGTGATCCCGCTCTACCTGGGATTCGACTCCGTCGGGCTCGTGGACACGTGGACGGCACTCATCCTTCCGGGTCTGTTCGGGGCCTACGGCACCTTCCTTCTGCGGCAATTCATGCTGCAGATCCCCGCCGAGCTCGAGGAGGCGGCGAAGATCGACGGAGCCTCGACCGGGCGGATCCTCGTCAGTGTCATCATGCCTCTGGTCCGCCCAGCGCTCTCGGTGTTGGCGATCTTCTCCTTCCTCGGGAGCTGGAACAGCTTCCTGTGGCCGCTCATCATCCTGAACAGCTCGGAGAAGTGGACGATCCCGATCGGTCTCGCAGGCTTCTCGGGTCAGACCGGTACGCAGTGGCAACTCCTCATGGCGGGCTGCGTGCTCACGATCATTCCGGTGGTCATCGTCGTCGCAATCGCGCAGAAGCAGCTCGTCGCCGCGATCGGAGCCGGTGCTTTCGGCGGTCGCTGAGCCAGGGAGCGAAGTGGCGCCGGATCATCCGATCCGGCGCCACTTCGCTGTCCGCTCCCGCCTATCGCGCTCCGGAACGCGTCCTACTCGGTCGCATCGAGCGCGATCTCGAGCACGGCGGCACCTCGGCGGTCGAGCGGCACCGAGTCGCCCGCGGCGTACGTCGCTCCGGTCACGAGGTCTCTCGCGGGCGCCGGCGTCGTGACTGACGTCGCAGCCGCGGACCAGTTGGACAGGAAGACGACCCGCGAGTGTCCGGTCGTCCCCGTGCTGACGCTGACCGAGTCGCCCGCGTGCCACTGCGACTTCTGTGTGTCCGGCACGAGCCAGCGGCCGATGCTGCGGCCGAGCGCGGGGTTGGGCACGGTGCCGACGGAGGAGACCCGGCCCGCACCGAAGGCATGGGTGGTCACCGCCGCGTCCGCCTCGAGCTCCGTCGGCTCGTACCGGAGCAGGACGTCGGCGTCGTCGACCTCCAGCACGTCGACCCACTCCGTCCCCGCGGCCCCCTCCTCCAGCGCCAGGTCGCCCTCCGCGTGCACCATCATCGGCGCATCGATGTTGGAGTACTCGTCGTAGTGAACGCCGGCGGCGTCGGTCAGGAATGCCGGGGCGACCGCGAGGCGCGCACGGGCCAGCTCGTCGGCGTAGCCGGTCCGGATGCCGAGGACGAGGTGGCCACCCGCCTCCGCGTAGGCCCGGAGGTGCTCGAGCATCGCGTCATCGGCGACGTAGACGGCCGGGGCGATGAGCACGGGGTAGCGTCGCACGAGCTCGGTGATGTCGGACGCGACGAACTGGCGCAGATGCTGAACCCGGATCTGCGCGCCGGCCTCGAAGAGCCCGCGGTAGAACGCGTCGAAGATCGTCAGGTAGGCGCGCGAGTCCGGGGATCCGTCGGCCCGCGCCAGCGGCGGGGTGAACTCGAACGACCACTTCGTGTCAGTGGAATAGAGCATCAGGACGTCGGCATCGGGCTCGTACTCGTCCAGCGCCGGGCCGAGTGCCTTCAGCGTCGCGCCGAGATCGGCGACCTCGCGGTAGATCCTGCCCGGTTGCTGACTGTGAGGGAGCACCCCGCCCCAATAGGTCTCGATGCCGAAGTGCAGCGTGTGCCAGTGCCAGTACTCGATCATCCGGCCTCCTCGGGCGAGCAGGGCGAGCGCCGCCTGCTTGATCTGGCCCGGGTACGGTGGATGGTTCGTCCACGAGCCATTGATGGACTGCGCGTTCGTCTCGGTCACGAGGTACTGCGTCTGGGCGGAGGAGAACGCGCGGTCGCCCCACTCGAACAGGGCCCACACGCCGGTCCCCCACCACGGCCTCTCGCGAGGGACCTCGGCGGTCGCATCGAGGTCGCCCTGCATCTTGTAGTAGGGATTGCCGGCGACGACATCGAGCGGAGCGACGATCTCGTCGTCCGAAATCTGCGCCTGGGAGTACGCGATGCAGGTCGTGACGAACTGGTCCTCCCTCGCGTACTCCCGGACGAGGTCGGCCTGCCAGGCGATCAGCTCGTTGGCCAGCGTGCTCTGGAAACGACGCCACTCCAGCTGGTACTGGGGCATCAGGTTGCCGTCGGGCCGCCACAGATCCGCCCAGTCGGACAGGCGGTGCGACCAGTAGACAAGGCCCCACTCGCGATTGAGGTCCTCGACGGTGCCGTAGCGCTCACGCAGCCAGCCGACGAAGCGCTGGAAGGTGTGCTCGTTATGGGGCAGGTGATTCCCGGGCTCGTTGTCGACCTGGTACCCGATGATCGCCGGATGGTCGGCGTACCGCGCGACGACTTTCCGCGCGATCCGGTCGGCGTAGAACCGGTAGGCGGGGTGGCTCTGGTCCATCTCCTGCCGGGCGCCCCACCCCATCCGGACTCCGGTCCGGGACTCGGCGGCGATCTCGGGGTGCAGGCGCTGCAGCCACGGCGGAATCGCGTAGGTCGGGGTGCCGAGGATGACGCTGATCCCCCGGGCATGGGCGGCGTCGAGGACCGGTTCGAGCCAGTCGAGGTCGAACACGCCCTCACGCGGCTCCCACGTCGACCAGACGGACTCACCCACGCGAATGACGGTGAAGCCCGCCTCCGCCATGAGATCCAGATCCCGCTCGAGCACGCCCTCCGGCTGGTACTCCACGTAGTACGCGGCTCCGAAGAGGACACCGGAGAACCGGGGGGCTGCAGGCATCATCGACCTTTCCATCCAGCGACACACGAGGCAGTGGCGCAAAGCGAAACGATACGCGCTGAGCGGTCACCGCTCAAGAAGGCGCGTCAGGCTCAGCGGTCGCCGCTGGGGGTGACGGATGTCATGGCTCAGTGGTGACGGAAGGCCGAGGCACGCGGGCGGGCGTCTCAGCAGGCTGAGGACATGACCTCGACCGACCTCGCCCTCCAGGCGACCGCCCTCACCAAGAGCTTTGGCTCCGTCGCCGCCGTCGCCGGGGTGGACCTCACCGTCCGACCCGGGGAGATCGTCGCCTTCCTCGGCCCGAACGGCGCGGGCAAGACCACGACCATCGACATGCTCCTGGGCCTCTCGATCCCGGACGCGGGCGAGGTCCGCGTCTTCGGGCGAGCGCCGCGCACCGCGATCGCGCACGGACTCGTCTCGGCAGTCCTGCAGACCGGGGGCCTGATCAAGGACCTCACCGTGCGCGAGACTCTCGAGCTGACCGCGAGCTTCTTCGCCGACACCCGGCCGATCGGCGAGGTACTGGAGCTGGCCGGCATCGCGGAGCGGAACGGGTGGCTGTGAGATCCGACACCCCCGAGCGCCGAGGAGAGCGACACGACGCTCAGATGCCGAGCGTGAACCGGCCACAGCTCTGGACGTGCAGCACCGCGAGGGCGCGTGCCACGAGCTGTCGATCAGCGCACAGCCGGCCCCTACTCGTCGTTCCGCCGATAAGGTGGTCCGATCGACTTCGTTGCAGCAGGTCCCCTCGCATCGAGCGCGGCCACTCCAGCATCCGAGGTCAGCCAAGAACCGGGTGGAGGAGGGGAACCGAGATCATGACCACCGCGATCGATGTCGCCGCCTACGTCGCCAACGCTGCGAACGTCCCCCGTGGGGACAGCATGAAGATCCAGAAACTGGTCTACTTCGCGCAGGCCTGGCATCTGGCGTGGACCGGTGGACCGATCTTCGACGAGGAGTTCGAGGCCTGGCCGAAAGGGCCCGTCGTTCGATCGGTTTTCCGAGAGAACCGTTACGCGTCCCTGCCCGCCCGCGTGGAAGTGAACGACGACGTCCGAGCGACGCTGGATTCGGTGCTCGACTTCTACGGGCACCGGGGCTATGAAGAACTGGTCGAGCTCACGCATGTCGATGCACCCTGGATCGACGCACGTCGCGGCCTCGATGTAGACGAGCCGTCTCAACGGATTGTGAAGCGCAACACCATGCTCGACTTCTCTTCGAGCAGGGCGATCAAAGGCGGCGACGTGCCTGAGCGGCGGGCCCACGTCGAGAACGCCGACACCGACGAGACAGGCTCTCTCGCCCGGAGCGTGATCGACCGCTGGAAGGAAGGTCTCGCGCTGCTCGCGAACAAGTGACCCTGTTCCTCACGGTCGATCAGGTCATCGCGCTGCACGGCGACAGAGATGGCGCGGCTCTGATCGACCGGGGCAAGCTCGAGGCCGCGGTCCCGCGACCTCAGGCTTCCTTCGGAGCGACGTTCTTGCATGCGACGGTCTACAAGCAGGCCAGCGTCCTTCTCCACGGCATCACGCAGGCACATGCCTTCCTCGACGCGAACAAGCGCACTGCCTGGGTGGCCAGCATCACTTTTCTCGAACTCAACGGCGTGCGCATCATCGACCTCGATCCTCACTCGAACCGCAGAACAGGGCGAGCACTGCGGCGCCGATGTCAGAGCGTGAGACAGCGCACCGGAGAAGGCCCCGGCTCGACGCGTGAACCGGGGCCTTCTCGCTGTAGCGGGAGCGGGACTTGAACCCGCGACACCACGATTATGAGCCGTGTGCTCTAACCACCTGAGCTACCCCGCCGCGCGTTCTTCGCAGGCCTGGCCTGCGGGGAACGGAGCCCCCTGTGGGAATCGGACCCACTACCTCTTCCTTACCAAGGAAGTGCTCTACCAATGAGCTAAGGGGGCGCACCTGCGGGCCGAACAGCCTCTTTCGGGGCGTGCCCGCGATTTGGCACCGTTAGACCCTAGCACCTCCGCGGAGCGTCGCTGACCGCGGGAGGCCTGCCCCCGCGGTCACCGGCCGGACTCTACGCTCGGCTCGCCTCGTCGAGGGCCGCAAGCTCCTCGGTGCTCAGTTCGAGGGACGCCGAGGCGACCAGCGCGGGCAGCTGCTCCATCACGCGGGCGCTCGCGATCGGAGCGACGACGCCGGACTGCGAGCGGAGCCACGCGAGCGCGACCGTCGCCACCTCGGCTCCGTGCGCCTCCGCCGTCGCATCGAGGGCCGCGAGCACCCGCCGGCCGCGGCCGTCCAGGTAACGGGCGGCGCCATCGGCCCGTGGACCGTCAGGGGTCGAGCCGTCGCGGTACTTGCCGGTCAGGAATCCGGAGGCGAGGGCGTAATAGGGGACGACGGCCAGCCCCGCTTCGCGCGCGAGCGGCAGCAGGTCCGCCTCGATCCCCCGCTCGACGAGGTTGTAGTGCGGCTGCAGGGCGACGGGCTTATGCAGCCCCTCCTCGCCCGCGACGCGCAGCCACTCGGCGATGCGCTCGGCGCTGAGGTTCGACACTCCGATCGCGCGGATCAGGCCCTGGTCGACGAGCTCCGAGAAGACGGCGGCGATGTCGGCCATCGGCACGGCTGCATCGTCGAAGTGGGCGTAGTAGAGATCGATCCGGTCGGTGCCGAGCCGCTCAAGGGAGGCGCGGGCGGCCGCGCGCACAGTATCGGGAGCGAGACCGGTGAACTGCGGGTGCCGACCCACTTTCGTCGCGATCACCACGTCGTCGCGGGAGCCCGAGCGCTGCGACAGCCACTCGCCGATGATCGTCTCGGACTCGCCGCCCCTGTTACCGGGCGCCCACGCGGAGTAGGAGTCGGCGGTGTCGATGAAGTCGCCGCCGGCGGCCGTGTAGCCGTCGAGGACGTCGAAGGAGGTCTGCCGGCCCGCCGTCCAGCCGAAGACATTGCCGCCGAGCGAGAGCGGGAACACGTCGATGCCGGAGTCGCCGAGCGGTGCGCGGGTGAGGGAGGAGGATGCTGCGCTGTCGATGGTCATTCTGTGATTCAAGACCCGCCGCGAGCCTCGATCGATCCCCCTCCCGCGCATGCGCGGGAAGGACTCAGGCTCTCAGCGCCGCGGGTAGTCGGCGTAGGCGAAGCGGGTGGAGTCGGGCGCCCATCCGGAGACGTTAGTCGTGCCCTGCCCGCCGTGGAGGCGCTGGAGCACGCGCCCGGGCTCTCGGGTCTCGCGGGCCTCCAGCTCGAGCAGCCGCAGCTCGACGTCGACGTTCTCCGGGTGTCCCGTCGTGCCCGCCGGGTAGGAGAGGTAGAGCAGGTGAGCGCCGTCCGGTGACTCGTGAGGGAACCAGTCGACGGTGGCCGACTCGACCAGCCGCGTGAGGCCGGAACCGTCGAGGCCGATGCGGAAGAGTTGCGCGCCTCCTCCTGCCCGCTCGGAGGTGAACACGAGGGTGTGTCCGTCGGCTGAGACGTCGACCCCGTCGTCGGCGGAGGCGTCGTCGGTCAGCGCGGTGAGGGCGCCGCCGCCGGCCGACATCGTGTAAACGTCAGTCCGCCATCCGCCGGAGGCGTCACCGCCGCCGATCACCGCGAGCGTCGCTCCGTCCGGCGAGATGCCGTGCAGGTAGTGCTTGAAGCGGACGCCCTCGCGCGCGGTCGTCAGACGCCGGGCGGGAGCGGAGCCGTCGAGCTGCACCGCGTAGAGGTGCCCGTCGCGTGCTGAAACGTACGCGACGCCTCCGGACGGAGCGAGCACGTGGTCGTTGTTGAGCTCGGCCGGCACCCCGGCGAGCGGAATCGGTTCGAGCTCGGCCGGGCCCTCGAGCGGCAGCCGGAAGAGGCGGCCGTCGCCGTTCACGATCAGCGCCGCCCCGTCCGGAGTCCAGTTCGGCGCCTCGACCAGGACCGAGTCGGACTCGAAGACGGTCCTCGGCTCTGCGGTCGCGAGGTCGTAGACGCGGAGACGGCAGAGCTGGTCGGGCAGGAGGGAGCGGGCCATGCCCCCACGGTAGGGCCCACTCCGATCGCGACGGCTCTGGTCAAGCCTTCCCGCACTCAGCTTCCGCCGGAACGCCCTCCGTTATTCTTGGTCCACGAATGCGCTGGGTGAACCGTGGGAGGAACATGTGATGCTCCTCATCCTGGTGATCTCGTTCGTGCTGGCCGTCGTCACACCCTGGCTGGTGGATCGCTTCGGCCCGACGACCTTCTACGCGCTGGCGCTCGTTCCGGCCGGCAGCTTCGTCGCCACCGCGACCGCGCTCCCCACAATCCTCGACGGCGGTGAGATCCGCGAGACGGTGCCGTGGATTCCCGCTCTCGACATCGCGCTCTCCTTCCGGCTCGACGCGCTCTCGATCGTCCTCGCCCTCGTGGTCAGCGGAGTCGGCGCCCTCGTCCTGGCGTACTGCGCGTCGTACTTCAGCCGCGACGAGCCCTCGCTCGGTCGCTTCGCGGCGCTCCTGTCTGCGTTCGCCGGAGTGATGTACGGCCTCGTCACGGCCGACGACGTGATCATCCTCTTCGTCTTCTGGGAGGCGACGAGCGTTCTCTCCTACCTCCTGATCGGCCACTACAGCGGGCGCAAGGAGAGCCGGGGTGCCGGACTTCAGGCGCTGCTGGTGACGACACTCGGTGGCCTGGCGATGCTGGTCGGCATCGTGATCCTGATCGTGCAGGCCGGTACCACCAGCCTCTCCGGGATCGTCGCCGCGGCTCCCTCCGGGCCGATCGTGTCGACGGCGCTGGTGCTCGTGCTGCTGGGCGCGTTCTCGAAGTCGGCGCTGGTCCCCTTCCACTTCTGGCTGCCGGCCGCGATGGCCGCCCCGACGCCGGTCAGCGCCTACCTGCACGCGGCGGCGATGGTGAAGGCGGGGATCTACCTCGTTGCGCGCCTCGCGCCGGGCTTCGCCGACGACTCCGTCTGGCTGCCGGTGGTGGTCAGCGTCGGCGTCTGGACCATGCTCGTCGGCGGCTGGCGCTCGCTCCGCCAGTACGACCTCAAGCTCGTGCTCGCGTACGGCACCGTCAGCCAGCTCGGCTTCCTCACCGTCGCCGTGGGTTTCGGCTCGCGCGACGCGGCACTGGCCGGTCTGACGCTCCTGATCGCCCACGCGCTCTTCAAGGCGCTACTCTTCCTCACCGTCGGGATCATCGATCATCGCGCCGGCACGCGCGACCTCCGCAAGCTCAGCGGTCTCGGCCGACAGGCGCCCGTCCTCGCCGCGGCCGCGCTGATCGGTGTGCTCTCGATGGCCGGCATCCCGCCGCTGCTGGGATTCGTCGCCAAGGAAGCGGTGTTCACCAGCCTGATCTCGGCGATCGAGCAGGGCTCGTTCTGGGCGTGGGTCGCGCTCGTGGGCCTCGTGCTCGGCTCGATCCTCACCGTCGCCTACTCGGCCCGCTTGTTCTGGGGCGCTTTCGCCCGCGAGAAGGGCCTCGAGGACACGCACCTGCACGCCGAGCCGTGGACCTTCACCGCCGCTCCCGTGCTGCTCGCCGCCGCCAGCGTGATCGGCGGGCTCGCCGCCTCCGTGCTCGACCCGCTCGTGGCCGTCTCCGCCGACACCCTCCCGTCCGCGGCGCCCGACGCGGACCCGCGACTCGCAGCCGCGGCGGAGGCCTCGGACCACGGCGGCTACCACCTCGCGCTCTGGCACGGCTTCGAGCCCGCGCTGGGTCTGAGCGCCCTCGTGATCGCGGTCGGCCTCCTCCTCTTCGCCAAGCGCGTCGCCGTCGCGCGTGCCCAGTCGATGCTGCCCAACCGGATCGACTCCGCCGAGGGCTACTGGGCCACGGTCCGCTGGCTCGACCGCGTCGCCAGCACGGTCACCGAGTCCGTGCAGCGCGGATCGCTCCCCCGCTACCTCACGGTGATCTTCGCGGTCTTCGTACTCGGCGTCGGCGGTGCGGCTGCCCTGAACCGCACCTGGCCCGGCGACCTCGTCTTCTGGGACAGCCCGGGACAGCTCGCGGTCGCGGCCGTGATGATCCTCGCGGCGCTCCTCTGCGCGATCGCGCGCAACCGCGTCGCCGCCGTGCTGCTTGCCGGGGCCACCGGCTACGGGATGGTCGCCCTCTTCGCCCTGCAGGGCGCCCCCGACCTCGCCCTCACCCAGGCGCTGATCGAGACGGTGACGCTGGTGGTCTTCGTCCTCGTGCTGCGCCGCCTCCCCACCCGTATCGCCGCGAAGCACCAGCCGATGCGCAAGCGGCTGCGTGCCGTCATCGGCATCGCGGTCGGAGCGGTGATGGCTCTCGCCGCCACGATCGCCCTCGGAGCCCGGACCGCGACGCCGATCTCGGCGGAGCTGCCCCGGCTCGCCTACGAGGAGGGCAAGGGCCGCAACATCGTCAACGTCCTGCTGGTCGACATCCGCGCCTGGGACACGATGGGCGAGATCTCGGTGCTGGTCGTCGTCGCTACCGGAGTCGCGAGCCTGATCTTCCTCTCCAGCAGAGCCGGAGGTGCACCCCGCCTCGAGGCGCAGGGCGCGGGCGACCGCCGCGATCGCGCGATGGACCTGACCGCCTCCTCCGACGACTCCGAGCGAGAGGGCGACCGCGGCTCCTGGCTCGTCGCGGGACGCACGCTCCGCCCCGAGAACCGCTCGATCGTGCTCGAGGTGCTGGTGCGCTTGCTGTTCCACCCCGCGATGATCGTCTCGGTCTACCTGCTCTTCACCGGCCACAACACCCCGGGCGGAGGCTTCGCGGGCGGACTGCTCGCCGGCCTCGCCCTCGTCGCGCGCTACCTCGCCGGCGGCCGCTTCGAACTCGGCGAAGCCGCTCCGATCGACGCCGGCAAGGTGCTCGGGCTCGGCCTCTTCTTCGCCGTCGGTACCGCTGTCTCCTCCCTCGCCTTCGGCCTCGAGGTGCTGGAGTCGAGCTGGCTCGACCTCGAGGTGCCGGTGCTCGGCGAGCTCCACCTCGGCACATCCACCCTCTTCGATATCGGGGTGTACCTGATCGTGATCGGCCTCGCCCTGGACATCCTCCGCAGCCTCGGCGGCGAGGTGGACCGTCACGGCGAGGAGGCCGAGCAGGGCTCCCCCTCGGGCGACGGCGTGACGCACTCGACGGACAGCACCCCCGGCCCCGGCCAGGGCACCGTCGACGGACTCGAGACCACACTCCCCACGGGCTCCACCGTCATCGGCGGACCAGGCCGGGGGGACGGCACGTGAGCATCACCCTCGTCCTCGTCGTCGTGATGGCGGTGCTGTACGCCGCGGGCGTCTACCAGATGCTTGAGCGCAGCCTCACCCGGATCCTGATCGGGTTCCTGCTCGTCGGGAACGCGACCAACATCCTCATCCTGCTGATGGCCGGCCGCTCAGGCATCGCGCCGTTCGTCTCCGACGACGGCCGCTCCTACGAGCAGATCGCCGCCGAGATGGCCGACCCGCTGCCGCAGGCGCTGATCCTGACGGCGATCGTCATCACCTTCGGAGTGTCCGCCTTCCTCCTCGCGATGATCTACCGGCGCTGGCGCCTCGCCAACGCCGACCAGGTGGAGGACGACGAGACCGACGCCTCCGTCCGCGAGGACGCGGCGGGCATCTCGGCGCAGACGACCGCCGATGACCGGGCGCTCGACGTGCTGCTCGAATCCAGCGACGAGGGCACCGCCGCCAAGCACGGGGAGAGCGCCATGACCGATGACAGGAAGGAGGACCGATGAACGCCCTGATCCCGCTCGTCGTCACCCTCCCCCTCCTGGGAGCGGCCGTCGCGCTGATCCTCGGCCGCCACCGGCGCGCGCAGATCACGGTGAACATCGTCACGCTCTCCACTGTGCTGGTGATCTCCTCGGTGATGCTCGTTCTCGTCCTCACCGGCGACGGAGGCGGCAACGCCGTCTACGTGGGCGGCTGGGAGCCGCCGTGGGGCATCGTGCTCGTCGTCGATCCGCTCGCCGCCCTGATGCTCGTGATCACCTCGATCACGCTGCTGGGCGTCCTGCTCTTCTCCGTCGGCCAAGGCCTGGTCGACGGCAACCGCGAAACGCCGGTGACGATCTTCCATCCGACCTACCTGATCCTCTCGGCGGGCATCCTCAACGCCTTCGTCGCGGGCGATCTGTTCAACCTCTACGTCGGCTTCGAGATCCTGCTCGCCGCGAGCTACGTGCTCATTACCCTGGGCGGCACTGCGCCGCGCATCCGAGCCGGCACGACCTATGTGGTCGTCAGCCTGGTCTCGAGCGTGTTCTTCCTCTCGGCAATCGGCCTGCTCTACGGGGCGACCGGCACCGTCAACATGGCGCAGCTCTCGATCCGGATCGCCGAGCTCCCCGCCGACGTGCAGCTGGTCCTGCACGTGGTGCTCTTGCTGGGCTTCGGGATCAAGGCGGCCGTGTTCCCGCTGTCGTTCTGGCTCCCGGACTCGTACCCCACGGCTCCCGCTCCCGTCACCGCGGTCTTCGCCGGGCTGCTCACGAAGGTCGGCGTGTATGCGCTGATCCGCACCGAGACTCTGCTCTTCCCAGGCGGCAGGCTGAGCGACGTCCTGCTGGTGGTGGCGCTCCTGACACTGATCGTCGGCATCCTCGGCGCGGTCGCGCAGGCCGACATCAAGCGGATGCTGTCCTTCACACTGGTCTCGCACATCGGCTACATGGTGTTCGGGATCGCGGTGGGCACCCCGGCCGGTTACGCCGCGACGATCTTCTATGTCATCCACCACATCACGGTGCAGACGACGCTGTTCCTCGCGACCGGTCTGATCGAGCGGGTCGGCGGCACCACGTCGATCCTGCGCCTGGGTGGGCTGCTGAAGGCCTCGCCGCTGCTCGCGCTGCTCTACTTCATCCCCGCGATGAACCTCGGCGGTATCCCGCCGTTCACCGGCTTCCTCGGCAAGGTGGGGCTTTTCGTCGCCGGCACGGAGTCGGCCGTCGACCAGCCGTCCTGGCTGATCTGGGCCGTCATCGCCGCCGGGGCCGTGACCTCGCTACTGACGCTCTACGCGGTCGCCCGCGTCTGGAACATGGTCTTCTGGCGCCGCCAGGAGGAGGTGCCCGGCTACGAGTCCCCCCTGATCGACCAGCTGCAGGAGGACCCGCACGACACGGGCAGCATCCGCACCCGTCACTCGCCGCCGATGATGGTGCTCGCCACCGCGGGCATGGTCGTGGTCGGAGTTGTACTCACCATCGGCGCCGGACCGCTCTACGACGCGAGTGAGCACGCCGCGAACGCGGTCGCCGATCCCGCGACCTACATTGCGACCGTTTACCGCGAGTCGTCCTTCGGAGAGGAGGGGCCGCGATGAGCCCCCGCCGCCGCGTCGACATTTGGAACCGCGTCGCGATGTTCGCGACCCTCGTCGGCATCTGGGTGCTGCTCTGGGACGACGTCTCGGTGCTGTCGATCGTCACCGGCTTGCTGATCGCCCTGCTGATCACGCGGGTGTTCTACCTGCCGCCGGTCGAGTTCTCGAACCGCATCAATCCGTGGTTCGTGCTCCTCTTCCTCCTGCGCCTGCTGGCCGACATCGCGGTGGCCTCGGTGCGCGTGTCCTGGCAGATCCTGACGCTGCCGGTCCCGGTGCACAACGCCATCGTCGCCGTGCACCTGCGCAGCCGCTCCGAGGGGATGCTGGTGTGGACGACCGAGGCCGTCTCGCTCGTGCCCGGTTCCCTCGTGATCGACGTCGACCCGCAGCTGAACGTGCTCTACCTGCACGTGCTCGGCGTGACCCACGACGAGGGCGAGCGGATCGAGGAGGTTCGCCGCACGGTGCTGCGGACGGAGGCGCGCATCGTCCGCGCTATTGGCTCCCGCGAGGATGTGCAGCGGGTGAGCCGGCCGCTCGAGGCCGGGGCGGGGGCGGTCCGGTGATCGACTGGCTGTTCTGGATCCTGGTGCCCGTATTCGGTGCCGCGTGCCTGCTCGCGCTCGTGCGCATCCTCCGCGGGCCCTCGGTGCTCGACCGCGTGGTCGCCGCCGACGTGCTTGTCGCAACGATCATCTGCGGGATCGGCGCCGAGATGGCCGTCAATCACCATGCGCGGACCCTGCCCGTCGCGCTCGGACTCGCGCTCTTCGCCGTCTTCGGCTCGATCAGCGTCGCCAAATTCATGGCCAACCGCGAGGAGGACTGACATGAACCTGTTCTTCGACGTGCTCACCGCGGTGCTCCTACTGGTTGGCGCCCTGCTCTCGCTCGTCGCGGCGATCGGGCTCATGCGCTTCGACGACCTGCTCTCGCGGATGCACGCGGGCACCAAGCCGCAGGTGCTCGGCCTGATCTGCGTGATGCTCGCGGTCGCCATCCGGAACCCCGGCTTCGCCGCCGCGGGGACGATCGTGCTGGTGATCGGCTTTCAGCTGCTGACCGTGCCCGTCTCGGCGCACATGGTCGGCCGCGCTGCCTACCGGGCCGAGGCCGTCTCGCCGGGGTACCTGGTCGCCGACGAGCTCGCGGAGGCGGTCAGCCGCGCCGACGAGCAGGCCCGCGCGACCGGCCCCGAGACAGGGCACGCATCCGAGGAGCGGGCGCGGACCTCCTCCTCGCCGCCGCCCGAGGATGAGGACGGCCCGACCGCGACCGCCTAGCCAGCGAGGACGAGCTGCACGAGCGCCGCTCCGGTCAGACCGCGCAGGGCGACACCGCCGATCGCGAGCGTGGCCGCGATCAGGCCGACGACGAGCAGCACCAGCAACGGCACCACCCAGAGCAGCGCCCGGCGGCGCCGCGCCCGGGCCTCATCCGGCGTCTCCTCCATCACCCATCGACTGTACGGGACAGCGGAGGGGACGCCAGCGCCCCGTCGGCGACGCCCGATAAACTGAGCACCATGACCCTGGACTCCGCCCTCTCCGGCGCGCCCGAGAACGTCCCCGGCCCCTCCTCCCAGGCCGAACACCACCGGGGATCCGAGTGGTGGCGCACCGCCGTCATCTACCAGATCTACCCGCGCTCCTTCGCGGACGCGGACGGCGACGGCATCGGCGACCTGCCCGGCATCACGTCGCGGCTCGAGAGTCTCGCCGAGCTGGGCGTCGACGCAATCTGGCTCTCGCCCTTTATGACCTCTCCGCAGAAGGACGCCGGCTACGACGTCGCCGACTACTGCGACGTCGATCCACTCTTCGGCACCCTTGCCGACTTCGACGCCATGCTCGCCCGCGCACACGCCCTGGGCATCCGGGTCATCGTCGACCTCGTCCCCAATCACTCCTCCAGCGCTCACCGCTGGTTCCAGGAGGCGCTCGCGTCTCCCGCGGGAAGCGCCGAGCGGGGGCGCTACCTGTTCCGCGATGGACGCGGCGAGTCGGGAGAGCTACCCCCGAACAACTGGGAGTCGGTCTTCGGCGGCCCGGCGTGGACCCGTGTCACGGAATCCGAGGGGAACGCCGGCCAGTGGTACCTGCACCTCTTCGACACCTCGCAGCCCGACTTCGACTGGACGAACGAGTGGGTGCGCGAACGCTTCCGCGGCGTCCTGCGTTTCTGGCTCGACCGGGGAGTCGACGGCTTCCGCGTCGACGTGGCGCACGGAATGATCAAGGCCGAGGGGCTGCCCGACTACACGCCGCCTACGGACAGCGGCTCGATGGGCGCAGTGGCGCCGGCCGATGGGGACGAACCCGTCACCGCACCCTACTGGGCGCAGGACGGCGTCCACGAGATCTACCGGGACTGGCACTCTCTGCTCGCCGAGTACCCGGACGACCGGGTGCTCTGCGCCGAGGCGTGGGTGCAGCCGCTCTCGAAGCTCGCCCGCTGGGTGCGCCCCGACGAGATGCACCAGGCCTTCAACTTCGCCTACCTCGAGACCCCGTGGAGCGCGCGCGCCCTCCGCGACATCATCGACTCCTCCGTCGAGGCCTTCGCCGCAGTCGGTGCCCCCTCGACCTGGGTGCTGTCCAACCACGACGTCGTGCGCCACGCCAGTCGCCTCGCGCTCACCGCCGACAACCCGCAGGGCTACGGCATCGGCCCTCGCTCGCCCGGGCTGCCCGACCCGGCGCTGGGCCTCCGCCGCGCCCGCGCGGCCACCGCGCTGATGCTCGCGCTCCCCGGCTCCGCCTACGTCTATCAGGGTGAGGAGCTCGGACTACCCGAGGCGATCGACCTGCCCGACTCGGCGCGTCAGGATCCGACCTGGTTCCGCACCGGCGGCGAGCGCTACGGCCGCGATGGCTGCCGAGTGCCGATTCCGTGGGAGGCCGACGCGCCCGCGTACGGTTTCAGTGGCACCGGTGACTCCTGGCTGCCGCAGCCCAGCGACTGGGCGCCACTCGCTCGCGACCGCCAGCGCGGAGTCGCGGGCTCGACGCTCGAGCTCTACCGCTCCCTGCTCGCGGTGCGCCGAGCGGAGGACCTGGGCTCGGGCCACGTCGAGTGGCTTCAGGGCTATCCGGAGGACGTGGTGGCCTTCCGGAACGGCGGCGTCACGGTGATCGCGAACCTCGGTGACGCCCCGGTCGAGCTGCCCGTCGGTTTCGTGGTGCTCTCGTCCGAGGGGCTGCACGAGCCGGCGCTGCCCGCGGATACGACGGTCTGGTTGCGCACGGAGTAGCCCGAGCGTTTGATCTGCAGGCGCGCGGGGTAGCCCTGCGTCAGGGTTCAGCGCCCGGCGTTGGCCTGCAGCCAGAGGTACGAGTCGACCTTCGTCACGCCATCCAAGCGGATCTCGAAGTGCAGGTGCGGTCCGGTCGACATGCCGGTTGTACCCACCAGGCCGAGCAGCTGGCCGACCTTGACCGGGTCGCCCTCGTTCACGGCCGCCGTGCCGTGCTGCATGTGTGCGTAGACGCTGGAGACGAGCTGCCCGTCGATCTCGTGGTCGACGATCACGTGAACGCCGAGCGAGCCCTCGCCGTCGATCACCGTGCGCACCACGCCGTCGGCAATGGCCTGAATGGGCGAACCGTCGCCCGGGTTGAAGTCCGTCCCGCCGTGATTGACCGAACAACCCGCGCAGTTGCGGTAACCGAAGCGGTCCCCCACCGGCACGCCCACCGCGAAGGGCCACTGGATCGAGGCGTTCGGGTCGTTCGTGAAGCCGGCGTCGGAGGTACGGACAATGTCGGCCACGTTGGTCTGGGTTTTACGCTCGTGCACGCCGAAGCCGTCGCGGGCGATCGTCGCGGCGCTGACCTCACCCGCCACGAACGACTGCGCGCCGCGTCGAGAATCGGCACCGAACGGGACGGTCAGGCTCTGAGCCTGCACGTCCTCCGCGGTCAGCAGCGACGTGGCCGGCAATGAGGTCGCCGCCACGATGGCTGCGACGAACGAGAGCGCGGCGAGTCCACCGATCCTGGCACGGCGCACGGGGCGGAGCGGGGCCGAGCGCGGGGCGGACACGGGTGCTGGGGCACTGCGGACGGAGGCGACTCGGCGCTCGGCCTCGCGCAGCTGATCTGGTGTGGGGGCACTGAGGCCGCCGCTGGACATGCTCGACAGCGACACGTCGGCCGCGAGGGCCAGGGCGCGCTCTCGCTCGCGGATTTCGCGGCGGGACAGCGGTGGAGTCGATTCGCCGGGGGTCGATGCGGAGGCAGCGGAGGCAGGCGAATCGGGGCTCACGAAATCGAGATCTTTCGTCGGGGGCAGGGGACGAGCGGCCCTCCGGAGAGGACACGCCGCGCGGGTCCGTGAGTGCAACCTGTGCGAACATCACGAATGCATAAAGGATAACCATGACGACCGCTCTCCGGCCAGAGCCCGGCCCCGACAGGCGCGTTCATCGCCCGCCGCTCGGCGATCCGCGGTGCGGAACTGCGCCGAGGGGAGTCCTCACGCAGGAGCGTTGCGTAGCCCGACGGCGGAGAGCGGTTACACCTCGTCCGCGCGCAGTCGGCGCAGCACATCCTCCAGCTCGCCGAACAGCGGATCCGGTGCAGCGATGAGCAGACCGGATCCGAACGGCGCACCGTCCAGCCCCGCCACTCGAGCCCCCGCCTCCTGGGCGACCAGGGCCCCCGCGGCCAGGTCCCAGGGGTTCAGCCCTCGTTCGTAGTAAGCGTTCAGCTGCCCCGTCGCCACCGAGCACAGGTCGAGGGCCGCGGAGCCGATGCGACGGATGTCACGCACCGAGCCGAGCAGCTCCTGCACCACCGCACCCTGCCGCATTCGGTGGCCTGCGTCGTAGCCGAACCCGGTGCCGAGGAGCGCGAGCGAGAGCGAGGTCGGCGCGACGACCCGCACCGCGACGCCGTCCCGCTCCGCGCCTCCGCCACGGCTCGCCGTGGTGACCTCGCCCGTCGCGCCATTGACCACCGCACCGGCGAGCGCCGTCCATGTGGCCGGATCAGGCTCGCCCTCGACCACGGCGATGCTGACCGCATAGGACGGGATGCCGTAGAGGTAGTTGACGGTGCCGTCGATCGGGTCGACCACCCAGGTGAGGCCGCTCGTCCCTCCGCTAGAACCCGACTCCTCTCCGAGGAATCCGTCATCCGGCCGCGCCCGGGCGAGACGACGGCGGATGAGCTGCTCGACCTCGCGATCAGCGGCCGTCACCACGTCCTCGGGAGAGGACTTCAACGCGGCGATCTCGACTCCATCCTGCCGCCGCTGACGGGCGAGCTGTGCCGCCTCGATGGCGATCGATCGGGCAATGGCGAGGAGAGGGGCGTGATCGCTCATGGCACCAGCCTAGGCATCGGTCCCGTCGTGGCGAGGTGAGCGCCCGATCGCCCTCACCGGGGTCGCCAAAGCCGAGTGCGGCCGGCGCTGCCCCCGGGGCGGTCTTCGCGCTCGCCCGCGACCACGCGGCGACCGAGGACGCGATCCGCCGCTCGGGCACGGACCGGTCAGTCCTGCGCTGCAATCTCTACCACGGCATCCTGCCCACGATGCTCGCCGAGGACGGCACGATTCGCGGTCTTGGAGCCCAGGGCCGGGCGACCCCGGGGATTCGTCGACACGGCGAACGCGTCGCGCGGCCGAGGGAACGCGCCGGACTGGCAGCATGACGCGCGGGGCAGCAGCTCGACCGCGACGGCAACGGGCGAGCGCCGCTCTCGCTAGCCGGATTCCCGGGGCGGGAGGCGCAGGGCTGAGGGCGAGGGCCTACCGAGCGAAACGCCCCGGTACACGGAACGCCCCGCACATCGGTTGATGTCGGGGCGTCACCTCTGTGGCGAGTGAGGGATTCGAACCCCCGAAGGCTACGCCGTCTGATTTACAGTCAGATCCCTTTGGCCGCTAGGGTAACTCGCCATGGCGCACCCGACCGCGTAGTCACAACCGGAGGCGCTCAGCAAGGATACCCGCGCGACCGGCGGATCGGAAATCGGTACGGCGCGGATCATGCCGCTTCCGCCGCGTAGCGGGACGCCGCCTCCGCGACCTTCCCCGCGTAGCTTGGGGCCGGATTGTAGGCGGCGATCGCCGCCCGCCAACCCGACTCGGTCGAGAGATCACCACCAGCGTCGCAGAGGTAGCGCGCCGCCGTCACCGCCTGCTGGTCCACGTTCTGCGGGTCCCAGCCGCTCGACGCCCACAGCATCCAGGTCGTCGGGATGATCTGGAGCGGACCCATCGCCCGGTCGACCTCCGCGTCGCCGTCGAGCGCTCCGCCATCGTTGTCGGGGACCGTGTCGAATCGCGTGCCATCCAGGCGAGGGCCGTATATCGGCTCGGTCGGGCGACCGTCCTCGCCCAGTTCGCCGCCGTCGATCGTGCCATGACGGCTCTCGACGTAACCGATGCCGGCCAGGGTCGCCCAATCGAGACGACAATCGGGATCGACGGACGATATGAGCAAAGCCGTGCCTGCGTAGGCGGTCAGGGCGCGCAGGGGGATCCCGCTCCTCTCCGCCGCCGTGGCGAGCCAGGTCTCGTCGGTGAGGAGGCGTACCGGGGTCTCCGTGGCCTGCTCGGGATTCTGCAGGACGATCGGATCCGCCGCGACGGGGACGGCCGCCACTGGCGGGACCGTGGACAACCCCTCCTCGACCGTCAGCGCGGGGGGCCGCTCGCCGCAACCGGCGAGAAGGAGACCGACGAGCGGGACGAGGACGAGAACGGGAAGGCAGCGCACACCCCAGGGATACCAGCTGCGCCTGAGGCGGGGCCCCGCCGAACCGGAAAGCTACACTCGCAGCCATGGCAGATTCAACATTCGATGTCGTCAGCAAGATCGACAAGATGGAGGCGGACAACGCACTGAACCAGGCCCACAAGGAGGTCGAGCAGCGCTACGACTTCAAGAATGTCGGCGCGTCGATCGCCTGGAGCGGCGAGAAGATCCTGATCAAGGCCAACACCGAGGAACGGGCGAACGCCATCCTCGACGTCTTCCAGTCGAAGCTGATCAAGCGCGGCATCAGCCTGAAGAGCCTCGACGCGGGAGAGCCGTTCGCGTCGGGCAAGGAGTACCGGATCGAGGCGACCCTCAAGGAGGGCATTGATCAGGAGCACGCGAAGAAGATCAACAAGCTCATCCGCGACGAGGCACCGAAGTCGGTCAGATCGCAGATCCAGGGCGACGAGCTCCGCGTTTCCTCGAAGAGCCGCGACGACCTCCAGGCGACCATGACGCTGCTGCGCGGGGCCGACCTCGAGCTCGACCTCCAGTTCGTCAACTTCCGCTGAGCAATGGCGCACTCGGGAGCACGCGCGTGACTGTCGGCGTCGACGAGCCGGACCGACGCGGCCGCATCGAGCTCGACCGGGAAGGCTTCGACCTCACCGGCAATCCCGACGTCGTGGTGAAAGAGGTGACCCTCCTCTCGAGTCACTGGTACGTCCTCCGCACCACCCGCTTCGAGTACCGGCACCGGGACGGTAGCTGGACGAGCGAGGAACGCGAGACCTACGACCGGGGCAACGGCGCGGCCGTCCTGCTCTACGACGCGGAGGCGCGCACGGTCGTCCTCATCCGGCAGTTCCGCTACCCCGCCTACGTGAACGGCGATGTCGACGGGATGCTCCTCGAGGTTCCCGCCGGCCTCCTCGACGAGGACGGACCCGAGGAGGGCGCGCGTCGGGAGGCGTCGGAGGAGACGGGTCTCGAGATCGGCCGGCTTGAGCACGTGTTCGACGCGTTCATGAGCCCGGGGTCGGTGACGGAGAAGCTGCACTTCTACGCCGGACGCTACCGGGCGGGCAGCCGCGACGGCACCTTCGCGGGACTCGCGGACGAGGGCGAGGACATCGAGGTGGTGGAACTCTCCTTCGATGAGGCACTCACTCAGATCGGCGTGCAGATCGTCGACGCGAAGACGATCATGTTGCTGCAGTGGGCGGCACTGTCCGGTCCGTTCTCCCGCTGACCCCGCGGGCCTCGTCCACTCGATCGTTTCCTGCGCGACCTCATCGCCCACGGGACGTTCTCCCGACTCTGCAGCGACGGCGGGCTCACCGCACATACTCGGCGAGTGCCCGCCCGGTCAGCGTTCCGGACCCCGCCAGCTCGGCCGGAGTGCCCTCGAACACCACCGTTCCCCCGTCATGGCCGGCTCCGGGACCCACATCGATGATCCAATCGGCATGGGCCATCACTGCGCGATGGTGCTCGATCACCACGACGGAGTTCCCCGAGTCGACCAAGCGATCAAGGAGCCCGAGCAGAGTGTCGACGTCGGCCAGATGGAGCCCCGTTGTCGGCTCGTCGAGCAGATACACCGATCCGGACGAGGCCATGTTGATTGCAAGCTTGAGCCGCTGGCGCTCGCCTCCGGACAGCGTGTTCAACGGCTGGCCGAGCGTGAGGTAGCCGAGCCCGACGTCGACGAGGCGGGCGAGCACGGGCTGCGCCGCCCCGGCCGCGAAGAACTCCGCGGCGTCGACGATCGGCATCGAGAGCACCTCGTGGATGTTCTTCCCACGCAGACGGTACTCGAGCACCTCGGCGGTAAAACGCTTGCCCTCGCACTCCTCGCAGACCGACGAGACTGTCGCAGCGGGACCCAGCTCGGTGAAGATCATCCCGGCGCCCTTGCACACCGGGCAGGCGCCAGCGGAGTTGGCGCTGAACAACGCCGGCTTCACTCCGTTCGTCTTCGCGAACGCCGCACGGATCGCGTCGAGAACGCCGGTGTAGGTGGCGGGGTTGCTGCGCCGCGAGCCTCGGATCGGCGACTGGTCGGCGACGACCACCCCAGGTCGACCCGCGAGCGAGCCGTGCAGAAGGGACGACTTCCCCGAGCCGGCGACGCCGGTCACAACCGTGAGCACGCCGAGCGGGACGTCGACGTCGATGCTGCGGAGGTTGTGAGTCGCAGCGCCGCGGATCTCGACGGCCCCCGTCCGACGGCGCACCGACTCCTTGAGCGGTACACGGTGCCCGAGGTGGCGGCCGGTCAGCGTGTCCGACGCGCGCAGACCCGCCACCGTCCCCTCGAATCGCAGCTCGCCGCCGTGCGCGCCGGCACGCGGACCGAGGTCGACGACGTGATCGGCGATCTCGATGATCTCGGGCTTGTGTTCGACCACCAGCACGGTGTTGCCCTTGTCCCGGAGGCGGCGTAGCAGTTCGATCATCCGCGAGACGTCGTGCGGATGCAGGCCGGCCGTCGGCTCATCGAAGACGTAGGTTACATCGGTGAGGCTCGATCCGAGATGCCGCACCATCGTGACTCGTTGCGCCTCGCCTCCCGACAGAGTGCCCGACTCGCGGTCGAGCGACAGGTAGCCGAGCCCCACCTGCACCAGCGCATCGAGCGTGCCGAGGAGCGTCTCGACGATCGGAGCGACCGAAGGAGTTTGCATCCCACGGAGCCAGCCGGCGAGGTCAGTCGCCTGCATCGCCGAACACTCGGCGATGGTACGTCCGGCTATACGCGACGCGAGGGCAGCCCGGGTGAGGCGCCCGCCTTCGCACTCGGGGCAGACGGTGAAAGTGGCGACGCGATCAGCGAAGGCCCGAATGTGCGGCTGGGCCGCTTCCTTCGCGAGGTACAGCCGAGTGACCTTCACCAGAAGACCCTCGTAGGTCATGGTCATGCCGGCGATGGCCATTCGTGTCGCCGGCCGGTGAAGGAACGCATCCATCTGCTGCGCCGTGAACTCGGCGATGGGCACGTCCGCCGGGTAGAGACCAGACCCGGCGAGACCTTTCCAGTACCAGCCGCCCACGGCGAAGTTCGGAATCGCATCGAGAGCTCCGCCCTCGAGCGACTTCGAGCGGTCGACCAGCGCATCCAGGTCGATGCTCGACACCCGACCCGTGCCCTCGCAGCGCGGGCACATCCCCTCGGGCACGTTGAACGAGAAGGCTCCGCTCGTGCCTGCGTGCGGGTCGCCCATCCGACTGAAGAGGATGCGGAGCATCGTGTACGCATCGGTCGCCGTCCCGACCGTCGAGCGGGCGTTCGATCCCATCCGCTCCTGGTCGACGACGATCGTGGCCGACAGCCCGTCGAGCGACTCCACGTCGGGCCGAGCCGGCGACGCCATGAACTGCTGCACAAAAGCGGAATAGGTCTCGTTGATGAGGCGCTGCGACTCCGCCGCGATGGTGCCGAAGACCAGCGACGACTTGCCCGATCCCGAGACACCCGTGAAGACGGTGATGCGGCGCTTCGGGATGTCGACATCGATCCCTCGAAGGTTGTTCTGACGCGCACCTCGCACCCGGATGATGTCGTGCGGTGCGGCCGCGGTCATACTGTCTCCATCCTGAGCGGTGCCCGAAGCATAGAGGAGACGCGCGATATCCGCGCCGAGGCGGCAACGGCCCCCCGAACTGCTCCGGAGGGCCGACGTCGAGCGGATCAGTGGGCGATCGGCTCCGCCCGCGAGATGGCGATCATGTCCTCACGCGGCACAACCTTGACGCGGGCGCGGCCCTCGGGCTCGCCGAGCCCCATCTCGTGCTCATCGAGCCGATGCCAGCCGTCGAGGTCTGTGTACGCGATCTCCCGCTCCTCGAGCAGGGCGACGACCGCGGCCTCCTCGGGAAGCGCGGGCGTCCACCAGGACGCCTGGTCGTTGAGGACGTGGGCAACGGTCTCCATTGCATCTGACTTGGTGTGCCCGATGAGGCCGACCGGTCCCCGCTTGATCCAACCGGTCGCGTAAACGCCGTGGACCAGCTGGTCCTCGTCATCCAGGACCTGCCCCTCACGGTTCGGGATCACTCCGCGCATCTCGTCGAACGGCAGACCGTCCAAGGGTGAACCGAAGTAGCCGACCGCGCGGTAGACCGCCTGCACGGGAACCTCGCGGATCTCACCCGTGCCGCGCACGCCGCCCTCGCCGTCGGGCTCCGTGCGCTCGTAGCGGATCGCACCGACTCGCCCGGATCCGTCATCAACGAACTCGAGCGGCTTGGCCCAGAAGTGCAGGTGCAGACGACGCGAGGCACTGCCGACCTCGCGGGTGCGCCACTGGTTCAGCACCCGATTGATGACCATCACCTGCTTGTTGGTCGCGATCGCCGCCTCCGAAGCGGGGTCGAGATCGAAGTCCTCGTCCGCGACGATCATGTCGACGTCGCGCAACTCGCCCAACTCGCGCAGCTCCAGCGGAGTGAACTTCACCTGCGCGGGGCCGCGGCGGCCGAAGACGTGCACATCGGTGACAGGCGACGCCCGCAAGCCCTCGTAGACGTTCGGTGGTACCTCGGTGGGAAGGAGGTCCTCGGCGTGCTTCGCCAGCATTCGCGAGACATCGAGCGCCACATTGCCGTTGCCGATCACCGCGACCGACGAGGCCTCGAGGGGCCAGGTGCGCGGCACATCGGGGTGGCCGTCAAACCAGCTGACGAAGTCCGCCGCACCGTAGGAGCCCTCCAGGCCGACACCAGGGACGTCGAGAGGGGCATCCCGGACGGCACCCGTCGCGAAAATCACGGCGTGGTAGTGGCGCTTCAGATCCTCGAGTGTGATGTCTGTCCCGAAATGCACGTTGCCGAAGATCCGGATGTCACCGCGGTCGAGCACCTCCCGCAGAGCTGTAATGATCCCCTTGATCCGCGGATGATCAGGCGCAACGCCATACCGGACCAGGCCGTACGGCGCCGGGAGATGCTCGAACAAGTCGATCGAGACGTCATACTTCTTCTCGGCCTTGATCATGAGGTCGGCGGCATAGATGCCCGCGGGCCCCGCGCCGACGATGGCCAGCCTGAGCTTGGTCATTGCGTTCCTCCTGCCGGGGCGCCTGCGCGCAACTCCGGTCTCATTCCCGCGGCGCAGGGCGCGCCGCGACGTCAGGGTCAGCCATTGCGCTCAACGACGGTGTCAGCGAAACGCGTCAGCGCCCTACGAACGGAGCCGTCGGGCAGCGGAGCGAGAGCAGCGACAGCCTCATCGGCCCACCGGTGGGCCTCGGCGAGAGTCTGCGCCGTGACCTCATGATCGCGCAGCTGCGCGATGGCGTCCGAGATGTCGGCGCGCTGTTCCTCCGTGTGCGCAATCTCGTCGTTCGCGCGGCTGACATAGCTCTCAATGCGCTCAAGCAGGACAGCGGCCACACGGTCCGACGATGCCCGCTCGCGCAGGCGAAGAATCGGCAGCGTCGCCACACCCGCGCGGATGTCCGTGCCTGGGTTCTTGCCGGTCTCCTCCGGCTGAGGCGAGAGGTCGATCACGTCGTCGACGATTTGGAAGGCGACGCCGATCTTCTCGCCGAAAACGCGCATGGCCTCCTCGTACTCCTCAGACGCCTCGGAGAACGCGACACCTGTGCGACCGGCCGCGGCAATGAGCGAACCCGTCTTATCCGCCAGCACCGAGAGGTAGTGCTCAACCGGGTCCTCGCCGTCGCTAGGACCGACGGTCTCGTGCAACTGGCCGAGGACGAGCCGCTCGAACGTATCCGCCTGAAGCCGGATCGCCTTGTCCCCGAGCTCAACCATCAACTGGTTCGCGCGGGCGAAGAGCAGATCGCCCGTGAGAATCGCAACGTTGTTCCCCCATACGGTCTGCGCCGACGGAACACCGCGTCGCTTCTCCGCCTCGTCCATGACGTCATCGTGATACAGCGACGCCAGGTGCGTGATCTCGATCGCCTGCGCGCCGAGCAACACCTGCGGAGTATTGCCCCGCCCGAGGGACGCCGCCAGGAGGGTGAGCATCGGACGGACACGCTTCCCCCCCGCCTGGAGAAGGTACCGGGTCGACACGTCGGCCACGGCATCCGCGAAAGACAGCTGACGAACGAGCCCCGCCTCGACCTGCTCGAGCCCCGCATCGATCGACCGCGCGAGCGCACGATCCGACGAGGAAGAAAAGATACGCTCGGAAAGGCCCAGCTGCGCCGTCAACGACGGGCTGCGACGAGCGACAGGCGCAGTGGCATTCACAGGGAAACTCTAACGTCTCGGGCTGTACGGACCCCGGCCGTCATCGACTCGCTGCAATCGGCTTGACGCCGCGGTGGAGAGCGACGATCCCCGCGGTCAGGTCGCGATAGGCGACCCTCTCGAATCCGGCAGCGCGCAGCCAACCCGCGACAACGGTCTGCTCGGGCCAGGCGCGGATGGAGTCACCGAGGTAGTCGTACGCGGGATTGTTCGACGACGCCAGGCGCACGATCGCGGGCATGACCCTCGACAAGTAGAAGTCGTAAGCAGCGGCCAACACAGCGAGCGGCGGAGTCGAGAACTCGCAGACCACGACGCGACCACCCGGCCTGAGCACCCGCAGGAACTCGGCCAGCGCCGTCCGCGGCTCGGCAACATTGCGAAGACCGAAGGAAATAGTGACGGCGTCGAACGACTCGTCCTCGAAGGGAAGATCCATCGCATCGGCCTGTACGAAGTCGATCCGCTCCTGACCAGCCTGACGACGACGGCCAACCGCAATCATCCCGGGGGAAAAATCTGCGGCGACCACGTCAGCCCCCGACCGCGCAAGCGAAGCGCTGGACGTTCCGGTACCGGCGGCGACATCCAAGATCCGTTCACCTCGCGCCGGGTTAACCGCCCGAGTCGTCGCGATCCGCCAGAGCCGGTCGTTGCCAACCGAGAGAAGGCCGTTCACCAGGTCGTAGGCAGGAGCCACAGTGTCGAACATCGAGGCGACCTCATCGGGCCGCTTGGTGAGGTCTGCCTTCGTCACGATCCGCAAGTGTACGGCGAGACGCGGAACGACGGCTGTGCATCCGCCGTCCCGCGCCCGGTCGACGCGCTCCCCTCAGGGAAGCGCCGGGGCCGCCCCGCTCCGCCTCGCGAGACGGCCCCGGACCGGATTACGGTAGCAATGGACCCCTCCGCGACGGCTCACTAGGCGTAGGACGTCTCACGTTCTGGCGCGGGCGTACTCTGCTGAGGTGATGCTCATCGGCGCCGGGGCCCTCCCGCTGCACGTGAAAACAACGCCGCTGGACTCCCCGCAGGCGCTCCTCCCCCTCTCCGACCCGAAACGGCCCCTGCTCTGGCAGCGCGAAGGCGCAGGACTCAGCGGACGAGGCGAAGTGCTGCGCCTCGAGTTCTCCGGACCAGACCGGCTTCGAGAAGCGGCATCGACATGGCGCATGCTGTGCGACTCGGCGCTCGTGCAGGACGGCGTCGGCCTGCCAGGGACGGGCCTCGTCGCCTTCGGTGCGTTTGCGTTTTCGGAGGGATCGACCGCGACGAGTGTGCTCATCGTGCCGAGAACAGTGATCGGAACGCGGGACGGACAGTCGTGGCTGACTCGGATCGCGGTCGCTGGGGCGACGTTCGCCGAGGCACCCAGCGAACAGCCGTCGGGGGAGGACTACCGGGTGCCGCTGGCGCCCGGCGCGATGACGCCGGACAGCTACCGTGCGGCCGTGAGGAGCGCCGTGGCGGCGATCCGAGCGGGTGAGCTGTCGAAGGTGGTGATTGCGCGCGACCTTCGGGGCCAGCTTCCTGCTGAGGCGGATCTACGGCGGCTACTGGGATCTCTTGCCGACGGATATCCGGAGTGCTGGACATTCGCGGTGGACGGATTCCTAGGAGCGAGCCCGGAAACCCTCGTGGCTGTCGACCGGGGAACGGTTTCGGCGAGGGTGCTCGCTGGTACTGCGGCGCGCGGAACTGACGCGAACGCCGACGACGCAGTAGCAGCCGCGCTCGTCGCAAGCACGAAAGACCGCTCCGAGCACGCGTTCGCGCTCGCCAGCCTGATGCGCGAGCTGAAGCCGCACACACGCGAGCTCACCGCCGACCCTGTACCCTTCCCACTTCGGCTGCCGAACCTGTGGCATCTGGCAACCGACGTCCGGGGCGTGCTGGGCGACACGTCGACCGCCCTGGATCTCGTGAGCGCCCTGCATCCGACCGCAGCGGTCGCAGGCACGCCGACCGATGACGCTCTCTCGCTGATCGGCCAGCTTGAGCCATTCGACCGCGGTCGCTATGCGGGGCCGGTCGGTTGGATCGATGGCAGCGGCGACGGTGAGTGGGCTGTGGGCCTTCGTAGCGCTGAGATCAGTGCGAAGGGCTCCCTCACGGCTTGGGCGGGAGCCGGTATCGTCGCCGACAGCGATCCGGAGTCCGAGCTTGCCGAGACGCGCATGAAGTTCCGTCCGATCCTCGATGCTCTGAGCTGAACGCCGCGTCACGCACGCAGTGGGCAGGCGGAACCTGCTCCGCACGCCCCTCTTTCGACTTAGCCGGCGGGATCGCCAGGCTTCTCCGGCATCCCCGGTGGTCGCCCTGGAAGAACCGGTGGTCGTGTCGTCACGCGCCGGCCTGTCGGTGTGGTCCAGTCGGCGGTACCGTCCGGGTGCAGAGAGTAAGTCCATCGGTCGCCGTGTCGTACGTGATGGTGCGGGACACACAGCGAAGCGAGGTTCGCGGGCGTGGTCTCTCCGCCGTTGCGCCATTCGATGGTGTGGTCCGCCTCCGTCGACGACGCCGACCGCGTGCATCCCGGGAACCTGCAGGTCTGGTCGCGGAGCTGGATGAGCTGCCGCATCCTCGGTGGCGGGAGGCGGTAACGTCGTCCGACGGACACGACGGCTCCCGTCGTGTCGTCGGTCAGCACGGGGGTGAAGGACGTGTCGTCATTGATGAGCGCTCGCGCGGCGTCTGCGGGGATCGAGCCGTAGCCGTCCAGCTCGACGGGTGCGTCGTCGGCCCCCGCAGCGGTGCTGGCCGCTAGCGTCAGGCGCACGTCGGCGCGGACTCCTCCCCCGGAGGTTCCGACGCCGCTTTCCTCCGGCGTGGTTCCGGCTACGTCGCCGTTGCACAGCAGGTCGGCCCACGCGTCGGCGCGCAGCTGCGCCAGTGTCCGCACCTCACCGTCCTCACCTCCGGCGTCGCGGAGATCTCGTGCTATCCGGTCCAGTCGCGCGAGCGCACCTATCGCTTGAGGAGCGGGGACGTGTGCGCAAACGGTCGCCATCCCGTCGATCTCGGGTGTTAGCCAGACCCGGCGGTCCTCACGAGCGCGGGCGTGGCGCTCTATGATCGGTTCCTCGTGCAGTTCTTCCCGTAGTCGGGCGAGTGCGTGTCGCAGCTGTGTCGGCGTCATCGTGGCGGCGAGGTCGACCGCGCGGTCGTCGAGGGCCGCCCGTGCACGTTCGGGGAGGGACGCCGCGACCGCGCAGATCATCTGCCCTGCCTCCCAGCGCATCCGGGCATCGGCGAGTGCGGCGCGCGTGCGGGGTAGCTCCTCGATCAGGAGTGTCGCGTGCAGCAGTTCTCGGGCGGCGGCCCGCTCGGAGATGCCGAGGGCCACCGCGAATTCGGCTCGGACCGAGCGCTCGACGAGCTCGGTCGAATCGGCGCTGACCGCGGTGGAACCGCGCGCGAAGGCCTCCGGGCAGGTGAGAGCTGCGCGGTGTCCCGCGTGCAACGCCTCCGCCCCGGACAGGAGCACGGGCGAGGCGCTGCGGGCGAGCGCTGCCGCGCGGTCTCCGAGCGTCCGGACCTCTGCCCGCACGGTCTGTTCGTCAGCCATGTATCGAGCGAAGCAGGGTCTCGGGGTCCCGGGCTCCGGACGTCGCATTCTCCGGACAATCCGCCCCGCGGACCGCCTGTGGAGGAGCCTCCGCCGGATCGTCCGATCCGCCGGGCGCATCGTCCGTCCTCGCCCACCGATCGTCTCGGACCGTCAGCGATCGAGCCGGATCTCCACGATCCCGGGCCCGTCGCCCGGCGAGGTCAGCGCCTGCTCCAGCTCGCCACGGGCGGCCACGCGACGGTGCCGCCACCCGTAGGCTGCGGCGAGCGCTGAGAGGTCTGCATTCTGGGGCGTGAACTGTACGCGGTCGAACGCGTCGGGGTGTGAACTCAAGGCGACTTCGAGTCCGTCGAAGATGGTGCCGCCGCCGTCGTTCACGACGACGAGCTGCACTCGCGGCCGCAGCTCCCCCGGCGGGAGGAGGAGCCCGCCGGCCTCGTGGAGCAGGGTGAGATCGCCGAGAACGGCACGGGTGACGCCGACTGCTCCCTGCGCGCCGGACTGGGAGGCGACCGCGATGCCGAGAGCGGTCGAAACCGTGCCGTCGATGCCCGCGAGGCCGCGGTTGGAGTGTACGGTGATGCGCTTCCCGGGCAGGGTCCGGTCGGCGAGGCGGATCAGCCGGGAGGCGCCGAACAGGAGCCGGTCGTGCGGCCAGGTGACCCTCCAGACGGCGGCGACGACAAATTCGCGGGTGAGGGGAGCACGGACGGCGGCCAGAGCGTTGCGCGCATAGCCTCGCCGGTCCTTCAGCGACGTCGATCCGGAGTCGGGCACCTCGTCCAGCGCGTCCGGATCGGCCAGGAGAGCGCGGCTCGCCGCCACCCACGATCCGGCCCAGGCGCGTTCGCGTCGCTCGGGGCGCGGCGCATCCTCGGCGCGCGTGACGTCGATGCCCCTGACCCGGCGCGCGCGTCGGCCCGGGTTGTAGAACTGTTCGCGCGAAGGATCCACAACGATCACCTCGACGTCATCGCGGCGCAGCAGTTCCGGCACCTCGCGGGAGAGCGTCGGGTGCCCGAGGACGATCGCCCGGCGGATCCGTCCGCCGAAGTCCGGCTCGCCGAGCAGGCGCTGCCAGGCGACCACGAGCTGCGGTCCGAAGCGCGCTCCCGAGGACACCTCGGCAAGCAGCGGCCAGTCGCCTGCGCGGGCGATCTCCTCGGCCTGCTCGCCGGCTTTATCGCCTGCGATGACGACCGTGAGTGGTTCGTCGGGTCCAGCCGTGAGGACAGCCGAAACGGTCGCCTGGCGGGAGGACGGCAGTGCGACCGGCTCGATTGGAGGGATGTCCGGCAGGGCGGAGGAGAGCGGGTCGCGGAACGCGAGGTTCAGGTGGACCGGCCCGCGCCGCGCGGCCGTAACGGCCCGGTCGGCGAGTGAGTGTGTCTCCTCGCGCTTCATCGCTTCGCCCGGAGCAGCGACGTCCTCGAAGAGCCGCACCGCGCGCCCGTAGAGCTCGCGCTGCTCCGTGGTCTGGTTCGAGCGGATACCGCGGAGCTCGACGGGTCGGTCAGCCGTCAGCACGATCATCGGCACGTCCGAGGCGTCGGCCTCCAGAACGGCCGGGTGCAGGTTCGCGGTGGCGGTGCCGGAGGTGGTGATGACGAGCGCGGGCAGCCCCGACTCGAGGGCGAGTCCCAGGGCGAGGAACCCCGCGGAGCGTTCGTCGATCCGCACGTGCAGGCGCACGTCACCGCGAGTCTCCAGCTCGGCCGCGACCAGGGCGAGTGCTTGGGAGCGGGAGCCCGGGGCCAGGACGATGTCGTGGACGCCGAGCGCGACGAAGCGGGTGAGAAGGTCGACCGCGAATCGGGTGGAGGGGGCGACCGGCCTGTGCTCAGGCATCCCGGCGGCCGGGGCCGTCGGCCTCGCCCTGCTCGTCCATGTCGGCGAGGTCGCGCTCGAGTTGAGCGATGCGCTCGGCCTGCAGGCGCTCCTCCTCGGGGTCGCGCTCGGTGCGGAGAGTGCCGAGGAAGTCGGGGTCGTCGTCCGGGGCCGTGTAGCGGCGGCCGGCGGCGCGCTGCTTGCGTGGCCGGCCGATCCAGAACCACAGGCCGGCACCGACGACGGGGAGGATCAGGACGACCAGGAGCCAGGACCACTTCGGAATCGCCCGCACGGCGTGCCGGTTGCTCAGGGCGACGTCGATCACGGTGTAGACCGTGAAGACGGCGAGGGCCACGAGCAGGCCGATGACGAGGCGGATCATGGGATTGAGTCTACGTCCGGTACCCCCGTCGGGGAGGGCCTGCACGGATGCTGGACAGGAGGCTCCCACGGTGCTCACGGAACTGTGTGGAGGGGCCGACGTACACTGTCTCGGTGAAACTGAGCCGCGCGGTCCTCGTCTACTCGCTCCTGCGCCTGGCGATGTTCGCCGCCGTCTTCGTGCTGGTGTACCTGCCGGCGCGGACGTTCGTCGATTCGGAGCTGACCGCCGCGGTCACCGCGGGCTTCGTCGCCGCGATCGCGAGTCTGTCCCTGTCCTACATCCTGCTGCGGAAGCCGCGCGAGCGCATCGCGGAGGCGATCTACGAGCGCCGCAAGGACGCCCCTCGCACTCCGACCGACGACGACATCGAGGACGCCGCGGTCGATGCGTCTCGCGATGAGCGCTGACCGGCGCTGACCCTCTAGAACGCGAGCGCCGCCCCGAGGATCACCGCGTAGGCGAGCCCGCCCAGGCTGGTCAGCTGCAGCGCCAGGATGAGTTCCTTCGCCGTCTTCGCCGTCAGCGTGATCAGGATGGACGGCAGGATCATCAGCAGCACGAACAGCGTGAGCCACGCCAGCGGGTAGAACAGCGCGAGGATCACCGCGATTGCGAACGGGATCAGCACGAACCCGGTGTAGATCGCCCGAGAGACTGCGGGCCCGGCGAGGACCGCGAGGGTGCGCTTTCCCGAGAGGCGGTCGGTCGGGATGTCGCGGATGTTGTTGACCATCAGGACCGCGCAGGCGAAGAGTCCGGCCGCGACCGCGCCGAGCCAAGCCTCCTGGTTGGTGCGGCCGATCTGCACGAAGGTGGTGCCGACCGTGGCGACCAGCCCGAAGAAGACGAAGACGAAGAGCTCGCCGAATCCGAGGTAGCCGTAGGGTCGGCGACCGCCGGTGTAGAACCAGGCGGCGGCGATCGCGGCCGCGCCGACGATGAGGAACCACCAGTGTCCGGAGAGAACGGTCAGCACGAGGCCTGCGACGGCGGCGATTCCGAAGAAGACGAGGGCGACGGTGAGTACCTGCTTCGGCTTCGCCGCTCCCGAGCCGGTCAGCCGTGAGGGGCCGACGCGGTTGGCGTCGGTGCCGCGAACACCATCGGAGTAGTCGTTGGCGTAGTTGACGCCGATCTGGAGTGCGAGCGACACAGCCAGGCAGAGCAGGGCGCGCACCCAGTGCCAGCCCTCATCGACCACCTGCGTCGCTCCGGTGCCGATCAGCACGGGAGCGACGGCCAGCGGGAGCGTCCGGAGCCGGGCGCCGGCGATCCACTCGCGGGGCCCTGCGGGCTTCACAACGACGGCGCGCGGGTTCCCCCCGGGGCGGCCGCTGCGGGACTTCTTCTTGCGACTCGTACTCGACACGGAGGGAATCCTACCCACCGGCTCATCAACGCCCGGAGTGCGTCAGAGCTGCGCGGCGAGCCGCTCGAGGGCGCGGCGGTCGGGTTTGCCCGAGGCGAGGAGGGGGATGGCCGCGACCGGCAGCACTGCAGCGGGGGCGGCGGCGCGACCCAGGTGGCCCGTGACGAGGGTCCGCAGATCCGCGAGCGCAGGTGCCTGCTCCGCGGTGACCACGACCGGGACCTCGCCCCACTGCGCGTCGGTGCGGCGCACGACGACCGCGTCGGCCACGGCAGCCTCACGCAGCACCGCCTCGACGGCGTCGAGAGAGATCTTCTCCCCGCCCGAGACGATCACGCGATCGAGTCGTCCGGTCACCTGGAGGCGTCCGTCGATCATCGTGCCGGCGTCGCCAGTGCGGTACCAGCGCTGTGCGTCGCGGTCAACGAAGGCTGCCGCGCTCCGCTCGTGGTCGACAGTACCGTCGTCGGCGAGGTAGCCCTCGGCGAGGGTTGGGCCTCCGAGCAGCACCTGCCCGTCGTCGACCCGCATCCGAACGTCGTGCAGCGGGAGGCCGTCGTAGACGCAGCCGCCCGAGGTCTCGCTCGAGCCGTAGGTCAGGCGGATGTGCGCGCCGAGCGCAGCTGCCCGGTCTCGGAGCGGCTGCGGCGTCGCCTGGCCGCCGATCAGGAGGGCGTCGAACGAGCGGAGCGCCTCGGCCGCGGCGGCATCGCGTTCGGCCACGTCCAGCAGTCGCGCGAGCTGCACGGGCACCAGCGAGGAGTAGCGCCGCTCCCCCGCCGGCATCGTCCGAGCGAGCGCGAGGAAGGCGGCCGCGTCGAAGCCGCCGGCCGGGAGGACCACCGGGTCCGCCTCCGCCGTCAGCGACCGGACCAGGACCTGCAGCCCCGCGACGTAGTGCGTCGGCAGACAGAGCAGCCACCGCCCCGGGCCGCCCAGCTCGGTGAGGGTCGCGGAGGCGCTGGTGAGCAGAGCGGCGGTCGAGAGGGCGACCCGCTTCGGTGGGCCCGACGAGCCGGAGGTCTCGACGACCACGGCGATGCGCTGCGGCACGACAGCGTCGGTCGAGGCGGGGGCCGCGCCCGGAGCGGAGAGGCGAAGAGCCGGTCCGCTGCCGTCGAGGGCCGCGCGGAGTGCGATGAGCACAGCCTCGGGACCCGCATCGACCCCGACCAGCGGGCGGGTCACCGACGCACCGCCCGGCTCAGAACTGCCACGGGAACGGCGACCAGTCGGGTTCGCGTTTCTCGAGGAAGGAGTCGCGTCCCTCGACGGCCTCGTCGGTGCCGTAGGCGAGGCGCGTGGTCTCGCCCGCGAAGAGCTGCTGGCCCACGAGGCCGTCGTCCACCGCGTTGAAGGCGTACTTCAGCATCCGGATGGCCGTCGGCGACTTGGTGAGGATCGTCTCAGCCCATTCCACCGCCGTCGTCTCGAGCTCGGCGTGCGGCACGACCGCGTTCACCGCGCCCATCTCGTAAGCCCGCTGCGCGGAGTACTCCCGCGCGAGGAAGAACACCTCGCGGGCGGCCTTCTGCCCGATCTGGCGGGCGAAATAGGCGGAGCCGTAGCCGGCGTCGAAGGACCCGACGTCGGCATCCGTCTGTTTGAAGCGCCCGTGCTCGGCGGAGGCGAGCGTGAGGTCGCAGACCACGTGCAGCGAGTGCCCGCCTCCCGCGGCCCAGCCGGGGACGGCCGCGATGACCACCTTCGGCATGAAGCGGATGAGGCGCTGCACCTCGAGGATGTGCAGGCGGCCGTTCCGTGCGGAGTCGATGCCCTCCGCGGTCTCGCCGTCGGAGTACCGGTAGCCGTCGCGGCCGCGAATCCGCTGGTCACCGCCGGAGCAGAACGCCCAGCCGCCGTCGCGCGGGCTCGGGCCGTTGCCGGTGAGGATCACGACGCCGATGCGCGGGTTCGTCCGGGCGTCCTCGAGAGCGCGAAACAGCTCGTCGACCGTGCGCGGCCGGAACGCATTGCGCACCTCGGGCCGATCGAACGCAACGCGCGCGATGCGGCCGGAGCGGTCGTGGTGGTAGGTAATGTCCTCGAGTGCGTCGAAGCCGTCGACGGCCGCCCAGCGGTGCGCGTCGAACAGTTCGGAGACCTGCGTGCTCATGCCTCGACCCTACTGATCCGGACCGCACCGATCCGGGCCGCACCGATCCGGGCCGCACCGATCCGGACCGCACCGATCCGGACCGCATCGATCCGGACCGCACCGATCCGGACCGCACCGATCCGGGCCGTCGGGCGTTTCGACTCCCTCACCTCCCTCCTCCCTCCGGACACGCGGAAAGGGACCCCGCGTCAGCGGAGCCCCTCTCGCAGTGGTGCTGTTACTTCGCGGCAGAGGTGGTGCGGTTCTCAGCCGACACCATCCAGGCGTACTGTTCCAGGCTCTGGATGATTGAGTGCAAAAGGTCCGCGCTGGTCGGGTCTTCCTCGTCGACCTGGTCGTGCACCTCGCGCATGGTGGCGGCGGTGTTCTCGAGGCGAATCGTGACCAGGTCGACCGTCTCGGCCGTGTCGATCTCGCCGTGGGGGTACTCGGGGAGCGTGGTGGTCGCGGCGACGGTGTCGCTGCGTCCATCCGGGATCCCGTGCAGGGCGCGCATACGCTCAGCGATGTCGTCGCTGAATTCACGTGCGGCTTCAATGATCTCGTCGAGCTGCAGGTGGAGGTCGCGGAAGTTCTTACCGACGACGTTCCAGTGGGCCTGCTTGCCCTGGACGTGGAGCTCGATCAGGTCGACGAGGACGATCTGGAGGCTGTCGAGCAGCTCCTTCGAGGCCTTGAAGCCCTTCTCGGCGTTCTGACGGCGGCTGGTCTTGGCACCGGAGCCCGCAGGGGCTTCGACATGGCGTTCGAGGGTGGTGGTCATGGACCGTTCCTTTCTCTTGCAGTGCCGGGGACGGTGTCCCGTCCCCGAGTCTGGCTTCTTCGGCTGGACGGCGTCCGCACGCGCGAGGTACGTGCGCTGGACGGGGTCCGTGGTTCGGGGATCAGATCGTGGCGACGGATCCAGAGTCGACGCGGTAGTTCGAGCCGTTCACGAAGGAGGCGCGGTCGGAGCAGAGGAACGCGATCACGGCAGCGACCTCCTCCGCCTCGCCCCGGCGCTTGAGCTCCAGGTACGGCCGTTCCTCGTCGAGGAACGAGGCGATCGCCTCGTCGAGAGAGGTACCCCTCTGGTCGGCGCGCCGGCTCATCATCGCGTCGGTCATCGGAGTGCGGATGAACGCCGGCGAGACCGTGTTCACCAGCAGGCCCTCCTGCGCGTAGGAGCGCGAGAGGCCCTTGGCGAAGGCGAGGACGCCCGCCTTCGCGGCGCAGTAAGGCAGTTCGTCGTCGTAGGGCTGCACGGCGTCCTCGGAGGCGGTGAGCACCAGGCGGCCCCAGCCTCCGGAGCGGAGGTCGGGGAGGAACTCACGCACCAGCCGCACGGGCCCGAGCAGGTCGACCTCGAGGGTGCTGGTCCAGCCCTCGTCGTCGATCTCGTGGAAAAGGCCCTGCGCCCCCGTCACTCCGGCGCACTGCACAAGAATGTCGATCTCGCCGACCGACTCGGCGACCCGGCGGTGCAGCTCGGCGAGCTGATCGGTCCTGGTGACGTCGGCGGCGAAGGCGTGCACGCGCCCCTCCGGAGCATCGAGCCGGGCCGCTGCCTCGTCCAGAGTCGCCTGGTCCTGATCGGAGATCACGACGGTCGCACCCTCGGCGATCAGGAGCTTCGCGGTGGTCCAGCCGATTCCGGAGTCGCCTCCCGTGACGAGGGCGGTGCGGCCGGTGATTCCGAGGTCCATGCTGAGGTGCTCCTGGTGGGTACGGTTCGAGGGACGGGTACGGTTCGAGGGGATGCCTCCGGTCTACGCTCCCCGGCTCCGACCCTCAACGGGTTGCGCGGAGACCGCGGCCGGGGTTACGTGCGGCTGACCTTCTCCGGCGCCAGCTCCTCGATGGTGATGGCCGCGTTGATCAGCGCGAGATGACTGAGTCCCTGCGGCAGGTTGCCCCAGAAGGCGAGGTCGTCGACGGCGATCATCTCGGACATGATGCCGACGTCGTTGGGCACGGTGGCCACGAGCTCGTCCATCAGAGCGACCGACTCCTCGTGGCGGCCGACGCAGGCCAGGGCCGAGGCGAGCCAGAACGAACAGGCGACGAACGGATGCTCCTCGCCCTCCATCCCGGAGTAGCGGAACAGCAGCGCGCCGCGGCCCAGCTCCGTCACCAGGGCGTCAATGGTCGAGATCATCCGCTCGCCGCGCTCGTACCCGCTCGGCGCGTGCAGGAGCACCGAGGCGTCCAACTCCTCACTGCCCGGGTACATCACGTAGGAGCCGAGCTCCTGGGACCAGCAGTGCTCCTCGATCCACTCGCGGATGCGGTCGCGCTCGAAGCGCCACCGGTCGGGGCTGCCCGCCACCTGGCCGAGCTCGGCGAGGTGTACGGCCGCGTCCAACGCCTGCCAGCAGCCCATCTTCGAGGAGGTGTAGTGCCGCTCCTCCTTCAGCTCCCACATGCCGGCGTCGCGATTGCGCCACAGGTCGCAGGTGGTGTCGGCGACGCGGGCGAGGAGGCGTCCGGTCTGGATGTCGAGGACGTTGCCCTCGTCGACGTAGATGCGGCAGATGTCGAAGAGATCGCCGAACACGCCCAGCTGCAGCTGGCTCTGCGCCCCGTTGCCGGAGACGACCGGGGCGATACCGGCGTATCCCGGGACGTCGAACTCCTCCAGCTCGGTCGGCATCGAGCCGTCCAGACCGTAGAAGATGTGCAGGTCCGGGCCGTGGTCTTTGATCGTGCGCAGGAGCCAGGAGAGCGCGGCGTGCGTCTCCTCGCGCAGGCCGAAGCGGACCAGCGCATGCACCGTGTAGGCGGCATCGCGCACCCAGGCGAAGCGGTAGTCCCAGTTCTTCCCGCCGTTGGGCGACTCCGGGAGCGACGTGGTCGCGGCCGCCGCGATCGCCCCGGTGGGCGAGTAGATCAGCAATTTGAGCGCGAGGGCGCTGCGCTGGACCGCCTCGGACCACGGACCGTCGTAGGAGAACTCCCCCGACCAGTCCTGCCAGCTGCGGATGGTGCGGTCGATACCGCGGTCGACGTTCTTCGCGACCGGGAAGTGCAGCGGCTCATCGTGCGTGGCCGAGACGACGAGAACGTGCCGCACGGCGTCCTTGCCCGCGGTCACCACGAAGGATCCGGTCAGCTCATCGCCGGCACCGGAGGGCGCTTCCTCGCCGTCCGGCCCGTGCTCCAGGCCGGTCACGCCGATGGTGATGTCGCCGGCGCGGATGAGCGAGCGGCCGTCGGCGTTCTGGATCCACGGGGAGAACCGGCCGAGACCGGTCCCGGGGCGCACCGCCCAGCGCATCCGCACCTCGCCGTCGACGCCGTCCACGCGGCGGGCCAGCTCGGCCCACGGGAGCCGGCCGGCGATCCCGGTGACGAGCGCGTCGGTGACGCGGACCGTGCCGAACTCGGTGGTGAAGGTGGTCTCCAGGACGTTCGTATCGGGGATGTAGGTGCGCGAGACCTCTGCAGGCGCCTCGGGGGCGAGTTCTACGCAGCCGCCGGATTCGGCGTCGATCAGCGCGGCGAAAGCCGGAGTGGAGCCGAGGTCCGGGACGGGCATCCAGTCGACACTGCCGTCCTTCGCGATCAGGGCGACCGTCCGCCCGTCTCCGATCGCGGCGTAGTCGCGCAGGGGCCTGGTCGAGCGGGGTGCAGCCATTCCTTCACCGTAGAGCGCAGGCGGTACCCGGATGTGGGCTTGCGGGCGGACGGGCTTGCTTGTAACGCGCGCTCAGGTCGTTGCGACGCCGCCGTACTTCGCGAGGCGGTCGGTGAACGCGCCGCGATCGCCGTCCTCGAGGATCCCGTTCGCGTACCCCGCGAGGAACGCGCCCTGCGGCTCCGGCGAGAGGCCGACTCCGTCCAGCATGTCGGCCACCCGACCGCTGGGGTCGGCGTCGAGGTCCACCAGGCCCAGCTCGATCGCCGGCACGAGGTCGGCGGACGAGCGTGCGGTGACCACCCAGAGGGCGGCCGAGGCCTCCTCGTTGGAGAGATCGCCGTCGAACTCGTAGCCCACGTCCGACCACTCATCAGGGGTGTCGGCGATCTCGATCTCGTCGAAGCCGAGAGGCGCGAGCGCCGCGGCGAAACGGTCGACCACGGCCTGCTTGTCGGCGTCGGTGGAGACGTCAGCGACAGAGTACTCGGTGGCCGAAATGTAGTCGTAAAGGAGCGAGCGGCCGCCGTACGCGTTCTGCGACTGCTCGTAGTACTCGTCGTCGGCCGAGGTCCACTCCTCGGGGACGGCGCTCTCGACGGCCGCGACAGCTTGCTCAGCGCTGGCACGAACCTTCTCGGCAGAAGGCTGCCCGAGGATCGTCGCGGCGTCCCCGTCCTGGTACCCCGGGTAGTCGTAGAGAGGATCGGACGGGTCACCGCTGCCGAAGGGGTCGTCCGACGAATCGCCGAACGGCTCGGCGGGAACGCTCGGCGACTCACTGCCGGAGGCGGAGTCGAATGCGCTGCCCACTCCGATGGCGAGGAGAGTGCCCAGCACGCCGGTGTAGACGACGCCCACGAGGATGCTCGTGCCGAGCGCGATCCAGGCACCGGTGCCGAGCGGGCGGTGGGAGGGCACGGAGCCCTGCGTCGGGCCCGGGGCGGGCGCCGGCGGCGGGCTCATCAGCATCTGGCTCATCGCACTCCTTGGGGCTCCAACGGCAGCCCCGTCAGTCTGTCACCTCTGCGGGCCGCCGGTGCAGCGGTGTCGGATGCGTGCACGTGCGCACGGCCGGCCGGTGGACAATATCCGGATGGACGATGTCGTGCCCGCCTCCCCGCTCCCCTCCCTCGGCGAGATCGATGCGGGACTCCGCGTCGTCGCCCTGCCGCTGCGAACCCGCTTCCGCGGCGTCGACCACCGCGAGATCGCGCTCGTGCGCGGCCCGGAGGGCTGGACGGAGTTCTCACCCTTCCTCGAGTACGGCGCCGAAGAGTCTGCCGTCTGGCTCCGCGCCGCGATCGACTACGGCTGGAGCGAGCAGCCCGCCGCGCTCCGGGACCGCATCCCCGTCAATGCGACGGTCCCGGCCGTCGCGCCCGACGAGGTCGCAGCGGTACTCGAGAGCTACCACGGCTGCCGTACCGCGAAGGTGAAGGTCGCCGAGCGCGGCCAGACACTCGCCGACGATGTGGCGCGGGTCGTCGAGGTGCGCCGCCTGCTCGGCCCGGAGGGACGCCTCCGCGTGGACGCGAACGGCGGCTGGAACCTGGATGAGGCGGAGCACGCCGTCCACGCCCTCGCCGAATCCGATCTCGAGTACGTCGAGCAGCCGTGCGCGAGCGTCGATGAACTGGCCGAGCTGAGATATCGCGTGAAGTACATGGGCATCCCGATCGCCGCCGACGAGAGCGTCCGGAAGGCCGCGGATCCGCTCGCGGTCTCTCGGGCGGGCGCTGCGGACCTGCTGGTGGTGAAGGCGCAGCCCCTCGGTGGCACCCGGCGTGCGCTCGCGATCGTCGCCGAGGCCGGCCTGCCCGCGGTCGTCTCCAGTGCGATCGACAGCTCGGTCGGACTCGCGATGGGCGCTGCCCTCGCCGCAGCTCTCCCCGAGCTGCCCTTCGACTGCGGCCTCGGCACGGCCTCCCTGCTCGCGGCGGACGTGACGGAGCGGCCGCTGCGGCCGGTCGACGGCGGCATCCCCGTCGGCCGCGTCGAGGTCTCGGAGGCGCTCCTGGCTCGGTACGCGGTGTCGCCGGAGCGCCTCGCCTGGTGGCGTGCTCGGCTCCGCGACGCTCACGCGCTGCTCTGAGGGCCGGTGTCGGACGCCGTAGCGGGCGAGCGGCAGAAATGGATTCACCGACCGCCGCGCTGGTCCCGGGTAACGTCACCGCCGTCGCGGAGGCCACGATTTGGCACGATCTGACAGCCGCGACCGAGGTCGTTGCGGCCGACGGGGACGTCACGCTCGTGCCGCTGGACTCAACGAGGCGCCACCTGATGCCGGAGGAGCACCGCCCCGTGCTGCTCTCGTCGTCCGACCCGCTCGCCCGGGCTGTCGGGAAGGCGGTGGACTACTGCTCCGACTGTCACGTGGGCGGTTTCCCCGCGCGTCCGGCCTCGCCGCCTCCCCCCTCATCCGGTCACCGAGACCCCGATCAGCACGCTCCGGCGAACCACCCCGCCCCGCCCGACCGCGAACCGAAGCCCTCCACCGAGCGAAAACGTCTCCCTCATTGGTCGGCGGGGCCTGGTGGGGTCGATCGCAAGGCGGAGGTGACGGGCGTAGCAGCGCTACGGTCGTCGCCGACAACGCCGCGAGCGGCCCCACCAGGCCCCGCTGATTACATGCCGGTGTCGAGGCCGGAGTAGGCGTGGAGCCCCTTGAAGAACACATTGACGACGCCGAAGTTGAACATGACGGCGGCGAAGCCGACGATGGCGAGCCAGGCGGAGGGGGTACCACGCCAGCCGCGGGTGGCGCGGGCGTGGATGTAGCCGGCGTAGATGGTCCAGATGATGAAGGTCCAGACCTCCTTGGTGTCCCACCCCCAGTAGCGGCCCCAGGCCTTCTCGGCCCAGACGGCGCCGGCGATGAGGGTGAAGGTCCAGAGGATGAAGCCGATGATCGTGACGCGGTAGGCGAGGTTCTCGAGTGTGGCGGAGCTGGGCAGTGTGCGCAGGAAGCTCAGGAGGGAGCGGGGGCTGTCGCCGGCCGTTTCGCGGCGGGCCTGGAGGAGCTGGGTGACCGAGAGCGCGAAGCCGAGGGCGAAGAACGCGGTGCCGAGGATGGCGACGAGCACGTGGATCACGAGCCAGTACGACTGGAGTGCCGGCGGGAGCGGGACGACGGCGACGTAGTAGTTGACGGTCGCGACTCCGAGGAGCACCAGGACGAGTCCGGTGATGAACGCGCCGAGGAAGCGGAGGTCCCAGCGCAGCTGCACCACGAGGAAGACGCCGATGATGATGAGCGTCCCGGTCATCGAGAACTCGTACATGTTCGCCCACGGGACGCGTCCTGCGGCGACGCCGCGGAGGACGGTTGCGGCGAGGTGCAGCACGAAGGCGAGGAGGGTGAGGGAGAACCCGATGCGCAGGGTCGTGGAGCGCTCGGGGGCTCGGTGGACCTCGTCCTCGACTCGGGTGCCGATGCGGGAGAGGGTCGCGGTGCGTCCGGAGGCGATGGTGGCCTTACCGCTGGCGCCGCGATCGGCGGCGGCCGCGGAAGCGACGCGCTCCGCTTCCTGCACGACCTCATTCGACTCGCCGTCGGCCAGGGAGGCGCGACGAGCGAGGTCGATCGCGAAGAAGACGAACGCCATCGCGTAGATACCCATGGCGGAGGAGAGGCACAGCACCGAATACTGCGAGAGGGTCGCGATCACCTCCCCAGGCTAATCGCTCGCGGCCTCCCCCGCCCCTTCGCGGTTGCACAGACTCGGTCCCTGCCCAGCCGCGAGCGCCTGTGGAGGAGGATGTGACCTCCCGCCCGGAGGGACGCTCAGTCGAGCGGCGCGTGCCGATCGGCGACCGTCCGCACGGCGCGCACGAGCTGCGGATCCTCGCCGCGGGCGAGCCCGGCGTATTCGAGGAGCAGCCCGCCGTCCTCCTGCCTCGTCGCCTTCACCCACACGCGGCGGCGCGGCACGAACAGCGAGGTGAGCAGGCCCGCGAGCACAAGGATCGCGAAAAGCAGCACCCAGCCCTGGGTCGCGTCGTGGTGGATGTCGAAGGAGGCGAAGCGCTTCACGCTGTCGGTGCCGATGCGCGTCGGGTCGGCGCCCGTGTTCTCGAAGGTCACGCTGCCGAGCCCGTTCGGGAGCTCGGCCGTGTCACCGGGCTTGAGCGTGATCGGCGCGACTCCGGTGGTACCGCCGGTGAGCCGGGTCAACGAGTCCGTGTTGAGCACGTAAACGGAGGTCGGCACTCCCCTGTCGAGGCCGAGGTCGCCCGCGAAGACGTTCAACGAGAGAACGGGGTACTGCAGGTCGGGGAAGATCGAGGTCGACGCCCCGGAGGCCAGAGTGTCCTCCGTCGGGTAGAAGAAGCCGGTGAGGCCCAACTGCTCCGAGAGCCCGTCCGGCACCTTGACGACTCCGACCGAGGTGAGGTTGGCATCCTGCGGGAGGAAGGGCACGGAATCGGTGAAGATCGCGCGGCCGGAGGGATCGCGGACGGTGATCGTCGGGGCGTAGCCGTTGCCGAGCAGGTAGACGTTGGTGCCGCCGATGCCGAGCGGGTCGTTCACCTTGATCGTGCGCCCCTCGGTGGCCCCGCCGCGTTCGGACGTCGTGACGTTCGCCGTGAAGTCGACAGGCTGGCCGAGCGCCGACTGGTTCTGCTCCTCGTACCTCACGTCGAGGCTGTCGAGGGTCAACTGGTACGGGTCGAGCTGGCTGGAGTCGAAGAAACGGCCGGGGTTGAACGAGTCGTAGGCCGCGAGGTTGTTGGCGAAGCCCTGCGAGCCCTCGACCAGCACCCGCTGCCCGCTGTAGCCGAACCCGCCTCCGACGCCGACGGCGACGAGGATGCCGACCAGAGCGGAGTGGAAGACCAGGTTGCCCGTCTCGCGGAGGTAGCCGCGCTCGGCCGAGACACTCGACCACCGGCCTCGCGGGTCGTTGTAGCGCTCGACGCGGTAGCCCGCGCGACGCAACACCGCGTGGGCGGAGGCGACGGCGTCCTCCTCTGTCGCGCCCTCCACCTCGCGGATGGTGTAACCGGCGAGGCGCTGCAGGCGCGCGGGGGTGCGCGGCGGCCGCGAGCGCATCGCCTGGAAGTGGTGGCGAGTGCGCGGGACGATGCAGCCGATCAACGAGATGAACAGCAGCAGGTAGATGCTCGAGAACCAGGCCGAGGTGTAGGTGTCGAACGCCTGCACCTTATCGAGCACGGGCGCCAGATCCGGGTTGTCAACGAAGTACTGCGTCACTCCATTGGGGTCGGAGGAGCGCTGCGGCACGAGCGATCCGGGCACCGCCGCGATCGCGAGCAGCAGCAGCAGAAACAGCGCAGTGCGCATGCTGGTGAGCTGGCGCCACATCCAGCGCAGCCACCCGGTGACGCCGAGCGCGGGCTGCGCGACGGTGCCGTCGGAGTCGTAGTGGTCAGCGGGACGGAACGACGCGTCGGTCTTCTCCTGCGTCGCCTCATCCGGGCGGCGCGTGCTCTCCCCGGACTCAGATCGCCGGCTGGAAGCCATCGATCACCGCCGAGAGGGAGCCGTAGACGAGAGTGTTCCAGATGCCCGTGACCATCAGGACTCCGATCAGGACGAGGGCGGCGCCGCCGAGGATATTGATCACGCGGATGTGGCGCTTCACGAAAGCGAGCGTGCTGGTCACCCAGCTGAAGCCGAAGGCGACGAGGAGGAAGGGGATGCCGAGTCCGAGGCAGTAGACCAGGGCGAGGAGCGCGCCGCGCCAGGGCGAGCCGACGCCATAGCTGAGGGCGAGGATCGAACTCAGCGTCGGGCCGAGGCAGGGCGTCCAGCCGACCCCGAAGACAATGCCGAGCAGCGGCGCCCCGATCAGCCCGGTCGCGGGGCGGATGCCCGGGCGGAGTGTGCGCTGCAAGAACGAGAACTGCCCGATGAAGACCAGCCCCATCGCGATCACGACGAGGCCGAGGACGCGGGTGATCAGGTCGGTGTACTGCGTCAACCAGAAGCCGACCGTACCCGCCGCCGCTCCGTACAGCACGAAGACGAGCGAGAAGCCGAGCACGAACAGCAGCACGCCGAGGACGACCCGGCGGCGGCCGCGGGCGGCGCGCTCGTCGGCGTCGGTGAAGCCGCCGACGTAGGCGAGGTAGCCGGGCACCAGTGGGAGGACGCAGGGCGACGCGAACGACACCAGTCCGGCCAGCAACGCGATCGGCACGGCCAGCAGAAGCTGTCCGCTGAGGACGATCTCGCCCACGCCGCTACTCTCCCTCGGCGAGAGTGTCGCCCACGAGCGTCGAGAGGATGGACGCCTCCTGAAGCTGGCCCAGGATGCGCGACGCGACGCGGCCCTCCTTGTCGAGGACGAGCGTCGTGGGAACGGCGTTGGGCGGGACGGTGCCGGTGAAGGCGAGCTGCACCGAGGAGTCGGTATCGACGATCGAGGGGTAGCCGAGCCCGAAGGTCTCGGCGAAGGCGGCCGCGGTGGGCGCCTGGTCGCGCACGTTGACGCCGACGAACGAGACGCCCTTGTCGGCGAAATCGGTGTTCACCGTCTCGAGGTCGGCCGCCTCGGCGCGGCACGGGGCGCAGCTGGCGTACCAGAAGTTGACGACGACGACCCGCCCGACGAGATCGGCGGACTCGATGCTGGCACCGGTCTCGTCAGTACCCGAGAAAACGATGGGATCGTCGCGGTCAGCGACGGCGATCTCCGTGACGGTGCCGTCGCCCGAGATGTAGCCCTTGTTGCTGCCGTTGCGGTACTGCTCGGCGAGCGGATCCTTGGTGCAGCCCGTCAGCGCGAGTGCGGCGACCAGCGCGAGGGCACCCGCGGCACGCAGGCGGTTCGTCCGCCGCATCAGACGGCTCCGACATCGGTGGCCAGGCCCTGCAGGCCGGCGGCGGGGTCGGCGTAGCCGACTTCGATGAAGCCATCGCCGCGGCGTTCGAGCGTGGTGATGCTCGACAGGGCGCAGCGACGCTTGCGCGGATCGTGGAACAGACGCTCGCCCGCGAGGGCGCGGTGCACGGTCCAAATGGGGAGCTGGTGGCTGACGATCGCGGCGTCGCCCTCGGCGGTGCTCTCCCATGCCGACTCGATCGCGGCGTACATCCGCGCCGAGATGGAAAGGTAGGGCTCGCCCCAGCTGGGCTCGAAGGGGTTGCGGAGCCACGGCCAGTGCTGGGGGTTCCGCAGGGCGGAGTTGCGGGCGGAGAGAGACGTGCCCTCGAAGCGGTTGCTCGGCTCGATCACGCGCTCATCAGTACGGATCAGGAGTTCGAACGCCTGTGAGATCGGCTGAGCTGACTCCTGCGTGCGCTGGAGGGGCGAGGCGATCAGCGCAGTGATCGGACGCTTGCGCTCGAGCAGATCGTCGGCTGCGGAGCGGGCCATGCGGTGGCCGAGATCCGAGAGCCGGAAGTTCGGGAGTCGCCCGTAGAGGACCCGGTCGGGGTTGAACACCTCGCCGTGCCGCACGAGATGGATCTGATCGGCAACCACGAGCGTCAAGTGTACGGAACGCGGCGTGGGGGCGCGCCGGGAAAGGGTCGCCTGGGCCGCTCCCGAGCGGCGGCTCACCGGCGCGCAGACACCGCGGCCGAAAGCCCCCGCACGAGAGGTCCAGGCAGGTGCCGCACGAGCGCCATCGGGATGGCGAACCGCCACGACGGCACCGAGACCACCACCCCGCGCGCGACGTCGCGGAGGAACTCCTCCGCCACTGCATCGGCGTCGAGCCAGAGGAAGGAAGGGATGGAGGAGGTGTCCATCGCCGCCCGCTCGTGGAACTCGGTGCGCACCCAGCCCGGGCAGAGCGCGGCCGAGCGGACGCCGGTCCCGCGCAACTCGACGGCCAGCGACTGCGCGAACGCGGTCGCCCACGCCTTCACCGCGGAGTAGGGGCCGAGATGCACGAAGCCCGCGACACTCGACACGGTGAGAATCGCGCCGCGGCCTCGTGCCGTCATCGCCTCCGCGGCCGCGCCCGAGAGCACAGCGACCGCGCGCACCATCACCTCGAACGCGTGGTCCTGCGCGGCGACGTTCGGCTCGGAGAACGTCCCGTCGATCCCGAAGCCGGCGTTGTTGACGAGGACGCGGACGGGCCGCGCCGGGTCGACGAGCCGTGCGCGCACGTGCTCTACCTGCCCGCGGTCGCCGAGGTCGGCAGGCAGGACCTCGACGGCTGCGGCGCCGAGCGCGTGCAGGCCGGCCGCCGCCTCCCGGAGGCGCTGCTCGCTGCGGGCGACGAGGACGAGGCTCCAGCCGCGGCGCGCGAACGCCCGAGCGAAGGCGAGCCCGATGCCGGAGGACGCGCCGGTGATCAGTGCGGTGCTCATGCTGCGACGCTACCCGCCGCCGCTCGACCAGACGGGGCCCGTGCGATTCGCAGGGGAACGTGCGATTCGCAGGAGAACGTGCGATTCGCAGGGGAACGTGCGATTCGCAGGAGAACGTGCGATTCGCAGGGGATCGACCCGCCTCCGGTGGGATCGTCGAGCAGAATCGCGACCGGAGCGCGGATCCCCTGCAGATCGCACCGTCCCCTGCAGATCACACCGTCCCCTGCAGATCACACCCCGGCCGCGTCGACCCGCGCCCGGTCGCCGACCCCGCGCCCGCCCTACAGCCCGCGAGTAGACTCCCCTACCGTGACCGACGAGACCCGCCTCCCCCGAACCACCGTCAAGAAGCTCGCTGCGCTCGAGGACGGACCCGTCCGCGTCTCCGGCTGGGTCGAGACCGTGCGCGACCAGAAGAAGGTGCAGTTCGTCGTCCTGCGCGACGAGTCCGGCGCCGTTCAGCTGGTGAATCCGGCCGTGCGCGAGGCAGTCGCGGGCGATGACGCGTCGGCCGAGCGCCTCGCGATCACCGAGGCGATCTCGGGCCTGGCCCAGGGATCCTTCGTCACCGTCACGGGCGCGCTCAAGCACGACGAGCGCGTCAAGCTCGGCGGCATCGAGGTCAAGCTGGAGACCCTGGAGGTCGTCACCGCCTCGATCCCCGAGGCGCCGATCGCGCCCGACTCGGGCATCGACAAGCGGATGGACTGGCGCTTCCTCGACCTGCGCCGCCCCGAGCAGAACCTGATCGCCCGCGTGCAGACCACCTTCGAGCACGCACTGCGCACCTACTGGATCGAGCACGACTTCATCGAGATCCACACTCCGAAGCTCATGGCGAGCGCCTCGGAGTCGCGGGCCGAGCTCTTCGAGGTCGAGTATTTCGAGACGAAGGCGTACCTCTCGCAGAGCCCGCAGTTCTTCAAGCAGATGGCGCAGCCGGCGGGCTTCGGCAGGGTCTTCGAGGTCGGGCCCGCCTTCCGTGCCGACCCGAGCTTCACCTCCCGGCACGCGACCGAATTCACGAGTGTCGACGCCGAGGTCTCCTGGATCGACTCGCACGAGGATGTCATGGAGCTGCACGAGCAGCTGATGGTCGCCGGCCTCACCGCCGTCGTCGAGAAGCACGGCGCCGAGGTGAAGGCGCTCTTCGACATCGACCTGACGGTCCCGACGACACCGTTCCCGCGCATTCCGCTCGCGGAGGCCAAGCGGATCGTCGCCGAGCGCGGCTACGAGGTGCCCCGCGCCGACGACGACATGGACCCGGAGGGTGAGCGCCGCATCGCGGCGTATGTGCAGGAGGAGTTCGGGCACGACTTCGTGTTCCTCACCGACTACGCGTCGAGCATCCGGCCCTTCTACCACATGCGCCGCGAGGGCGACGGGACGATCACCAACAGCTACGACCTCATCTACAACGGCGTCGAGATCTCGACCGGAGCGCAGCGCGAGCACCGCGTCGACGTCCTGATCGAGCAAGCGCGCGATAAGGGGCTCGACCCCGAGGAGATCGAGTTCTACCTCGACTTCTTCCGCTATGGAGTCCCGCCGCACGGCGGCTTCGGCATGGGTCTTTCGCGCGTGATCATGCTGATGCTCAACCAGGCGAACCTCCGCGAGGTCACCTACCTCTTCCGCGGCCCGACCCGCCTGCGGCCCTAGGCAGCATCGACCGAGGGAACCCCGACCCGTCGAGACCGCCAGAAACACCTGGTTCCCTCGACGGTTCAGGGTTCCCTCGCGTCAACGGCGGAGGCGACTACCGCGAGGCCGGTCAGTCGCCCTGCGTGTGCGTCAGCGGTCCACCGATGAAGAGATCGGTGTTCTGTCGACGGCGGCGCAGCACGAACAGGACGACTGCGCAGGCGACGAGCGATGCGGCGACGGCGCCGCCGCCGATCATCAGCGCGGTGGTCGGCGTGATGCCGGCCGGTCCGGCCGAGGCGACCGTGGTGATGAACGTATTGCGCGCCGCGCTGATAGCGGTGCCGCAGACCTGCTGCGCCTCCCACGGCGCGGCCGTGGCGCCGCTGGGGCGGTACGAGAGCGTCACGGCCGCCGTGCGGTGCGACTCGCGGCCGAAGGCGACCATGCAGTAGACGGAGGGATCCGGATCGGCGACGACCGTCTCGCCCAGGGCCAGCTCGGCCCAGCCGAGGGAATCGGTCTGGACGGCGACGTCTCCCGCGGCCAGATCGGCGCGGTCGCCCGTCGTTCGGAAGGCACCCACGGCGACCTCCTCGTCCGGCTCGAAGCCCCAGACCGCGCCGCGCGGCGCCTCCGTGCTGCCGTCGCCGAGGTCGCGAGGCTCGAGCAGGAGGCCGTTACCGGAGGAGGTCGCGAGCCGGAAACCGACCTTGGCGAAGGAGCCCCGGTCACCGCTGAGGTCGACGGTGAAGGCTCCAGACTTGGTGATCAGCGCGGTCGGAATGGTGGCGGTGCCGCTCCCGGCCTCGAGCGTCACTGGTGTCTTGGTGCCGTTCGGATCGCGGAGGACCGCCGAGACGCTCTCGCCACTCGCGAAACCGGTGTACGAGAAGCCGACGCCGTAGAAGCGAGCGAGCTCGACGGTGAGCGACTCCGGATCGACATCGGTCGCGCGCGTGAGGAACACGGAGGCCGAGGCGACTCCGGCCGCCGCGGGCTGCGCGCCCTCGGTGGAGCTGGCGAGCGCGGTGCGTCCCGGGGCGGAGGCGGTGGGAGCGGCGCTGCCCGCGTCGGCGGAGGCGGTGCCGCCGGACGTGGTGGTGCCGCTGGCGGTGCCGCCGGACGTGGTGGTGCCCGAGGTACCACTGCCGGAGGTGGTACCACTGCCGGAGGTGGTACCGCCGGAGCCGCCCTGCTGACCGCCGCCCGTCGTTCCGCCCGTGGAGGGCCGGCTCGTCTGCACAGGCGCCGGCTGCTCGGGTTGGACGGGTGCCGGATCGACGGGCGCGGGCTGAACCGGTGCCGGATCGACGGGCGCGGGGTCCTGAGGCGCGGGATCGACGGGGGCGGGCTGCTCCGGCTCCGTCGGCCCCTCGGGCACGCCGGGCACGGGCTGCTCCTCGGGCACTCCGGGGATCGGATCGGAGCTGCCGTCTCCCGGCTCCTCGGGGTCCTCGGGCACTCCCGGGACCGTCGTCCCAGCAGGCTGCTCGACGGTGGTCGAGACCGTCGAGCCGGAGGGCGCCGCGACCGCCGCACCGGGCAGGGCCAGACCGAGGACGAGCGCCGCGAGAGCGAGAGCGGGCAGGGCGAGTCGGCGGGGTGACGACATGGCGGGTCCTTCCTCCGCGGGCGACGATCTGCGTCCGCGCACGGAGGAATGCGCTCCCCCGTAACGAGGGTACGGGCCAGAGGCGAGCTATCGCGAGGATTCCTGTCCCCCATCAGAGGTACGTCGCAGCCGCGCTCCCCTCCGCTCAGTTCAGCGGACGCTCACCCGACTGCACGCAACGCCCGGCGCAGACGCTCCGGATCCACCCGCCAGAACGTATGCACGCGCCCGTCGATCAGCACCACCGGGATCTCCTCCACGTAGCGCTCGTGCAGCTCCGAGTCGTCGAGGATCGACACCTCCGAGACGGCCACCGCGACCTCGTCGCCCAGGTCGGCCAGGACCTGCTCGATAACGGTCCGTGCGTCGTCGCAGAGATGACAGCCCGGCTTACCCACGAGCGTCAGCTCCACGTCCACCATGCGGTCAGTGTACGGCGAGGGCTCCGAGAGGCACGCAGACGCAGACGAGCGCCCGACCCCGGAAGGGCGGACGCTCGAGACGGAAGAGGCGCGAGCCTACTTCTTGTTGCGACGCTGGTGGCGAGTCTTGCGAAGCAGCTTGCGGTGCTTCTTCTTCGCCATACGCTTGCGACGCTTCTTGATGACAGAACCCACGAAGACCTCACAACGTTCAGGGGGTCGACCGCCCGACGGGCGGCCGCTTACGAAAAACTGGCTCCCGCGAGCTTACACGACGCAGCGCCGGGCAAGTCCCGGCCCGTCGCGCCCATCACTTGCGCAGGCGCAACGCCTCCGCCACCTTCGTCGCACCCTCGCTGACCCCGCGCTGAATGTCCTGCACCACCGTGCTGACCTGGTGCGTCCGCTCGGCGAGGGCACGGCCCAGCGACTCCGCTCGGGCCGCGGTCGGGGCGTCAAGCAGCGCGCCGGCCGCCTCGTCTTCGGCGAGGAAGGGCAGCAGCCAGTCCTCCACATCCGCCAGCGGCCCGTACTCGAGCGTATAAAAGCGGTGCTGGCCGCTCTCGCGCACTGTCACGAGCCCGGACTCGCGCAGCACCTTGAGGTGTTTCGAGACGGTGGGCTGACTCAGTTCGAGACGCGCAACGATCCGCGAGACACTCATGCCCTCGGTTGCGCCCTCGCGCCGCTGCTCGAGCAGCAGGGCGAGGATGTCGCGGCGCGTGCCGTCCGCGATCACCCCGAAGATGTCAGCCATGCCCCCAGGCTAGTCAGCGCCGCGGTCACGCGGCACCGAGCGGGTAGCATGGCCGCGATCGAGTGGAGGATCCGCCGTGGTGGTTCGGCAGCAGTTCCGCAGCCCCGTGGGCGTCTCGCCCGTCTCCCCCTGGTCGGGATTCGAGCGGGCCCGCGACCTGATCGACGACTTCGCCGGACGCTCACCGTCCCGCTTCGCGATCCTCATCTTCTCGGCACTCGTGCTCGTGTTCACCCTGCTGTTCTCGCTCCCCGTGTCGAGCACCACCGACACCGTCACTCCGCTGCACGACGCCTTCTTCACCGCGATGTCGGTGATCTGCGTGACCGGGCTCGCGACGGTGGACATGGCGACGCACTGGTCGGCGTTCGGGCACTCGATCATCTTCATCGGCGTCAATATCGGTGCGCTCGGTGTCCTGACCCTCGCCTCGATCATGGGCCTGGCGATCTCACGCCGCCTCGGACTGCGCGCGAAGCTCATGGTCGCCAGCGACTCCAACCCGCTGCGGATCCACTCTGGGCCGGTCGCCGAGGGCCAGGCCGTGCGCCTGGGCGAGATCGGCGGCCTACTCGCCACCGTCGCGATCAGCGCCGCCGCGATCGAAATCGTCGTCGCGCTGCTGCTGTTCCCGCGGATGCTGATCGACGGCATCCCGATCGGCGAGGCCGTCTGGCACTCCTTCTACTACTCTGCGATGGCCTTCACCAACACCGGCTTCGCGCCCAACGCCGCGGGCCTGACACCGTTCGAGGACGACTACTGGTTTCTGGGGATCCTGATGGTCGGCGTTTTCCTCGGCGCCATCGGTTTCCCCGTGATCTACGCCTTCTCGCGCGGCTGGAGACGCCCGCGCAAGTGGTCGGTGCACGTCAAGCTGACGCTGGTCACCTCCGTGATCCTGCTCGTGGCCGGCGCAGTCCTCTACATCGTGCTCGAGTTCGACAACCCGAAGACCTTCGGCAGCTTGGACGCGGGAGACACCGTCTTCCAGTCCTTCTTCCTCTCGACGATGACGCGCTCCGGCGGGTTCTCGACGATCTCGGTGCCCGACCTCAACGGGTCCAGCCTGCTCGTGACCGACATGCTGATGTTCATCGGCGGCGGGTCGGCCTCGACCGCGGGCGGGATCAAGGTCACCACCCTCGCGATCCTGTTCCTGGCCGCCTTCGCCGAGGCGCGCGGCAACAACGATATGGAGGCATTCGGGCGTCGGATCCCCAACGACGTGTTGCGCCTGGCCGTCTCGGTCGTCCTGTGGGGAGCGACGACGGTCGCCGTGTCCTCGGTCCTGATCCTGCACATCACGAAGGCCTCGCTCGATCACGTGCTCTTCGACGTCATCTCCGCCTTCGCCACCTCCGGACTGTCGACAGGGCTGACGGCCGAGCTGCCGCCGTCCGGGGCGTACATCCTGGCGCTGACGATGTTCATGGGCCGCGTTGGTACCGTGACTCTCGCCGCTGCGCTCGCCGCCAGCCAGCGGAGGCAGTTGTTCAGACGACCGGAAGAGAGGCCCATCGTTGGTTGACCGCATCAGGTACGACGCCCCGGTGCTGGTGATCGGCCTTGGGCGCTTCGGAGCAGCCACGGCCGGCCAGCTCGACCGTCTCGACCGCGAGGTCCTCGCCATCGACGCCGACGCCGGGCTCGTGCAGAAGTGGTCGGAGCGGGTCACCCACGCGGTGCAGGCTGACGCACGCTCCCTTGACGCTCTCGCGCAGATCGGCGCGCAGGACTTCCAGGTCGCCGTCGTCGCGGTCGGCTCCTCGATCGAGGCCTCCGTGCTGATCACCGCGAACCTCGTCGACCTCAAGATCCCGCAAATCTGGGCGAAAGCGATCTCGCGCTCGCACGGCAAGATCCTCGAGCGGATCGGCGCGAACCACGTGATCTACCCCGAGGCGGAGGCGGGCGAGCGCGTGGCGCACCTGGTCTCGGGGCGCATGCTCGATTTCATCGAGTTCGACGACGACTTCGTGCTCGCGAAGATGTACCCGCCCAAGCCGATCCGCGGTCTCACCCTCACCGAGTCGGGCGTGCGCCGCAAGCACCGCGTCACCGTCGTCGGCGTCAAGAGCCCCGGCAAGCCGTTCACCTACGCGACCGAGCAGACCGTCGTCTCCAACCACGACCTCATCGTCGTCAGCGGCACCCCCAGCGACATCGAGCGCTTCGCCGCCCTCGGCTCCTAGCCCCCTCCCCTCCCCCTCCGCGAGATGCCACTTACGCACGCCTCCTCCGGCGTGTCGCCCTCACAAGTGGCATCTCGCGGGGAGGGGCGGAGGGCAAAGGAGCGGGGTCAGGAGGCGGCGAGCTCGCGGGCGCGGGCCAGGGCGGCGTCGGTCGCGCGGGTGAAGAGCGCGGCGAGGTCCGCCTCCTGCAGGACCGCGACGGCCCGCTCGGTGGTGCCCTTCGGGCTCGTAACACGGCGGCGCAGCTCAGCGGGCTCCTCGCCGGAGTGGGCGAGCAACTCGACGGCGCCGCGGAACGTGCCGATCACCAGAGTCGACGCCTGCTCCGACGTGAAGCCCTTCGCGAGCGCGGCGGCGATCAGCTCCTCGATCAGCAGGAACACGTAGGCCGGCCCTGATCCCGAGATCGTCGAGAGCGCGTCGAGCTGCGACTCCGGCACCTCGACCACCTCGCCGACCGTCTCGAACAGGCGGCGCACGAGCGCCAGGTCCTCGTCGCTCGACCGAGTTCCCGCGCTGAGTCCCGTGACGGCACGGCCGACGACCGCGGGAGTGTTCGGCATCGAGCGGAGCACGGCGACCGACGCGGGAAGGTGCCGCTCGAACGTCGCCACCGTCACTCCGGCCGCGACGCTGACCACCACGGCGCCCGGAGCGAGCGCGTCCGCAATGTCGTCGAGTAGATCGGGCACCAGGTGCGGCTTGACGGCCACGAGCACGATCGCCGCACCCTCGACCGCGCGCCGGTTGGCCTCGGTGTCGTCGCCGGTGGCGAACGCGGTGACCACGGGGTGGCCGTCCCAGGCGGCGGCCTTCGCGGAGTCGCGGTTGGTCACCCGCACGCCCCCCTCGACGCGCACGCCGGGATCCAGCAGGCCCGTCAGGATCGCGCCCCCCATCGAGCCGAGGCCGAGGACGGCGATGGACGGGAGCAGCACGGGCGCATCGATCACGCCGCTCATCCTACGAACAGCCCCGCGAGCAAGGGGGTCCAGGGCCGGTCCGGGCCTCGTAGGATGGCCCGACCATCCAGCGGCGAGCCCGAGGAGACCACGTGAGCGCATCCGGAGGCGGCACCACGATCATCGCGGCACTCGCGGCCAACCTCGGCATCGCTCTGACGAAGTTCATCGCCTGGTTGTTCTCCGGATCCGCCTCGATGCTGGCGGAGGGGGTGCATTCGCTCGCCGACTCCGCCAACCAGCTGCTCCTGCTGCTCGGCGGCCGTCGATCCAGGAGAGCCGCCGACGAGGAGCACCCGTTCGGCTACGGACGCGAGCGCTACGTCTACGCCTTCGTCGTCTCGATCATCCTGTTCTCGGTCGGCGGCGTCTTCTCGCTGTACGAGGGCATCGAGAAGATCGCCGAGCCGCACGAGCTCGACAACGCCTGGCTGCCGATCCTGGTCCTGGTGATCTCGATCTGCCTCGAGGGCTACTCCTTGCGCACCGGAGTGAAGGAGTCGAACCGGGTCCGCGGCTCGCAGTCGTGGCTCCCGTTCATCCGCCGCGCGAAGGCGCCCGAGCTGCCGGTCGTGCTACTCGAGGACGTCGCCGCGCTCACCGGCCTGACGTTCGCGCTGCTCGGAGTCGGGCTGAGCGTGATCACGGGCGATTCGGTCTACGACGCGATCGGCACGATCATGATCGGCACCCTGTTGATCGTGGTGGCGATCGTCCTCGGCGTCGAGACGAAGAGCCTCGTGGTCGGCGAGGGGGCGACTTCCGCCAACGTCGCTTCGATCCGCGCCGCGCTCGAGGCTGGGCACGATGTCGAGCGCGTGATCCACATGCGCACCCTGCACCTCGGGCCCGACGAGATCCTCGTCGCCGCGAAACTCGCGTTCCCGGCCGCCGACACCCTCGGGCACGTCGCCGCCGGGATCGACGCGGCGGAGCAGCGCGTCCGCGAGGCGGTCCCCGCGGCGACGACGATCTACCTCGAACCGGACGTCGACCTCGGGCGGACGGCGACGGTGCCGTCCCGACCGGCCGAGTCGAGCGCCGCGACTCCGACCGCCGCGCCGCCGACTGCCGCCGCGCCGGCACCGCACGAGAGCGCCTGACGTGCGGCGGGCACTGGCGATCGTCAACGAGCGCGGTGCCGGGCTCGGCGCGCTCGAGCCGATGCTGACGGCCGAGGGCTTCGTGGTCGACGCCGTCGCCGGGACGGATCTCGACGCGATCGACATCCTCGTCCCCGACCTGGTCATCACGCTCGGCTCCAGCGCCGGCGTCTACGAGACCTCGCGACACCCCTTCATCAACCCCGAGATCGCCCTCCTGCAGGACCGGCTGCACCACCGCCGTCCCACCCTCGGCGTCTGCTTCGGTGCGCAACTGATCGCGTCGGCCCTCGGTGAGTCAGTGCACCCCGGAGCGACCCGCGAGGTCGGCTTCCGCTCCATCGTGCTCACGGAGGCGGGCGCGCGCTCCCCGCTGCGCCACCTCGCCACTGTCGACGTCATGCAGTGGCACGGCGACACCTTCGCTCTGCCGCTCGGAGCCGCACTGCTGGCCTCGTCGCCGGCGGGCGAGGTGGAGGCGTTCGCGGTCGAGGACTGGCTGCTCGCCGTGCAGTTCCACCCGGAGCTGACCGGCGCGATGGCGGCGCAGTGGCTCGAGGGCGACGGGGAGTATGCGGGAGCGGCGGGCTACGACGCGGCAGTTCTCGCTGGCGACCTCGCGGTCGGCCGGTTCGAGCGGATGCACGCGGCGACGCGGCTCGCACTCGCCGAGTGGCTGCGCGCTCCGAGCGGAGGGCGGTCGCCGTCAGCGGCGCGAGGCGAAGAAGTCGAGCAGTAGCCGCGAGCTCTCCTCGGCACGCACCCCGGGGTATACCTCGACCACGTGATTGTGCCGGCGGTCGCGGAGGAGGTCGTGCACCGATCCCGACGCCCCGGCCTTCTCATCCCATGCTCCGAACACGACCCGCTCGATCCGTGCCGCGAGGATCGCACCTGCGCAGAGCACACACGGCTCCAGGGTGACCACCAGTGTGCAGCCCTCGAGATGCCAGTCGCCCCGAGCCTGGGCCGCCGCGCGGATCGCGACCACCTCGGCATGGGCCGTCGGGTCCCGGCGCAACTCCCGCTCGTTGCGCCCGAGCCCGAGCACGGCGCCCTCCGAGTCCAGCACCACCGCGCCCACCGGGACGTCTCCCCAACCGCAGGCCCGACGCGCCTCGTCGAGAGCCAGGCCCATCCACTCGTCGGAGTGCGGGGGGACGCGCAGATCGCTGTCGCGCATCGCTCCCCCCTCCCGCGGTCGCTGCCCCGCTCGGGCCGGTCGGTACGACCGCGGCCAGTAGATTGAGCTTATGCGCGTCCACGTAGCCGACCACCCGCTGATCACCCACAAGCTCACCGTGCTTCGTGACAAGCGCACTCCCTCCCCTACTTTCCGTCAGCTCGCCGAAGAGCTGATGACGCTCCTCGCCTACGAAGCCACCCGCGGCGTCCGCACCCGCACCGTCACCATCGACACTCCTGTGACGCAGACCACCGGCCTCGCGCTCAGCGACCCGCAGCCGCTCGTCGTCCCGATCCTCCGCGCAGGTCTCGGCATGCTCGAGGGCATGGTCAAGCTGATCCCGACCGCCGAGGTCGGCTTCCTGGGCATGGCGCGCAATGAGGAAACCCTCGAGCCGACCACGTACGCCGAGCGACTGCCCGAGGACCTGTCGAATCGGCAGTGCTTCGTCCTGGACCCGATGCTCGCGACCGGCGGCTCGCTCATTGCCGCCATCCAGTTCCTCTTCGACCGCGGGGCCGTGGATGTCACCGCCGTCTGCCTCCTCGCCGCCCCCGAGGGTCTGGCCGCCGTCGAGAAGGCCTTCGGCGACCGCGACGTGACCATCGTCCTCGGCTCCCTCGACGAGAAGCTCAACGAGCTCGGCTACATCGTGCCGGGCTTGGGTGACGCGGGCGACCGCCTCTACGGTCTGGCGGGCTGACCCCGCGGGCTGCGGAGCCCGCGTCAGGCACCTTCCGCTCGAGCGGCCCGGGCCCCGGTTCCCCTCGCCCAGCCCTGAGCCGCGTTCCGCGCCAGATCGATCGCTGTCCTCCGTGCGTCTCTATTCTCGTGACATTCACTCACGAAGGAGGCGCGATGGAGTTCCGTTTCGACGACGCGACGGCCGACGACCTGGCGAAGACTCTGCGCAACGCCAGCGATTCGCTGAGGGATCACGGAGTCGCCTGGAGCGGCGCGATGGGCACGGCCGTAGAGCACTTCACCGGCCCGTACGCCGATCTGTTCCGCACCGCCTGCATCGTCGGCTCCGAGAACCGGGTCGGCCTCTCCCGGTCGCTCTGGGACCTGGCCGACCGTATCTGCGAGACGTCGTACGCCGCTCAGAAGGAGCGGGCTCGCATCGCCGCACTCGAGGCCTGGAACGTGCGCGAGGCCGAGCGGGAGCAGCGCCGACGTTCTCATCCGCTCGCCGGCCTCGGCGTCCAGCCCGACGAGGGGATGCTGGTCGATCCGCGTCCGTCCGAGGACCGGATTCCTGCGCCGGTCATCAACGCCGGCTTCGCGATCCAGGAGCCGCCGCGAACGACGACGCAGCATTCGGGCCCACTCGGGCACGGCAGGACCTCCGCCGACCCGGACGATCTCGTCGTCTACGCATCGACGGCGCGGGCGTTCGGCGCGCTGATGCAGGAGCGGCTGACCAGCGTCCGCGCCTCCTGGGCGTCTTTCACGGACGCGTGCTCCTGGGTCCCGATCGAGAACTGCACCTTCCTGAACGCCTTCGAGCGCTTCGTGACCGTGAACGGCGAGGAGGCCAGTTGGGTCGAGGCGATCGCCGACGCATTCCGCGCGGCCGGGGGTGGTTCACTCTCCTCGGCGGGTCTCGATCTCGCTCGAACCCGATTCGCTCCCCCCACCGATCAGGCGCTGCGCGCCATCCTCGCGTCCGTCCCCGCGGGAGACCTCGCGGCGATGCTCGCGGCGTCGCCCGCTCTGGCCGCGCAGATCCAGAGAATGCCACCCGCCGTCGTACACGAATGGTGGCAGAGCCTTGACCCCGCAGCCGACTCTGTCGATCCGTTCTCGTCCCGCCAGCACGAGCTGCTGACGGCGCTGCCGCTGGTGATCGGGAATCTCGAGGGCATTCCCTACGGTGCCCGGTCGGTGGCGAACGCGTTCCGCCTCGAGGCGGAGCTCGCGAGCCTGACCGCCGAGCGGGACGCCCTGCGCGCGATCACTCCGGGCACGGGCAGTGCCGACGCTGTGGGGCCGGCTCTCGCGGACATCGAGCGACGACTCGCCGTCCTCGCGAACATTCACGATTCCCTGGCGTCGTTCGAAGGCCGGAACCCCAGGTTCCTGATCTCGCTGACCGACGACGACCCGCCCCTGGCCGCGGTCTCGATCGGCGACCTCGACACCGCGACCGACGTCACCTACGCGGTCCCCGGGATGGGGCAGACGACCGCGACGACGACCGACTGGACGAGAGCCTCGCAGAACCTGCAGTCGCTGCTGCCGCCGGGGCACGCGGTCGTCGCCTGGATCGGCTACGAGACGCCGCCCAATCCGATCGGCGTCGACCTGGACATGTCGGTGCTCACTACGGACGACGCGGTCGCAGGCGCCACCCGCCTCGCCGCCGCTCTCGGCGGACTCGCCGCCGTCCGCGGGGACTCGATCCCCCACCCGAACGTCGTCGCGCACTCCTACGGCAGCACCGTCGCCGCCGTCGCGGCGACCCGACCGGACGTGCAGCTCGGCTCCCTGATCACTCTCGGCTCCGCGGGGCTCCCCGACTCTGTCGACAACGCATCCGATCTTCACGCCGACGGCGTCTACGCCGGCCAGGGCCGCCCCAAGTTCCCCGGAGAGAACAGCAGCGGCGACGAGCTGGCCTATGTGGGACGGGGGGCGAGTGAGGATCACCATGTGAATCCCGTCCTGCCGGGGTTCGGAGCCCACGTCTTCGGAGTCGAGAACGGTGGCGACAACGGTCGGCCGGTCTCGGCCCACGGGGCGGTGGAGAGCGATACGGGCGACAGGGCGGGGTACTTCGACGTGAAAACGGAGTCACTCAACAACGTTGCCCGGATCTTGCGAGGCGATCTGGACTCCGTGACTGACTACGTGCCGCTGGGGCCCACAGAGTTGCAGAAACGGGTAGGAGAGCTTGTTGATGGCGACTAAAGCTGAGAGAAGAAGGGGCATCGTTGCAACGGGCGGGCTCGCCGTCGTCCTGCTCCTGACGTCAGCCTGCGCAGCCGAGAATCCGGAGGAACCGACACCGATGACCACCACGACACCTACCGAGGGACGAGCTTCGATTATCGCGTTCGTTAAAGACACCACCCAGCAGCTCGACATCACGGGCTGGTGGCCCAAGTCCGGCGGCGCGGCACCCGACAGCTGCGGACTCGGCGGCGGAGAGAAAGGAGCCAGCTACAGCTTCGACCATTGGGCGCCCCGCGGAACCGATCCCGCCGGCGACGCCCGAAAGGTTGCCACCTACTGGGAATCCCTCGGCATGAGCGTCCGCATCGCCGACTCCACCCCCTGGCCCACCGTCTACGGAGAAGGCGGCCCCGTCCTCCGCGCCGACTTCGACACCCATTCCGCCGAAGACACCTATCGGGTCGGCGCCGTCGCGCGCTGCGCGCCCGGCGACGCCATCGCCCTGCTCAAGGAGGACAACGCGCAACGCGCCGCCGGAATCGTCGTCCCCGGAGACGAAGGCACCATCCCCCGCTGGGACCCGAAAAAGAAATACACCCTCGAGCCCGTCGCACCCGCCACCACCCCACCGAAACCCGAACCCGATCCCGACGAGCCCGAGCAATGACCTCACCATCCGACACGGGCCGCGGAGCACGCCAACAGTGACCAGGACTCCTCCACGACGAGGTACCGCCGCGGCGAGCGTTCTCGCCGCAATCCTGCTCCTGACGTCCGCCTGCGCCGCCGAGAATCCGGAGGAACCGACACCGGTGACCACCATGACACCCACCGAGGGACGCACCGCGCTCATCGCGTTCGTCAAAGACACCACCCGGCAGCTCGACATCACGGGCTGGTGGCCCAAGTCCGGCGGCGCGGCACCCGACAGCTGCGGACTCGGCGGCGGAGAGAAAGGCGCCAGCTACAGCTTCGACCATTGGGCGCCCCGCGGAACCGATCCCGCCGGCGACGCCCGAAAGGTAGCCACCTACTGGGAATCCCTCGGCATGAGCGTCCGCATCGCCGACTCCACCCCCTGGCCCAGAGTGTTCGGCGAAGGCGGCCCCGTCCTCCGCGCCGCCTTCGATACCAAAGCCGGAGAAGACACCTACCGGGTCGGCGCAACCGCGCGCTGCGCGCCCGGCGACGCCATCGCCCTGCTCAAGGAGGACAACGCGCAACGCGCCGCCGGAATCGTCGTCCCCGGAGACGAAGGCACCATCCCCCGCTGGGACCCGAAGAAGAAATACACCCTCGAGCCCGTCGCACCCGCGGAACCCGCAGGATGACGCGTACATCGGCGCTGGCGACAGCCGTCGCGATGCATCGCGGCGCGCCGCCTCCGCGCACGGACGTGTTGACGCACGGCACCAGCCTGGGCTTTACTGTCGAGCATGACTGACACCCTGCACGCCCTGACCTCCCTCGAGGCCTCCGGGAATGCCGGCATGATGATGGCCGGTGGCCCCGTCATGTGCTGTCGAATGTGTGCATGAGGAACTGACCTCGCCGGATCCCCGCATCGCCTCCGCCCGCTGATCCTCTCGATCAGCTGAGCGTCGCAGGCGCGGACGATCCCCTGGATGCCCTGCATCCGTCTCTGCCGTTACCGCGCTTCGCGGATCGGCTCGATCGCGCACACCCGGATCCGCCCCCACGGACACTCGTCCCGGATCCGACCAGCCAAGGACTCGTCATGACCCTCCTCCACCCCCGCACCGTCCCCACC